>JAEYRD010000227.1 GCA_023435725.1 Pseudomonadota bacterium | reverse complement strand
CGAGGTGACCGTGAAGCCCGCGGCCTGCAGTGCGCGGAGCGCCGACTCGCGGCCCGAACCGGGACCGGCGACTTCGACTTCCAGCGTGCGCATGCCGTGCTCCTGCGCCTTCTTGGACACGTCCTCGGCGGCAACCTGCGCAGCGTACGGGGTCGACTTGCGCGAGCCCTTGAAGCCCATCGTGCCGGCGGAGGACCAGGCAATCGTGTTGCCCTGCGCGTCGGTGATGGTGATGGTCGTGTTGTTGAACGACGAGTTCACGTGCGCGACGCCGGAGGCGATGTTCTTGCGCTCACGACGACGAACGCGGGTGGCTTCCTTGGCCATTGACTACCTTTCCTGGAGATCTCAAACGCCGCCGTAACGCCAGCGGCTACACCTGTGGAACGAAAGGCGCGTGGCGAACGGGTCATCCCCTTTCGCCACACGCCGCGATCAGATTCGAAAACTTACTTCTTCTTGCCGGCGATGGCCTTGGCCGGGCCCTTGCGCGTACGCGCATTGGTGTGGGTACGCTGACCGCGCACCGGCAGACCGCGACGATGACGCAGGCCGCGATAGCAGCCAAGGTCCATCAGACGCTTGATGTTGATGCCGACCTCACGACGCAGGTCGCCCTCGACGAGATAGTCGCGGTCGATCACTTCGCGGATCTGGAGCACTTCGGCGTCGCTGAGCTGATTGACGCGACGGTCCTCGGGGATCTTCACCTTCTCCAGGATCTCACCGGCGTTCTTCGCGCCGATACCATGGATGTACTGGAGCGCGATCAGCACGCGCTTGTTGGTGGGAATGTTCACGCCGGCAATACGGGCCACGGCCTTCTCTCCTGTTGCCGACCCTCGTCAGGAATCGGGCTTTAAGTGCTTGCTTTCTCGGGCAGGTGTTCACAAACGCGAACACGACGCCCACCCCCGGTCTTCCTGGGGCCCGGCATCGTCTGAAACTATCCGACTTGGATGCGGGGCTTATTAAGGGATTCCGGGGGCTTCCGTCAACCGCTGCTAGCGCCTGGCTCGCTTTTTCGTGACCTTTTTTGCAGCCTTTTTGGCACCCTTTTTGAGAGCCTTCTTGGCGGTCTTCTTGGCGGCTTTCTTTGCTGTTTTTTTGGCGGTTTTCTTGGCTGCCTTCTTGGCTGCCTTCTTGGCGCCCTTGACGGCCTTCTTGGCCGCCTTTTTCGAGGATTTGGCTGCCTTTTTGGCCGTTTTCGCCGGCTTTTCGGCCGTTTTCGTCGCGGCCTTGGCCCTCTTGGCGGGAGCAGCCTTCGCTGCAGCCTTGGCTGCGCTCCCGGCATGCGTCCTGGGCTCGACCGCCCCAACCGCCAGGAGCTGGCGATGGATGGCGCGGGTGACCTCGTCGATGGCCATCATGCCGTCGATGGTCGAGAGCTTCCGCCGCTCGGAATAGTAGTGAATCAGCGGTTCCGTCTGGCTGCGGTAGCTGGCAAGCCGCTTGGTCAGGACCTCCGGGGTGTCGTCGACCCGAACCTCCTCCCCGCGCTCCCGCATCTGGGCCACGCGGGTCTCGACGCGACTCAAAAGCGCGCTCTCGTTGACCCGCAGCTCGATCACCGCATCGAGCTTGAGGTGCTTGTGCCTGAGCAATTCGTCGAGCGCCTCGGCCTGCGGCACGGTGCGCGGGAAACCGTCCAGGATGAAGCCGTTTTTGGCATCCGGCTGGTCGATCCGGTCGGAGATGATTCCGACCACGATCTCGTCGGGCACGAGGCCGCCGCCGGCCATGATCTCCTTGGCCTTGAGTCCGACCGGCGTTCCGGCCGCAACGGCCGCGCGCAGCATGTCGCCGGTCGAGAGCTGAACGATGCCATAGCGCTGCACCAGCAGTTGCGCCTGGGTCCCCTTGCCCGACCCCGGCGGTCCCAGAAGTATAATTCTCATCGGCGTACGCCCCCCGGATTGGTGAGCGATACGTCGCGCACCCGTGTTTGAAGTTCAAGAACAGTGCAAACCATACTCGGCGCCGCACCGCTACCGATATCATAGGGGAGCGAAGGCCCGGACGCCAAGAAGGCCTTTGAAATCAGTGATTGCGCTGCAGGGAGAGCAGCTCTGCCGATGCGTTCCAATGAGTGGATGGCGGCCCCTGCGGGCGCTGCACCTCGCTCGCCGGCGAATCGGCGGCGCAGTCGCGCCGCCTCAAGAGGACGCCGCACTTAGCGGCGGCGGCCCCGCAGCTTCGACTTCCGGATCAGGCCTTCGTACTGATGAGCCAGCAGATAGCCCTGCACCTGCGCCACCGTGTCCATGGTGACGCTGACGACGATCAGCAGCGAGGTACCGCCGAAATAGAACGGCACCGAGGCGTAGGAGATCAGGATCTCCGGGATCAAGCAGACGATCGCCAGATAGATCGCGCCGAGCACGGTGATGCGCGACAGCACGTAGTCGATATATTCCGCGGTGCGCTCGCCGGGACGGATGCCTGGAATAAAGCCGCCGTGCTTCTTCAGATTGTCCGCGGTCTCGGTCGGGTTGAACACGATCGCGGTGTAGAAGAACGCGAAGAACACGATCAGCGCGAGATAGAGGATCAGGAACAGCGGACGGCCGTGACCGAGCTGCGTGGTGATCCACTGGAACCACTCCGGTCCACTGCCAGCGTTGAAGTTCGCAACCGTCGTCGGCAGAAGGAGCAGCGATGACGCGAAGATCGGAGGGATGACGCCCGAGGTGTTGAGCTTGAGCGGCAGGTGCGAGGACTGCCCCTCGAACATCTTGTTGCCGACCTGGCGCTTCGGATACTGGATCAGCAGCCGGCGCTGCGCGCGCTCCATGAACACGATGAAGGCGATCACGGCGACTGCCATGATGATGACGACCAGGATCAGGCCGGTCGACATCGCGCCCTGACGGCCGAGCTCGAGCATGTTGGCGAGCGCCGCGGGCAGCTCGGCAACGATGCCGGAGAGAATGATGAGCGAGATACCGTTGCCGATGCCGCGCGAGGTGATCTGCTCGCCCAGCCACATCAGGAACATGGTGCCGCCGGTCAGCGTGATCGCCGTGGACAGGCGGAAGAACATCCCGGGGTCGCTGACGACGTTGCCGGCGCCTTCCAGGCCCACCGCGATACCGTAGGACTGGAACGCTGCCAGGATGACCGTGAGATAGCGGGTGTACTGGTTCAGCAGCTTGCGGCCGGACTCACCTTCCTTCTTCAGCGCCTCGAGCTGGGGCGAGACGGTGGTCAGGAGCTGAATGATGATCGAGGCCGAGATGTACGGCATGATGTTCAGCGCGAAGATCGCCATGCGGTGGATGCCGCCGCCGGCGAACATGTTGAACATGCCGAGAATGCCGCCCGCCTGGGAGCGGAACACCTGCTCCCAGATGTTGGGATCGATACCGGGCAGCGGGATATAGGTTCCGAGCCGGTAAACGAGCAACGCACCCAGGGTGAACCAGATGCGCTTCTTCAGTTCGTCGGCCTTGGCAAACGCGCCGAAATTGAGATTGGCTGCCAGTTGTTCCGCTGCAGAGGCCATATTGGACTTTCTCCCGCCGCCTTACGCGCCGTTATGCCCGCGGCCGGGCTACTTTAGCGGACGCCGGACATTATCTGGGGCTCGGCTTCGATAAGTCCACGTCCCGCATGCGTAAAGGCCCGCGAGCCGCGGGCCAATGACGCAGTTGTTACGCCGCCTCGCCTTCTTCCTTGGCAGGGGCGAGGATCTTCACCGAGCCGCCCGCCTTCTCGACCGCCGCAATCGCGGTCTTCGTGGCGCCGTGGACTTCGATGTTGAGCTTGGACTTGAGCTCGCCGCGGCCGAGAAGCCGCAGACCAGCCTTGGCGCGGCGCAGCACGCCGCCCTTCACCAGGGCCTCGACGTTCACGACGTTGGCGGCGTCGATCTTCTTGGCATCGACCGCTTCCTGGAGCCGGTCGAGATTGATCTCGGCGAACTCCACGCGGAAGATGTTGTTGAAGCCGCGCTTGGGCAGACGGCGATGCATCGGCATCTGGCCGCCTTCGAAACCCTTGATGCGCACGCCCGAACGCGCGGTCTGACCCTTGCCGCCGCGGCCGGACTGCTTGCCCTTGCCCGAACCGATGCCACGGCCGACGCGCATACGCTTTTTGCGCGAGCCGGCGTTGTCGGCGATATCGCTGAGCTTCATCGCCCTTCTCCTTGTGTCTTGCGCATGACCTTCACCGAAAACCGGTGCCCGCTTTTCGGGATCATGCGCCTTTGCTTACTTCTCGTCGACGATGCGGACGAGATGGTGAACCTTCTCGATCATGCCGCGGACCGCCGGGGTGTCCGGCAATTCGCTGGTGCGACCGATCTTGTTGAGCTTGAGCCCGATCAGCGTCGAGCGCTGCGAGTGATGGCGCCGAATCGCGCTGCCGGTCTGCTCGAGCTTGATCGTCTTGCTGGCCTTGGCCATGGGAGTCTACTCCAAAGCTTCCGTTAGTCGGCAGCCGCCTCGGCATCGCCGCCGATACGGCGGGACTGCAGAGTGGACACCTTGATGTTGCGGCGGGCTGCGACCGAGCGCGGCGAATCCTGATGCTTCAGCGCGTCGAAAGTCGCACGAACCATGTTGTACGGGTTCGACGAGCCGATCGACTTCGCCACCACGTCCTGGACGCCGAGGGTCTCGAACACGGCGCGCATCGGGCCGCCGGCGATGATGCCGGTACCGGCCGGTGCGGCACGCAGGTAGACGCGGCCCGCGCCGTGACGGCCGGCGATGTCGTGATGAAGCGTCCGGCCCTCGCGCAGCGACACGCGGGTCAGGTTGCGCTTGGCGGACTCGGTTGCCTTGCGGATCGCCTCAGGCACTTCGCGCGCCTTGCCGTGACCGAAGCCGGCGCGGCCCTTCTGGTCGCCGATCACGACCAGCGCTGCGAAGCCGAAGCGCTTGCCGCCCTTGACGACCTTTGCCACGCGATTGATGTGGACGAGCTTGTCGACGAACTCGCTGTCGCGCTCCTCGCGCTCCCTGCGCTCACGTCCGCCGCCGCGTTGATCGCGTCCACCACGTTGTTCGCGTTCAGCTGCCATGGTTTTTCCAATCCTTCAGAGGCTTACGCCTCAATCCTCAAATTCTGTTAGAAGCTCAGCCCGCTCTCGCGCGCCGCGTCGGCAAGAGCCTTGACGCGCCCGTGATAGAGATAGCTTCCGCGATCGAACACGACTTCCTTGACGCCCTTTTCGGCGGCGCGCTCGGCCAGCAGCTTGCCGACCGCCTTCGCCGCATCGATGTCGGCGCCGGTCTTGCCGCCGTCGCGCATCGACTTCTCGAGCGACGAGGCAGAGGCCAGCGTCTCGCCCTTCAGGTCGTCGATGACCTGGGCGTAGATGTGCTTGGACGAGCGGAACACCGACAGGCGCGGACGGCCGCCACCGGAGCGGCGCAGCTTCAGCCGCACACTCCGCTTGCGCCGGGCATTCGTAACCTTGGCTTTCGACATGACCGGCTCCGTTACTTCTTCTTGCCTTCCTTGCGGAAGATGAATTCGCCAACATACTTCACGCCCTTGCCCTTGTAGGGCTCCGGCGGACGATAGGCGCGGATCTCAGCAGCGACCTGACCGACGCGCTGGATGTCGCTGCCGGTCACCGTGATCTCGGTCGGCTTCGGCACGGTGATCGTGATCCCTTCCGGGATCGGATAGACCACGTCGTGGCTGTAGCCGAGCGCGAGCTGCAGGTTCTTGCCCTGCATCGCGGCGCGGTAACCGACACCGGTGATTTCGAGCTTCTTCTCGAAGCCCTTGGTGACGCCTTCGACCAGATTCGCGACCTGGGCGCGAGCGGTGCCGTACAGCGCCCGCGCGCGGTTGGTCTCAGCCCGCGGCTTGACCTTGACCTGGCCGTTCTCGAGCTTCACCTCGACGTCGTCATGGACGACGAACTGAAGCTGGCCCTTCGGCCCCTTCATCTTGACGGTCTGCCCATCGACGGTCGCGGTAACACCCGACGGCACCGCCACAGGCCTTTTGCCAACACGTGACATGGATCAAAAATCCTTCTCAGAACACCGTGAAGAGGACTTCGCCGCCCACATTCGCGTCGCGCGCGCTGTGGTCGGCCATGATCCCCTTCGGGGTCGACAACACCGAAATGCCGAGCCCGTTATTGACCCGCGGCAGGTTCTTCACCGAGGCGTAAACGCGACGCCCGGGCTTGGAAACACGTTCGATCTCGCGGATGACGGGCTCGCCGTCGAAATACTTCAGCTCGATCTCGATCTCGCTGCGGCCCGAGGAATGCTCGAGCGTGGCGTAGCCGCGGATGTAGCCCTCGGTCTTCAGGACCTCGAGCACGTTCTCGCGCATCTTCGAGCCAGGCGTGGACACCTTGGTCTTGGAGCGCATCTGCGCGTTGCGGATGCGGGTGATCAGATCGCTGATTGGATCGTGCGTAGACATCTAAACGACCCTCCTTACCAGCTGGACTTCACGAGGCCCGGGACCATGCCCTTGGAGCCAAGTTCGCGCAGCGCGATACGGGACAGCTTGTTCTTGCGATAGTTCGAGCGCGGGCGGCCCGACAGCTCGCAGCGCAGGCGGATGCGGGTCGCCGACGAATTGCGCGGCATTTCCGCCAGCTTCAACGTCGCAGCGAAACGCTCTTCCATCGGCAGCTTCTTGTCGGCGATGATCGCCTTCAACCGCTCACGCTTGGCGGCGGCGTTCTTCACCATCCGCTTGCGCCGGTTGTTCTTCTCGACTGAACTCTTCTTTGCCATGCTTGGCTCCTGGGTATCCGCGTTTGAGAGGCTTTAGGTCAGCGTCTCACTGCCGGAACGGGAAATTGAAAGCGGTCAACAAGGCCCTCGCCTCTTCGTCGGTCTTGGCCGTGGTGCAGACGGTGATGTCCATACCGCGGGCTTCCGTGACCTTGTCGAAGTCGATCTCGGGGAAAATGATGTGTTCCTTGATGCCGAGCGAGTAGTTGCCGCGGCCGTCAAAGCTCTTCGGGTTCAGGCCGCGGAAGTCGCGGACGCGCGGCAGCGCAACCGTCACCAGGCGGTCGATGAACTCGTACATGCGGGCCTTGCGCAACGTGACCTTGCAGCCGATCGGCTGGTTCTCACGCAGCTTGAAGGTCGCGATTGCGATACGCGAATAGGTCACGATCGCCTTCTGGCCGGCGATCTGGGTCAGCTCGGCGGCGGCGGTCTCGGCCTTCTTGCGGTCATTGACGGAATCGCCAACGCCCATGTTCAGCACGACCTTGTCCAGGCGCGGAACCTGCATGACGTTCTCATAACCGAACTTCTCGGTCAGCGCCGTGCGGATCTTCGCGTCGTATTCCGCGCGCAGGCGCGGCGTGTAAGCGGTCTCAGCCATCGATCTCAGCTCCCGAGCTCTTGGCGATGCGAACCTTCTTGCCGTCCGCCAGAATCTTGAATCCGACGCGGGTCGGCTTTCCGTCCTTGCCGACATACGCGATGTTGGACAGTTGGATCGGCGCCTCTTTCGAGATGATGCCGCCCTCCTGGGCCTGCGTCTGCTTCTGGTGACGCTTGACCATGTTGATGCCGCGCACGAGCGCGGTGCCGGCGTCCGGGCGCACCTCGAATACCTCGCCGGTGCGACCCTTGTCGCGGCCGGTCAGCACAACGACCTTGTCGCCCTTGCGGATCTTCGCAGCCATCACAGCACCTCCGGCGCGAGCGAAATGATCTTCATGTGGTTCTTGGCGCGCAGCTCGCGCGGCACGGGCCCGAAGATACGGGTGCCGACTGGCTCGGCCTGGTTATTGATCAGGACGGCGGCGTTGCGGTCGAAGCGGATGACCGAGCCGTCGGCGCGACGGATGTCCTTGCGGACGCGCACCACGACGGCCTTCATCACGTCGCCCTTCTTCACCTTGCCACGCGGAATCGCTTCCTTGATCGAGACGACAATGACGTCGCCGATCGTGGCGTAGCGGCGCTTGGAGCCTCCGAGCACCTTGATACACATGACACGGCGTGCGCCAGAATTGTCGGCCACGTCGAGGTTGGTCTGCATCTGAATCATTGATGCACCTCGTCCTCTTTCTATTTGCGCCAGCCCAGCCGGCGCTCAACATTTCCCTGAAGTCAGTCGGCTAAAGCCAACAGATCAGGCGCTTTTCTTGTGCTCGCCCCGGACCACGACCCAGCGCTTCAACTTCGAAATCGGCTTCGATTCCTCGATCCACACCATATCGCCCGGCTTGAACTCGTTGCTCTCGTCGTGCGCGTGATAATTCTTCGAACGGCGGATCGTCTTCTTGTAGATCGGGTGCGTGAAGCGGCGATCGACGCGCACCACGATGGTCTTGGCCTGCTTGTCGCTGACGACCACGCCCTGCAAAGTACGTTTCGGCATCTTCGTAAGCCTCTTACTTCTTCTTCGCGCGCGTCTGCGCGGCGACGGTCTTGATCCGGGCGATGTCACGGCGAGCCTCGCGCAGGCGCGAGGTGTTCTCGAGCTGCCCGGTGGCGCGCTGGAAGCGCAGGTTGAAGCGCTCCTTCTTCAGGTTCAGGATGGCGTCATCCTGCTGGTCGGGGCTCATCGCGCGGATGTCTTCGATCTTCATCTGGGCCATGGCCATTACTCCGCAATGCGCTCGACGAAGCGCGTCTTGATCGGCAGCTTGGCGGCCGCCAGGGTCAGCGCCTCGCGCGCCGTCTGGGTGTTGACGCCGTCGATCTCGAACAGCACCCGGCCCGGCTTGACGCGCGCGACCCACAGTTCCGGCGAACCCTTGCCGGAGCCCATGCGGACTTCGGCCGGCTTCTTCGATACCGGAACGTCCGGGAATACGCGGATCCAAACGCGGCCGGCGCGCTTCATGTGACGGGTCAGCGCGCGGCGAGCGGCTTCGATCTGGCGCGCGGTGACGCGCTCAGGCTCGGTCGCCTTCAGGCCGAACTGGCCGAACGCCAACGTCGCGCCCGAAGACGCAACGCCGTGGATGCGGCCCTTATGCGCCTTCCGGAACTTCGTTTTCTTAGGTTGCATCATGGCTTTAAGCCCTCAAATTCCTGTGCTGGCTCAGGCTGCAGCCGTATCGCGGCGCTGACGGCCACCACGATCACCACTACCGCCCGTCTCGCCTTCGGCCATTCTCTTGTCCTGGGCCATCGGATCGTGCTCGAGGATCTCGCCCTTGAAGATCCAGACCTTGACGCCGCAGGTGCCGAAGGTCGTGAACGCGGTCGCAACGCCGTAGTCGATGTCGGCGCGCAGCGTGTGCAGCGGCACGCGACCTTCGCGATACCACTCCATGCGCGCGATTTCCGCACCGCCCAGACGGCCTGAGCAGTTGATGCGGATGCCTTCCGCGCCGAGACGCATCGCCGACTGCACGGCGCGCTTCATGGCACGGCGGAACGCCACGCGGCGCTCGAGTTGCTGCGCGATCGACTCGGCCACCAGCGTCGCATCGAGCTCCGGCTTGCGGATCTCGACGATGTTGATGACGACGTCGGACGAGGTGATGTCAGCAACCTTCTTGCGCAGCTTGTCGATGTCGGCGCCCTTCTTGCCGATCACCACGCCCGGACGAGCCGAGTGGATGGTGACGCGGCACTTCTTGTGCGGACGCTCGATGACGATGCGGGCGACGGCCGCCTGCTTGAGTTCCTTGTGCAGGATCTCGCGGATCTTGACGTCCTCGTGCAGCAGCTTGCCGTATTCCTGCTTGCCGGCGAACCAGCGGGAATCCCAGGTCCGGTTGATGCCGAGACGCAGACCGATCGGATTGAGCTTTTGACCCATCGTTTTCTCCTGCGTCCCTTAAGCCGCTGCTTCGGCTTCGACCTGACGAACAATGATCGTCAGCTGCGAAAATGGTTTGTAGACACGGCCCGAGCGGCCACGGCCGCGGGCGGCAAAGCGCTTCATCACGAGGCCGTTGCCGACGAAGGCCTGCGCCACGACGAGATCATCGACGTCGAGGTCGTGGTTGTTCTCGGCATTGGCGATAGCCGATTCCAGGCACTTCTTCACGTCGACCGCGATCCGCTTGCGCGAAAACTGCAGGTCGGCGAGCGCAGCAGCCGCCTTCCGGCCGCGAATGAGCTGGGCGACCAGGTTGAGCTTCTGCGGGCTCACCCGCAGCATCCGGGCGACCGCCTTGGCCTCATTGTCGGCGAGGCTCCGTTCGCGCTTAGGTTTGCTCATCGTTTAATCCTCAAGCCTTCTTGGCTTTCTTGTCGCCGGAGTGGCCATGGAAGGTCCGGGTCGGCGAGAACTCGCCGAACTTGTGACCGACCATTTCCTCGTTGACCGCCACCGGCACGTGCTTCTGACCGTTGTAGACGCCGAAGGTCAGGCCGACGAACTGCGGCAGGATCGTCGAGCGACGGCTCCAGATCTTGATGACGTCGTGACGGCCGGACGCACGTGCGGCATCTGCCTTCTTGAGCAGAGAACCCTCGACGAACGGGCCTTTCCAGACTGAACGAACCATGTCCGGCGTTCCTTACTTCTTCCGCTTGTGGCGGCTTAGGAGAATGAATTTGTTGGTCGACTTGTTGGTGCGGGTCTTCTTGCCCTTGGTCGGCTTGCCCCACGGGGTAACCGGGTGGCGACCGCCCGAGGTACGACCTTCACCACCGCCGTGCGGATGGTCGATCGGGTTCATCGCGACACCGCGGTTGTGCGGGCGACGGCCCATCCAACGCTTGCGGCCGGCCTTGCCGATCGAGGTGTTCATGTGATCCGGGTTCGACACCGCGCCGATCGTGCCGCGGCAACGGCCGTGCACCAGGCGCTGCTCGCCCGAGTTCAGGCGGATGATCACGTAGTCCTGGTCGCGACCGACGAGCTGGGCATAGGTGCCCGCGGAACGGGCGAGCTGGCCGCCCTTCCCGATCTTGACCTCGATGTTGTGGATGATCGTGCCGACCGGCATGTTGCCGAGAGGCATGACGTTGCCCGGCTTCACGTCGACGTAGTTGCCGGCGACGATGGTGTCACCCACCGCAAGGCGCTGCGGCGCCAGAATGTAGGCCTGCTCGCCGTCCTGATACTTGATCAGCGCGATGAAGCCGGTGCGGTTCGGATCATACTCGAGCCGCTCGACAGTCGCGGGGACGTCGATCTTCTCGCGCTTGAAATCCACGGTGCGCAGCGTCTGCTTGTGACCGCCGCCACGGAACCGCACGGTGATGCGACCGGTGTTGTTGCGGCCGCCTGAGGATTTCTTGCCCTCGGTGAGCGCCTTGACCGGCTTGCCCTTGTAAAGGGCCGAACGATCGACCATGACCAGCTGGCGCTGACCCGGCGTCGTGGGATTGAATGTCTTCAGTGCCATCGTCGTACGACCTTACAGACCGGTGGTGACGTCGATCCGGTGGCCCTCTTCGAGGGTCACGATCGCGCGCTTGCTGTTCGACTGCGAGCCGAGATTGCCGCGGAAGACCTTCATCTTGCCCTTGCGGACCAGCGTGTTGACGCTCTTGACCTTGACGTCGAACAGCTTCTCGATCGCTTCCTTGATCTGCGGCTTGGTTGCCTTCGCGGCCACCTTGAACAGCACCTTGTTGTGCTCCGAGGCGATCGTCGCCTTTTCGGTCACGACCGGCGACAGGATCACGTCGTAGTGGCGAGGCTCGATGTTCTTGCTCATTTGAAGCGCGCCTCCAGCGCATCGATGGCGGCCTTGGTCAGAACGAGCTTCTGACGGCGCAGGATGTCATAGACGTTGATGCCCTGGATCGGCAGCACGTCCATGTTCGGAATGTTGCGGGCCGCAGCGGCAAAGCCGTTGTTGAGCTCGGCACCGTCGATGATCAGCGCATTGGTGAGCCCGAGGCCCGAGAAATGACCGAGCAGCGCCTTGGTCTTGGCGGCTTCCAGCGCGGCCTTCTCGATCACGACGAGATCACCGTCCTTGGCCTTGGCCGAGAGCGCATGCTTCAGAGCGAGCGCGCGGACCTTCTTCGGCAGGTCGGTGGCGTGCGAGCGCACCACCGGACCGAAGGCACGGCCGCCGCCGCGGAACTGCGGCACGCGGGCCGAGCCGTGACGAGCACCGCCGGTGCCCTTCTGCTTGTACATCTTCTTGCCGGTGCGCCAGATCTCGGCGCGGCCCTTGGCCTTGTGCGTGCCGGCCTGGCGCTTGTTGAGCTGCCACTGGACGCAGCGCGCGATGATGTCTTCGCGCGGCTCGAGGCCGAAAATGGCGTCGGAGAGCTGGACCGAGCCGGCTTCCTTACCTTCGAGGGTGGTGACCTTCAATTCCATTTCACGCACCCTCCTGCTGGGCCGCAGCCTCGGCTTCGCCGCCGGCAACCTTGAACTTGCCGGGCTTCGGAGCTTCCTTCGGCAGCGGCTTCTTGACGGCGTCGCGCACGCGGATCCAGCCGCCCTTGGAGCCGGGGACGGCGCCTTCGACGAGGATCAGGCCGCGCTCGACATCGGTCTGGACGACGCGAAGGTTGAGCGTGGTGATCCGATCGACACCCATGTGGCCGGGCATCTTCTTGTTCTTCCAGGTCTTGCCGGGGTCCTGACGACCACCGGTCGAACCGATCGAACGATGCGAGATCGACACACCGTGCGTGGCGCGAAGACCGCCGAAGTTCCAGCGCTTCATACCGCCGGCGAAACCCTTACCGACCGAGGTGCCGGTGACGTCGACGAACTGGCCGACGACGAAGTGGTCAGCCTGGATCTCGGCGCCAACCGGGATCATCGCATCCGCGGTGACGCGGAATTCCTCGACCCGGCGCTTGGGCTCGACCTTGGCGACCGCGAACTGACCGCGCTCGGCCTTGGGCATGTACACGGTCTTGCGGCTGCCAGAACCGAGCTGGAGCGCGACGTAACCGTTCTTCTCTTCGGTGCGGTGGCCTACGACCTGGCAATTGCCGAGCTTCAGCACGGTCACGGGGATATGTTCGCCGGCCTCCGTAAAGACCCGCGTCATCCCGACCTTTTGTGCGATCACTCCGGAGCGCATCGGCTTGCTTCCTGTTCTTTCTGTCCGCTTGCGCGGACGGGATCCAAAAATCTTAGAGCTTGATCTCGACGTCGACACCGGCGGCCAGGTCGAGCTTCATCAAAGCGTCGACGGTCTGCGGGGTCGGATCGACGATGTCGAGCAGACGCTTGTGGGTGCGCATCTCGAACTGTTCGCGGCTCTTCTTGTCGACGTGGGGCGAACGGTTGACGGTGAACTTCTCGATGCGGGTGGGCAGCGGAATGGGTCCGCGGACCTGCGCGCCGGTGCGCTTCGCCGTGTTCACGATCTCACGCGTCGACGTATCGAGAATACGATGGTCGAACGCCTTGAGACGGATACGAATGTTTTGGCCGTTCATTGCCGTGGTCTCTCTTCAGTGGGTGGCGAATAGCGAATAGCGAATGTCACCACTCGCTACTCGCCAATCCCTATTCGCGTAATTACTCGATGATCGAGGCGACGACGCCGGCGCCGACGGTGCGGCCGCCTTCGCGGATCGCGAAGCGGAGCTTCTCTTCCATCGCGATCGGCACGATCAGGTGCACTTCCATCGCGATGTTGTCGCCCGGCATCACCATCTCGGTGCCTTCCGGCAGGTGCACGACACCGGTCACGTCGGTGGTGCGGAAGTAGAACTGCGGACGGTAGTTGGTGAAGAACGGGGTGTGGCGACCGCCCTCCTCCTTGGTGAGGATGTAGGCCTCAGCCTTGAACTTGGTGTGCGGCTTGACCGAACCCGGCTTGGCCAGAACCTGGCCGCGCTCGACGTCCTCGCGCTTGGTGCCGCGGAGCAGCGCACCGATGTTGTCGCCGGCCTGGCCCTGATCGAGCAGCTTGCGGAACATTTCGACGCCGGTGACCGTGGTCTTCTGGGTCGCGCGCAGACCGACGATCTCGATTTCCTCGCCGACCTTGACGATGCCGCGCTCGACACGGCCGGTCACGACGGTGCCGCGGCCCGAGATCGAGAACACGTCTTCAACCGGCATCAGGAACGGCTGGTCGATCGGACGCTCCGGCTGCGGGATGTACTCGTCGACGTTCTTCATCAGCTCGAGGATGGCGTCGTGGCCGAGCTTCTTGTCCGAATCTTCGAGAGCGGCGAGCGCCGAACCCTTGATGATCGGAATCTTGTCGCCGGGGAATTCGTACTTCGAGAGCAGCTCGCGGACTTCGAGCTCGACGAGCTCGAGCAGTTCCGGATCGTCGACCATGTCGCACTTGTTGAGGAACACGACGAGCGCGGGCACGCCGACCTGGCGGGCGAGCAGGATGTGCTCGCGGGTCTGCGGCATCGGGCCGTCGGCAGCCGACACGACCAGGATCGCACCGTCCATCTGGGCAGCGCCGGTGATCATGTTCTTCACGTAGTCGGCGTGGCCGGGGCAATCGACGTGGGCGTAGTGGCGGTTCGGAGTCTCGTACTCGACGTGCGCGGTCGAGATGGTGATGCCGCGCGCCTTCTCTTCCGGTGCCTTGTCGATCTGGTCGTACGCGGTGAACGTCGCACCGCCGGCTTCGGCGAGAACCTTGGTAATCGCCGCGGTCAGCGACGTCTTGCCATGGTCGACGTGACCGATGGTGCCGATGTTGCAGTGCGGCTTGTTACGTTCAAACTTTGCTTTGGCCATTTGACTCTCCGTTCAATCGTCAGCTTGAGACCGACGACAAT
>JAEYRD010000213.1 GCA_023435725.1 Pseudomonadota bacterium | reverse complement strand
CCGGATCGAGAACATCGTTATTGCGACGGCGATCATTAACCTGCCCTTCTACATCCGCTTCGCGCGTGCCGAGGTGAACGTCCGGCGTAATCTGGGCTGGGTGGAAGCCGCGCGAGCCTGCGGAGATAGCCGCGTTTCGGTGGTGTTGCGCTTCCTGCTGCCCAACGTGTTGCCGGCCATGGTAGTGCAGATGTCGCTCAATCTCGGCTGGGCGATCATCAATGCCGCGGGCCTGTCATTCATCGGTCTCGGCGTGAAGCCACCGACTCCGGAATGGGGCATCATGGTCGCCGAGGGGGCCCGTTTCATCTCCACGGGTAAGTGGTGGCTGGTCGCCTTTCCCGGCCTTGCATTGATGCTCGCTGTGCTGTGTTTCAATCTGCTCGGCGACGGGCTTCGCGATATCCTTGATCCGAGACAGCGAACCTGATGATGAATCCGAAGCCGCTGCTCGCCATCGACGATCTTCACGTTACCTTTTCGACCCGCCGGGGCCCCGTCGAGGCGGTACGCGGCATTTCGCTGTCGCTCGCCGAGGGCGAGACCCTCGGCGTGGTCGGGGAGAGCGGCTCGGGCAAGTCGGTCACCGGCTTCGCCACCACGCGCCTGCTCGAAAAATCCGGCAAAATTACCCAGGGGCGCATCACTTTCCGCGGCCGTGACATCACCCATCTCTCCGCTGCTGACCTGCGCCAGATGCATGGCGCGGCGATGGCGATGATCTTCCAGAACCCGCGTGGTGCGCTCAACCCGATACGCGCCATCGGCGAGCAGATCGCCGACGCCATTCTCGCCCATCGCAAGGTCACCGGGCGCGAGGCCCGCGCCGAGGCACTGGAACTGCTGCAGGCGGTCAAGATCCGCGATCCCGAAAAGCGGATGAGCGCCTACCCGCACGAGCTCTCCGGCGGCATGTGTCAGCGGGTGATGATCGCAATGGCGATCTCCTGCAACCCGGCGCTGCTGATCGCCGACGAGCCGACAACGGGGCTGGACGTCACGACCCAGAAAGTCGTGATGGATCTGCTCGCCGGCCTCGCCGCCGAGCGCGGCATGGCGATCATCCTGATCACCCACGATCTCGGCCTCGCCGCGCGCTATTGCCGCCGGATCGTGGTCATGGAGAAGGGCAGACTGGTCGAGCAGGCCGATGCCCTCGCACTGTTCCATGCGCCGCGGCATCCCTATACGAAGCGCCTGGTTGCCGCGTCGCCGACCGCGACGTCTCGGGTGAGCGATCTCGTCACCGGTGACGACAGGCTCGTCTCACCCACGGTGCCTGCGATGCCGCGGCCGAAGCCCATGCATGGCACCCCGCCGCTGCTTGAAGTGCTCGATCTCGTGAAGCGGTTCGACGATGGGAGCGTGGGCGTTGCGAATTTCTCGATGTCGATCAGGCCAGGTGAGAGCGTCGGCTTGGTCGGCGAGTCCGGGTCGGGCAAGAGCACCACCTCGCGGATGATCTGCCGCTTGCTCGACCACACTGAAGGCGTGATCAATTTCAACGGCGAATCCATCAGCAGCATTCCGGCGCGCGAATTCCACCGCGCGCCGCAACGGCGCGAGATCCAGATCGTCTTCCAGGATCCGAACGACAGTCTGAATCCGCGCTTCACTGCCTTTGACTGCATTGCTCATCCGCTGATCCGGCTGCTCGGGATGCGCAACAGGGCCGAACTCCGCCAGCGGGTCGGCGAATGCGCCCATCGCGTCGGTCTTCCTGCCGAACTGCTGCAGCGCTTTCCGCATCAGCTCTCTGGCGGACAGAAGGCGCGCATCGGCATCGCTCGCGCCATCGCGTGCCGGCCAAAGCTGCTCGTGCTCGATGAACCGACCGCCGCGCTCGACGTGTCCGTGCAAGCCGTGGTGCTGCAATTGCTCGATCGGCTACGGCTCGAGGACAATCTGGCCTTCTTGTTTGTCAGCCACGATCTCAACGTCGTTCGCATGATGTGCCAGCGCACCATCGTGCTACGCAATGGTGCCATCGTCGAACAGGGTGAGAGCCAGGCGCTGTTCAATGCGCCCGCAACCAGCTATACGCGGGAACTGCTCGATGCGATTCCGCATCTCGAGATGATGCGGACGTCACTGGAGGCGTCTTAGCTCCGGCTGCGCGTTGCCCGAAGGGCGTCTGGGCCGTTCGAACATTTGCGTTGTGCAGTGCGATGTGGACGTCCATCCTCCAGTGCTGCTACTTCACCGGGCACATCATTCGATAGCTCGTCCGGGCCCGTTTTCGCATGCAGAATTCCACCGACCAGAGAAGGCGGATGTCGCTGGCTGGCATCCACCTGGACCGGACCTCGTCAGTGGCATTGCCTCAGCAGATCGCAGCGCAGATGCGCGACGGGATCTTGCGCGGGACGCTCCCGGCCGGCACCCGGTTTCTCGGTTCGCGGGAGGTTGCGCGCGAACTCGGCTGTTCGCGCATGGTGGTGCTGAGCGCCTGGGACATCCTTTACGCCGAAGGCTATCTGGAATCGACGCCGCGCGGCGGCGTGTCGGTTGCCGCGGTGAGCCGCACCGCTGTGCCCCCGCCAGGCGCGCCTGCGGATGCCTCGCGCATCGCCGGCCCCATCTCGCAGCGCTGGCGCTCGCTGATCGGCTTCGCCTACGACACCAATTGGGCGTCCGATTTCAGTCCCGGTGCGCCCGATATCTCGACATTTCCGTTCAGCGATTGGGCCCGGCTGCTGCGTCAGACGTCGCAGCAGCCAGACAAGCAGGAGTGCCTCGATCTGTCCCCCGCCGGGCTTCCCGAACTCCGGCGTCAGATCGCGGATTTCCTCGGCGCGGTCCGGGGGCTCGTCTGCACGCCGCAGCAGATCGTCGTCACCTCGGGCACCTCCAGCGCACTCGATCTCTGCAGCCGCATGATCCTCGACCATGGCGACGAGGTCTGGGTGGAGGAGCCGGGCTTCGTCGAGGCGCAGTGGTCGCTGACGGCGGCGGGCGCAAAACTGGTGCCGGTGCCGGTGGACGACAAAGGGCTATGCGTCACCGAGGGCATTCGCCGGGCTCCGAACGCGAAACTGATCGTGGTGACGCCGTCGCATCAATATCCGCTCGGCGTCAGCATGGGGCTGGAGCGGCGGCTGGAATTGCTCGACTGGGCCAATCGCAACGACGTCTGGATCGTCGAGGACGACTACAATTCCGAGTTCCGGCATCAGGACAGCATGATCGCTTCGCTGAAGTCGCTCGACCGCGAGCAGCGCGTGATCTATCTCGGCACGTTCTCCAAGATCATGATGCCGAGCCTCCGCCTCGGCTATATCGTCGCGCCCGAGCCCTTCGTCGACATTTTCACCCGGGGACGTGCCCGCATCGACGTCCATAGCTCCGGCATCGGTCAGCGCGCGCTCGCGGAGTTCATGCGCCAAGGCCACCTGCTGCGCCATCTGCGCCGGATGCGGAAGGTCTATGCGGAGCGGCAGCGGGCGCTGATGGATGCCATCACCACCTATCTGCCGGACGATCTCACGGTCGTGCCCTGCGCCACTGGGCTGCATCTCGTCGCTTTGTTCACGGAGCGCCTGAAGGCACGGATGAGCGACGAGGAAGCGGCGCATCGGCTGAAAGCCGCAGGGCTTCATGTCCAGCCGCTGTCGCAGAACCACCTGGAGACGCCAATCTATGCCGGCCTCGTGCTCGGCTATGGCCGGCTCAAGGCCGGCGATGCGCCACGCCTGATCGCGAAAATGGCGGACATTCTCGGCGTTAGGTCGGCTCCCGGAAAAAAATAATCCGGGTTGCGTTGCACGCACCCCCCAGCCGATCGTGCGCCTGCGAATTGATCAGTTGGAAGTAGGCTCCCCGCGTGCGCTGCGTCAGCGCCAAGCCGCCGAACGCGTGATCGCGCTATAAGCGCAGCAAATCCAGCATGCGACCGCGTCGTCGCGCCGAAAATACCGCTGCTGCATTCGCGTGCAGCATCTGCACCGCAACAATGCACGATCCGTCCTGGCGCACGCGTTACCCTGCGCCCGGCAATCTGGCCTAGTCGTTTCCGGCAAGTCTGGCACTATTCGGATGCGCTGGATGCGCCAAGATTTTGCGACAACGAGGTTCGACAGGGGACGATGGCAGATGGCGGCTGATGGCAGGCGTTTGTTGAGACTGATGGGCGGCGTGTTGTTGTTGGCATTGATGCCGGCAGGAGCACATGCGCAGACCCGGGCCGAGACCCTGCGTCAGGTGACGGGCAACAACATTCCCACTCTGGATCCGACCACGCCGGGCGCAACCCGCGAGGCTTTCGGCGTCTCCACCAGCATCTATGACCGTCTCGTCGCCTTCGACCGCAAGCGCGACGCGAACGGCGTCTGGGTGTTCGACCGTACCAAGATCCGCGGCGAACTCGCCGAGAGCTACGACGTCAGCCCGGACGGATTGAAGATCACGTTCAAGTTGCGCGATGCCAAATGGCATGACGGCACGCCCGTCACTGCGGAGGACGTCAAGTGGTCGCTCGATCGTGCGGTTACCGCGAAGTCGATCGCCGCGGGCCAGATGAGTACGGGCTCACTAACCAAGGCGGACCAGTTTGCCGTGGTCGACGACCGCACCATCACCGTGACCCTGCCGAAGGCAGATCGCCTTGCGCTGGCCAATCTCGCAACGCCTCTGGCACCAATCTTCAACAGCAAGCTCGCCAAACAGCATGCGACCGCGGAAGATCCGTGGGCGCAGGAATGGCTGAAGACCAACACGGCTGCAGGCGGCTCCTATACGGTAGAAGCCTTCAAACCCGGCGAACAGCTGATCCTGCGTCGCAACGACAACTGGAAGAATGGCCCCGGCGGCCAGTTGCCATATTTCAAGCGCGTGATCGAGCAGACCATCGCCGATCCGGCCACACGCGCCAACCTGATCGAGAAGGGTGATGCCGATATCGCAATCGATCTGCAGGCCAGCGACGTGCCGGCACTGCAGGCGCGCGGCAAGGTGAAGGTGGAATCGACGCCGCAGACCAACGGCTTCACCATGATCGCCTTCAACACGCAGATGCCGCCGTTCGACAACGTCAAGGTCCGTCAGGCCATCGTTGCCGCGCTGCCCTATAACGACATGTTCAGCGCGGCGATCTTCAAGCGCGGCTTCCCGCTGTTCGGCGCGTCATGGACCACGCCGCCCAACGGCGAATTTCCGCAGGCCATGCCGGTCAGCACCGATTTGGCCAAGGCCAAGCAGCTCCTCACCGAGGCCGGCTTTCCCAATGGCTTCAAGACCACTTTCAGCATCAATGTCGGCTCCGCCGCGGTTACCGAGCCGATGGCGGCGCTGCTGAAGGAATCGCTGGCGAAGCTGAATATCGAGGTGGAGGTGCAGAAGCTGCCGGATTCGCAGATGTCGACGCAGATCACCGAGAAAAAGCTGCCTTTCTTCACCGAAGGGTCCACCGCGTGGCTGCCGACAACAGATTACTTCTTCCGCAATTTCTTTACCGGCAATCAGCGCTGGAACTACAGCTCGTGGAACGACGAACTCATCGTCAAGCTCGCCAATGCGGCGCGCTTCGAGCCGGATCAGGCGAAGTATGAATCCATGGGCAAGGACATGATCGCCGAATACGTCAAGGAAGCGCCGATGGCGTTGCTCTGGCAAGCCAATCAGGACGCGGTGATGGTTCCGCAGCTCGACGGCTACACCTACTGGTACCATCGGCAGGTCGATTTCCGCGACCTGCGCCGCAAGTGAGCGACAGGCCGGTGGCGTCAAACGCTGCCGGCCATCAAAGATAGCGAGACATAAGCTTTTGGTCCAGGTCTGGGAAATCGGAACCGATATCGGCGGAACTTTCACCGATATCATCGCCATCCGCCGCGACACCGCGGAAGTGCGTATCGCCAAAGTGCCGTCGCGTCCTCAGGCGCCGGTGCAGGCCATGCTGGAGGCCATCGAGGCGGTAGGCCTGAGCAAGACCGAGGTGAAGCGATTCATCCACGGCACCACGCGCATCACGAATGCCATCGTCGAGGAGCGGTTGCCCAGGGTGGCGTTGATCGCCACGCGCGGTTTCGAGGACGTGCTGGAGATCTCGCGCTATCGCCGCCGCGATCTGTATCGGCTGGATATCGTGCCGAAGCCGAAGGCCATCGTGCCGCACGAACTGTGCTTTGCGCTCGACGAACGGCTCGATCACGAAGGCAATGTGCTGACGCCGCTGGCGGAGGCCGAGATCGATCGGCTGATCGCGTGGCTGAAGGCGGCCGACGTGCAGAGCGTCGCGGTGTCGCTGCTGCATGCCTATGCCAATCCCGTTCACGAGCAGATGCTGGGTGAACGGCTGAAGACCTTCGTGCCGCACGTCTCGCTGTCGCACGAGATCAATCCCGAGGCGCGCGAATATGAGCGCACCTCGTCCACGGTGTTCAACGCCGCGGCGATGCCGATCGCGGTTGAATATTTGAGCGAACTGGAAGAACGCCTGCCGATCGGCTCCGGCCTGCAGGTGTTCCACTCCGCTGGCGCGATGATCCCGATCGCGGCGGTGAAGCGTCGCCCGCTGGTAATGGCAATGTCTGGTCCGGCGGCCGGCGTCGCCGCTTCGGTCAGTATCGCCCGGCAGTTGAAGAAGCCGCGCGTGCTGACCTTCGACATGGGGGGCACCACCACCGACGTCTGTCTGATCGTCGATGGCCAGGCCGAGATGACTGACGGCAAGCTGCTCGGCGACCGCCCACTGCGGCAACCGATGCTGGCTGTGCATTCGATCGGCGCCGGCGGTGGCTCCATCGTACGCGCCGGTGCCGGCGGTCTGACCGTCGGGCCGGAAAGCGCGGGCTCGGAGCCGGGGCCGGCGTGCTACAGCCGCGGTGGCACACGGCCGACCATAACCGATGCCAATGCGCTGCTCGGCTACCTCAATCCCGAAACGAAGCTCGGCGACCGCATCGGCATCGATCTTGACGCCGCCGCGCGCGCCGTCGCGCCGATCGCCGAACGTCTCGGTCTCGGCCTCACCGAGACTGCGCTCGGCATCATCCGCGTCGCCAACGCCACCATGGCGCGGGCGCTGCGTCGCGTCACCGTCGAGCGCGGCATCGACGGCCGCGACTGCACGCTGCTTGCTTTCGGCGGTGGCGGCCCGATGCATGCGGCGGGGCTCGCGGATCTCTATGGGATCACCGAGATCGTGGTGCCGGCGGCATCGAGCGCGTTCTCGGCGCTGGGCTGCCTCACGGCGGATTTCAGCTTCCTGCAGCAGCAGACGCTGCGCGTGGCGCTGGACGGCATCGATCGGGTGAAGGTCAGGCAGCGCATCGACGCGATGGTCGAACTGGCGCTGGAGCCGCTGCTCGCCAACGACATCCCGCGCGCGTCGATCGAGATCGAACTGGTCGCGCTGATGCGCTATGCCGCGCAGGCGGATGCGATCCCGGTGCCATTCGATCTGCCGCTGGATCCTGTCTATTTGCGCCAGGCCTTCCTCAAGAAGCACCGCGAACTCTATGGCTATGCCACCGAGGAGAGATGCGTGATCGAGTCGGTACGCGTGCAGGCGCGGCAGCCGTCGACCACGCAGGTCGGCCGGCCCGGAACGGATGCCCGCAAGATCGCAGCTGTCGCGCGGAAGTGTTCGTTCGACAACGCTCTCGACGTGATGACTACGGTGATCGACCGTAGCGCCATGACGGAAGTCGTGACGGGCCCCGCGATTATCGAGGATGCCTGGTCCACGGTGGTCGTGCCGCCCGGCTGGCAGGCCACGCCCGATATGGGCGGCAATCTCTATCTTTCGAAGGCAGCATCATGACGCTGGATCCGTTTGTCGTCGAAGTCATCCGCCATGGCCTGTCGGCCGCCGCGGAAGAAATGAGCCTGGTGATGACGCGCTCGGCGCGCTCGCCGTTGCTGCGCGAGGCCGGCGACCTGTCGTCGGCGATCACCGATTCAGAGGGCGAACTGGTCGGTCAGGGGCGAGACATCCCGGTCCATCTCGGAGCCATGGCCTATACGGTGCGCGAGCTCCTGAAGGTCGTGCCGGCCGCGACGTTGAAGGACGGTGACGTCCTGATCTACAATCTTGGTGCGCTCGGCGGCAATCACCTCAACGACGTCAAGGTGGTGCGCCCGGTGTTCTTCGAGGGCGAGATCGTCGCCTTTGCAGTCAGCCTCGCGCATTGGCCTGACATCGGCGGCACCTGGCCGGGTAGCTATCTCGCCAAGGCCATCGACACCTTCCAGGAAGCGTTGCGCATTCCGCCAATCCGGGTCGCCACGGCGGACGGCGTGAGCGACGCGGTGGTCCAGTTCCTCAAGGTCAATGTGCGCGATCCGGAGTCCTGCGAGGGCGATCTGCTTGGCCAGATCGCCTGCACTCTGGCCGGAGAAAAGCGCATCGTCGAATTGTGCAGGCAGCACGGCAAGGCGATGTTCATGGCGGCGCTGTCGCGGCTGCACGATCTGTCCGAAGCGGAGATGCGCGAGGCGATCCTGGCGCTGCCCGATGGCGTCTATGAGGGCGAGGATTTCCTCGACGACGGTGGACCGGACGACGAGCCGGCGCGCGTCCATGTCAAAATTACCATTAAGGGCGACGAGGCGACCTTCGATCTGTCGGGAAGCTGCGACCGCGTCTCGAATTTCTGCAACACCACGTCCTTCATCGCGCGTTCCGCGGTGGCTTATAGCGCGCGCATCATGAGCGGCCGCGACATGCAGCAGAACGGCGGCGCGCTGCGTCCGCTCACCATCATCACCCGTCCGGGCTCGATCTTCGAACCCGGCCTGACGGCGCCGGTGGCGGCCGGCAATCACGAGACCTCGCTGCGTATCGTCGATGCAATCTTCCTGGCCATGAAGGATGTCATCCCGGACCGGCTGTCGGCGGGCGGCGCCACCACCTCCGGTATGTTGTCCTTCGCCGAGCCGCGCGCCGATGGCTCCTGGAAGATGTTGTACGAGGTCCATGCGGGCGGCGAGGGCGCTCGACACGACCGGCCGGGTTGTGCGGCGACGCGCGTGCATCTCACCAACACGTCCAATACGCCGGCCGAAGTCATCGAGGCCAACTACAACATCCGCGTCGAGCAGCAGGCGATCCGCCGCGGCTCGGGTGGTGCGGGACGCTATTCCGGCGGCGACGGCGTCGTGCGCAGCTACCGTATCCTCGCCCCCAGCATGCATCTGACGAGCTGCGTCGAGCGCAAGGTGATACCGCCCTTCGGCCTGCACGGCGGTGCGCCCGGCAAGGCAAGCCGGCTGGCGCTGACCCGCGCCGGCGAGACCACCGAGCTCGACGGCAAGTCGAACCTGGTCCTGCAAAAGGACGATGTCATCACCGTCGAAATGTGCGGCGGCGGTGGCTTTGGTGCAGCGGTCTGACAAGAGAGGTTTCACGATGAGCAGACTGTTGCGCACCGGACTGAATGCTGGCGACAGCGCACCGCCCATCGTCGTCGGCGGCGAGGGCGTCTATTTCCATCTAAAGGATGGCCGTCGTCTGATTGACGGCAGCAACACCGGCGGCGGCCTCGGCCATCGTCATCCGAAGATGGTGGAAGCCATTCGCGCTGCGGCAGATACGCCGGTCGTTAACGAGGGCTGGACCTGGGTTGGTCGCGAACAGGCCGCCGATGATCTCGTCAGCACCGCCTTTGCCGGCGAGGAGGATTGGGTTGGTGGCGTGCGCTTCTGCATCAGCGGAAGCGAAGCCAATGACATGGCATTGTCGCTGTGCCAGGCGCTGACGCAGAAGACCGCGCTGGCGACGCGCGAGCGGGCCTATCACGGCCTCGTCGGCCTCTCGCGCAGCATGACCGTGCAGCCGCAATGGCATGGCGGCCTGGCGGTGCACGCCGGCGGCTCGCGCCTGCCAGCGCCGATGGCGCCGGTGAAGATTCTCCCGGCACCCGACGGCGCCATCTATGGCAGCCTGCCGGACAACCGGCCGACCGCGGAGCGTCTCGCCGATGCAACGGCGACGCTGAGGGGGACCGCGGCGACCATCATCGACTACACCCAGGGCGGAAATTACTACGATGCCGTCTATCAGGATGAAGTCGCGCGCCACGCGGCTGCCGCCGATTCGATCTGGATCGCTGACGAAGTTGTCACCGGCGCCGGCCGCGCCGGCCGCTGGTTCGCCTTCCAAGGGGGCGAGAGCCGTCCGGATATCGTCACCCTCGGAAAGTCGCTCGGCGGCGGTGCCGCGGCCGTTGCCGCGGTGGTCGTGTCGAAGCGGATCGTCGAGCGACTCAAGGGCACGAGCTGGCAGAACTACGGCACGCTGCGCGGCCATCCCATCAGCATGGCCGCGGTGAGCGCCTATCTGAAGGTGGTGACGGATGAAGACATCCTTGCGCACGTCCGCACGATGGAGCCGTTCTTCAGGAAGCGCCTGCTCGACATCGCACGCAATCACCCGAGCGTCAGCCGCGTCGCCGGGCAGGGCCTGCATTGGACGGTCGAATTGCATGGGCCGGACTGGCGCACATGGGCGGCCGACACCACGGAAAATCCCATCGCCTCCCGGGTCGCCGCGCGGGCCATGGACGCCGGCGCCGTCATCGGCACCAGCGGTGAGCAGACTTCGCTGTTCCTGGCGCCGCCATTGATCATCGGCGAGCACGATGCCGAGCGGCTCCTGGCGGCGCTCGATCACGGCCTCGATTTGGCCGACCGGGAACACCAACGTTCCAACGTTCATCACTGAAACGGAAAAGACAGAGACTCGAGGATGCAAGACGAACAGGACGTCCGCGCCGTTATTGCCGGCTATTTCGATGCCCTTTACCACGGCGATGTCGCGGCTTTTCGCCGAGTGTTGCACCCGCAGGCGCGGCTCTTTTCGGCGGCTGATGGCTCCTTGGTCAATCTCGACGTCGAGACCTATATGGGGATGGTCGCATCGCGTCCGTCGTCCGCGTCGCGTCACGACCCGCGCGCGGACGAGATTGTCAGCGTTACGGTCGCTTCGCCGACCACGGCGCATGCGCGCGTCAAGGACATGTATCTGCCGAAGCGCTTCGTCAACGAATTGACCTTCGTGAAGATCGACGGCCGCTGGCAGATCATCGCCAAGGTCTGGCACTTTTTCGCTTGAGTTAATGGCACTCGATCGTCAGGAAGGTTGCCATGAATGATGCATCTCCCTTCTGGCCATCCGGGGAGCCGCGCACGCTGCAGATGCCGGACGGCGTTCTGTACGACGCGCTTTCGCGCGCCGCGCAGGAGCGTCCCGATCATCCCGCGACGGTCTTTTATGGCGGGATTCTGAATTATGCGGAGCTGCTGCGGCAGGTCGATGCGCTTGCCGGCTTTCTGCAGAACACATGCGACGTCAAGCGCGGCGACCGCGTTCTGGTCGCGCTGCAGAACTCGCCGCAATATGTGATCGCGTATTACGCGGTGATGCGGGCCGATGCGATCGTCGTGCCGATCAATCCGATGAACAAGACCGCGGAGGTCGGCTACATGGCCGCCGATAGCGGCGCGAAGGTGGCCATCGTCGGGAGCGAACTCGTCGACGTATTCGCGCCGCTCCTCGGCGCCGACCTCGGCAGCATCATTGTTGCGCGCTATCGCGACTACGTGCCGGCCTCGGCGCCTTATCCTCTGCCGGCCTGTGTGACACAAGACGCATCGTGCCCCGTCGCGCCTGGCTGGCGCGCGTGGGATGAGGTGATTGCAAGAGGCGAGCAGCCGTCACCGATGATGGCCGAACTCGACGATCTCTGCCTCTTTCCGTATACGTCCGGCACCACGGGCAAGCCGAAAGCCTGCATGCACACGCATCGAAGCGTCCTGTTCACGGCTGTTCTGCAGACGCGCTGGTATGGCATGGGCAAGGATGACGTCATGACGGCCTTCATGCCGCTGTTCCATGTGGCCGGGATGCAGGGGTCGATGAATTCGGCCATCACCGCGGGCGCGACGCTGGTACTGACGGCGCGCTGGGACAAGGACATCATCCCGCCGCTGTTCGAGCGATATGGCGTTACGTTCTGGAATGCGGCGCCGACCATGATTGTCGATGTGCTGTCGAGCCCGCAGTTTCGCGATGATTGTTTCGCCAGATTGAAGGTCATCACGGGAGGCGGCGCGGCAATGCCGGTCGCGGTGGCTGAACGACTCAAGTCGCGGTTCAACCTGGAGTTCGTCGAGGGCTACGGCATGACCGAAACCATGTCACCGACCCACATCAATCCCATGGCCGCGCCGAAGCGGCGATGTCTCGGCATCGCGGTGCATGAAACTGACGCGCGGGTGATTGACCCGGATACGCTGGCTGAACTTGGCTGCGACGAGACCGGCGAGATCGTCGTCCACGGCCCGCAGGTGCTTCGAGGCTACTGGAACAGGCCGGACGCCGACGCTGCTAGCTTTATCGAAATCGACGGGCGGCGATTCCTGCGCACCGGCGACCTCGGTTACCGCGACCGCGACGGCTATTTCTTCGTCGTCGATCGGCTCAAGCGCATGATCAATGTCAGCGGGTTCAAGGTATGGCCTGCCGAAGTCGAGGCTACCATGTATGGTCATCCGGCCATCCGGGAATGCTGCGTCATCTCTGCGCCGGACGGCTATCGCGGCGAGACAGTGAAGGCGTTGGTCACCCTGCATGACGCTGCGAAGGGAACGGTTGCGCCGGAGGATATCGTGACCTGGGGCCGTGACCTCATGGCGAGCTACAAGGCGCCGCGGACGGTCGTGTTCGTTGACAGCCTGCCGCGCTCCGAAAGCAACAAGATCAACTGGCGGCACCTCCAGGAAGCGGAGTGGAGGTGACGATGACAGGGGCGCCTGGTACGGAGCTGGGGCCGGAAGGCCAGTTCTGGGCCTATCTGCGGTCAGGAAAGCTGATGATCCAGCGCTCGCGATCATCCGGCGAATACGTGTTCTATCCGCGTTTGATCGCCCCGCGGAGTGGTGCCGACGATCTCGAATTCGTCGAGGTGACAGGACGGGGCACGATCTATGCGACCACGACCATGCGTCGTCCAGCCAAACACGGCGGCGACTACAATGTTTGCGCCGTCGATCTCGACGAAGGCGTGCGCATGCTGAGCCGCGTGATCGATTGCGCGCCGGATGCGGTTCATATCGGCATGCGAGTGCAGGCCGCGCTCGAGCCGGTCGATTTTGGCATCTACGCGGATAGCGGGCAGCCGATCGTGCTGTTCCGGCCGACGGGAGACCTCGTGTGACATCGGCATCGCTTCGCGGCAAGAGTGCGATCGTCGGCGTCGGTACCCATGGCCTTGGTCGCGCGCCGGGCCTGTCGTCGCTGGACCTGCTGGCCGGCGCCACTGCGCGCGCGGTGGCCGATGCCGGCCTGCAGTTGAGGGACATCGACGGCATATGCGGTGGCACGCTGTATCACATGTTTCCGACGCTTTCGATCGGGGAGTATCTCGGCATCCGCCCGAAATGGGCGTGTTCCGATATGACGGGCGGCTCGTCCTTCTTGTCGCACCTGCTGCAGGCCACGATGGCGATCGAGGCCGGCCTTTGCAGCACGGTGCTGATTGCCTACGGGTCCAATCTCAAGCAGGCGGGGACCTTCGGCATTCACGAGCTGCCGACATTCGAAAGGGTTTACGGCCTTGCATCGCCGCTGCCGGGCTACGCCATGTGCGCGGCGCGGCACATGTACGAATACGGTACCACCCGCGAGCAGATGGCAGAGGTCGCGGTCTCCGCGCGACAATGGGCCCAGTTGCATCCCGACGCCACGATGAAGACGCCGCTGACCATCGAGAGCGTGCTCGCATCGCCCATGGTTGCCGATCCGCTATCGCGGCTGGATTGCTGCCTGATGACCGATGGGGGCGCGGCTATCATCGTGACGAGCTCCGATCGTGCAAAGGCGCTGGAGCACAAGCCGGCGTACTTTCTCGGCGGCGCGGGCGCGAGCTGGTCGCGGGAGGTCTCGCAGATTCCGGATTTTTGTACGACGCCGACAGCGGAATGCGCGCCGCGGGCGTTCGAGATGGCCGGTATCACCACGCGGGATGTGGATGTGCTGCAACTCTACGATGCCTTTACCATCAACGTTATCATGTTCTTGGAGGACATGGGTTTTTGCAAGAAGGGCGAGGGCGGCGCTTTCGTTTCCGGCGGCCGCATCGGGCCGGGCGGAGCCTTGCCGGTCAATACCAATGGCGGCGGATTGTCATTTGCACATCCTGGCATGTACGGGCTGTTCACGCTGATCGAGGCGACGGAGCAATTGCGCGGCAATGCCGGCGCGCGGCAGATCGCCGGTGCCGAGATCGCGATCGCCCATGGCAATGGCTGCACGTTCTCGCATGAATGCACGGTCGTGCTCGGAGGACCCAGCGCGCTGTAGAGGCACGCCATTCTTAAGTCACGCGCTGGCGCCATCGAATACGCATCCAAAGGCATCCTGGTGAACACCATCGCACCAGGCCCCGTGAATGGGGACCGCGTCGGCGATCTCTTGCCGCATCAGGACCGCCGCAATAGCCTCGCATCCCAGATCCCGCTCGGACGCCTCGCCGAGTTCGAGGATATCAGCGATGTCGTGTTGTTTATGGCCTCGGATGCATCGCGCTTTATGACGGGCGCGATATTGGACGTAAACGGAGGGTATGTCTTGGCCTGACGATGCTCATTAAGTCGGCTCGCGTTGCGTGCGAGATGCAGTCGACCCGACCGGTCAGACATAAAGGCTAGCGCTCGACGTTATGGCTGGGCAAAATCCTGGGGGGCCGTATGTGCAGATAGGCGAAGGTGCCCCTGAGGTCTGGGTTCCGTTCGCGAGCGTGCAGGCAATGGATTCGTCATTCTGTCCTTGAAACCGTCAAGTCCCAGGTCCGAAGACCGACAGGAAATCGGCAAGACGGAGTCAATTGGCTGACTGACAAGCAAATTCTTGCAGAGCCTATGGGACGTTATTGCGACCTAGAGTTCCGGCCCTGAGACGAGACCGTTGTTTTCGAGCGGCAGTGGCTGGGCACGCAAGCGACGCTGCTCGAGGCGGTCGCTTCGGCGACGGACTGTTTCTTGGGTTGGAAACTGGTCGCGATCAGGTACATGATCTCAATCAAGCATGCGGTCACAAGCGCGGTAACTGCCACGCGTACCGCACCTTGCAGCAACAATTGTCGAAGCGCCTGCAACATTGTCTCTCGGCCAAGCAAACCCCACCGTGCTTAGCCGGCAATCCTTAACCGATTGCCCCGCCTAGGGAACGGCGGAGTCATAAGTGTGATTGGAACGCGCGCGCCACTATTCCACGGTTCCTAAAACGCCCCGTCCGTCCAGCAGTCGTGGATAGGCACCGAGAAGCTGAAGTAAGACAACCTCCGCTGGCCGCAGCACCCTAAAAGGAACGAGTATTCTAGCCGGGTGTTGAGATATCGGTCTGTGGCGCGATAGCTAGACCCTCTCGCTTCGCGCCATCCACCCGGAACGGTCCATCGTCCGACGCGCGTGAGGCGATGGGCCGGTTCTCGTAAGGCCGGTTCAGTTGGCTTACCTCTGTCTTCAATAGCCGCACATAAGTCCCGCTCTCGTGCAGATCCAGCCAGCCGCGTTCGACCGCGTGTTTGATGCCGGCAGCGAACTGCGGGCCGCTGGTCTTGAGCTTATAGAGAAGGGAACATTGATCTTCTCGATGTGGATACATCCATCCTGGACCGGCTCGACGCTCGTCTCAAGCTCGACGAGCTTTCGTGCCGCGCATTCCCGGGGGTAGCGAAGGTCCCGCGCTCTCGTTGGGATCGCCCTTCGTCAGCACGAGCGGGTGACCAACGCGGATCGCATCGTGCATGATTGCCGTTCGCCGCTATCACATCAAAGGGACGCGAAAAGTCACTCAATTCGTTGCTGGCGATCGGGATTGAGGCTATCGCGGACCTACGTTGATCTAGATCAGCCGAGGCGCGGCTTTCCGGAGGTATCTAGGGAACGCAGGTGAAGAGAAACACGATGAATAGTTCGCGAATTGGTGATCGCAGCCTTCTGTCCAAAGTGATGAGCGCCGAGGATGCGGCCGAATTGATCGATCCCGGCAGCACTGTCGGCATGAGCGGCTTCACCGGGTCGGGATACCCAAAAGCGGTGCCGATGGCCCTTGCGGCGCGCATCGATGCCGCGCGCCGCGCAGGAGACCCCTTCAGGATACGGGTCTGGACGGGTGCATCGACCGGGCCTGAACTGGATGGCGCGCTTGCCAAGTCGAACGGCATCGACCTTCGACTCCCGTACAACTCCGATCCCATCGCCCGCGACAGGATCAATCGCGGCGAGATGGAGTATCTGGACATGCATTTGAGCCAGGTCGCCCCCATGGCCTGGCAAGGATTTCTGGGCCCGCTCGATACCGCACTCATCGAGCTGACCGCCATACGCCCTGACGGCACGCTGATCCCATCCTCATCCGTTGGGAACAACAAGACCTGGCTGGACAGGGCGCGTCAGGTCATCCTGGAGGTGAACGCGTGGCAAAATCCCTCACTCGAAGGCATGCACGACATCTACTACGGCACGGCCCTGCCGCCTCACCGGGTACCGATCCCGCTCATCCGGCCGGATGATCGGATCGGAGAACCGGGATTCCGCTGCGACCCGGCGAAAATCGTCGCCATCGTCGAGACCCACGCGCCTGATCGAAATCTGCCCTTCAAGGCGCCTGATGACGATGCACGCGCCATCGCCGGCCATCTGCTCGAGTTCTTCCGACACGAAGTAATCAAGGGGAGGCTCCCGTCAAACCTGCTGCCGCTTCAATCGGGCGTAGGAAACGTCGCCAACGCCGTGCTTGCGGGCCTTGCCGATAGTCCGTTCGAGGACATGACCGCATACACCGAGGTGCTGCAGGACGGCATGCTGGACCTTCTGCGCTTCGGAAAGCTGCGCATTGCGTCCGCCACCGCGTTTTCCCTGAGCCCTGAAGCCGCAGCCGATCTCAACCACAAGATGGCTGAGTTTCACGACAGGATCATCCTGCGCCCTCAGGAGATCAGCAATCATCCTGAGCTTATTCGGCGGCTCGGCTGCCTCGCCATGAACGGACTGATCGAGGCCGACATCTACGGCAACGTCAATTCGACGCATATCATGGGCTCACGCATCCAGAATGGCATCGGCGGATCCGGCGACTTCGCACGAAATGCCTATATCTCGATCTTCATGACCCCGTCGGTTGCCAAGGGCGGAAGAATCTCGTCCATCGTGCCGAAGGTAAGCCACGTCGATCATATCGGCCAGGATGTGCAGGTCATCGTGACCGAGCAGGGCTTGGCCGATCTTCGGGGACTCTCTCCGAAGCAGCGAGCCCAGGTGATCATCGACAATTGTGCGAGCCCGACCTACCAGCCCGCCCTGAAAGACTACTTCGAGCGGGCCAAGAGGAATTCGTACGGCCAGCAATCGCCCACGCTGTTGGGAGAAGCGCTCTCCTGGCACCAGCGCTTCGTCGAGACGGGCACGATGCTGGGCTGAGCCAAGTGGTGTTAATCGGCGGGGTCTGGACGCCGATTGCGATTAATTGACTTTGCGACCCGGTTCGTTCGCGAGAAGCGCCAGCCATCGGTATGATGTCATAGTTGAAGGTCTCGCCGATGGCGCTGAGTTGCGGGACGTTGAGGAGGGGGCCGGGAACACGGACGATGTCCTCTTTCGGAAGTTCCGCGCGGACGACTCAGGTGCCATGGGGGCGCGGATGTTCTCGAGCGAGATCAGCGTCGAGATAGCCGCTCTCGTTCAGCCAATCCCTGGGACAGAGCTTCATCGAGTTTTGGTCCACGGAGAAGCCATCGCGTTCAAGCGCAGCACGGGTGCCTGTAAGTCCGGTCCAGGCGGCTCTCCCAGTGTCCGGATTGGTGCGCACAACATCGAAGACCTCAACCATGGTTCGCATCGCGTTTCTTCCGTTGCCTGCGCATCTTCTTGGAATTAGCTGTTGAAAAATAATGTACAGTACATTACGTTTTGAGTCGAGCCTAATAGGAGATGGCTATGAGCGTTCGCCGCCCGAAATTGCTTGGCTTGTCCGGAAGCCTCCGTCGCGCCTCCTTCAATACCGCGATCCTGCAGACCCTCGCGCAGGCCGCGGCCGCGAAAACCGAACTGACACTGTTCCCGCTTAATGAGATCCCGCTCTACAATGGCGATCTCGAAGGACCGGATGTTCCGCCGGTCGTGACACGGCTGAAGAGCACCATCGCGGCCAGCGATGGCATCATCATCGCATCGCCCGAGTATAATTACGGGATGCCAGGCGTCCTGAAGAACGCGCTTGACTGGGCCTCGCGGCCGGCTTTCGAGTCCCCACTCAAGAGCAAGCCGGTCCTTCTCATCACCTCCTCGCCTGGCGCGCTCGGCGGCGTCCGCGCGCAGGCACAGCTGCAGGAGACATTCAGCGCCACGCTTTCGCGCGTCGTCGCGCGCCCTCAGGTGATCATCACGAGCGTCAAGGAGAAGGTCGTCGACGGCCGGCTGGTAGACGCGGCGGCCCTCCAATTCGCATTGGAGGCGATCGAGGATCTGCTCTCAGAGATCAGCTTGCTGCGCTGTGTTGCATGACCCCGGTGAACCAAGTCGACCGGGGCGAAACGCGTCGGACCCGCAAAGGGGAAGCGCGCGACGCCTGCTTGCGGCGTCGTGCGGCCGACCTGTTCCTTGCACGCGGCTATGACGATGTCACCATCGACGAGCTCGTTCGCGAGGTGGGCGGCTCAAAGACCGGCATCTACGGCTTCTACGGCGGCAAGGAGGGTCTTTTCCTGGCCGTCATGAATGAGGTATTGCACGAATTAGCTGCGCCGATCAGAGCGCTCGCGCTCACGGACTTGTCGCTGGAGGCCGGTCTCGAAAGCTTTGCCCGGGCGCTGATCGCCGTGCTCTTGCAGGATCGACATCTGGCGTTTCAGCGGCTGGTGATCGCCGAGGCCATGCGTCACCCCCAATTGGGGCGCAGCTGGTTCGAGCTCGGTCCGATGACGTCACGTGCGGTCCTGGCGGAATACCTGCGCAGTCAGCAGGCCCGCGGACACATCGCGACGGATGTCGCGCCCGCCCGCCTCGCCAAGCTGTTCCACGATATGATCACCTTCGACCTGCTCAATCGCGCGATGATGGGTATCGCAGGCGGCCTCACGCCAGCCGAGATCGCCCAGACCATTGCCGACGCGGTCCGCGTCATGATGCAGGGCGTCGCAACCGGGAAGCCAATCACGTGAGGATCTTTGCGCCGTGAACGGGACACCCTTCTTCGGCGCGACATGGTCCGAGCTCACCGATGTCGCCGTCAAGTTGGCACCGGCTCTCTCCATCCTTGGCGGTATCCTGGCGGCGCGTGCCCAGCTGAAGAACAATCGGCGGATCAATGCGGAGATGATCGCCAAGGATCATTTCCGTAGAATGCTCCGGGAGTTCAGCAAGCAGCCGGAGCTCCTGTTCGCCGGCCTCACCGAGGCCGCGCTGGATGAGCTCCGCAGCAACCCGCCGCTTTACCGTCGCTACGCCATGATGTACGCAATTTGCATGTTCTCGATGCAGGAAGTCTTCCTGGCGATCGACATAAAGCGAGAGAAGAACTGGGCCAATACCATCCGGAACTTCTGCGCGATCTTCAAACCGTTCCTGATGACGGATGGTGCCGCGTTCGCAGGCAATGTTAACCCCAATTTTTTGACTTGGGTACGAGAGGCAATCAGGGATTTCGATCATCCCTTCGTTCGCCTGCCGCCGCCGAAGCCATTGCTGTAGGCTCAGTCCGCCGACCCGCGTTCTTGCGCAGCCTCCGCGGGCCGACAGCGGTTCAAACCTTGGCGCCGGCGCGAAACCAAGCTTCATTTGCGGTGTCGCTCGCCAACATTGCTCTCGCCGTTCGCCGGGTGAAATCCCATCCCATTCCGCCCACATTTCACTTCGACAGGCCTTGTCGATAGTCCAAAACCAGCGCCCGAAATCGCGCATCGTCGATATCTCGTTCAATCAGGAAAACAAGAGCACCCCGGTCTACCTGGTCAAGTCCGTTCAAGGTGACGCTCTATGGGAGCTGTCGATAGATGCCGATTCAGGTCAGAGAGTGGGAGACGCAACGCGCACATCTCTGAGAGATCTGGATCAAGACAGCCGGGTAAACCTCGCAGCATTTAAGGCCATTCGTCAGGAAATGATCGAAGCCGTGATTGTTGCGGAAAAAGGCGCCTCTGGTAAGCCGATCAGTGCGGGCTTGCTAAGTGAAGGAAGTCGGTTGAATTTCTCTGTAGTAGTGGTCGTTGGCGAGAACCTAAAGCAGGTCATTCTCGAGCCTCCGCACGCGCGTCTTCGTAGGAGCCAAAGCGACGGTCGTTAGGCTAAAGCAGCCGTAGAGAACAGCCCCTTATCGAAAGCTCGCCGGATGTCTGCTCCTGGCTCATGGCAAATCTCGCGTCGCTTCTGGTCGGAGACTGCGCGGCGTGCGGTGCAGGCGTCGGGCCGACTACTCATTTGTTCAATCAGCCACGCCAAGTGAAGATCCTGACGGTTGCAACTGGGAGCCTCAGGGAGGAGATGCGCCTAGTTCGGCAGGGACCTCAGCAGCGAACGAATCTTGTCCGCATCAGCGGGCATCACAGGGTTGTAGATCACCATATTTAGGTCAGGCCGACCATCGACAGCAAAAGCAGAGAATTCCATCGAAAGCGCTCCGGCGACGGGATGATGGAGGACCTTTACGCCATCGCCATGTCCCTGCACGTCGTTGTCGCGCCACATAGCTGCGAATTCGGGGCTCGTCGCGCAGAGCTCATCGACGAGCGATTGCACATTGCGGGCCGCGCCCGCGCGCGCCACATCCGCACGAAAGGACGCCACCACATAGCGCGCAACGCTTCGCCAGTTGGGTTGCGCAGCACGTAGGTGGCTGTCGCGGAAGATCATACGCAGAACGTTGCGCTGCCCATCCGGCAGTTTGCTATAGTCGGTGAGGACCGCGGCGGCCGCCTTATTCCAGGCGATCACGTCCCATGTCGCGGTGCGAATAAAAGCAGGACTGCATTCCAGCGTGTCGAGCACGCGTTGCAGACGAGGTGAGATACCTTCGGGAGCGCGATAACGGACTTCAGGTGGCCGGCCCAAACCGAGCAGGAATAGATGTTCGCGCTCCACATCGGTCAACATCATGGCGCGGGCGATACGGTCCAGCACATCCGCGGATGGGGCCCCGCCGCGCCCCTGCTCCAGCCAAGTGTACCAAGTCGAACTTACATTCGCGCGCTGCGCCACCTCTTCGCGCCGAAGTCCCGGCGTTCGCCGTCGTTTCAGCGAAAAGCCGAATGCCGTTGGATCGAGTTTAGCGCGGCGGTCCTTGAGATAGGTGCCAAGCGGGTTTGTGTCAGTCATCCTGTTAGCAATTATACCCGTATAATCTCACTACTTTACCTGAATAGCTAATCTACCAATATTCCGGCGGTCTGAACAGGGAGCGCTCTCATGCGGGTATTCGTCACCGGTGCCGCCGGATTTATCGGAACCGAAACTACAAAGGAACTTATCGCAAATGGGCATCATGTTGTTGGCCTCGCGCGTTCAGAAGACAATGTCAGAACGCTCGAGAAACTGGGTGCGGAAGTACATCGTGGCTCGCTGCAGGACATTGAAAGTTTGAAGAAGGGAGCCAGGGCTTCAGACGGTGTGATCCATCTGGCCTTCATCCACGATTTCTCGAAATTCGCGGAGAGTGGTGCGATCGACAAAGCTGCCATCGAAGCAATGGGCGATGTGCTCGCGGGCACGAACAAGCCCTTCATCGTGACCTCGGGGACAGGCCTGGTTGCGCCAGGTGTCGTGATTACGGAAGATATGCGGCGCGATTCCAGTCCGCATGTTCCACGCGCGTCGGAGCAGGCTGGGTTGGCTTTCGCGTCGCGCGGCGTACGCGCGATGACGATACGCCTGCCGCAAGTGCACGGCGCGGCCGGAAGAGCGGGGTTGATCTCTTATTTAGTTGAGTTCGCGCGTCAGAAAGGTGCCGCTGCCTATGTCGGTGAAGGCGCCCAACGTTGGGCCGCAGCGCACAGAGAGGATGTCGCCCGGCTGTACCGGCTTGTGTTGGAGAAGGGGGCCGCAGACGGAATCTACCACGCCGTCGGCGAGGAGGGCGTGCCCATGCGACAAGTCATCGAAGTGATCGGTCGCGCGTTGAATGTGCCAGTCGTTTCGATCAAGAAGGAAGAGGCCGGTGATTACTATGGGCCACTGGCAACGTTCGCCGGTTTGGACATGCCGGCCTCCAGCGCCTTGACCCAGCAGCAGTTAGGCTGGACGCCCATCGGTATCGGCTTGATTGCTGACATCGGCCAGCAGGGCTACTTCAGCCAGCGATGATCTCGCTGAGAGTATTTGTCGACAGCGCCACGAAAGCTGGAGCGACCGCGTCGGCTGAGTTGATCTTGCCTGAGAGAGCGAGGGGCTGCGGCTACGGCGCGCTGATCACCTGGCCAATTTCTCAAAACGCCTTCCGCTAGCTGGCGGAGAGCAGGAGAACTCGCCGACCATTAGGCCGATCGCACCGGCGAGCGACGCGGAGGTGAGTGTACATAGCCCCGCAGGCGAGCGCCTGGTCCCTCGCCCTTACAGAGTTTTCGCTCGACTCCGATCAGGAGCCCGATGCCGAGTGCAACGACGATGGCGATGACCCCGGGGCCCAGCTTGGGCTCGAAAAACTAATCATGGAGGCTGCACGGCGTCACGCCGTTTTGGCTCTGCATCGATCGGGGTTGTCGCCCGACCACGCCAGATCTGCACCAATGTCAGGGTGACCGCGAGCAGCAACGGACCAAGTACCACGCCCGGCGCGCCCATGAAAACGAGCCCGCCGATAACAGCAATGAAGGATAGCACTGTATGCATCCGGAGTTTGTTGCCGACAAGGATCGGATACACCACGTTGTCTACGAGGCCGACGACGAGAGTCCCCCAGATCGTCAGTACGATCGCGGACGTGTAGGCGCCGCTCAGTGCCAGAAACGCGGCGGCCGGCGCCCAGATGACGAAGGCGCCGAGAAACGGAACGATCGCGAGAAGAGCCATTAATACGCCCCAGAACACAGGGGCGGGTAACCCCAGCCACCAGAACATCAGGCCCCCGAGCCCGCCCTGCAGCGTCGCGACGGCGACTGTCCCGAGTACCGTTGCAAAGATCGTATCAGTCACCCGGCGGATGATCTGCGAGAATTCGGGCTCCGACAGCGGAAGATGGAGCTGCGCGGCCTTCGTTATCTTTTCCCGATCGCGCAGAAAGTAGAACAGGAAGTAGAACGTCAACAACAGGTTCGCCACTCCGGAAAAGGAGGCGCGCAGGACGGAACCGCTCCACGTCGCAAGCGCCGAGGTCGCCGTTCGCATCAGATCGGGAAAGTCGACCTTGTCGTGGATCCATTGCAGCGCCGGGGCAAGCCAGCGGTGCTGACCCATGACGCGCGTCCAGTCTTCCGCGTCGAACATTGGCACGACGATCGCCGCACTCCGGACGGCTTCGTTAAGCAAGGTCCCGGCTACCAGGATGGCAGGAACGACCACAATGGAAGCGGTCACTATCACCGTGATCAGCGCCGAAAGACTGCGCGACTTAAGACGGTGGCTGACGGCGACCTCGAATGGCGCGAACAAGACAGCAAGCGTCGTTGACCAAACAAGAGCACTCAGGAATGGCATCGCCATGAACGCGCAGGCCGCAACGCCCAGCGCGATGACCACAGCCAGAGTGGTTGGAGCGAGCCTTCGATCGGGGAATTCCGGGGCTTGGAGCATTGGCTGAGCTTGACGGTTCTTTTCCATCGGTCTTGCTATGGCGTGAGAAGCGCGGCGCCCATCATCAACGCGCAAGCGACGAGACCGAGTGAAGGTATCCATAACGGCACGCGCACGAGCGACGCATCCGATTGTGGGTGTCGTAATCGAATTCGGAGCAGAGACAGATTGACGCAGGCGAAGACCCTCGTCCCGTAGAGGACGAGAAGCGGCCCAGCCGCCGTCGCAGGCTCGCAGGGAGCATGATCTGATCTTGCGGCGCTGCATCCATTTTTCATCATCACTGGCGAGGGCTGATACTTGCAGCTTATATCGGCGGCTCTGATGCGCAGTCTCTTGATTTGGGTCAATCGCGCGCATGTAGGAGGTGCCAAACAGGAGGCACATCAACCAGCGGAGCAGTGCCGATGACGATCGCGACCGTGATGGTCTACGTTGATCCCGAGCAGCAGGCGGAGGGGCAGGTCCGTATTGCCCGGGATGTTGCAAACAATTTTGGGGCGTCGCTGATCGGTGTTTCCGCCTTCGCGGTCGAGCCTCCTTTTGTTGCCGAGGGTGTCATCATTCAGCAAACGACCGCAGATGATCTGAAGCGGATGAAGTCGGCGATCGTGGACAAGGAGCAATGGTTTCGCAGCGTGGCCGGACTGCCGGAAGAGCGGGTTGAGTGGCGCTGCAGCGTAGAATACCCTACCGCATTCCTGGCCAATGAAGCGCGATCAGCCGACCTGGTGGTGATCCGGCGCACGCAGGAAAAGATGGATCAATTCCATTTCATTGATCCAGCCGAGGCGATGATGCGGATGGGAAGGCCTACGCTGATGGTGCCCGACCACGTTCCGACGCTGCATGCGGACCATATCCTGGTCGGATGGAAAGACACACGGGAGGCAAGAATCGCTGTACGAGACGCGCTGCCGTTCCTTTCGAGGGCTTCGCAGGTCACGGTTGTCGAGATCTGCACGTCGAATGAACAAGACACGGCCCGGCGGCGCGTGCGCGATGTCGCGAAATACCTGCAGGCCCATGCCGTAAAATGCCAAGTCGATGTGCGCGTGCACATGGCCGAATCCGATGCACACCAGCTTGTTCGCGTGGCTAAGGACGAGGGCGCTGATCTGATCGTAACCGGAGGTTATGGCCACAGCCGGCTCGGCGAGTGGATGTTCGGGGGCGTAACTCGAGGTCTGCTGAACGAGGCGCCGGTCTGCGTGATGATGTCGCATTAAGGTACCACTCTAGGAGCTACCATGTCGCAAAGGATGGCGCGCCGAATTACGTCAGATCGGGCTCCTACGACGGTCCGGCCGCTCTGCGGCCGTCGCCTCCGGCCTCACTCCAGAGGACGCGGTGATTGTCTATCCCAGAGACCGGATTGCGCAAGGATCACGCTGAGGAGACCGCACGAGACTTCGTTCAGGACGCCGTGCGGATGAAGCTAAGCGTCGCGGTCCTTGAGCGGCCTAGACTCTTGTCATCGCCCCGCATCCGCCAGCTGCGGCCAAACTCGGAGCCAGAATACGCATGATAACCTCTGAGAAATTGTCGGACAGATGTTGATCCAGGTCATGGCTGCCCTTTGAGGAGGCTTCTGAATGGGTTCTCTTCGTCTCGGCGGTTGATGTTGCTCAAACGACAAAGCTGGTTTCGGACGAAAATGGCATCTGTGTAGCTATGGAACCGAACCATGTCGTTTGAGCGGGTCCTGCGATGGACCTTGGTTTCGATTGCAATCGCTGGATTGACCGCGGGTATTCTTGCGCGAGTCGCTGACCGGCCTGATCTGGCCGATCTTGCGTGGGCGTTCGGCACGGCGCCCGTAATCGGCGCGCTCGCGGTCTCGATCGTCAGGGATCTTCTGAGCGGTCGTCTCGGAGTGGACGCGATTGCGTTGCTGTCGATGAGCGCGGCGTTGGCGCTTGGTCAACCGCTTGCCGGAGCCGTGGTCGCGCTGATGTACTCCGGCGGCAATGTGCTGGAGGATATCGCGATCGCACGGGCGGAGCATGACTTGCGGTCGCTGGTTGATCGTGCGCCGCGCCGGGCACACCGCAAGACCGGCGAGCAGATCGAGGAGGTCCCGATCGAGGCAGTCTCGGTCGGTGAAGAGCTCCTGGTGCGAGCCGGCGAGATCGTGCCGGTGGATGGCATCGTTGGTTCGGCCTCGGCCAGCATCGACGAGTCCGCGGTTACCGGCGAACCCATTCCGGTCGAGAAGACACGCGGCGGCGCGGTTCTCTCCGGTTCGCTGAATGCGGGTGAGGCCTTTGAGCTGACCGTGACCGCACCGGCTGGCGAGAGCACCTACGCCGGCATTGTGCGCATGGTGACGGCGGCGCAAACGGCGAAAGCTCCCTTCGTGCGGCTGGCCGATCGCTATGCGTTGATCTTTCTGCCGGTGACGCTCATCATTGCCTTTGTGGCATGGCGCATCTCCGGTGATCTGACCCGCAGCCTCGCTGTGCTGGTGGCGGCGACGCCTTGTCCCTTGATTTTGGCCGCACCTGTCGCCTTCATCGCCGGCGTAGCGCAAGCGGCGCGCCGCGGCATCTTGGCCAAAGGCGGAGGGGTGCTGGAGGCGTTGGCTCGCGCGCACACCGTGCTGTTTGACAAGACCGGCACCCTGACGGTGGGAGGGGCGCGGTTGCTCTCTGTTGAGGTCGCGCCGGGGCAGGACGCGGATGAGGTTCTCGCGCTTGGGGCGTCGCTCGAGCAGGCCTCGCATCATGTGCTCGCGAAGGCGGTCGTTGCTGCGGCCGTCGATCACGGTCTCAAGTTGAAGCCGCCGGAACATGTCAAAGAGACCATGGGTTCAGGGCTGAGCGGCCTGATCGACGGACGCCAGATTGCCGCGGGCTCGCGGGAGATGCTTCTCTCACATGCCGAGCCGTCGCCGTGGGAGCTGCGGGCCATCCGCCGCGCCTCGTGGCGTTCTGCGTTGATTGTCTTTGTTGCTGTGGACGGGCGATCAATCGGCGCGCTGTTGCTGGCTGACGAGCTCCGGGCCGATACGCCTCGCGCGATCAGGCTGCTGCGCGATGCTGGCATCGCGCGAATGGTGATGGTCACGGGCGACCGTGCCGCAGCGGCGCAGGCAATCGGAGCCGCGCTCGACCTCGATGCCGTGCTGGCCGACCGCGTTCCTTCGGATAAGGTCGAGGCCGTGCGCAGCGAACAGCGCCTGCATCCGACCATCATGGTCGGCGATGGCATCAATGACGCCCCGGCGCTGGCCGTGGCCGATATCGGGGTGGCGCTCGGCGCCCGTGGCGCGAGCGCCTCGTCTGAGGCGGCCGATGTGGTGATTTTGGCCGACCGGCTCGATCGGGTCGGCGAAGCGATCATGATTGCGCAGCGCGCACGGCGGATTGCCCTGCAAAGCATTGTTGTCGGCATGGGGTTGTCGTTAGTGGCCATGGCGGCTGCCACAGTTGGCTGGCTTGATCCCGTACCGGCGGCGATCGTGCAGGAGGTGATCGATGTTGCTGTCATCTTGAATGCCCTGCGTGCGCTCACTCCGGCCCTCGTCAGGGGCGGGCCGCGTATCTCCGCAGAGCAGGGGCTGACATTGCATCACGATCATCAGGCCCTCTTCAAGGACCTCGACCGCTTGCGCAAGATCGTCGATGCGCTGGACGACGTGAAGCCCGAATCCGCCGCAGCGTTGATTGGGGAAGCCCACCGCCTGGTTCAGAGTAGTGTAGTGATGCACGAGCGCGAGGATGAGGACAGCGTTTATCCAAAGCTCACGGAGGTGCTGCGCGACCGACACGGTCTCTCTGCCATGAGCCGTGCACATCGCGAGATACTGCACCTTGCCCGGCTGCTCGCTCGGATCGCGGAGGATCTGCCGTCAGAGAAGATCGACCGTTATCTGATACGAGACGCTCAACGAGTAATCGAGGCGATCGAAACGCTGGTGCGCATGCACACGGCACAGGAGGAGGATATCTACGAGGCAGTGGCGGCATAGGGGAAAACTATGGAGGTTCAATGTAAGAAGCCTTGAGTCAGCTCAATGTAACGCTGCTCAATCAGTTCAAGCTCGCCCTGATATCGTCATGCGAGAAAGGCCACGATGCAAAATCTCAAGCGAGCATTCTGGGGTACCTTGGCGGTTCTCGTCCTGCTGTGGCTGGTTGCGGAACCACGTCCATTTGGGCCGGGCTCCTTTTTCCCACTTCGCGAGAGGATGGTGCAGTTGAGCGGCGTCCTGGCAATCGGTTGCATGAGCATGGCGATGATCCTCGCACTGCGACCGCGCTGGCCGGAGACGTGGCTGGGTGGTCTCGACAAGATGTACCGCCTGCACAAATGGCTCGGCATCGCTGCCCTTGTGACGGCCATTGTCCATTGGCTCTGGGCCAATGGCCCGAAATGGGCGGTCGGTTGGGGTTTGCTGGCGCGGCCGGAGCGTGGGGCAAGGCCCCCCATCGAAAACCCCATTGAGGCCTTCTTTGCTGGCCTCCATGGATCGGCGGAAGGGCTCGGCGAGTGGGCTTTTTACGGCGCCGTGGTGCTGATCGCTCTGGCGCTCATTCAATTGTTTCCGTATCGGCTCTTCTACAAGACGCATCGGCTCCTCGCCATTGCGTATCTGGTGCTCGTATTTCACGCCGTCGCGCTGGTGAAGTTCAGCTACTGGATGTCGCCGCTCGGCTGGACCATGGGGGCGCTGCTCGCCTGCGGTACATGGGCGGCGGTTCTTGTGCTCTTACGACGCGTGGGCGCCGGGCGGCAGGTCGATGGCAGGATCACCTCTCTGAAATATTATCCCGGCGTCAGAGCACTCGAGACCGAAATCGAGGTGCCCAGTGGCTGGCCGGGGCATCGACCGGGCCAGTTCGCCTTCGCCACGTCGGACACCTCGGAGGGCGCGCATCCCTACACAATTGCGTCCGGCTGGAACGCCGAAAACCCCAGGATCACCTTCATCACCAAGGAACTCGGGGACCACACCAGCCGTCTGCAGAGGAAGCTCCGTATCGGACAGGAGGTGAAGGTAGAAGGGCCCTACGGCTGCTTCACCTTCGACGACGATTGCTCGCACCAGATCTGGATCGGCGGTGGCATCGGCATCACGCCTTTCGTCGCCCGCATGAAAGACATGGCCATGCAGAAGGATGCCTCCGCGCGCCCTGTTGCACAAACGATTGACCTGTTTCACACGACGACAGATGTCGACGAGGAAGCGCTAGGAAAGCTCGCAGCAGATGCGCGGTCAGCCGATGTCCGCCTGCACGTTCTCATCGACGCTCGTGATGGGCGGCTGACCGGCGAACGCATTCGCGAAGCCACACCGGAATGGCGTAAGGCGAGTATCTGGTTTTGTGGTCCGAGCGCCTTCGGTGAAGCGCTCAGGCGAGACTTCAGTGCACACGGCTTTCCCGTGAAAGAGCGGTTCCATCAGGAGCTCTTCGCGATGCGATGACGGGGATTGGACGAAACCGAGGTCTTGAAGAGGGCTGCTCAATCAGCAGCCCTCTTGCTGCCGGAGATCATGGACGCGACCAAGTTTTCGCGATGCTCGAAGCTTGCGATCAACACGCCAATAACGTGCGCCACGACCAGGCCGACGCTCAGGTTGGCCAGGAATTCGTGGATGTGTTCGACTAGCTTGGAGCCCCAGTAGGCGTCCGTCGTCATCATGTACCCCGTGGCGCAAGTGCCGGCCAGCGCGATCAGGAGCGCGACGATCATCGCTCCGCCCGCCGGGTTGTGCCCGATGTAGCGGGGAGCCCTGAGCATCACGACATCGCGAAGATAGGCGAGCACCTCGCGCGGCGGTCGAACGAAGTTCGAAAAGCGCGCATGCTGCGGGCCGACGAAGCCCCAGACGATGCGGATTGCCAGGAGGCCGGCGATAGCGTAGCCGGCCGCGACGTGCACCCGTTCGATCTCATCGCCGGTTGCGTAGGCGATCACGAAACAGGCTGCCAGGGACCAGTGGAAGATCCGGACGAACGGATCCCATACCTTGACCGTAGCCGGCGGCATCGCGCCGCCGGCTCCGATCGTGTTGCTCACGGTTCTCATTTGCCGACCATCACATCTGGCCGATAATCTGGCCGTTGGTCGGATCCACGAACAGCTCGACCCGGTTACCGTTCTTGTCGAGCGTGTAGAGCTCGCCGCAGGCATTCTTGAATTTGGCCTTCTGAACCTTGTAGCCCTGGGCCTCGACCTTGGCCTGCAACTGCGCGATCGGTAGCCACTGGGCCTCGGGGGCCGACGTACACGGCTTGCCGAGGCTGCCGGCCTGGGCGGTGGCCGCCCCGATCGAGGCAGCGGCGACGGTAAGAATTGCGATCTTGCGCATAGGTATCCCCTGACGGTGGCCGGCCGCACCGTGCGCCGGCGATGCGGGGGAACTTGCCAGAAGCGGCCTGACCGACGCCTGTTGAGCCAGGTCAGCGAATTGTCAGGTGATATCTGGCATCCATAACTTCCGGATGACGAATTGCTTCATGGATTTACACCTGCACCGAGTTCGCGCCCTGATCCTTGCAGCCGCCCTTCTGCTCGCGGCCAGCGGGGCGCCGGCGCTCGCCCGCGATCATGACGACGCGCGACGGGCCGTCGAGGCCGGCGAGATCCGTCCGCTCGCGGACATACTGAACACGGTCAAGGGTAAGCTTCCGGGCGAGGTCGTCGGCGTGAAGCTCGAGCGAGAGGCCGGTGTCTGGATGTACGAATTCCGGGTGGTCGACGAGAAGGGGCGCCTGCTCAAGATTCACGTGGATGCCCGCAGCGGCGAAGTCGAGCGGACGAAGGAGAAGTGATGCGCGTGCTTGTTGTCGAGGACGACCAGCGGATCGCGTCGGATGTCTCGCGCACGCTCGAAGCATCGGGGTACGTGGTTGAAACCGTCGCCAACGGCGAAGATGCCTGGTTCCTCGGCGATACCGAGGACTACGGTGCCGTCATTCTCGACCTGGGTCTACCTAGCATGGATGGCCTCGCGGTCCTGAAGCGCTGGCGCGCCAACGGCCGCCACATGCCGGTTCTCATCCTCACCGCACGGGGAAGCTGGGCGGAGCGCGTGGACGGCATCGATGCCGGCGCGGACGATTATCTGCCGAAGCCGTTCCGGATGGAGGAGCTTCTGGCCCGCCTGCGATCCATCGTGCGGCGTTCGGCGGGCCACGGCTCCTCAGTCATCACGGCGGGTGAGATCACGCTCGACGAGCGGCAGATGAAGGTGAGCCGCCGCGGCGTTCCGATCACGCTCTCACCGCTCGAGTACAGGCTCGTCGCCCATCTCCTCCGGAATCGCGGACGGGTCGTCTCGCAACAGGAGATCGACGAGAATGTTTACGGCCACGGCGAAGAACACGACTCGAACACGCTCGAGGTGCTGGTCGGCCGCGTGCGGAAGAAGCTGGGCGGCGACGCAATCGAGACGCGACGTGGGTTCGGCTATCTGATGCCGGAGTCGCCCGCATGAACCGGCAATCGTTAAAGCTGCGACTTTTCGCCGGCGGGATCGTCGCGATCTTGATAGCGCTCGCGACCGCCGGCGGCGCGCTCGTTGTCCTCTTCGAGCGCCATGTCTCGCGCACCCTGGCTCAAGATCTCGACGTCCATCTGAAGCAGCTTCTCGCGAATATCGATGTCGACACCCAGGGCAGGCTGGTGTTGACGCAGACCCCCGTCGATCCGCGGTTCGCGGACCCCCTCTCGGGACTCTACTGGCAGGTCGGTGATGATCACGGGCAGTTGGCTCGCTCGCGCTCGCTGTGGGATTCCTCGATGGAGCTCCCGGCGGATCGGTTGGCACCCGGCGAGACGCACCAGCACGAAGCGACAGGACCCGGAGGCCAGCGAGTGCTGGTGGCCGAGCGCGCCGTCACGCTTTTCGCGGACGGGAATCCAGTGACCGTCCGCCTTGCCGTCGCTGAGAACCTGGCGAGGGTGTCGGAGGCGAGCTCGGCGTTCGCCAAAGATCTCTCGATCGCGCTCGTCCTTCTCGGCTGCGTGCTGGCCATTGCGACCTGGGTCCAAGTCGGCGTCGGCTTGCGTCCGCTGGTCGCGTTGCGCCGAGGAGTGGCCGATATCAGAGCGGGGCGAATTCGCCACCTGCCATCCTCGGTCCCGACCGAAGTCCATCCTCTCGTCGAAGAAGTCAACGCACTCATTGATGCGCAGGAGCACGAAATCGAACGAGCCCGCGGTCGCGCTGCGGACTTAGCGCATGGGCTGAAGACGCCGCTTGCTGCCCTTGCGGCCGATGCCTCGCGACTCCGGGAGCGAGGCGAGCGCGACATCGCTCGAGACATCGAGGCCGTTGGCGAAGCCATGGGCCGACACGTCGACCGCGAGCTCGCGCGCGCCAGGGTCCGTGGGCGCGCCAGGGGGGGCGCAGCAACATCCACTTCCGTGAAGCCGCTCGTAGGGTCCATCCTCGCGACCTTGTCGCGCACTCCCGAGGGCGCGCAAGTAAGATTCGAGAGCCGTGTCGTCGATGATCTTTGCGTTCCGCTCGACAGGACCGACCTTGCGGAAGTGCTCGGGAATTTGATCCAGAACGCTGCCCGCCATGCTGCAGGATGCGTCCGCATCAGCGCCGACGACAACCGACCATCCGTTGTCGTCGAAGACAACGGCGAAGGCATCGAACCGACCCACTTGTCCCGCGTGCTCGAGCGCGGCGCCCGCCTTGACGAGCGAGGAGGTGCCGCGGGGCTGGGTCTTGCCATCGTCCAGGACGTCCTGGACGCGTACGAGTGGGGACTGGAACTCTCGAAGTCGGAGCTCGGCGGTCTGAAGGCGACAATCGCTCCGAGATCAACCGCCTCGAAGCTCCCGAGCCCTTCGGCAAAAGAATCGATCGCATCTTCGACTTCACCGCAGCAAGCCTGAGGCCGCGGGTACTGGGGCCGGCATTTTGATCAAGTTCGAGCAAGCCACTCAGAGAGTCCTCGCTTAGATCCAATCACTCGTTTTGGCTGAACGGGATTTATTGTCCCAGCAGAAATGCGAAGGGCGCGTTCGAGAATTGTCCGTGCAAATGCCTTGGCCTCAGCTTCCGTGGGAAAGGTCTTGGTCTCACGCCGGTAAGTGCGGTCCTTTCCGCGGTGGGCTGGTTCAAATGAGATGTACCATTTGGGCTTCATGGCCACCTTCACGGATATCGGAGCACCGTTTCTCCCAGTGCCGCGCGAGCGCCGTTCTTTGGGAGCATGGGTAGGCCTCGTACTGCGATCGCGCGGCGCCAATGTTCATTTCAGACTGGACCTGACAATTTGCTGACATGGCGCAGCAGCTTTCGGTCAGCGAGTGTGTCTCATTGTTCAAACAGCGACTGGCGGCGTGCTTGAGGGATATCAATCTCCGACATGCAGATCGGAGGATAGTCGTCCAGAAAGGCCAAATCTCCAATTTCGATCGCTGCAACCGGATCTTCACAATGTATCTGAATTCATCAGCACCCTTGTGGAGGAGCGGGGCGCGTATCCTGCTTGGAGTAGCTTTCCTGGCTTTGCCGTTTAAGTCGATGGCCGAAGACCTGGTGAAACTCAGCCCTGAGCAGGCAACAAGCCTGGGGGTTCGCGTCGTTCATCCGGTCGCGAGTCCAACTGACAAGACGCTGCCTTATCCGGCCCAAATCGTAATCCCCACGCCGGAGTTGTGGGTCGTTAGTGCTCCTGTGGCCGGCATGGTGACCAATCTTTCGGTGGCGCGGGGTGACCGCGTCGTCGCAGGACAACCGCTCGCTACCATGGAGAGCCCAAGCTTCGTGTCGCAGCAGCGCGACTACCTGCATGCCGTTGCGCAGGAAGTCCTGGCTGCTCAGCAACTCAACCGCAACACCCAGCTCTTTCAAGGTAATGCGGTGGCACAGCGTGTTCTTGAGGCGAGCCAAGCGGAGGCACGGCAGGCGAGCATTGCAGTCGCGGAGCGTCGCCAGGTGCTCCGTCTCAGTGGCCTCTCGGATGAGGCGATTTCAAAACTGACCAGCGAGGCAGCGATCAGCGCGACCCTTACGGTTACCGCGCCGCGGCCGGCGACGGTCATCGATATTGCCGTTTCCCCCGGCCAACGCGTGGAGCAATCGGCACCACTGATCAAGGTGGCACAGCTTTCTCCGCTATGGGTCGAGATCGCGGTTCCGGCATCAAACATCAGGGCCATCCGACAAGGCGCGAAGGTGGAGGTCGACGGTTACGAAACTCCAGGCCAGGTGGTGCTGGTTTCTGAAACGATCGATCCGGCTACACAAACCGTGCTGGTGCGGGCAGAGGTCCCCAATTCGGGCGATTTGCGACCGGGACAGACTGCCGCTGCTCGAATCTCCTTTGTTTCCAAACGGGAAAGCGCTTGGGAACTCCCCTACAGCGCGCTGATCCGGCGCGGCGAACAAGCCTCCGTATTCGTGGCAATGCAGGGTGGGTTCCGTCTGCTGCCGGTCACGCTGCTTGAGGAGGACCAGGATCATGTCGTGGTCTCCGGCACCATCACGGACAAGGACGAAGTGGCAGTCAGCGGCATCTCGGCGCTCCGTGGAATCCTGTTGAAGCTGGGAGCAGGCTAGCCGTGCTCGAACGCCTCGTCGCATTTGCGCTCTCCCAGCGGCTGTTCGTCGCTCTTGGCGTGTTGCTAGTGATCGGCGCCGGGCTGGTTATGTTGCCCAGTCTACCGATCGACGCTTTTCCGGATGTCTCGCCCGTCCAGGTAAAAGTCATCATGAAGGCGCCAGGTCTCACACCGGAGGAGGTGGAACAGCGGGTCACCGTGCCGATCGAGCTGGAACTGCTTGGGTTGCCAAACAAGAAAATCCTGCGCTCCACAACCAAATACGCGCTCGCCGACGTCACAGTCGATTTTGAGGATGGCACCGACATCTACTGGGCACGCAACCAAGTGTCCGAACGCCTGGCCAACATCAGTCGCGAGCTGCCGGAAGGGGTTACCGGCGGATTAGCCCCTATTACCAGCCCGCTTGGCGAAATGTTCATGTTCACCATCGAAAGTCCGGATCTTTCGCTGGCCGAGCGACGAAGTCTGCTCGATTGGGTAATCCGTCCAGCGCTGCGGACAGTGCCAGGTGTGGCTGACGTCAACGCGCTCGGTGGCTATGTTCGGGCGTTCGAGATCGTCCCCATCAGTGATGCGCTTGCAGCACGCGGTATTTCCTCTGAGATGTTTCGGCGTGCCATTGAGACGAACAGCCGCAATGACGGCGCCGGCCGTGTCAATCAGGGCGAAGACAGCGCTCTTGTGCGAATCGAAGGCAGTATTCGGAGCATCGACGACATCCGGCAAATCGTCGTCGATACCAAGGACGGCGTTCCGATCCGGGTCAAGGACATTGCCCGTGTCCAGTTGGGTTCGCTGACGCGGTACGGCGCTGTCACAGCGGATGGTCACGGCGAAACGGTCCAAGGCCTTGTGCTTGGTCTGCGCGGTGCCAATGCGCGCCAACTCGTGTCCGACGTCCAGGCTCGCCTTGACGAGGTCAAGCAATCGCTCCCTCGAAGTGTCAGTATCCAAGTCTTTTACGACCGCGGCCGGTTGGTTGACCGCGCGGTTGGTACCGTTATCCGCGCACTTGGCGAAGCAACCGTCCTGGTCGTCGTCCTCCTCCTGCTGTTTCTCGGCAACTGGCGGGCCTCCCTGGTGATCGCACTGAGCCTTCCGCTCGCGATCCTCATCGCGCTGATCGTCATGCGCATCGTCGGTATGTCGGCAAACCTGATGAGCCTGGGCGGCCTTGCCATCGCCATTGGCATGCTGATCGACGCGCTGGTCGTGGTGGTCGAGAACGTCGTAGGGAATCTCAGCAAGGAACGGCAAGGGAAGGGCGCACCGCTCGTTCATATCATTTTTCGCTCGGTGTCCGAAGTGCTTCAGCCGGTCGCGTCGGGCGTGCTGATCATCATGATCGTATTCGTGCCGCTGCTGACGCTCGAGGGGCTTGAAGGGAAGTTGTTCATCCCGGTCGCGCTCGCCATCATATTCGCGCTTGGCGGCTCGCTGCTCTTGGCACTCACGGTCATCCCCGTGGCAACCTCGTTTCTCCTCAAGAACACATCGCACCACGAACCATGGTTGATCCGAATTGCGTCGCGGCTTTATGCACCTGCGCTTGCTTGGGCTCTGAACAACGAGCGTAAGGTGATCATCGCAGCAGTCGTGGCCCTCGCTGCTGCCGGCTATGCCTATACCCAGCTCGGCAAGACGTTTATGCCGACTATGGACGAAGGCGACATCATTGTCAGCGTCGAGGCACTGCCATCAATCAACCTCGACGAAATGATAGCAATCAATACAAGACTTCAGTCGGCTATCCTCGCGAAAGTCCCTGACGTCAAGAGCATCGTGGCCAGGACCGGGTCCGACGAGCTCGGGCTTGACCCAATGGGACCCAACCAGACCGATACGTTCCTGGTTCTGAAGCCCGCCGAAGAGCGGAAGACGATCGACAAATCTTCCCTGATTGAAGAGCTGCGGCAGGTGCTCGGCAATTTCCCGGGACTATCGCTCAGCTTTACACAGCCGATCGACATGCGCGTGCAGGAAATGATCAGCGGCGTACGCGGCGATGTCGCAGTGAAGATCTTTGGACCTGATATCGCCAAGCTCAATGACATTGCGAGCAAGCTATCCGCCATTTTGTCCAGCATCGACGGCGCCGAGGACGTCTACACCACTCTAAACGAGGGCGCGCAATATTACACGGTTGCTGTGAATCGGATGGAGGCGGGACGCCTCGGCCTGACGGTGGACGCCATCTCCAATTCGTTGCGCACCCAGATCGAGGGGCGCACGATCGGAACGGTGCTGGAAGAAGGACGCCGAACGCCTATCCTGGTCCGCGGCAGCGAAACGACGCGCGAGGCACCGACGCTGCTCGCGAGCCTGCCACTGACTCTTCCCTCTGGTCAGCATGTGGCGCTCTCGCAAGTGGCCCGCATTCAACGGGTCGACGGCCCCGTTGTGGTCAATCGCGAAAACGGGAACCGGATGAGCGTTGTGCGAGCCAACGTTCGCGGCCGCGACATGGTCGGGTTCGTTGAGGCCGCCCGGCAGAAGGTCGCGGCAGAGTTGCCGCTGCCGGATGGCTACAGGCTCAGTTGGGGCGGCCAATTCGAAAATCAGCAACGCGCAGCCGCACGCCTGTCGATCGTGGTGCCCGTGGCGATTGGCCTCATCTTTGTGCTGCTGTTCACGACCTTCGGCTCGATCCGACAAGCGCTGTTGGTCCTCGTCAATATCCCGTTCGCCGTGATTGGCGGCGTCTTTGCTCTGGTGCTTACCGGCGAATACCTCTCGGTTCCGGCGTCCGTCGGGTTCATTGCACTGCTCGGAATCGCCGTGCTCAACGGTGTCGTGCTGGTCTCCTATTTCAATCAGCTCCGCGACCGTGGCGTGCCGGAAGGTCGCATCGTCGTTGAGGGCGCCCGGAGGAGGCTCAGGCCGGTCTTGATGACGGCGAGCATTACGGCCCTGGGCTTGATCCCGCTCTTGTTTGCGACCGGCCCGGGATCAGAGATCCAGCGCCCTCTCGCAATCGTGGTGATCGGCGGCCTGCTGTCGTCAACGGCTTTGACGCTGATCCTTCTGCCGATCCTATATCGCCGCTTTGGCGGCATCGTGAAGGGGGCTAAATGAATGCTGAATTCGTCTGCCTTACGCTGATAGCTGGCCGATCGCTCCGCGACGAGTTGTTCGATTATCTCAGCGAACAGCGCGATCTCGTTTCCGGTTTCACGGCGTCCGACGCCGCAGGACATGGCCCCGACGTCCGATTACAGACATCGGCCGAGCGGGTTAAGGGCCATGCTGACGAGATCATGGTGCGGACAATTCTTCAGGCACAAGATGCGGCGCAGTTGCTCGAACGACTGAAGGCGGCCTTCGCTGGGTCCAGGATTGTCTATTGGACCATGCCTGTCTCGGAATTTGGCGTGATCGAGCTCCCCAAGTGATGAGGCTTCGCCGATCTACGGACGTTGCGTGTCAGATCGGAGTGGAGTTCGTTGAAGCGACGACTGCTCCCGGCTACAAGCAAGGAGCAGTCTGGCGCCGCTTGGTCGACGTTCAGCTAGTTCGCGAGCGGGCACGCGCCTTCACTCAGCGGACGGAATGCCTTGTCGCCGGATATCACCGAGACGACCTTGTAATAGTCCCATGGCTTCTTCGACTCGTCCGGCTTTTTCACTTCCACAAGGTACATGTTGTGGATGACTCGTCCGTCGGCGCGGACAGAGGTCTTGCCGAACAGCGGATCGTCGAACACGCCGGCTGCGCGCATTGTCGAGACGACGGCGGCGCCGTCTTTCGCGCTGCCTGATTTCGCGACGGCATTCAAATAAGCAAGTGTCGCCGAATAGCTGCCGGCCTGGCTCATCGATGGCATCTTGCCATTCATGTGCTTGGCGAAGCGCTCGCCGAAGGCCCGCGTCTTGTCGTTGAGATCCCAATAGAAGGCTGTGGTGAGCTGGAGGCCATTTGCCGCCTTCAAGCCGAGCGTGTGGATGTCGTTGATGAACACGATGAGGCCGACCATTTTTTGCCCGCCGGCGACGAGGCCGAATTCTCCTGCCGTCTTGATCGCGTTGATGGTGTCTGTACCGCCGTTTGCCAGGCCGATGATCTGTGCTTTCGAACTCTGGGCCTGAAGCAGGAACGACGAGAAATCCATCGCACCAAGCGGGTGCCGAACCGAACCGAGAATCGTCCCGCCGTTCGCTTTCACGACCTCCGAGGCCTCGCGTTCCATCGTCGTTCCGAACGTGTAGTCGGCCGTGAGGAAATACCAGCTCTTGCCTCCGCTTTTCACGACGGCTTCCGCAGTTCCGTGCGAACTCGACCAAGTGTCCCACACCCAGTGCAGGGTATTCGGCGTACAGGCTTTGCCCGTGATGTCTGATGTGCCCGCGGTCGTCGCGATCATCACCTTGTTCTTTTCTTTGGCGATTCCGGCGACGGCGAGAGCCGCGCCGCTGGTGGGGAGATCAATGATGAGGTCGACGCTCTCGGTGTCGAACCAGCGGCGCGCAATCGTTGCAGCGTTATCGGGTTTGTTCTGAGGATCGGCAGATACGACCTCGACCGTAATAGTCTGGTTCAGCGCGCGAAAATCCTCGACTGCCATTTTGACCGCTTCGAGTGACCCCGGACCGGAGAAATCGGCATAGGGTCCCGTCATGTCGCTCATCACGCCGATCTTCACTGAAGTATCGGCTGTGGCCGCAGCGGTCATCATAGCCAAGGCGCCAAACGCCCATCGCATCGTTCTACCGATCATAGATTTCCCCCTCTGGTTTCCGTCTGTTCAATTCGACGGATTATGTATCAGTACATTGCTGTAAAAATACTGCAATAGATTGTCATAAGTGGCGGCGAATTCGAGTGCCAAGCTATTCAGTCAAATGCATTTCTAGCTACAATTGAGAAATATACCAATGTATTGACATATTATGCGGGGCGGGGCATACCTCGCTGCGAATTGAGGTCGACGGAGGAAGAGATGCGAGGATTGAGCGGGAGGGTGGTCATCGTGACCGGCGGCGGCGGCGGTATCGGTGGTGCAACCTGCCGACGCTTTGCGGCGGAGGGGGCAAATGTTGCAGTCTTCGATATCGATCTTTCGGCAGCCGAGCGCACAGTCGCGGCGATCGCGGCCGAGGGCGGAAAGGCCGTCGCTTTCGCCTGCGACATTACCGATCATGATGGGGTGCGATCCGCGGTTGCGAAGGTGAACGCGTCGCTCGGGCCGATCGATGTGCTCGTCAACAACGCTGGGTGGGATGTCTTCAAGCCGTTTCTGAAGACCAGGCCCGCTGATTGGCAGAAGCTGATCGCCATTAACCTGACCGGTGCCCTGAACATGCACCACGCTATCCTGCCGCAGATGGCTGAGCGCCGAAACGGTCGGGTGGTGAACGTCGCATCCGATGCGGCGCGGGTCGGCTCGTCCGGCGAGGCGGTTTACGCGGCCTGCAAGGCCGGCCTTCTTGCGCTTTCAAAGACGCTGGCGCGCGAGCATGCGCGCGATGATATCACTTTTAACGTCGTCTGTCCGGGGCCAACCGATACGCAGTTGCTGGGCGACGTCCTCAATACGTCGAGCAATCCCGAGAAGCTGCAGGAAGCCTTTCGCCGCTCGATTCCGCTGGGACGTATCGGCAGCCCCAATGATCTGCCGGGAGCCATCTGCTTCTTTGCCAGCGACGACGGCGCATTCATCACCGGCCAGGTGCTGAGCGTGTCGGGCGGCCTAACGATGGCCGGCTGACCGGAGCCGGCAACATGAGTTACGATCTTACTGAAGATCAGCTGGCTTTTCAGGAAGTGGCGCGGCGTTTTGCCCGCGAGAAGCTCGCGCAGGGATATCAGCGGCGCGAAGTAGAGGGGTGCATCGATCGCGCGTTGGTGCGTGAGATGGGTGGCCTTGGATTGATCGCACCGGAATTGCCGGAGGAATTTGGCGGCCTGGGTGCGCCGAGCCTGACCAGCGGACTTATCGCCGAAGCGATCGGCTACGCCGATATCAACGTCGCCTACATCCAGATTCTCGGCTCGCTGAACGGCAAGATCATTGCTGGTCACGCGCCTCCCGAGCTTGCAAGGCAATGGCTGCCCCGCCTGGTGTCCGGCAATGCCGTCGTGGCAATCGGGCTTACCGAACCCCGTGGCGGATCGGACGCCGCCCATCTCGCACTGAGCGCACGGCGCGATGGCGACCGCTACATTCTGAAAGGCGAGAAGTCGTCGATCAGCATGGCGGATCAGGCCGATGCCGTCGTGCTATTTGCCCGCACCGGAACGCCGGAAAGTGGCGCGCGGGGCGTCAGCGCCTTTCTCGTGCCGATGAATACACCGGGCGTTACGACGCTGCGCTACAATGATCTCGGCAGCAAGGCGATTGGTCGAAGCTCGATCTTTTTCGATGACGTTGTCGTTCCGGTCGAGAACCGGCTGGCGGAGGAAGGGGCAGGATTCATTCAAGTCATGCAGGGCTTCGATTTCAGCCGGGCGCTGATCGGCTTGCAGGTGCTGGGATCGGCGCAGGCCTCGCTCGACGAGAGCTGGGCCTATGTGCAGGAGCGCAAGGCGTTCGGTGCGCCACTGTCAAAAAATCAGGGCGTGGTCTTTCCGCTTGCCGAGGCAGAAACGATGGTCGAGGCGGTTCGTCAGCTTTGCTATCGCACGCTGGGGCTCAAGGACGCGGGCAAGTCTCACACTGCCGAGGCTGCGATGTGCAAGTGGCTCGCGCCGAAGACCGCCGTCGACGCCATTCACCAGTGCCTTCTGACACACGGCCACTATGGATGGTCGCTCGATCTGCCGCATCAGCAACGGTTGCGCGACGTCATGGGCCTCGAGATCGGCGACGGCACCGCGCAGATCATGAAACTCATCATCGCACGTGAAAAGTTGAAGGGCGCCGCGGTCTGAATGACGACGCCTGAATGGGGACGAAGCAAGCCATACAAGAGGAGGGGGCGTCATGGAATTCGATGCCATACTGATACCGCCGCGCCGTTCGACAATGGTCAGGCAGGGACTTTGGTTCGACAGGACCATTAATGACGATCTGGATGGCTGCGTCGCGGCTTGTCCCGACAAACTGGCGCTGACGGCAGTATCGCTGGAAAGCGGCCGCGAAACGCTATTCACTTACCGGCAGATGGCGACGATGGCGGATCGCATTGCGGTCGGTCTCGCGCGGCTAGGCGTCGGCCGCAATGACGTTGTCTCCATGCAAATGCCGAACTGGTGGCAATTCACTCTGACTTACCTTGCGTGCTCGCGCATCGGTGCGGTTCTCAACCCTCTGATGCACATCTTTCGCGAGCGCGAACTGTCATTCATGCTGAGGCATGGTTGCAGCAAGGTCGTTATCGTGCCGAAGAAATTCCGCGGCTTCGACTACGAACAGATGATCGCCGGTCTCAGGCCGAGCCTGCCCGATCTTCAGCACGTCATCGTCGTTGGGGGCGCTGACGACAACAGCTTCGAGAAATTGCTCAGCGAGCCGAAATGGGAGGAGAGTCCCGACGCCAGGGAGATATTGACCCGCCAGCGTCCCGGTCCGGACGACATCACGCAACTCATCTACACATCGGGGACGACCGGTGAGCCGAAAGGCGTGATGCATTCGGCCAATACGACGATGGCCAACATCGTTCCCTATGCAGAGCGCTTGCGCCTCGGAGCCGACGACGTTGTCCTGATGGCATCGCCAATGGCTCATCAAACCGGCTTTATGTACGGGTTGATGATGCCGATCATGTTGCACGCCAGCGCCGTGCTCCAGGATATCTGGGATCCGAAAAAGGCCGTCGAACTCGTCCGGAGCAAGGGTGTGACGTTCACGATGGCGTCCACGCCGTTCCTGACCGACCTCGCAAAAGCCGTCAGCGAGTCCGGCGAAGGAGTTCCGACCTTGCGCACCTTCCTATGCGCGGGTGCGCCGATTCCCGGACCACTCGTGGAAAATGCGCGGAAGGCGCTGGGCGCCAAGATCGTATCGGCATGGGGCATGACCGAAAACGGCGCTGTAACGCTGATCAACCTCGATGATGACGATGAACGCGCCTTCAACACGTCGGGTTGCCCGTTGCCGGGTGTCGAGATTCGTATCGTCGATGCCGAGGGCAAGCCTGTTCCCAATAACGGTGAAGGCAGGTTGCTTGTGCGGTCATGTTCGAATTTCGGCGGCTATCTTCGACGGCCTCACCTGAACAATACGGATGAAGAGGGGTGGTTCGACACCGGTGACCTCGCCGAGATCGATGATCGCGGATACGTTCGCATCACCGGGCGCTCGAAGGACGTCATCATTCGAGGCGGCGAGAATATTCCGGTCGTGGAGATCGAGACGCTTCTCTACAAGCATCCCGCAATCAGCCAGGTGGCGATCGTGGCTTATCCCGACGAGCGGCTGGGCGAGCGCGGCTGCGTGGTGGTTGTCCCCAGGGCGGAACAGGCCATCGATCTCGCCACGATAATCGAATTTCTCAAGTCCCATAAGGTCGCGCTCCAGTACATACCGGAGCGGCTGCTGGTTCTCGACCAGATGCCGGCAACGCCGTCGGGGAAGATTCAGAAGTTCAGGCTGCGCGATATCGTCAAGGAGAATGCGGGTTAGCTGGCCAGAATCGCCATCCCCCGTCAGATCGAAGCGGAGAAAAACATGACGACGTATGAAGACATCATCTATGAGGAACGCCCGAAAGGCGTCGCCCGCATCACGATCAACCGACCGGCGAGCTACAACGCTTTTCGCGGAAGGACAGTGGAAGAGCTCATCCATGCCTTTCAGCGCGCGGGATGGGACAAGTCGATCGGCGTCATCGTGTTGACCGGTGCCGGCGACAAGGCGTTCTGCACGGGTGGCGACCAGGGCGCGCATGACGGGCAATACGATGGCCGGGGTACAATTGGGCTGCCCATCGACGAATTCCAAAGCGTCATCCGCGATATGCCGAAGCCGGTCATCGCCCGGGTCAACGGATTCGCGATCGGTGGCGGCAACGTGCTTGCAACTGTCTGCGATCTGACAATTGCGTCCGACAAGGCGCAGTTTGGCCAGGTTGGTCCGAAGGTCGGGTCCGTCGATCCAGGATTCGGAACCGCATATCTGGCCCGCGTCGTCGGCGAGAAGAAGGCGCGTGAAATCTGGTATCTGAACCGTCGCTACACGGCAGCGGAGGCGGTCGAGATGGGACTTGCGAATATCGCCGTTCCGCATGACGAACTCGACGCCGAGGTGGATCGTTGGTGTGCGGAGTTGCTTGAACGAAGTCCCACGGCGCTCGCTCTCGCCAAGCGTTCTTTCAATGCGGATACGGAGTCGATCCGGGGGATCGCGAGCATGGGGATGGCGGCGCTCAGCCTCTACTACGACACGGAGGAGTCGAAGGAAGGCGGTCGCGCATTCCGTGAGAAGCGCAAGCCTGATTTCCGCAAGTTCAATCGTTGATTGATCGAGACATAACGATACACTGCAGCGCGCGACAGGGCATGAGCCGGGCGCGCTGCATTCCAGTGGGATGATGCGTTCCTGCTCGTTGCGTAGCGCATGACCGGCATTCAGGGGCCTTCGTAAGATCGAATGCCAGTCAGGCCCTGCTAGACATTCGCCAGGGCTGTCTTGAGGCGATCAAGCAGCCGATAGAGCGCGACCTGGTCGTCCTGGCTAAACGTTGCCAGTGCGGCGGAATAGAAAGCCTCAATCGGCGTTTGCATGCCGGCCCAAGTAGAGATGCCGGTGCTTGTCAGGCGAATACGCCGGCTACGGCCGTCGTCCTTGTCCTTGACGCGCTTGATCCAGTCGCGTGCTTCAAGTCTGTCCAGGATGATTGTGAGGTTCTGCCGGCTAACGTCGAGAAACTCGATCAGATCTTTCACGGTCATGCCGTCGTTCTGGACCAGCGGTCGCGCCAGCGCACCCAAGACCGCCCATTGCTGTGTCGTGGTTCCGAACGCAGCGACGTAGCGGGTGCCTTGTTTGTGCATCAGGTTGGAGGCCTGATAGAGGCGAAAGAAAACTCTGTTGGCTACGTCGAACTCGACGCCAGATTTCGCAGGTACCGCAGCGAGCGCCATCTTGTCCTCAGGGGTCACCTTCACGATCGTATCAATGTATTGATATCTCTCGTGACAAATTGTATCAATGTATTGATGTAATCTGCATCGTTGTTTGGTAGGTAACCGATTTTAGCTCTTAGAGGAAGCGCTGACATGAATCCAGGATCGGATGAGCCGCCGCTTTGCTTAAGTCTGGCTCATGAAGGCTCGGTCGCCACGCTGACGCTGCATCATGGACCGATGAACGCTATTGATGATGGGTTGCTCAACGAGTTGGAAGCTGCCTTTGAAGCAGTTGTCGCAAATCCGGCCATCTCGGTGCTCCGCGTCCGCAGTGAGCGCCGCGTCTTTTCAGCCGGAGCGGATCTTCGCATGGTCGCCGAGCGTCTGGCAAAGGAGTCGGGCGCCGATGAAATGAAGGCGACCGTGGAGCGTTTTCACTGCGTCTATGATCGCCTTGCGGGATTGCCTGTTGTGACGATTGCGGAAATCGAGGGGCATGCCCTCGGTGGCGGGCTTGAGCTTGCACTCGCTTGCGATATCCGAATTGCATCGCACGACGCAAAACTAGGATTGCCTGAGGCTAAAGTCGGCTTGCTGCCGGGTGCGGGGGGCACGCAGCGCCTGACACGGCTTTGCGGTGAGGGCATCGCTGCGCGGATCATCCTGAGTGGGGATGTCGTGAATGGGCGTGAGGCCGAACGTATTGGTCTTGTTCAGTGGGCGTTTGAGCCGGTGGATTTCGGGCGCTCCGCGGCCCAGATCGTGACGAGGACGGCGAGCCTTTCCCCCGATGCGCAGGCGATTGCGAAGAACTGCATCTGCCTTGCCGTTCAGGAGCAGTCGCGCGGTGCGCGAGCCGAGATCGAAGGCATCCGGACTCTCATGTTAAGTGATGAGACGAGAAAGCGCGTAGCGGGATTTCTCGGCGGTTGAGTACGGTACTCCGATGCCGCGTCACGCCAACGAGTCGATCATTGGTGATGCAACACAGAATCAAGGGCGGCCGGCGCTACGCGAGTCATACGCATGCGCTATCGGCCCATGCGCACGAGCGCGAACTGCGCTGACATGTCGGCTCGCGCATCGACGATCATGCACGCATCGATCGCAGGCTTTTGTGGACGCGGCGTGGCGCGGTGACGGGCAATCTCGACCACAACTCGATCATCCCAGAGAATGGCCAGCGAAAACGGCATCACGCTAGGATGAGGCTGGAACAGGTGTTCCCGACCCACCAGGATCTGATGCCTCGAGGATAAGCCTCACAGATCGAGAGCATCGCCCGCATCTGACGGTGCAGCCCAGACAGTCGTAGACTTGCGCCGCCGAAAGGAGCCCGTCGCCAGTCGAGACGATCGCCCCCCTGATGTCATGATCGCTGATGATGTTGCAGGAGCAGACGATCATGCCGAACTCCGTTGCGTGATAAGGCGCGCGGCGTGAAACCTGACCGCGGCGGCCGTCGCGTTGGCGATAGCGCGCCCGCGCTGGTCCGTTCCGGTCCACTGGGCGTCGCGCCCGCGCGGATCGATCTCCAGCAGCTTGACGCCGGCGGGAACTTCGCAGCCGTCGCGGGCGATGCCGCGCAGGATTCCGTCACGCGGTGCGAGCAGCGGAACACCGGAGAGATGGCCGAGCACGAAATCCTTGTAGACGCGGGTACCGATCTCGATGGGCGTGTGCCAGCGTCCCGCGAACTGCGAGTAGACGAAGCGCTCTGCGCCGACATCGCCGAGCGAACTTGCAACGCCGTCGGCGGCGTCGGTCCAGCGCGCGTCGGTGACGAGCCCGATCTTGCCAGGTCGAGTCTCCACCGCGACATCGCAATTGAAGTTCGACGAGAACCCTGGGCCCAACCCGACGGTCAGCCGGGCCAGCCTCCTGAGGTCGGGCGTGATCCGGCGCTTCTGGAGGCGCGCATCGATCAGGAGGTCGATGTGATGGACCGGAAGCAGATCGAGCAGGCCGAGCCAGGTGACCATGATTTGTGGCGGCCGGCCCAGGGCCTGATAGACCTGCACGCTGTCGTCCACGCGTTCCGCCACGACGTCCTCGAGTTGCGCGGTGTCGGCGTACAGAGCGTCGTGAAACGCCATCTTACGCCGGATCACCGGTGGATCCGGATCGTGTGACAGCACCACACAATATCCGGCGTGCACGAGCTGGATGCCGATCGCAGATGCGATCTCGTTGGTACCGAGGATAACAGCAAAAAGTCGGTGGCCGTTCGGCTGGGGCATTTGAAACCACATTTGCAAAGAAAGTGCAGCAAGCCAGGACGCGAGCCAGCTTGGAACAGGGAGAGCAAGAGCCGGGCCATTTGGAACGATTAAAAAAACGGCTCTCAACTGTCGGCCGCCATTCAAGAAGGCGTAACGCGCATGAAGGGCAATGCTTGGTTCGAAAGCGCACGCGATCGTGTTGTAAACCTTCCAACGTGTCGCGAAGCCGACATCCGGCCGCGAAAACGGCAGCGATCGGGCGGCAAGGCGTGGCCCAAATCCTGCAAAGTTGCTCGCATTGTCATTGTTTGGCGTCTGGTCGGACGCGGTGAGGAGCTTACGTGACGCTCGATCTTCTCGATCGTGATGGTGCGCCGGGTGGCACGTCGACACCCGATGCCGCGCCGTGCCCTTTTCACGGCGACAAGTCGCGCGCGCAACACGGTGAACGGAAGACGCTCGTACTGACCGGCGCCTCGCGCGGCATCGGCCATGCGACGGGAAAGCTGTTTTCCGAAGCCGGCTGGCGGATCATCACCTGTTCCCGGCAGCCGTTCGATGGCGTCCGATGTCCGTGGGACTCCGGTACGGATAATCATGTGCAGGTCGAGCTGAGCGACCATCGTGCGCTGCCGCGCGCGGTTGCAGAGATCAAGGAGCGGTTAAACGGCGCGCCGCTGCATGCGCTCATCAACAATGCCGGTATCTCGCCCAAGGCCGCCGACGGCGGGCGGCTGAATTCGCTGACGACGCCGGTGGAAACGTGGATGAGCGTGTTCCACGTCAACCTGCTCGCGCCGATTCTGTTCGCACAGGGCCTCGTCGACGAGCTGAAGCTCGCATCCGGCTCGATCGTCAACGTCACCTCGATCGTGGGCTCCCGGGTGCACCCGTTCGCCGGCACCGCCTATGCGACGTCGAAGGCTGCGCTCGCCTGCTTGACCCGCGAGATGGCGCACGACTACGCGCCGTTCGGAGTTCGCGTCAACGCGATCGCGCCCGGCGAGATCAAGACCGACATCCTGTCGCCGGAGACCGAGGCACAGTTGGCTCCGATCATACCTTTGCATCGTGTGGGCACGCCGGATGAGGTCGCAAAGGTGATCTTTTTCCTGTGTTCGGATGCGGCCAGCTATGTCACGGGTGCGGAAGTGCCGATCAATGGAGGGCAGCACGTGTAACCAATCGGCGGCGGGTCGCGGAAAAAGTTTCGCGGATTTGCGCTGGATCAATGCAGGGATCCCGATTTTGGGCGCGTTGCGCATCCCGATGGTAAATTCCACGAAGCGGATGACAAAGCGTGCAAGTACGACGGAATCTTTTTGCAGCAATGCTGACAAGTTGAGCGCGACTCTCGACACGACATGAATGAGAATAAGACAAATTCCAGAGAACGCGGCCGGGAGGATGTAACAGGCAACGGAGATTCCGTCATGCTGAATGCTGCTCCCTTGGTTGAACGGAACAAGGCCGACCAGACGGCGCCGATCGTGCCGCTGAATGAGATCGCGCTGACCGGGATCTTTGAAATTTCCAAGATACTGACAGCGCCGACACGGCTGGAGACGACACTGGCCAATGTCGTGAACCTCCTGCAATCGTTCCTCCAGATGCGACATGGTGTCGTCGCCCTGCTCTCTGATGATGGCATTCCCGATCTTGCTGTTGGCGCCGGCTGGAGCGAAGGCAGTGACGAGCGCTATCGCGGTCGGTTGCCGCAGAAGGCCATCGACCAGATCGTCGCGACCGCAATGCCACTTGTTGCCGAGAACATCGCCACCCATCCTGCATTCAGCCCTGCGGACGTGGAAACCCTCGGAGCTTCGGAGACGACGCGCGTGTCGTTTATCGGTGTGCCGATCCGAATCGACGCCAAGGTCGTCGGGACGCTGACGATTGACCGGGTCTGGGACGAGCGGCCGCTGTACCGGCTCGATTCTGACGTGCGCTTGCTGACCATGATCGCCAACCTGGTTGGCCAGACGGTCAAGCTGCACCGCATCGTCGCGCAAGATCGCGAACGACTAATGCACGAAAGCTATCGCCTTCAGAAGGAGCTGTCCGAACTCAAGCCGGCGCGTGATCGCCGCAAAGTTCACGTCGAAGGCATCATTGGCGATAGCCCGGCGTTGCGGGGGCTGCTGGAAAAGATTGCGGTCGTGGCGAAGTCGAATTCGACGGTGCTGCTGCGCGGCGAATCCGGTACCGGCAAGGAGCTGATCGCGAAAGCCATTCACGAGCTGTCGCCGCGGGCGAAGCGACCGTTCATCAAGATCAACTGCGCGGCTCTACCCGAATCGGTGCTGGAATCCGAATTGTTCGGTCACGAGAAAGGCGCCTTCACGGGGGCCCTCAATTCCCGCAAGGGAAGGTTTGAGCTCGCGGACAAGGGCACCTTGTTCCTGGACGAGATCGGTGAGATCTCGGCGTCGTTCCAGGCAAAGCTTCTGCGGGTGCTCCAGGAGCAGGAGTTCGAACGGGTCGGTGGCAACCAGACCATCAAGGTCGATGTTCGTGTCATCGCAGCGACCAATCGCAACCTGGAAGAGGCGGTGGCTCGCAACGAATTTCGCGCCGATCTCTATTACCGCATCAGCGTAGTGCCGATGATATTGCCGCCGCTGCGGGAGCGGCGCAGCGACATTCCGCTGCTGGCCAACGAGTTCCTGAAGAACTTCAATACTGAGAATGGTCGTACGCTAAGCTTCGATCGGCACGCGATCGAGGTCCTGATGAGCTGTGGTTTCCCCGGCAACGTGCGTGAGCTTGAGAACTGTGTGCAGCGCACCGCAACGCTGGCGCCAGGTCCGGAGATCGTCAGGAACGATTTCGCCTGCTGCCACAGCCAGTGCCTGTCCGCCATGTTGTGGAACGGCGGATCCGAGCTCGCCCCGCAGCGTTCCTTGCCGATCGTGCCGCTCTCTGTCCTTCCAGCGGCCGCTCCGCGCGCGACGTCTGGTGGCGGATCTCCGTCAACTGTCGAGCCGGCCGCATCGGGGGCGAGTGCTGCCAACACGTTGTTGGCCGGGAGCGTGGCTGACCGCGATAGCGTCATTGCCGCAATGGAGAAGTCCGGCTGGGTTCAGGCGAAGGCCGCGCGCCTGCTGGGGTTGACGCCGCGGCAGATCGGCTACGCGCTGAAGAAGTACAGCATCGAGGTCAAGCGGCTCTGACGGCGACTGTCGCAGATGCGACATGCTGTAGGGGCCACGACAAGCGCCTCGCGCAAATAATCGCGGAATTTCCGGCTCTTCACGGTTGGCACGACGCTTGAAAGGAAGATGTCCAATGGCATCACCTGCTCAAGGAGTCGAACACATGTCCTACAAGATCGTCGCTTCGCAATGCACGGTTTGCGGCGCGTGTGAGTTCGAGTGCCCGAACGCTGCGATCAGCCTCAAGCGCGACATGTACGTGATCGATCCGAAGAAGTGCACGGAGTGCGAAGGGCATTTTGACACGGCGCAATGTGCCGCCGTCTGTCCGGTGCCTGACACCTGCATTCCAGCCTGAGGGCAGGTCGATGGTGCGGTCGGAGCCGACGGGCTGGATCGATAGCGTTGCAGGGACGATTGGCCGGCACGCCGTGCGGCTCGGTCGGTGGCTGGCGAGCCCGGAGCTGCATGTGACGTTGGTGATCGCACGAGCGGCGAACCAGGCGCGGCGGCGGCGAGCGCTCGCCGCGTCCGGACATTTCCTCTCGCGGACGGAGCGATAGATGGCGGCAGTTCAGGAGACCATCGAACGGGTCCGCGGCATCGACGTCGACCAATATCGTTATGGGTTTGAGACCCTGATCGACACCGAAAAGGCCCCCAAGGGGCTGTCGGAAGAGATCGTAAAGTTCATCTCACAGAAAAAGAACGAACCCGCCTGGATGCTCCAGTGGCGGCTCGAGGCCTATCGGCGCTGGCTGACCATGACCGAGCCGACCTGGGCGCGCGTCGAGTATCCCAAGATCGACTTCCAGG
>JAEYRD010000163.1 GCA_023435725.1 Pseudomonadota bacterium | reverse complement strand
GCTCCGTCATTGCGAGCGCAGCGAAGCAATCCAGACTGCCACCGCGGAAAGACTCTGGATTGCTTCGCTGCGCTCGCGATGACGATGTGGAGATGGCGTGCGACAAACTCCCGTCGTGCCCCGGACGCAGCGCAACGCCTCTTCGGCGGTGCGCTGCAGAGCCGGGGCCCATGCCACGCAGGAGTTCGCGGCCTCTGAGCCGCTGCGCAGCAAACGCAATGAGCGCGTTCACGCGCGTCTTCGATGCGCTACGCGCGTTGCACCGCGTTCGGGACACGAGTGTGCTCGGCGATCAGGGAAGGCGACTCAGCCGAGCCGCAGCCCCGTTATCGCGACCAAGTCAGGCGCACCTTGTCTGTTGCAAAATCTGAAGTTGCGGGACGTGCTTCTCTTGAGGGTACCCCAGTAGTCTTTTCCGTGTCTTCCGAGCCACGATTGTGCTGTCTACGCCACACTCACGAGGGATTTAACCCTCATCACCGTCCGTTCGCAGCAGCGCCGCTTTTTGGCCACACCCGAACATGAATAAAATCTCTCTAATGTTTTAGCGACGGCGGCGGCCCTTAGGCGGCGACGGGAAATCCCAAGGTCGATTCAAATCTTGGTTCTGATTTTTCGGGTCTGAAAGGGTTGGCCGGGGAAACTGGTTTTGCGATGGACGCGAAGACCAACATCAAGCAGAGGCTGCCGAGCCGTCACGTGACGGAAGGCCCCGCGCGCGCGCCGCACCGGTCCTACTTCTACGCCATGGGTCTGACCACCGAGCAGATCCACCAGCCCTTCGTCGGCGTCGCCTCGTGCTGGAACGAGGCCGCCCCCTGCAACATCGCCCTGATGCGCCAGGCGCAGGCGGTGAAGAAGGGCGTCGCGTCGGCCGGCGGCACGCCCCGCGAATTCTGCACCATCACCGTCACCGACGGCATCGCCATGGGCCACGACGGCATGCGCTCCTCGCTGCCGTCGCGCGAATGCATCGCCGATTCCGTCGAGCTGACCGTCCGAGGCCATGCCTATGACGCCCTCGTTGGCCTGGCTGGCTGCGACAAGTCGCTGCCGGGCATGATGATGGCGATGGTCCGTCTCAACGTGCCCTCGATCTTCATCTATGGCGGCTCGATCCTGCCCGGCAATTTCCGTGGGCAGCAGGTCACCGTGCAGGACATGTTCGAGGCGGTCGGCAAGCACTCGGTCGGCGCCATGTCGGACGAGGACCTCGACGAAATCGAGCGCGTGGCGTGCCCCTCGGCGGGCGCCTGTGGCGCGCAGTTCACCGCCAACACCATGGCGACCGTCTCCGAGGCGATCGGGCTGGCACTGCCTTACTCGGCCGGCGCCCCGGCACCGTACGAAATCCGCGACGCTTTCTGCATGACAGCGGGCGAGAAGGTGATGGACCTGATCGCATCCAACCTCCGGCCGCGCGACATCGTCACCCGCAAGGCGCTGGAAAATGCAGCTGCCGTCGTGGCCGCCTCCGGCGGCTCGACCAATGCTGCACTGCACCTGCCGGCGATCGCGCATGAGTGCGGCATCAAGTTCGATCTGTTCGACGTAGCCGAAATCTTCAAAAAGACACCTTATGTCGCGGATTTGAAGCCGGGCGGCCGTTATGTTGCCAAAGACATGTTTGAAGTAGGTGGCATCCCGCTTCTGATGAAGACGCTGCTCGACAACGGATTTCTCCACGGTGACTGCATTACGGTCACCGGCCGAACGATCGCCGAAAACCTCAAGAGCGTGAAATGGAATCCGCACCAGGACGTGGTGCACCCGGCAGACAAGCCGATCACCGTGACGGGCGGTGTGGTGGGTCTGCAGGGCAATTTGGCGCCAGAAGGTGCGATCGTGAAAGTCGCGGGAATGTCCAACCTCAGGTTTACCGGTCCGGCCAGGTGCTTCGACCGCGAGGAGGATGCTTTCGAGGCGGTCCAGACGCGCACCTATCGGGAAGGCGAAGTCATCGTGATCCGCTACGAGGGGCCGAAAGGCGGTCCCGGCATGCGGGAAATGCTCCAGACCACCGCGGCGCTGACCGGGCAGGGCATGGGCGGCAAGATCGCGCTCATCACCGACGGCCGCTTTTCCGGCGCCACCCGCGGCTTCTGCATCGGCCATGTTGGGCCTGAGGCCGCAGTCGGCGGCCCGATCGGGCTGCTCGAGGACGGCGACATCATCGAGATCGACGCGGTCGCCGGGACTCTTAACGTAAAGTTGAGCGACGCCGAGCTGGCTCAGCGCAAGACCAAATGGAGCGCTCGCGCGACTAATCACACGTCGGGTGCGCTCTGGAAGTATGCTCAGCAGGTTGGACCAGCGGTCGGGGGGGCAGTAACCCATCCGGGCGGCGCGCACGAGAAACAGTGCTATGCGGACATCTAGGCGTACCATAGTTGCGTTTGTGTTCGGGGCAGCGGCGCTGGCCGCACCGGCGTTCGCCTTCGACGGTGCGCCGGTCAACAAGGACGCGGCCATTAACAAGGACGCGGCCATTCCGGTGGTGACCACCTTGCCGGGCGCAGCAAACACCGTGCGCAGCAAGGTGTCGCCGGCGCCCGCGCCTCAGGAAACCTCGCTCAGTGCGCTGCAATATGCCGCCGAAGGCGGCCATCCGATCGCGCAGTGGAAGCTCGGCCGCATGTATGCCAATGGCGACGGCGTCGCCCAGGACGATGTGCGCGCATTCGAATATTTCAGCCGCATCGCCAACGCACATGCCGAGGACAGCCCATCGGCGCCGCAGGCGCAGATCGTGGCCAACGCCTTCGTCGCGCTCGGCCGCTACTATCTGAGCGGCATCCCGAATTCGAAGGTCAAGGCGGACCAGGACCGGGCTCGGGAGATGTTCTCCTATGCGGCCTCCTATTTCGGCAACGCGGATGCGCAGTACGATCTCGCCCGGCTGTACCTGAAGACGCCGGACGCCTCGCGCGAGGACTTCCGCTATGGCGCGCGCTGGCTCGGCCTCGCCGCGCAAAAGGGGCAGCATGAGGCGCAGGCGCTGCTCGGCCAGATGCTGTTCAACGGCGACCGCCTGCCGCGGCAGGCCGCGCGCGGTCTGATGTGGCTGACATTGGCGCGCGACAGCGCCGGCACCGAAGAGACCTGGATCAAGGAAAGCTACAATCGGGCCTTCGCCAAAGCCTCCGACGACGACCGCGCCATGTGCCTGCAAATGCTCGAACAATGGGTGCAGGGCCGCCGGGAGTAGGTTAGGGCCCGCAGCTGCGCAAGGTGGGCAAAGCGACTTGTCCGCCGTAGCTCGAAGAGCGAAGGCGGAAGGCGCCCACCATCTCGGCGAACGTTACGCCGCCTCCAGATCCAGGTCCGCCCACACCGGCACGTGGTCCGACGGCTTCTCCCAGCCGCGCACGTAGCTGTCGATGCCGACATTGGCGAGCCGGTCGCTGGCCTGCGGTGACAGCAGCAAATGGTCGATCCGCAGGCCCTGGTTCTTCTGCCAGGCACCGGCCTGATAGTCCCAGAACGTGTAGAGCCCGGGCTCGTCGGTGACCGCGCGCAGGGCGTCGGTGAGGCCGAGGCCGAGCAGGGACTGAAAACTCTCCCGGGTCTCCGTCTTGAACAGGGCGTCCTCGGTCCATGCCGCCGGATTGTGGACATCGCGGGCGGCCGGGATGACGTTGAAGTCGCCTGCGAGGATCAGCGGCTCCTCGGTCTTGAGGCGCTCCTTCGAATACTCAAGAAGACGCGACATCCATTTGAGCTTGTAGGGATATTTCTCGGTCCCGACCGGATTGCCATTGGGCAGATAAAGGCAGGCGATGCGCAGCACGCCATGCTTGAGCGTCACCACGCCTTCGAGGAAGCGGGCATGCGCATCCTCGTCATCCCCGGCGAGCCCCGACTTGGTCTCGTCGAACCGGAGCTTTGAGAGCAGGGCGACGCCGTTGAAGGTCTTCTGCCCATGCGTGACCACGTTGTAGCCGAGTGCCTCGATCTCCAGCCGCGGGAAGGCCTCATCGACGCATTTGATCTCCTGGAGGCAGACGATGTCCGGCTGGCACTCCTTCAACCAGGTCAGCAGGAGATCAATCCGCTGCCGGACCGAGTTCACGTTCCACGTAGCTACTCTGATGGGCATTTCGGCGGCTCCAGGCAGGGGCCATTGTTAGAACAAACTGCAAACGCGCCCGTCAAGGACGCCGCAAAATCTCCCACAAAATTAACCCGGCTTAAGCCGGCCCCGGGCCATTGATGTCGAAAAGGTTTTTCGAATGGGACGGCCGGACAAATCCACGGAGCGAAGCGAGCCGCGCGACGGCCTGATCGGCGCGTTCCTGTACTGGCTCGGCGGCTTCGAGATCGAGGACGACCTGACCGCCGATCTCAGCGAGCGCGAGATGCGCCGCATCCGCGCCAAGCAGATCGACGCGGTGATGCGGCTGATCCCGGTGACGATGGCCGTCACCATGCTCAACGTCGCCATCGTGCTGATCCTGTTCTGGGGCGGGGGCTGGAATGATTTTCTCGCGATCTGGGGCCTGACCCTCGCCACCACCGCCTCGCTCGCCGTTCGCGCCTGGCGGCGTTCGCATCAGAACCCGCCGCAGGAAGCCGCGCCCCGTGCCGCGCGGCAGATGCTGCGGCAGGCATTTTTCCTTTCCGCGATCTGGGGCACGCTGCCGCTCGCACTGTTCAGCCGCGTCGGGCCGACCAGCCAGCTCATCCTGGCCTGTCTGATGGTCGGCATGATGTCCGGCGGCGCCTTCACGCTCTCGACCTTCCCGCGTGTGGGCCTCGTCTATCTCGCCACCATGACGTTCGCCTGCGTCGGCGCGCTGCTGCTGTGCGGCACCGGGCCGCATCTCGTGACCGCTGTGCTCCTGCTGCTGTTCGCGTTCTTCATGGCGCGCAACATCGTCTCGCAAGGCAATCTGTTCCTCGGCAATCTCAAGGCCCAGATCGAGCTCGAACGGAAGACCGAGACCATCTCGCTGCTGCTGACGGAATTTCAGGAGAACGCCAGCGACTGGCTCTGGCAGACCGATGCCGATGGGCACCTGATCGACGTGCCCGAACGCTTCGCCGACGTCGCGCAGCTGCCGATTCCGCTCCTGAAGGGCTCGCACTTCGCCGACGTGCTCGACATGCTCTGCCCTGAGGACAAGAGCGCTGCCTACAACATCGTCGGTCTGATGGAGCAGAGCGAGCCCCTGCACGAAATGAACCTCAAGGTCGTCGCCGGCGGCGAGGCGCGGCTGTGGTCGTTGACGGCGAAGCCGGCCTACGACCGCGACGGCCAGTTTCTCGGCTATCGCGGCTTCGGCCGGGACGTGACCGAGCGTTGGCGCGCAGAAAAGGCCGAGGCCGAAAACCGCGCCAAATCCAACTTCCTGGCGGTGATGAGCCACGAGATCCGCACGCCGATGAACGGCGTGCTCGGGCTTGCCAGCATGCTGCTCGAAACGAAACTCGATCCGGAACAGCGCGAAGCCGTCACCATCATCCGCGAGTCCGGCGATAATCTCCAACGCATCCTCAACGACATCCTCGATCTCTCCAAGCTGGAGGCCGGCCGCTTTGCGTTCGAGGCGATCGATTTCGCGCCGCAGGCGCTGGTCGAGGCGGTCGCGACCGTCGTGCGCGCCAGCGCCAACAGCAAGGGGCTGGCGGTAAAGGTCGAGCTCGATCCGAACCTGCCGCCGACGCTGCGCGGCGACTCCGCGCGGATCCGGCAAGTGCTGCTCAACCTTGCGTCCAACGCGGTGAAGTTCACCGATGAGGGCGAAGTGACGATATCAGCGACATGTCAGGCGCGCCGCGACCTGCTTGCGACCGTCCAATGGACGGTGACCGACAGCGGCATCGGGATCGCGCCGGAAAAGGTCGGCCAGCTCTTCAGTGACTTCGCCCAGGCCGACGCCTCGATCAGCCGCCGCTTCGGCGGCACCGGGCTTGGGCTTGCGATCTCCCGGCGCATCATCGAGCAGATGGGCGGCACCATCGGCGTCACCTCGAAGCCGGGCGAAGGCTCGACCTTCCGCTTCACGCTGGTGCTGCCCTGGAGCCAGGCGCAGGCGTCCGACCAAACCGCCGGCCGCGATGAAGCCGATGATCTCAATGAGTGTATCGTCAGCCTCGATCGGCCGCTGAGGGTGCTGGTCGCCGAGGATGACGCCGTCAACCGCATGGTCGTGAGCAAGATGCTCGGCGCCTTCGATGTCGAGCTACGCGTCGTCGCCGACGGTGTCGAAGCCGTCGCGGCGGCCTCCGAGGGCGACTACGATGTCGTGCTGATGGACGTGCGCATGCCCGACATGGACGGCCTTGCCGCCACCCGTGCGATCCGCGCGCAAGGCGGCCGCTTCGAAAGCCTGCCGATCATCGCGCTGACCGCTAACGCCTTCCCCGAGGACGTCAAGATCTGCCGCGAGGCGGGCATGTCGGACTTCTTGGCCAAGCCGCTACGCAAGCCCGCGCTGGTTGCGGCACTGCTGCGCGCATTGAGCCATGTCGCGGCGGAGGATGCGCCGCTTCAGCCGGAGCTGATGCCGGTCGAGGTGGAGTGGACGGACGAGGAAAGGCAGATGACGGGCGCGTAAGCCTATCAGATCGAGAAGCTAGTCCCGCAGCCGCAGGACGCCGTCGCATTCGGGTTGTTGACCCGGAACGAGGCGCCGATCAGATCATCGACGAAATCGACCTGCGATCCCGCCAGGAACGGCTGCGAGGCGGAATCAACCAGCACCACAGCATTGTCCTGCTCGATCACGAGATCGTCGTCGGTGCGGTCGCGGTCGATATCGAATTTATATTGGAATCCGGAGCAGCCACCGCCCTCGACGGAGATGCGCAGCATCGCGCCTGTGCCTTCGCCCTTGAGGATCTCCCCAATCCGGCGTGCGGCCCGGTCACTGATGGTCACGGCAGTCGTCATCGTTGGTCTCCGATAGTCCCGCAGTCATACCAAGTTCACTTGCCCAATTCATTTGGTATCCCGCGCCCGACATAGTTAAGTGCCACCATACGCAGAATCAAATGGATAGGGACTAAATTCGCCGTGTCCGTCGGAATGGCAGCCCCCCGCGCTCCCTATGCCTGTGACCCCGATCGCAGCCGCGGCCGGCTGGTCGCGGAGCCGCCGAGCCGAACCCGCAGCCCGTTCCGGCGGGATTGCGACCGGGTGATTCATTCCACCGCGTTCCGCCGCCTGAAGTACAAGACCCAGGTGTTCGTGTTCCATGAGGGCGACCACTACCGCACCCGGCTGACCCATTCGCTGGAGGTGGCGCAAATCGCCCGGGCTCTGGCCCGGCAGCTTGGGCTCGACGAGGACCTCACCGAGACCCTCGCACTCGCCCATGATCTCGGCCATCCGCCCTTCGGCCATGCCGGTGAACGGGCGCTGGATGCCTGTCTGCAGGATTTTGGTGGCTTCGACCACAACGCCCAGACCCTGCGCGTCGTCGCCGAGCTGGAGCATCGCTATCCCGAGTTCGACGGGTTGAACCTGACCTGGGAGTCGCTGGAAGGGATCGTCAAGCACAACGGCCCGCTGACCGATCGAAGCGGCGCGCCGGTCGGGCGCTATCGCGAGCATGGCGTTCCCGTCGGGATCGCCGACTACATCGAGACCTATGACCTCGAATTGTGGAGCTTCGCATCGCTCGAGGCGCAGGTCGCCGCGATTGCCGACGACATCGCCTATGACGCTCACGACATCGACGACGGGCTGCGCGCGGGCCTGTTCCATCTCGACGATCTCAAGGTGATGCCGCTCACGGCAGAGATCATCGCCGAGACATCGACGCATTATCCGGATCTCGAAGACGTCCGGCGCGGCGCCGAGCTGGTGCGCGAGCTGATCTCGCACCTGATCGGCGCGGTGTTCGCGGAGGCGCAGAAGAACCTCGCCGCCGTGAAGCCACAATCCGCCCAGGATGTGCGCCAGCAGAGCAGGGCGCTGATTTCGTTCCCTGTCGAGGTCGCCGAGGAGGAGGCCGCCATCAAGCGCTTTCTCTACCAGCACATGTATCGGCACAAGCGGGTGATGCGGGTGATGGGGGAGGCGGAACAGATCCTGTTCGACCTGTTCGCAATGTACCTGAAATCGCCTGACGAGCTGCCGCTGGAATGGCTGGTTGGGGCGGAAGCGGACAATGAGGGGGACCGGGCCCGCCGGATCGGCAATTTCATTGCCGGAATGACCGACCGTTTCGCCCTGACCGAGCACCAGCGGCTCTTTGACTCGACCCCGGATTTGCGTTAGGCGGCGGCCATGCCCGACACATCCTCATCGCTACACCTGTTCGCCGACGTGCTCGCACGCGTGCACGCCGCCTGCCGCGCGCTCGCGGCGGAAGCCAACTGGCCCGAGGGCATTGATTTCTCGCGCGTGGTGGTCGAGCCGCCACGCGATGCCTCCCATGGCGACATGGCGACCAACGCCGCCATGGTGCTTGCCAAAGAGGCAAAGGCAAAGCCGCGCGACCTCGCCGAGCGGATTGCCGAGCGGCTGGGCGCCGACGCGCTGATCGCCAAGGTGGATGTCGCCGGCCCCGGCTTCATCAACCTGACGCTGAAGCCTGCCGCCTGGGCGGAGGCGCTGCGCACCGTGCTGCGCGAGGGCGCCGATTACGGCCGCGTCCGAGGCGGCTCCAAGGTCAATGTTGAATACGTCTCGGCCAACCCGACTGGGCCGATGCATGTCGGCCATTGCCGCGGCGCCGTGTTCGGCGACGCGCTGGCGAGCCTGCTACAGTTCGGCGGCCACGACGTCACGCGCGAATACTACATCAACGACGCTGGTGCGCAGGTCGACGTGCTCGCGCGTTCCGCCTTTCTCAGGTATCGCGAGGCGCTTGGCGAGGATATCGGCGCCATTCCGGAAGGCCTCTATCCTGGCGACTACCTGAAGCCGGTGGGCGCAGCGCTGGCGAAGGAGCATGGCGACAAGCTCCTTGCGATGGCGGAAGCCGAGTGGCTGCCGCCGGTTCGCGCCAAGGCGATCGCGATGATGATGGACGAGATCAAGGACGATCTCGCCGCCCTCAACATCCGTCACGACGTGTTCTTCTCGGAGCGCTCACTGATCGAGAACGGCAACAACAAGGTCGCCGAAACGATCGATTTCCTGCGCGCCAAGGGCGACATCTATGAAGGCCGCCTGCCGCCGCCCAAGGGGGCGCCGGTCGAGGACTGGGAAGACCGCGAGCAGCTGCTGTTCAAGGCGACCGCTTACGGCGACGATGTCGACCGTCCGCTGATCAAGTCGGACAATTCCTACACCTACTTCGCTTCCGACATAGCCTATCACAAGAACAAATTCGACCGTGGCTTCGCCGACATGATCGACGTCTGGGGCGCCGATCATGGCGGCTACATCAAGCGCATGCAGGCGGCGGTGAAGGCGACGACATCGGGCAGGGGCTCGCTCGACGTCAAGATCGTCCAGCTCGTCAAGCTGCTGCGCAACGGCGAGCCGGTGAAAATGTCCAAGCGGTCGGGAGACTTCGTCACCTTGCGTGAGGTGGTGGATGAAGTCGGCCAGGACGCCGTGCGCTTCATGATGCTCTACCGCAAGAACGACGCGGTGCTGGATTTCGACCTCGCCAAGGTCATGGAGCAGTCGCGCGACAACCCGGTATTCTATGTTCAATACGGGCACGCCCGCGGCCATTCGATCTTCCGCAACGCGCGGGCCGAGGTGTTTCCGGAACTCCCGGAGGATGTTGGCAAGCGCATCGCATGGCTCAGCGAGTCGGCGGTGGAGCGGCTGTCGGACCCGGTGGAACTCGACCTTCTCAAGCGTCTCGCAATTTATCCGCGGATGCTGGAAGCGGCCGCAAGCGCCCACGAGCCGCACCGAATTGCCTTTTATCTCTATGACTTAGCCAGCGAATTTCACGCGCTTTGGACGAAGGGGCGCGACTTGCCCTATTTACGCTTCATTATCAATAATGATGCAGAGCTTACAAAGGCGCGGCTGGCCATGGTCCAGGGCGTCGTCTCTGTCTTGGCATCGGGCCTCGCCATCCTCGGCGTCCATGCTCCGGACGAGATGCGGTAGTTTGGGGCGAACTACTTAAGGGAATTCGGGGTAACGGCAGAAGCCGGATCGCTTAGACTTGGTTGAAAGCCTTGTGGGTCGAAGGCCGTGCCTTAGTCGAGGGGGCGCGCGGCTTTCCCGAAGGGACGCATCATCACGATGGCCGAACGATATCAGCACAGACAGTTTCCTTCCGATGACTATGGTCGCGGTGGCGATCAGCATGGGAAGTCGGAAACCGACCCCTTGGCCGAACTTGCCCGCCTGATCGGACAGACCGATCCGTTCGCGGCGCAGGGGCGGCCCGGCGCGCAGCCTCCGGCGGCGCCTGTGCCCGCACAGAGCTATCAGGAAGACGACTATCAGCACGACGATTATCAGCAGCAGGACTATGCCGAGCCGGCGGCGCCGACACCGCCCGGTCCGCCCTCATGGATGCGGCGCGCCAATGTACAGCCGCAGCCGGCACCTGCGCCGGAGCCCGACTATCCCGTCTCTGTGAACCAGGTTCATCCGTTGCATCGCTATTCAGCCCAGCCGACCGCGACCGAGCCTGAATTTCATCAGCCGCAGGCCTACCAGGGTCAGGCCTATCAAGCTCAAGCCTATCAGGATCGGGCTTACCAGCAGCACGATCATGCCGACCAGGAACAAGCCTATCAGGAGCCATATCAGCAGCCCGATCCGTCGCGCTACGACGACGCGCTCTACGGCCGGCTCGAGGCGGGCGATCAGGGCTACCAGCGCGATGCGGCCTATCCGGACGATCCTTACGCGTTCCAGAGCGACTATCCCGAGGCCGATCTCGACGAGCCGAAGAAGCCGCGCGGCGGCATGATGACTGTCGCGGCAATCCTGGCGCTTGCCGTAGTCGGCACTGGCGCTGCCTTCGCCTACAAGACCTATGTGGGATCGCCCCGCAGCGGTGAGCCGCCGATCATCAAGGCCGACAACACTCCGACCAAGATCGTGCCGGCGCCGACGGACTCCTCGGCCAAGGTGCCGGATCGCATGGCGAGCGGCGACGGCTCCGAGAAGATCGTGCCGCGCGAAGAGGCTCCTGTCGATGTCAACGCCAAGGCGAGCGGTCCTCGCGTGGTGTTCCCGCCGCTGAACCAGAACGCGAACCCGCCGCCGGTGGCGAGCGTTTCGCCGTCCACGGTACTGCCTCAGAGTGCGGGACCGGTCGCGGGCAACGGTACCTTGCCGGCTAACACGCCGCGCCCGATCAGGACTGTCGCTGTGAAGGGAGATCAGACGGACAGCACCGCGCCGCAAGCCGCGGCGGCTGCCAAGTCCGCAACTCCGCCGAAGCCCATTGCCGCGCCCGCTGCATCGGCTGCACCGCGCAATCCGCCGACCTCGGCCAATGCCAGTGCCAACCAGCCGCCGCTGTCGTTGGCGCCGCAATCAGCGCCCGCGGCGGAGCCGCCGCAGCGGATGGCTGCGACCAACCCGACGCAGATTGCGCCCGCGGGCAGCGGTGGCGGTTATATCGTGCAGGTTTCCTCGCAGCAGACTGAGGAAAGCGCCCACGCCTCCTATCGGGTACTTCAAAGCAAGTATGGCAGCGTCCTTGGCTCTCGCGCGCCGGTGGTCAAGCGGGTCGATCTCACCGACAAGGGCAAGGGAATCGTCTACCGCGCCTTCGCCGGGCCGTATGGTTCGGCCGAGGAGGCGACGCAAGCGTGCAACAGCCTCAAGTCGGCGGGCTTGTCCGCCTGCTTCGTCCAGAGGAATTAACGGCGGTTTCCTTGACCCTCCCGCAGGGCAGGGTTAATCGGCCGTTATGAGCACGCGGGCCTTCATTACCGGCGTATCCGGAACGGAACTGACCGCCGCAGAGCGGGAGTTTATCCGTGCGGAACGCCCGTGGGGCTTCATCCTGTTCAAGCGCAACGTCGAGACGCCAGCTCAAGTCGCTGCATTAGTTGCGGAATTGCGGGCGGTGGCGGGTGCCGCCGAGGCTCCTGTCCTGATCGATCAGGAGGGCGGACGGGTGCAGCGGCTGGGGCCACCGCACTGGCCGGTCTATCCGCCGGGCGCCATTTTCTCGACCTTGTACGACGCTGATTCGGCGCTCGGGCTCACCGCAGCCCGCCTCAGCGCCAGGCTGATTGCGGCCGATCTCGCCGATCTCGGCATTACCGTGGATTGCTTGCCGCTGGCTGACGTGCCGGTACCAGGTGCCGATGCCGTCATTGGTAGTCGGGCCTATGGCACATCACCGGACAAGGTCGCGGCGATTGCCCGCGCGGTCACCGAGGGGCTGGAGCAAGGCGGCGTGCTGCCGGTCCTCAAGCATATTCCCGGCCATGGACGCGCCACCGCCGATACCCATTTCAAGCTGCCAACAGTCGATACACCCAGGGACGAACTCGAACGGACCGACTTCGCGGCGTTCAAGCCGCTGGCGGACCTGCCGATGGCCATGACTGCACATGTTGTGTTTAGCGCCGTCGACCCCGCCCATCCGGCGACGACATCTGCGACAATGATTGCTCAGGTGATTCGCGGCGCAATCGGGTTCCAGGGTTTGTTAATGAGTGATGACGTGTCGATGAACGCGCTGGCGGGAAGCATTGTTGAACGGACCCGCGCCATCTTCGCGGCCGGTTGCGACGTGGCCCTGCATTGCAACGGAAACATCGAGGAGATGCGCGAGGTCGCCGGCCAGACACCCGAGCTGTCGGGCAGGGCGCTGGAGCGGGCCGACGCTGCGCTCGCCGCGCGCAAGGCGCCACAGCCGTTCGACCGGGCGGCCGCACGCGCCGAACTGGACGCATTGATCGCACGGGCAAACACGGCATCGGCATGACCGCAGAAATCCTATCGTTCGAAACCGGGCGGCCCGCAGAGCTCGCCGAGGGTGAGCCGGCGTTGGTGGTGGACGTCGAGGGCTATGAAGGTCCGCTCGACCTTCTGCTCGCACTCGCGCGCCAGCAGAAGGTCGACCTCGCCAAGATCTCGATCCTGGCGCTGGCCGACCAGTATCTCCACTTCATCGAAGCCGCGCGAAAGATTCGGCTCGAGCTTGCCGCTGACTACCTCGTGATGGCGGCGTGGCTCGCCTTCCTGAAGTCGCGCCTGCTGCTGCCGGAGCCGCCGACGGCGGAAGGACCGAGCGCGGAAGAGATGGCCACCGCGCTCGCCAACCGGCTGCGCCGGCTCGAAGCCATTCGCGAAGCCGCCAACCGGCTGATGAACAGGCAGCAATTGCTGCGCGACATTTTCCCGCGCGGCGAGCCCGAGCAGATCGCCGAGATCAAGCATCCGAAATACACGGCAACGCTCTACGACCTCCTCACCGCCTATGCCTCGCAGCGCCAATCGCGCGTGCTGGCGAGCGTGCATCTGGCCAAGCGCACGGTGTGGTCGCTGGCCGAAGCGCGCGCCACGCTGGAGCGGCTGGTCGGCAGTATCAGCGAACAGGATGATTGGGGCGTCCTCGACGACTTCTTGATCCGGCACGTCGCCGATCCAACGCAACGTGCGACGGTGTTTGCCTCGAGCTTTGCCGCCGCGCTCGAGCTGGTGCGCGAAGGTCAGCTCGAGCTGAACCAGAAAGAGGCGTTTGCGCCCATCTATTTCCGGAAGGGGCGCTCTAAACCAGTCCCGGACGCAGCTCCTGCGCCCGATGCGCCGGTCGGTTAAGTGCAAGAAGGAGGATCTGCCATGGCGAGCCTGGCTGAAGTGCGGGTAGAAGAGGCCGAGCCGATGGAGAACGAGTCCCAGGCACGTCCCGAAGAGCTGCGGCTGCTGGAAGCGCTGCTGTTCGCTTCGAATGAACCGCTGGACACCGCGACGCTGGCCAAGCGCATGCCCGAGGGCGTGGACGTGAAGGCCGCGCTCGAGCAGTTGCAGGCCGATTATGCCTCTCGCGGCGTGAATCTCGTGCGGGTCGCCAACAAATGGACCTTCCGCACCGCCGGCGATCTCGCCTGGCTGATGACGCGGGAGAGCACCGAGACCCGCCGGCTGTCGCGCGCGGCGATCGAGGTGCTGGCAATCATCGCCTATCACCAGCCGGTGACGCGGGCCGAGATTGAGGAGATCCGAGGCGTCGTCACCTCGAAGGGCACCCTGGACGTGCTGCTGGAGACCGGCTGGATCAAGCCGCGCGGCCGGCGCAAGACGCCCGGCCGTCCGCTGACCTTCGGAACCACCGAGGATTTCCTGTCGCAGTTCACCCTGGAACAGCTCGGCGACCTGCCGGGCCTGGAAGAGCTGAAGGGCACGGGCCTGCTGGATTCACGCCTGCCGACTGGTTTCAGCGTACCCACGCCGTCGGATGATCCGGCACTGCGTGAGGACGAGGATCCGCTGGAACCGGGCGAGGACCTCGATCTGGCGCTGGCGCCTGCGGTCGAGCCCGAGACGCCGCCGGAAGGCGGCAATGAGGGAAGCGGTGAGGGCGGCGGCGAGGAGTGACGCCCCGGCCTTCTACGGGCCCCTGCGACCGGTTAACACTAGCCAGATTACGTAGCGCCAACAGCGAATTGGCGCTGCCTTGGTCCTTGTTTTTGAGGCCTGCGAAGCCTACGTTTCGATGAAGATCGGCCGGCTCCCCGGCCATGCGCGTTTGGAGGGTTTGCAGGATGGGTTCGCTTAGCATTTGGCACTGGATCCTGGTGATCGCAGTGGTCCTGCTGTTGTTCGGCCGCGGCAAGATTTCGGATCTGATGGGCGACGTGGCGCAAGGCATCAAGGCGTTCAAGAAGGGCATGCAGGACGACGACAAGGTCGCCGACAAGCCCGAGCCGGCCAAGTCCATCGAGCACAATGCCGCTCCGACCGCGGCTCGCTCCGACGTCGGCAGCAAGGCCGTCTGAGCCAAATATTGGACGGACGCGGGCGGTCCCGATCCTGTGTTTGAGGATTGGGCCGGTTGCGGCTGGCCTGAACGGAAGACCTCATGTTCGACATCGGGTGGAGTGAACTGGTCCTCATCGGAGTCGTGGCTCTGATTGCCATCGGCCCGAAAGAGCTGCCGGGTGTGCTGCGCATGGTCGGGCAGTGGATGGGCAAGGCCCGCAAGATGGCCGCCGAATTCCAGGGCCAGTTCCAGGAAGCGATGCGCGAGGCCGAGATGGCCGACCTCAAGAAGAGCTTTGACGAGGTCAAGGAAGCGGCTTCCGGCTTCGCCGGCAACAATCTGATGACCTCGCTTCAGAAGGACGTAAGCGACGCGCTCCGCGTCGATGCGTTGGACAAGCCGGCCGAGACCTCCTCAACCCCTGCCGTCGAACCGCCGGCGACACCGACGACTCCCGAAGCGCCGACGCCTGCGACCTTCGTGGAAGCCGAGGCGCATGCGGCTGTGAACGAACCGCTCGCCATCACCCGTGAGGTCGAGCAGGCACAAGTTACCCAGGCCTCGGTTACCCAGGACACCGTGCCATCCGAGGCGATCAAGGACGCCAAAGCGTCATGAGCGACGCCGATATCGAGGCCAGCAAAGCCCCATTGATGGACCACCTGATCGAGCTGCGTTCGCGGCTGATCAAGGCGCTGCTCGGCTTCGGCGTGGCCTTCATCTTCTGCTTCTTCTTCGCCAAGCAGATCTACAACGTGCTGGTCTGGCCGTTCGTGTGGGTCGCGGGTCCCGAGAACTCAAAATTCATCTACACGGCGCTGCTGGAATACTTCATCACCCAGCTCAAGCTCGCTCTGTTCGGCGCCGGCTTCATCTCGTTCCCGATCGTCGCGACCCAGATCTACAAGTTCGTGGCGCCGGGCCTCTACAAGCACGAGAAGCAGGCGTTTCTGCCGTATCTGGTCGCGACCCCGTTCTTCTTCGTGCTGGGCGCGGCGCTGGTCTATTTCGTCGTGCTTCCTATGCTGGTCCGATTCTCGCTCGGCATGCAGCAGGCCGGTAGCGACGAGACGGCGCAGATCCAGCTGTTGCCCAAGGTCGGCGAATATCTGTCGCTGATGATGTCGCTGATCTTCGCCTTCGGCATCGCCTTCCAGCTTCCGGTGATCCTGACGCTGCTCGGGCGGATCGGCATCATCACGTCGAAGATGCTGCGCGAGAAGCGCCGCTATTTCATCGTCATTGCCTTCGTCATCGCCGCCGTGCTGACGCCGCCCGACGTGCTCAGCCAGTGCTCGCTCGCGATTCCGTTGCTGGCGCTCTATGAGGGCTCGATCATCGCGGTGGCGATGGTGGAGAAGAAAGCGGCGGCCTCGCAAACCTCCAGCACCGACGTGTCGTCACCGGCAAATCCGGCAGAGTAAGGCAGCCATCCCTCCGGCGTCATTCCCCGCGAAAGCGGGGACGCCGCCCCCTATCCAGAAATCACGGACGTCTCTGGAATACTGGATCGCCCGCTATCGCCGGCGATGATAGCCGTGCTAGGGAAACCAGCCATTTGCACAAATGCAAATCCAGGATTTGCAGGTTTGCAACAAGCCCAGGACCACGGCCATGCACGACATCAAATCGATCCGCGACAATCCGCAAGCCTTCGACGCCGGCCTCGTCCGGCGTGGCCTGAAGCCGTTGTCGGCGTCGCTGCTCGCGATCGACGAGAGGCGGCGTGCGGCGATTCTGGCCTCCGAGCGGGCGCAGGCGCGTCGAAACGCTGCCTCCAAGGAAATTGGCGACGCCAAGAAGGCCAAGGACGAGGCGCGCGCGGCCAAGCTGATGGCTGAGGTGGCCGAGCTGAAGACCACGATGCCCGAGCTCGAAGCCGCAGCGAAGGCAGCCGACGAAGAGCTGACGAAAGAACTGTCCGCGATTCCGAACATTCCGTTCGACGAAGTGCCCGATGGCGTCGATGAGCACGGCAACGTGCAGCACCACGTCTTTGGCAACAAGCGCAACTACAGCTTCGCGCCGAAACTGCATGACGATCTCGGCACCGCGCTCGGATACATGGATTTCGAGGCGGCGGCAAAACTCTCCGGCGCGCGCTTCGTCGTGCTGAAGAAAGGCCTCGCTCGTCTCGAACGCGCGATCGGGCAGTTCATGCTCGATCTTCATACGACCGAGCACGGCTACACCGAGATCAACCCGCCGCTGCTGGTGCGCAACGAGGTGATGTTCGGCACCGGGCAGTTGCCGAAATTCGAGGACGATCAGTTCTGGGCGATCAAGGGCGAGCTGCTGGCTGCGCCCGATCACGAGCGTCTGAAGACGGAGCGCCTCGGCCTCATCCCGACGGCGGAAGTGTCGCTCACCAATCTCGCGCGTGAATCCATCCTCGACGAGAAGCAGTTGCCAATGCGGCTCACCGCGCTGACGCCGTGCTTCCGCGCCGAGGCGGGCGCTGCCGGGCGCGACACCCGCGGCATGATCCGCCAGCATCAGTTCACCAAAGTCGAGCTGGTCTCGATCACGACGCCGGAGACCAGCAGGGACGAGCTGGAGCGGATGCTGTCATGCGCGGAGCAGGTGCTGCAGAAGCTCGATCTGCATTACCGCGTGATGACGCTCTGTGCAGGAGATATGGGATTCTCGTCGCAGAAAACCTATGACATCGAGGTCTGGATGCCCGGGCAGGGCGAGGGCGGCATGTTCCGCGAAATCTCGAGCTGCTCGGTCTGCGGCGACTTCCAGGCGCGGCGCATGGATGCGCGCTCGCGCGGGCCGGACGGCAAGCCACGCTTCGTGCACACGCTGAACGGCTCCGGCACGGCGGTCGGCCGCGCGCTGATCGCCGTGATGGAGACCTATCAGCAGGAGCACGGCTCGATCGCGGTCCCCAGCGTGCTCCAGCCCTATATGGGCGGCCTGAAGGTGGTCGCGCGCGACTAGGGCGCTATCGCCCGTCTGCAACGCAGAACGTTTGGTTGCGAAGATCGGGCGGCCGGCTATCCTGACCGCCACCCGGCAACTCGAAAACGATCGTTCATGGCCTTGCACCGCGACATCTTCTGGGTCGGCAGACAATGGGCGGTGACAGGTGCCGGTATCCAGGCCGTCGACCAGCGCCTGCGCGGCGTGTTCGACATCGAGATCGCGCGGCTCTGGGATGATGATCTCGTCCAGAGCCGGCGGGCCAAGCCCGGTGTGAATGCTGCGGATTTCGACAAGGCGCTGACCGTGGCGCGCGCGCGTTTTCCTCAGGCGCCGGTGTCGGTCCCGATCGCTGCGCAATTGGAGGCGCTCCGCGTGATTGAGGCTCCCGTCGTGCCGGCGCTGACGCTGCGTGCCGAAGGAAGGCTCGCGCGCTTTCTGCCGCAATGGCGCATCCGCCGCTAACGTGGCCTCGGGCTCGAATAGCCAGGCGTTCGCGCGGAAGCATGCACCGGGATCGACCGTCTGGAGTGGGTGCTGCAGCGCGGCAATGAACCTGCACGCCAGCAGCCCGCAATCCTCGGCAGCGGCAGGTTTGCCTGATCGGCCATAGCCGGATAAGACGGCCCAAACCCGCTTCAGGAATCGATCTTTCCCATGCGCATTCTCTGCACCAATGACGACGGCATTCACGCTCCCGGCCTCAAGGTCGTGGAGGAGATCGCGCGCGCCCTGTCCGACGATGTCTGGGTCGTTGCGCCCGAGCTCGACCAGTCCGGCGTATCGCATTCGCTGTCTCTGAATGATCCCTTGCGCCTGCGCGAAGTCGGGCCGCACCACTTCGCCGTGCGCGGCACACCGACCGACTGCGTCATCATGGGCGCGCGCCATGTCCTCGGCACCAAGCCGCCCGATGTCGTGCTGTCCGGTGTCAACAAGGGACGCAACGTCGCCGAGGACGTCGTCTATTCCGGCACCATCGCCGGCGCGCTGGAAGGCACCATCCTGGGGCTGCCGTCATTTGCGCTGTCGCAGGAGTTCAGCGTCGAGACGCGCGACCGGCCGCCGTGGGACACTGCGCGCAAATTCGGGCCCGACATCCTGCGCAAGGTGCTCGCTGCCGGCATCCCGAAGGACACCGTCATCAACGTCAACTTCCCGTCCTGCGCGCCGGAGGATGTGCTCGGCATTCGCGTCACGCGCCAGGGCAAGCGCAATCCCGGTTTCCTCAGGATCGACGAACGCAGGGACGGCCGCAACAATCCCTATTTCTGGATCGGCTTCGAGCGCGCTGCCATGATGGACACACCCGCGGAGGGCACCGATCTGGCGGCGCTTCGCGAGCGCTACGTCTCGGTCACGCCGCTCAGGCTCGACCGCACCAACGAAGCGTTTTCGGACGCACTGAGGGCTACCCTGAAGTAAGTGACGATCTGGAAATAGCCGCTAGACTAGCCGCCGCGAAGGGCGGCTTCGATGGTCCTGCCGAGAGCATCGAGCTGAAACGGCTTCTGCAGCGCCAGCCGGTCGCGGTACTGCTCGGGCAGCCCGGAGGAGCCGTAGCCGGTGGCGAAGATGAACGGGCAGCCTTTAGCCTTGATGAGATCGGCGACCGGCGAGATGACCTTGCCGTTGACGTTGACGTCGAGAATGGCGATGTCGAACTCAGTCGTTTGGGCGAGCCGCATCGCCTCGTTGATATCGCCGGCTTCGGCTGCGACCTTGTAGCCGAGCTCTTCGAGCATGTCCGCGACCATCATTCTGATCATTACCTCGTCCTCGACGAGGAATACAGAGCGGCCCGAAAGCCCTGTCGCGCTCATTGTCGTTGAGTCCTTGCCCATTCCCAAAAAACGTTCGCAGATAACACGAAACGACGCAATGCACGCTTCGACGAACGGGGACCCGAAAATGGCCTTCGCGGAAGGCCCGTTGCAAGCCAATTTGTGGTCAAATGCTCCGGCGGAAAGCGTATCATGGGTTCCTGAGCAGGAACAAGATTCCCGCACCCGGGGGCTTGGCGATGCAAGCATCGGGCTGGACCTGACGAGACGGCACAAGCAGCAATGACCTCCCATCAGCACCCGCCGGAAAAGATGATGTTTCAGCTCACGCTGAGGCGTCGAGGCATCAGCGATCAGGCGGTGCTGCGGACCATGGAGGAGGTGCCGCGCGAACAGTTCGTCGACGAGGCCGATCGCGACGGCGCCTATCGTGATAGCGCGCTGCCGATCGCCTGCGGGCAGACCATCAGCCAGCCCTTCGTCGTGGCCTATATGACCGAGCAGCTCCAGCTCCGGAAGCAGCACCGCGTGCTCGAGATCGGCACCGGCTCGGGCTACCAGGCCGCGGTGCTGTCGCGGCTCGCAGGCCAGGTGCTGACGGTCGAGCGCTACCGCAAGCTTGCGGATACCGCACGCGCCCGGCTCGAAAAGCTCGGCTGTCACAATGTCGAGGTGATGCTGGGCGACGGTCTGAACCTGCCCCCCAACATCGGTCCGTTCGATCGCATCATCGTTACCGCCGCGATGGAGCAGATTCCGGAGAACCTGATCGAGCGGCTTGAGGTCGGCGGTATCCTGATCGCCCCGGTCGGTCCGCATCAGGGGGTGCAGACGCTGATCCGGCTCACCCGGACCGAAGCCGGGATCGAGCGCAGGGAACTCGTCGAGGTCCGCTTCGTGCCGGCGCTGCCCGGCGTGGCGAGGGAGCTGTAATCTCCGGATCGGCTGTGCCGCCAACATCTTATTGGGAGGGTTAAGCCGTTATTTACTCGGCGCGTGTTTACTTAAAAGACCAGTTCTGTTGCGTACGAGTGAGTAACCATGTCTGTTGTCGCCGAGTTGCTTTACTCGCGCCGCGTACCGCAGGTCGCGGTGCTGGCGCTGATCTCCTTCAGCTTCGCAGGGTGCAGCGCCGACATGTCGTCGCGGCTGTCCCAGTCGAATTTCTCCAACCCCTTCGCGGAATCGACCGGTTCGGTGCAGCAGGCAGCGCCTCCGCAGCGTGATCTGCCGCAATATGCCCGGCCGCAAACGCAGCCTGGCTATTATCAGTCCCAGGCCTTGCCGCCGCCGGCGGTTTCCGCCCCGCAATCGTATCCCGTTGCTGCAGGTGGCGGGGTGTCCGGTGGCGGGCGTGGCATGGGATCCTATGCGTCCCCGGCGCAGCCGCATCTTGATACCACGGCTACCGTGCCGCCTCGCTCGGTTGCGGCAGCGCAGCCGGCCGGCGGCACCAAGATCATCGTCGGCACCAGCGACACGCTCGACGTGCTCGCCAAGCGCTATCATGTCACCCCGCAGGCGATCCTTGCGGCCAACGGCTACAAGGGCCCGCGTGCGCTCTCGCCCGGCCAGCAGCTGATCATCCCGCATCCGGGCGCGACCGCTGCTGCGCCTGCGCCGGTGATGGCTCCCGTCGCGGCCGCTCCGGCGCTGGCACCTGCTGCCAAACCGGTTGCAGCCGTCGCCGCGCCGCCGAGCATGCACTTCGTCAACCGCGGGGACACGCTCGCCAGCATCGCCCGCAAGAACCACATCTCCGCGGCTGAACTGGCCCGCGCCAACGGCCTCGCTCCGTCGGCCAAGCTCAAGCTCGGCACCAAGTTGACTGTGCCCGGTGCCAGGACCGCAGCGGTTGCGGCCCCGGTTGCTCCGGCTCCCGTCGCGGCCGCGGCACCGGTTGCGGGTACGCTGCAGCCCGTTGCGGCTGCTCCCGCGCCCGCCACCAAGATGGCCGCTGTCGCCGCGCCGGTGCAGAGCGCTCGCCTGGCTCAGGCCACGGCCAATGTCGAAGAGAAGTCCGCCGAGACCCCGGCGAAGGCTGCCGAGGCCACCGGCGCGCTGCCGACCTTCCGCTGGCCGGTGCGCGGCAAGGTGGTCACGAGCTACGGCGCCAAGACCAACGGCAAGTCCAATGACGGCATCAATCTCGCGGTGCCCGAGGGTACGCCAGTCAAGGCGGCTGAAGACGGCGTCGTCGCCTATTCCGGCAACGAGCTGAAAGGTTACGGCAATCTGGTCCTGGTTCGGCACTCCAACGGCTACGTCACCGCATATGCCCATGCGAGTGAGCTGTTGGTGAAGCGCGGCGATACGATCAAGCGCGGTCAGGTCATTGCCAAGTCGGGTCAATCCGGGGAGGTGGCGTCGCCGCAGCTCCACTTCGAGATCCGCAAGGGATCGAGCCCGGTTGACCCGCTTCAATTCCTAAATGGGGCGTGAGGCAGGCCCCGGATCGGGGCACGCCGTCACCACAAACGCGCCGTC
>JAEYRD010000159.1 GCA_023435725.1 Pseudomonadota bacterium | reverse complement strand
GTCGGATTGCGAAGCAATCCGGGTGAGGGGGACTCTCCGCGAGTCAGCTATCACCGTTCTTGTAGAGACTCCCCCTCTCCCCGCAAGCGGGGCGAGGGAGAAGAAGTCATCCCGCCGTATTCTCGATCAGTCGCCGGTAAAACCGGATCATGTCGGCATAGCCTTCGATGCTGAGACGCTCGTTGGTGCCGTGAAAGCGCTTGAGGTCGTCGGAATTGGCCCGCACCGGTGAGAAGCGGAAGATGTTGTCGGTGAGCCCTGCGTAATGGCGTGAATCCGTCGCCGCGATCATCAAGCCGGGGGCCACGATCACGTCGGGAAAGACCTCGCGGATCGACCGTGCAAGCGCAGAATAGGATTTGCCCGCAGTGCCCGTCACCGGCGGCGGATCGGTATTGCCGGGGAACGGCGCGATCGAAATCTTCTGATTCGCAACCGTCGAGCGGACATGGTCGGTGACGCTCGCTTCGGTGTCGCCTGGCAGCAGGCGGAAATTGACCGTGGCCTCCGCATTGCCCGGCAGCACATTGTCCTTGTCGCCGGCATTGAAGATGGTCAGCGCCGTCGTGGTGCGCACCATGGCTTCCGTCGGGCCGCTCTTCTCGAATTCGCGCAGCAACAACGGCTTGAACAACCACAGGTTCGACAGCACCACACGGTTGAAGCCGCCCATCTCCGGCGCCAGCGTGTCGAACATCTCGGCGACCGCGCCGCGGACATGCGCCGGCGGCCGGTGGTCCTCCAGCCGCACCAGCGCGGCGCTCATCATGCCGATCGCGGTTTCGCGCGGCGGCATCGAGGAATGGCCCGGGGCCGTGCGCGCCGTCAGCACCAGGGTTGAATAGCCCTTCTCCGCAACGCCGATCAGCGCGGCCGGCTTGTCGAGGCCCTTCATGATGCCCTCGGTGATCAGCAGGCCCTCGTCGAGCACGAAGTCGAGCTTCACGCCGCGTCCAGCCAATGCGGCGGCAATCGCCTTGGCGCCGCGGGTGCCCGCGACCTCCTCGTCATGGCCGAACGCGAGATAGATCGTGCGCTTCGGGCGAAAGCCGTCTTTCGCCATCTGCTCGGCCGCCTCGAGCATCGCATAGAGGTTGCCCTTGTCGTCCCAGGAGCCGCGGCCCCAGATGAAACCGTCGGCGATCGCGCCGTCGAACGGCTTCTGCTGCCAGTCCTTCTCGGTGCCCGGCGCGATCGGCACCACGTCCTGGTGTGCGAGGAGCGCGATCGGCTGCGCCTTCGGATCGGACCCCTCCCGAGTACCTTCCCACGTGTAGAGCAGGCTGTAGGTGCCGATCACCTCACGCCTGGCGGCGACGTGGAAGGCCGGAAAGCTCGCGGCAATATGCGCCTGAAGGCCGCGCAGCGCGTCGGCATCCTGGTCCGGATTGAGGAAGTTCGAGATGGTCTGGAAGCGGATCGCCTCCGACAGGCGCTGCGCCGCGCCTTGCTTGTCGACGTCAGTTCGAGGGATCGCCGCGACCTGCACCTGCCGCGAGCCGCGTGCGACGACGTTGAACGCCAGAACGCCCGCGAGCACGACGATGCCCGCAACGATCAGCAGGACCAGGTTTCGAACGATCTTGAGAAGCCGGCGCATCCGATGTTTTTGCCCCGGACGCAGCGCAACACGCAAGTGGTGCGCTGCTGAGCCGGGGGTCCAGCACAAGCGGAGGCGTGGGTCCCCGGCCTAACGGTGCAGCGTTTCACGCTGCGCCGCGTCCGTGACACGAGAACCTGCTACGCCTTCTTTTTCTTCTCGCGGTCGATGCCTTCGAGGATCAGCTTCTGCGCTTCCTCCGGGCCGCCCCAGCGCAGGATCTTCACCCATTTGCCCTTCTCGAGATCCTTGTAGTGCTCGAAGAAGTGCTGGATTTGCTGCAGCGTGATATCGGGCAGGTCGGAGTACGACTTCACCTTGTCGTAGCGCTGCGTCAGCTTGGACGACGGCACAGCCAAAATCTTCTCGTCGCCGCCGGCTTCGTCTTCCATGAACAGTACGCCGACCGGGCGCACGCTCATGACAGCGCCAGGGATGATGGCGCGGGTGTTGATGATCAGCACGTCGCAGGGGTCGCCGTCATCGGACAGCGTGTGCGGGATGAAGCCGTAGTTACCGGGATAACGCATCGGCGTGTAGAGGAACCGGTCGACCACCAGCGTGCCGGCCTCCTTGTCCATCTCGTATTTGATCGGTTCGCCGCCCACAGGGACTTCGATGATGACGTTGACCTCATGTGGTACGTTTTTCCCGATCGAGACCGCATCGATACGCATTCAAGGCTCCGTTGTTGCCGAGGTTAAATCGCGCCCGGCAGCGATTTTGGCGCTGTCATACGCGGGCTTGGCCCGCCGATCCATGGTGTTTTTGTGAAATAATGAATCCAGCGATCACCGGCTCAAAAGGCAACGGTATCGACGGAAGGGAAGGGCTGCCGGCTAGACTTTCAGCAGCTCAATTGGTCCAAGCGAAGGCAACCTTGTCGAGCGATTTTGGCCCGAAACGCTCCGAGGAGCGCGCCACCATGCGGCCGCCCAGTGCGCGGTAGAACTCGGTGGCGGGGTCGTTGTCCGAGAGCGCCCACACAACCATGCTCTTCAGCCCGCTCTGCATCAGGTCGCGGCGGGCGGCGGTGAACAGGCGGCGGCCGAAGCCAAGGCCCTGGAATTCCGGACGCAGATAGAGCTCATAGATCTCGCCGTCGAAGTGCAGGCTGCGGGCGCGGTTGCGGCCGTAATTGGCGTAGCCTGCGATCTTGTCGCCGAACACCAGCACGCTGACGCGGCTGCCCTTGCGGATCGCGCTATCCCACCATTGCGGACCGCGGCGGTTGATTAGCTTTTCCAGCTCTGCGCCGGGAATGATGCCCTGATAGGCGGAGCGCCAGGCTTCGTCATGGGTGGACGCCACCGCAGTAGCATCTGCAGCCTTGGCCGGCCGGACCTCGATCAGGGTTGTGCTCATGGGCGTGATCAAATCAAGTCGCCGCGCCGGCGGCAAGACCTATCGTTAATTATCGGTTAACGTGTGGACTTTCTGCATCAGTTTTCTGGTCATGTTGTACCGAAAAAAGACAAGACGCCGACTCGAACGTGCCGCGGTACCATGCGTCGGTGCAAAACTGCCGTGCGGCATCGAATGACCTGCGACGGCAACGCAGAAAGTCCGCCGATAGTGATTCGGACGATCGCTGTCCGTGTTCGCCTTCGGCAATTCATGCGACTCTTCAATATCCTTGCGCTTCTGTCTCTGCTGGCCCTGCTGACTGCGCCGCCTCTGTGCGCCCAGGTCACGTTTGGTCCATCGGGAGAGGAGGGCGAACCATTTCGCCGGCAAGAGTGGCGCGTGCCGTCGCCCGATACCGACATCGCCGCGCATGCTCTGCTGTTTCGCCCCGCCGGCACCGGTCTGTTTCGTCTTGCGGTCATCGCACACGCCTCGACGCAGAACCCGCTCCGTCGCGCGCAAATGCCGCAGCCGGAATACCGTGCGCTCACGGCGTTTCTCGTCTCGCGCGGTTTTGCCGTGCTGGTGCCGGAGCGGCTCGGCCATGGTGCGACCGGCGGCCGCTATGTCGAGGACCAGGGTGGATGTGACGAGGCGGACTATGCGCGCTCAGGCCGTGCGACCGCGGGAGAACTTTCGCTCGCGCTGGACTATCTGCGGAAGCAGGATTTTATCCGCAAGGACGCCGCCATCGTGATTGGCCATTCCGCCGGCGGCTGGGGCGCGCTGGCGCTTGCAAGTGCCGACCCGAAGGCGATCTCCGCGATCATCGCCTTTGCGCCGGGGCGCGGCGGCCATGCCAACGACGAACCGAACCGGATCTGCGCGTCGCACATGCTCGTTGCGGCCGCAACCGAGTTTGGCAAGGCGGCGCGCATTCCCATCACATGGCTCGTCGCCGCCAATGACAGCTATTTTGCGCCGGTCTTTTCGAAAGCGATGGTCGATGCGTTTCGCGGCAGCGGCGGCAAGGTCGACTTCCGCACGCTGCCCGCCGTCGGCAGCGAGGGACACTGGATGATCGAGCTCGAGGCCGGCGTCAAAGCCGCGAGCAGCGATCTCGCGCGTGCGCTGGACCTGCCCAAGCCCGTGGCGACCAAGAAGCCATGACGCTGTATTTTCTCGTCAAATATTTGCATGTGCTTGGCGCCATCGTCATCCTCGGCACCGGAACCGGCATCGCCTTCTTCATGCTGATGGCGCATCGCACCGGCGATGCAGGGTTCATCGCGCGCACCGCCTCGGTGGTGGTGATCGCGGATGCGATCTTCACGCTGTCGGCCGCGCTGCTCCAGCCGCTCACGGGCGGCCTGCTGATGATGCTCTCGGCAACGTCGATCACGGAGCGCTGGCTGCTGGTTTCGCTCGCACTGTATGCCGTCGCAGGCCTGTTCTGGGTTCCCGTCGTCTTCATGCAGATCGAGATGCGCGATCTCGCGCGCAGGGCGGCCGAGCAGCGCGCCGCGCTGCCGGAGCGCTACTTCGTCCTGTTCCGCCGCTGGTTCGCATTCGGCTTCCCCGGCTTCGGTGCAACGATGCTGATCCTCTGGCTGATGATCGCGAAGCCGATTTGAGAGACACGATGGGTGAGCGGACCATTCTCGTGCTCGGCGCCTCCGGCCTGATCGGCCGCTTCGTCACCGACGATCTGCGTGCGCGGGGATTCCGCGCGGTTGGAATGGCCCGCAGTCTGTCACCGGCGCAGAAGATGAGCGCCCTGGACATCGAGCGGCCGATCCTGTCGCTCGATGAAGCCGCGCTGAAGCGTCTTCTCGGCGAACATGATGTCGACGTCGTCGTGAACTGCCTCGGCGTGCTCCAGGATGGTCCCGGCAGCGACACCAGCGCCGTACATCGCGAGTTCGTCGCGCGCCTGCTCCAGGCGATTGGCGACAGCGGTCGCGCGATCCGGTTGGTGCACATCTCGATTCCCGGAGCTGCGGAGGCAGATCGCACCGCCTTCGCAACGACCAAGCGCGAAGCCGAACGCCTGATCGCGGCCTCCGGCATTCCCCACGCCATCCTGCGGGCCGGCTTCGTCGTCGCGCCGTCGGCCTATGGCGGCAGCGCTATGCTCCGCGCGCTCGCCGCCTCGCCGCTCGATCTGCCGGGTAAGGAGATGGCGACGCCGTTTCGGCCCGTCGCGGTCGAGGATATTTCGGCGACCATCGCCTGGCTTGCCGCACGCGATATCGACGATGTCTCCGTGAAAGCCGTGAGCTGGGACCTGATGCAAGCCGAGCCGATCACGATGGCCGGTGTCATCAAGCAATTTCGTTTCGCGTTCGGCACGGCCGGTTGGCCGCGCCTCGCGATGCCGCCGCTCCTGCTCGATCTCGGCGCGAAGATAGGCGATCTCGCCAATTATCTCGGCTGGACGCCGCCGATGCGCTGTACGGCCATCGCCGAGCTGCGTCGCGGCGTCACCGGCGATCCCTCGGCGTGGATTGCCGCCACGGGCATCGCGCCAAAGACGCTGATGGATGCGATCGGCCGCCACCCGGCGACGATCCAGGACAAATGGTTCGCGCGGCTGTTCCTGATCAAGGCGCTGATCATGGCCAGCCTGGTCGCGTTCTGGCTCGTCTCCGGCTTTATCGCGCTGTTCGTGTCTTATCGCGCCGCCGCCGGCATCCTGAGTTCACATGGCTTTCCGGCCGCGCTGGTCGATCCCATCACCGTCGGCACCAGCCTGATGGACATGAGCATCGGCGTGCTGATCGCCTTCCGCCGCACCGCAGCGATCGGCCTAGTCGCAGGCATCGTCGCTTCGCTCGGCTATATGTTCGGCGCCGCGATCCTCACGCCCGACCTTTGGATCGAGCCGCTCGGCGCGCTGGTGAAGACCGGGCCGGCCATCGTGCTAATGTTCGTGGCGTTGCTGATGCTGGACAACCGATAGCGTTTTCGAGCGAAGTGGATCCCGGTTCGCCCGAAGATAGCGCGTCGAAAGAGAGCCTGATGACCAAATGGCCCGACGATAACGTGATCCTGTTCGACGGCGTCTGCATCTTCTGCTCGCGCTGGGTCCGCTTCGTCGCGCAGCGTGACACGGCGAGGCGATTCCGGTTCACACCGATCCAGTCGGACTATGGCACGCGGCTCGCGCGCACGTTCGGCATCGACCCCAATGATCCCGACACCAATGCCGTGGTTCACGGCGGCGAGGTGTTCATGAAGTCGGACGCTGCGCTGACCGTGCTGTCGCGGCTTCCGGGCTGGGGCTGGACGCGTGCGTTGTTCGCGGTGCCGAGGCCGCTGCGAGACCCCGTGTACAGCCTCATCGCGCGCAACCGCTACCGCATCTTCGGGAAGTACGACGCGTGCTTCGTGCCGGATGCTGATTTACGAGCGCGGGTGATTGAATAGTATCCCTCGTCATTGCGAGCGCAACGAAGCGACGAAGCAATCCAGAATCTTTCCGCGGAGAGACTCTGGATTGCTCCGCTGCGCTCGCAATGACGGAGTTTGCGGTTACGGCTTGCGCAGAGCAGCCAGCACTTCCCTCGCCGCTCGCTCCCCACTATCCCGCGCCCCGTGCGCCGTCGTGAAGAAGTTCGGCGACGTCGCTTCTCCCGCGAAGAACATCCGCCCATCCACCGGTGCAGCCAGCAGCGCGCGAGCACCGGCGTGACCTGGCAGTGCGTGCGAATAGGAGCCTCTCGCGAAGGGATCGTGGGCCCAGCGCGACTCGTAGAGCGGCTTCAGCTTGGGGCGGATGTCGTTGCCGAGGAGGCCCGCGATCTCGTCGATGCTTTGCGCGGCAATGGCGCCCACGCCGGCGTCCTCCAGCTCGCGGGCGTAGCTGCCGCCGAAGAAGCCTTCGATGCAGGGCTGGCCGAACGGGCGGATGTGATAGGTGCCCATCGCGGTGCGCATGGTGGCGCCGCGCAGATTGCCTTCTCTGGGAAACGCCTCCGCACCTTCGAGCGCCAGCGTGACCTTGTCGTCGACGCCGAGCGGCAGGCCGGCTGCGGCGCTCACCTTGGCGGGGAGCGGCGGTGAGAAGCGGATTGCCTCATCGGCGATCAGATTGGTCGGCACGGTGACGATCACCTTGTCGGCAGTCAGCGTGCCCTGCGAGGTTTCGAGGCGAATGCGCCGGCCGGAATGATCGATCAGCGTGACGTTGCAGTTCAGCGCCACCGGGCAGGGCGCGCCATAGGCCGCGATCAGGGCGCCGTAGCCGCGACGGACGCGCCAGTTGAGGTCGCTGTCCTCATAGGCGTCCCAATCCAGCGTCGACATGTCCTTCAGTTCGCAGCCGTTGATGTAGGTCGAGACCGCGTCGATCATGGGATTCCAGCGATTGCCGGGTTCGAGGCTGCGGCTCGCGGGCTCATCCTTGCCCTTCTGCGCGGCCTCCCAAAGACGTTCATAGAACGCGTCCATCGCGCGCATGAACTCGTCGCGCTGGGCTTTCGGAAACGCGTTGCCGAAAGCGCGCTCGCGCCAGGGCGGCAGGTCCTTGTTCACTTCGAAATCGAGCTGCGTCGCGATCTGCGCGAAGGAGTTCTTGTCCGCCGAATGCAGCCTGCCGCAGCCGACGTCGAAGGTCACCTTCGGCGAGGCCTGCACAGTCCAGGCGCGGCCGCCAAGCCGGTCGCGCGCCTCCAGCACGATCACGGCGAGGCCGGAGCCGTGCAGCGCGTGCGAGGCACCGACGCCGGCGGCACCGGCGCCGATGATCGCGACGTCGACGGAGGAGGGAAGGGAAGTCATGGGTGGGCTCTAGCACGTCTGTGGGGTGTGCTGAAGCTGGCCAGATATGCAGCCCTCGTGTCCCCGACGCGGTGCGGCGTGTAACGCCGCTCCGTAGAGCAGGGACCCAAGGTGATGTGCAGGTGGTGAGAGTGTCTGGGCCCCGGCTCAGCAGCGCAACACTATCGTGCTGCGCTGCGTCCGGGGCGCGAGAGGAGTGGCTTACGCCACCGCTTCCTTGGCCTTTTCGGCGCGCTTGCGCTCGTTCGGATCGAGGTGCTTCTTGCGCAGGCGGATCGACTTCGGCGTGACCTCGACGAGCTCGTCGTCCTCGATATAGGCGAGCGCCTTCTCCAGCGTCATGCGGATCGGCGGGGTCAGGCGCACGGCTTCGTCCTTGGACGTGGTACGGATGTTGGTGAGCTGCTTGCCCTTGAGCACGTTGATCTCGAGATCGTTGTCGCGGGTATGCTCGCCGACGATCATGCCACGATAGACCTTCCAGCCAGGCTCGATCATCATCGGGCCGCGGTCTTCCAGCTTGAACATGGCGTAGGCCACGGCGTCGCCCTGGTCGTTGGAGATCAGGACGCCGTTGCGGCGGCCCTGGATCTCGCCCTTGTACGGGGCATAGCCGTGGAACAGGCGGTTCATGATCGCGGTGCCGCGCGTGTCGGTCAGCAGTTCGCCCTGGTAGCCGATCAGGCCGCGGGTCGGCGCGTAGAACACCAGGCGCTGACGATTGCCGCCCGAGGGCTTCATCTCGATCAGCTCGGCCTTGCGCTCGCTCATCTTCTGCACGACGACGCCGGAATGCTCCTCGTCGACGTCGATCACGACTTCCTCGATCGGCTCCATGGTGGCGCCCGTCGCTTCGTCCTTCTGGAACACGACGCGCGGGCGCGACACCGAGAGCTCGAAACCCTCGCGGCGCATGGTCTCGATCAGGATCGCGAGCTGCAATTCGCCGCGGCCCGAGACTTCCATCGCGTCCTTGTCGGCGGCCTCGACGACGCGCAGTGCGACGTTGCCTTCGGCTTCGCGCAGCAGGCGGTCGCGGATCATGCGGCTCGTCACCTTGTCGCCTTCGGTGCCGGCCAGCGGGGAGTTGTTGACGATGAAGGACATCGACACGGTCGGCGGGTCGATCGGCTGGGCCGCGAGCGGCACTTCGACGGTCGGATCGCAGAAGGTGTCGGCAACGGTGCCCTTGGTCAGGCCGGCAATGGCGACGATGTCGCCCGCTTCGGCTTCCTCGAGCGGCGTGCGCTCGATACCGCGGAACGCCAGGATCTTGGAGATACGGCCCTGCTCGACCAGCTTGCCGTCGGCGTTCAGCACCTTGACCTGCTGGTTCGGCTTGATGGTGCCGGAGGAAATGCGGCCGGTGATGATGCGGCCGAGATAGGGGTTGGCCTCCAGGATGGTGCCGATCATCTTGAACGGACCTTCCTCGACCTTGGGCGGCGCGACGTGGCGCAGGATCAGGTCGAACAGCGGCTCCATGCCCTTGTCCTTCGGACCCTCCGGGCTCTCAGCCATCCAGCCCTGCTTGGCTGATCCATAAAGAATCGGGAAGTCGAGCTGCTCCTCGCTGGCGTCGAGCGCCGCGAACAGGTCGAACACCTCGTTGATGACTTCGGTCGGACGCGCGTCGGGGCGGTCGACCTTGTTGATGACGACGATCGGCTTGAGGCCGACTTTGAGCGCCTTGGAGACCACGAATTTGGTCTGCGGCAGCGGGCCTTCGGCGGCGTCCACGAGGACCAGCGCGCCGTCCACCATGTTCAGGATGCGCTCGACCTCGCCGCCGAAATCGGCGTGGCCGGGGGTGTCGACGATGTTGACCCGGGTATCCTTCCACTGCACCGAGGCCGCCTTGGCCAGGATGGTGATGCCGCGCTCGCGCTCCAGGTCGTTGGAGTCCATGGCGCGTTCGGTCACCTTCTGGTTCTCGCGGAACGTGCCGGATTGCTGAAGGAGGCGGTCGACCAGGGTCGTCTTGCCGTGGTCGACGTGGGCGATAATGGCGACGTTGCGGAGGTTCATGAGTGAGCTTCTTTGCGTTCGAACAATGGGTTAAGCGCGATCTCGCCGGTCAGACCGGGACCTCTTTTCGAAATAACGCTGGAAGACTGAAAACGGGGGCTTTTCGCCCAAAAAGGAGCCCGGTCATCTCGACCGGGCAGCCTGCGCGTTGCGGCGCAATATAGGCAGAAAACGCCAAAAAACAATGCGTTCTTTGGGCTTTGGTTGACTGAATTTTGCCCGGGAATCCCCGGGGCTTAGCGGGAGCCATGGACCAAACCGGCCCTTTGATCGCAAGCCGACCCTATAGTCCGCCCTGTGCCGGGCTGCGATCCGCCTCCTCGGTCGGATAGACCCCGCGCAGCACCTCCTCGAAATGCATCTTGACCGCATCATTGCACAGGCAGGCGCGCAAGCGCAGGCCGTCGCGGTTGCGGACCAGGATCGACCCCCGCCGCGTGTCGAGCACGCCTTCGGCCTTGAACGATTGGAGTACGCGGCTTGCATAGCTGCGGCCCACGCCGAGCAGCGTCGCAAGCTGTTCGTGGGTCAGCGGCACGCTGCTTTCGTCGCCGGTGCGCTCCATTGCCGCGAGGATCCACTTCGCGGTGCGCTGCTCGATCGAGTGGATGGCGTTGCAGGCGGTCGACTGGAAGATCTGCGCCAGCATGCAATCGGCGTAGCGGGCAAAGATGTTGCGCAGCGAGGCCGAACGCATTTTGGCCGCTTCCAGCTTGCTGACGTGAATGCGCGCAAACGGGCCGCCGAACTTCACGGAGATGCGGGTGTAAGCCGGTAGAAATCCTTCGCTGACGATGCCGCCTACGGCTCCTTCGCGGCCGACCAGGATGGTCTCGACATCGCGGCCGTCTTCGTTGGGAACGAGGAATGTCGCAAGCGAGGGACCGCAGGGAAAGTGTACGACCTGGACATTGTCGCCGGGACTGTAGAGCAGCTCATTGGCCCCAACCTGGTCAACGGCGACGTGCGGCCCAAGCAGCGCGTAGTCTGCCGGGCTCAGGCGTCGCAGCAGATTGTTGGCTGGCCGGCTGTCGACCTCGGTTGTCTTGCTGATGCGGGCGTCCATTGTAGATCCCCTGGTCTCCTTTCAACACTAGCGAGGTCCGTTTGTTGGCTGTGTGCACAAGTGGACAGACGACAAAACTGTTCTGTGGTGAGTTTCGTTCCGGGAACCCTCCGATGCGCTGGGCGCAGGCGTCGGGATGAGGCTGTCCTGAGCGATGAAAAATGCAGCCCTCAATAGCCAGGATCATGGAACCTGTTTCTCCGCTCGGCTCGGCCGACGTTCCCGCCGACGTGCTGATCGTCGAGGACGATCCGATCATCGCGATCGACTTCGAGGATCGCCTGCTGGGTTTTGGTGTGAAGACCGTGCGCAGCGTGGGGTCGGTGGCGCAGGCGCTGGACACGATCGCGAAGCGCGCGCCGGATTTCGCGCTGCTCGACGTCGAGCTCAGCCGCGAGAAGAGCTTTGCGATCGCCGAGCATCTGGCGGCTGCGCAAATCCCCTTCGTCTTCGTGACGGGCTACGGTGCAGAGACCAGGATCCCCGCCGAGTTCTCGGCGCGGCCTCGGCTGCAAAAGCCGTGCTCGAGCGATGCGCTCGAGGCTGCACTACGAACGCGCGGACGCTGATAGTCCGGCGCGCCGGTTGCATTACTCCGGCGATCAGAGCTCAGGCAAGTTTCGGATCGAGTGTGGTCGACCACAGCGCGACGTCGGCGCGGTCGCGCAAGGTCACCGTCATCTGGCCCGAGGCGCCGTCGATCTTGACGTGACCGAAGAACTGCATGCCTGCGGAGGGCGGCAGGTTCTGGTTGTCCTTCCCCGGCGCCTTGACGAAGCGCACTTCCGGTCCGAACGTGTTGTCGAGCGCGTTCGGGCCGAAGGTGCCCGCGTGCAGCGGGCCTGACACGAATTCCCAGAACGGCTCGAAATCCTGGAACTGCGCCTTGTTCGGATCGTAATAGTGCGCGGCGGCGTAGTGCACGTCCGCCGTCAGCCACACCGTGTTGCTGATCGGCGCCATCTTGATGAAGCGCAGGATGTCGGCGATCTCGAATTCGCGGCCGCGCACGGGGCCATCGCCCTGAGCAAACGCTTCCGAGCCGCCCTTGGCTGTGTCCGCGACGACCAGGCTGAGCGGCATGTCGGAGGCGATCACCTTCCAGGTCGCGCGCGAGTTGAGCAGGCCGCGCTTGAGCCAGGCGATCTGGTCCGGGCCGAGGAAGTAGCTGGCCGGGCCGTATTCCGTTTCCAGGTTGGCGCCGTTGGGGCCGCGATAGCTGCGTTCGTCGAGCACGAACACGTCGAGATGCGGGCCGTAGGAAATCTGGCGATAGACCCGGCCGGGCTCATTGATGCTTTCGCGCATCGGATACATCTCGTGGAAGGCACGCGCGCCGCGCGCGGCGAGCAGCGTGATGTCGCGTTCCTTGTAGGTCGCCGGCAGCTCCTTCGACAGCGACCAGTTGTTGGTCACCTCGTGATCGTCCCACTGCACGAAGATCGGCACCTCGGCATTGAAGCCGCGGACGTTGTCGTCGGTGAGATTGTATTTGTGCGCGGCGCGGTACTCGTCCAGCGTCTCGGCGACCTTGGCTTTCTCGGGGATCGTGACGTTCTTCCAGATCTTGCCGTCGGCAAGCTTCACCTCCGATGCAATCGGACCGTCGGCGTAAATGGTGTCGCCGGAATGCAGGAAGAAATCCGGACGGTGCTTGCGCATGGCGGAGAAGGTGAACATGCCGCCGTCGTCGGGATTGATGCCCCAGCCCTGGCCGGCAACGTCGCCGCCCCAGACGAAGCTGACGTCGCGGCGATCGGCCGGCGCGGTGCGGAATCGGCCGACCACCGGCTCGCCCTCGATCGCGGCGTGAGAGAGGTCGCGGAAGCGGACGCGGTAGAAGATGTCCTGTCCGCCCGGAAGATTCTCCAGCAGCATTTTCGCGGTGAAGTCGCTCTCGGGCAGCGCGGCGATCGGCGGCAGCGCGCGGGCACCCTTGAATGACTCCGTCGTCGCGACCTCGACCAGCATCTGCGCGGGCCGGTCGGTGCGCGCCCACACCACGCCGCCATCGACGGTGACGTCGCCCGACTGTACGCCATGCGTGACCGCCGGCCGGTCGGCCGCGCGCGAGAGATAGGGCACGGCGAGCGCGCCGAGCGCGCCGGCGCTGTTGGTGAGAAAACGGCGACGGGAGAATTTGATCTTCATGGGCTGGCTCGCTGGCTAGCTGTCTTATGCGCGTCTTGCGCCGTCATTCCGGGATGCTGCGCTGGCATCAGCCGCGAAAATGGCATCGGAAGCTATATTGAGACAGTGTGACGCAGGGATAACGCGCTGGCGTTTACGCGTTGCCGGCAGCCCTGAACTGCGCGCCGGCACGTTGCAGGCCCGGTGGCAGGCTGGACAGCACTGCCTTGCGGTCGGCGACAGCGACATGGAACTGGTCGAGTGTGATGTTGAAGGCGGTCAGCGCGGCTTCCTCGATCGCGCCATGGTCGAAGCAGCGCAGTGTGTCGCGCAGGATGTCGTCGGCCTCGGCCTGCATCTGGTCGAGCTCTTCCGTGGTCTCGCTCTTGCGCGCCGCGGAAATCATGTCGAGCAGGCGTTCGCGCAGATGGCTGTTGTTGTTGCGCTCGTCCTTTTTGAGGTAGCCCGCAAACCACGCACCGATCGAGCCCATGGCCGAAAGCGCCATCAGGCTCCACCAGATGTAGTCGCTGTATTTATCGAGGAAGGTCTTTTCCTCGCCGTCGACGAAGGCGGCCGCGCCCGGATGCGCGGGGATCACGGCATCCTTGTCGGTGTCTGGTGTTTCGATCTTCGCCGCCAGCGGGAATTCCGTCACCAGTTGCTGCCGCACGGCGAAGAGCTGGCGTGTGAAGGAAGCGATGGTGGTTTCGGACACGCCTTTGCGCGCCACGATATGGTGCGAGAAGCTGATGGTCTTGACCTCGTCGTCGGGCCGAGGGGGCGAGCCACCATAGGTGCCGGCGGGAATCTCCGACGCTTCGTAGACCGGATGGTTCTGCGCGATGGCGTCGGCGGAATCGATGGCAAGGAAAGTCGGCGTGCCGCCGTCCCTGGCGGACGCCGCGATCGCATCGGACGTGATCTTGCTGTTCACGGGGCCGGCTGCGAGATAGGCATCGACCTTCTGCGTGCGGATCGCCTCGGCGGCTTCGTTGGCCGGGAATTGCACGATATCGACCTTGGCCGGATCGACGCCGTATTGCTGCAGAATGACCTTGAGCAGGTTGACGTTGGCCTGGGTGCGGCCGACCACGCCGACGCGATGCCCCGCGAGCTGCGCGATCTTGGTGACCTTCGCGCCCTTCTTCTTGCCCTTGCCCGGCACGGACCATAGCACCACGACGTTCTTGCGCAGGGTCGCGACCGCCTGCGCGTTCTTCGGCACGTCAACGTCGCCGCGCACGATGGCGAGGTCGGCCTTGCCTTCCGCGAGCGCATTGGCGCTGGCGGTGGCGCCGTCGGTCTGGACCGGGCGCAGCCGCACGTGGCCCTTGGTCTGCGTGAAAGCCTGCGTCAGCGCCTGCACGACCTTGAGGTCATCACTGTTGGCGGGACCGACCGCGATCTTCAGCGTCACCGGGCGCATCGCGAAATAATAGCCGCCGACCAGCGCGCCGATGATCGCAAGCACCAGCGCGAGAGACACGAGCGCCGTCTTCCGCGCCGCGGATCGCGGCGAGGGCGGAGTGGGCGCTTCGGCCAGGTCCAATCCCCCGGTCATCGATCTCCCAGACAGACGCTTGAGGCTCAGTTTCATCTCGGCCGGCGATTTACCGTCGCAATTGTAGCAAATTTCTTCTCTGCCGGGGTTACATCTACGTCATGGTTAGCGGATGGACCAAATCCGGTATGAAACCGGGCTGTACGCACGGTGTTAGGGTAAAGTTCCTCTGAAGGACGGAGGCGATCATGGCAGAACGGCTGGCGGCAGAGGCGCGCATGCAGGCGCTGGGCGGGATACCGGGCTGGACCGAGATCCAGGGCCGCGACGCGATCGGGAAGACCTTTGTCTTCAAGGATTTCAACGAGGCGTTCGGCTTCATGACCCGTGCGGCGCTGGTCGCCGAGAAGATGGATCACCACCCCGAATGGCGTAACGTCTACAAGACGGTGGAGGTGGTGCTGTCGACCCATGATGCCGGCGGCGTCACCAGGCTCGATGTCGAGCTCGCCGAGGCGATGAACGCTATTGCGAAGCGAAGCTGACGTCAGTCTGACGTCTTGCAGGGATCGGCCGCATCCCCATCTTTTGATCAGCACCGGGTGTGGCGATCTGCCGCCTCTGGCTGAACGGGGAGTTTATGGAACATGGCCGCCGAATACAGTGTCGGCTTCGAGCCGGCCGATCGGCTTGCGGAAGATCGTGAGAGCGTTCGCCGCCGCTTCTGGCGCAAACTGAAGCGCGTCGCGGCGCGACTGCCGTTCGCCGAAGATCTGCTTGCGGCCTATTACTGTGCGTTCGACCGGCAGACGCCGCGCCATGTCCAGGCGTCACTGCTGGGGGCGATCGCCTATTTCATCCTACCGTTCGACTTCGTTCCCGACGTGATGCCGATCCTCGGCTTCAGTGATGACGCTGCCGTGCTCGCTACCGCCATTCGCATGGTCGCCAGCCACATCACCACCGAGCATCGCGAAGCCGCCCGTGCCGCGCTGAAGCGCGGGGTGGATGAGAGCGACACGGATGTAGAAGCAGCGTAGCAGCTCGGCGCTACAAACTCCGCTGTCATTCCCTGCCACCGGGTCTCGCCTGCGGCGAGCCCGATGACAGGCTCCAGCGGGGAATCCAGTGCGCCGCGGCCTCTTAGCTCAATCATGACTGTCGCTGGTTCCTGGATCGCCCGCCCAGTGCGGCGGCGTCATTGCCAGCACTGACCGTCGCTACTTTTTCTCCGATCTCGCCTGCGACTTCGGCTGCGTCCGCGCGCCGTTCTCGGCTTCCCAGGCCTGGAATTGCTTGAAGAGCGCTTCCTTGTCGGCATCGGACACTTTCGCGGCCGCGGGGTTCTGTTTCAGGAACGTCTCGAAGCGCTGCCTCGCCACCGGCTCGACGCCATGGCGGTCGAGCCATTGCTGAGCCACCGGCAGCCTGTTCCAGCCAGACAGGGGTGCGGCGAGCGAGACCTCCTTCCATTTGGGATGGAACGGCGGGTTCTGCAGTGCCGGGAATTTCGTGAAGAACGCGTCCACGAACTGCGCGATCTTGCGATAGCGCTCGGTGTTCGGTGCCCAGCTGTAGGCTGCGAGCACTGCCGGCACCGCGATCGTGTCCACGGTCTCGCCGTCCTTGATCAGGTTCGGATAGTCCTTCGCAGTCAGCGTCGCCGGCAGATAGTCGCTCTGCAGCGGCTTGGCGTAATCGACGCTGGCAAGGTGGAAGCGGCCGTCGTTGTTGAAGGTGCTCACCGACTTGTACGGCTTGCCACCGACCACGATCACCGCGTCGATCTCGCCGGCTTTCAGCTTCTCCATCGCGATGCGCTGCTCGATATAGACGAACTTCGCCTTGATCCCGAGCCGTTCGAACACGGTAAGCGCGGTGACGAAGGTGCCGCCGTTGGGCAGGTCCACGCTCACGGTCTTGCCTTCGAGATCCTTCAGCGTCGGGATCGATTTCGGCGTGATGACCTGCATCTCCTCATTGTAGAGCTTGGTCACATAGGTGAACTGCTTCTTGATGTCCTTCGCAAAGCCCTTGCGCTCGAGATAGTCGAGCGTGTCCGATCGCACGATGCCGAGATCGACGCCTTGCAGGAACAGGATGTCGGCGACGCTCTGTACCGAGCCGCGGCCGACGATCGGGAGCACGCGCAGGTTGTTGCCGTCATCGAGCACCGAGGCGAGGTCGGCGCCGAACTGCACATAGGTGCCGCCGATGGTGCCGGTGATCAGGGTCACCGTGTTGGCGTTGAGGGCCTGCTTGGTCGAGACTGATCCGAACTGGAAGATCGCCTTGAGGCTGTCCGAGACCTTGCTCGGGTCGTATTCGGTCTGCTCGGCACGCGCGGACAGGCCACAGATCATCGTTATGGCGACAAGCGCCATTCTCACCGCGTTACGCATGATGTTCCCTACTGTCTAAACCGAAATCTTAGTTCTGAATTTGCGTGAGGCGCTCACGCGCCTCCACCGATCCGAGCGCCGCGGCCTTTTGGTACCAGTTGCGCGCGGCTGCGGGGTCGGCGGAAATGCTTCGCATATCGTTGTTGCCGAGCACCGCCGGATCGTAGGTTTGAGCCAGTACGAACGCGGCGGTGGGATCCTGCGCATGCGCGGCGCGCTCGAGCAGCAGCCGGGCGGCGCCGATATCGCCGATCGCCATCAGGCTCCTGGCGCGCGTCATCAGCCCGGCGAGTGTCTCGGCGTCGAGCGTCTTGACCGGCGGAGACGGCTCGGATGGTTGCGCGACGAGCACCGCCGGCTGCGCCGGTGTCTGGGCCTGTAGCGCGTTCTGGTAGGCGGCTGCGATCGCCTCGCGGCTCGGCATCGCCGCCACGCTCGTATCCCTGGCCTCAGCATTCGCGAACTGCATCGTGTCGGACACGCGAGCCGGGTCCTTCAGCGGAACCTGGCCCGCGACCGGCGCCGGAGATGCCGCCGGCGGATTCGCCGCCATGCTGCCCATCCAGGCTGTCGCATTGGCGGCGAACAGACGGCTGACATCGGAGTGGAACAGGGTCACCAGCACCGCAATTGCGGCGGCGGTGAGAACGCTCGCGACGATCTGGGTCGCGAGGCCGGCGCGCGACCGCACGCGGCGGGGCGCAAACTCCCGCGGATCGGGCAGGCTGTTCGGGTCGGACAGGAACAGCGGAATCGGATCGTGTGGTGTATCGTCTGGTGAAAGGTCGGTCCGGTCAGCCCGTGCCAAAATGTAGGGCATGGCGTCCGGATCGGTCGTGGCTTGCCCGACGTCGAAGGCCAGCGACGTCTCGGACGGACGGTAGACCGTCGTCTCCATGGTTGATGCTCCCCAAATACTAAACGCAACATGCCGGTTTTTCCGGTCGGAGTTTTCTTGTCGTTGTTGTCCAGAGCGCCCGCAAACTGGAACCGGTAAGTCGCAGTCCGATTCAGCCCAAAAAACGACGGCGGTTTGCGCGAATCTGGAAAAATTGGGGTTTGATTGAGGCAATGAGGCGACGTGCACCGCAATTTTGATCGCGGTGATTGAGGTCGCTTTAACCATGCTGGGGCACGTCAGTGCGCGCGAAAACCGCATCACGGCCGGGGCAAGCCCGGCCATGACGAGATCGAGAATGTCCTGCGCGGGTTATGGGTGCAGGATCACCTTGCCCATGGCCTGACGTCCGGCGAGCACCTTCAGTGCTTCGGCGGTCTGCGCCAGCGGGAAGGTGCGGTCGACATGCGAGGAGATCTTGCCTTCCGCCGTCCACTTCACGAGCTTCTCGAGATTGGCGCGGTTCTTGGCCGGGTTGAGTCGTGTCCAGGCGCCCCAGAACACGCCGCGGATGTCGCAGCCCTTCAGCAGCGCGAGGTTCAGCGGCATCTTCGGAATATCGCCGGCGGCAAAGCCGATGACGAGGAAGCGGCCTTCCCAGGCGATGGAGCGCAACGCCTGCTCGGCATAGGCGCCGCCCACGGGATCGAAGATGATGTCGACGCCCTTGCCGCCCGTGAGCCTGCGCAAGCCTTCCTTCAAGTCTTCCTTCGCGTAGTTCAGCGTCAGCTCGGCGCCATGCGCTTTCGCGAATTCGAGCTTCTCCTCCGACGAGGCGCAGGCGATCACCTTCAGGCCCATCAACTTGCCGAGCTCGCAGGCGGCAAGACCGGTGCCACCGGCGGCACCGAGCACGGCGAGCGTCTCGCCCGGCTTTGGGCTCGCGCGGTCTTCCAGCGCATGCAGCGCGGTGCCGTAGATGATGATGATGCCGGCCGCGCGGTCATAATCGAGATTGGCGGGAATCTTGACGATCGATGCCGCCGGCAGCGCGATCTTTTCGCGGGCACCGTTGTGGCCGCAGGAAGCGACGACGCGATCGCCGACCTTCAGATCGGTGACGCCGGGACCGATGCTCTCGATTACGCCGGCGACTTCCGCGGCGGGCGAGAACGGGAACGGCGGCTTGATCTGGTACTTGCCCTGGATCATCAGGATGTCGAAGAAGTTCAGCGCCGCCGCCTTGATCGCGATCACGGCCTCGCCGGGACCTGCCACCGGATCCGGCACCTCAGTGAGCACGAGATCGTCGGGCTGGCAATATTGCGAGCAGAGGATGGCTTTCATGGCGGGACCTTCTCGAGAAGTACTTGGTTAGAGCGCTTGGCGTTTCGGGTGGAATTATAGTTGTCCGTTTCTGCCGGATTTAGGCACGAGCGACAATCCGGTTTCTTTGCCCAATGCGACTTGCAGGCCTATCCTCGCTGTCATGCGAGTGTAGCGAAGTAATCCAGACTATTTCCGCCGCACGGTTTCTGGATTGCTTCGCTTCACTCGCAATGACGAAAGAAGAAGAAAAGGAAGGATTCAAACGATGTTTGAAACAAGTCTGCTCAAGGACAAGCGCATCCTCGTCACCGGTGGTGGCTCGGGCCTCGGCGCTGCGATGGGGCGTCGCTTTCTCGCGCTTGGCGCCGATCTCGTCATTTGCGGCCGCAAGCTCGACCGGCTGGAAGCGACAGCGAGCGAGATGCGCGAGCAGACCGGCGGCAAGGTCACGACCATCGCCTGCGATGTGCGCGACGGCGCTGCCGTGGATGCCATGATGGATCAGATCTGGCGCGAGGCGCCGCTCGACATCCTCGTCAACAATGCTGCCGCAACCTTCATCGCGCAAAGCGAGCATCTTTCGTTCCGCGCCGCCGATGCGATCCTGGCGCCGACCTTACATGGCGCGATGTATTGCACCCTCGCCGCGGGCAAGCGCTGGATCGAGGGCAAGCACAACGGCGTCGTACTCTCGATCCTCTCGACCTCGATTATCACCGGCCGCGCCTTCACCGTGCCGTCAGCGATGGCGAAATCGGCGGTGCTGGCGATGACCAAGAGCCTTGCTGTGGAGTGGGGCCCCAAGGGCATCCGCACCGTCGCGATCGCGCCGGGCCCGTTCCCGACCGCCGGGGCTTCCGGGCAGCTCCGTCCTGAGGGGCGCGATGAAGGCTGGACTGCGCGCAATCCAATGGGGCGCACCGGCGAGCATGGCGAGCTGGCCGATCTCGCCAGCTTCCTGGTCTCCGACCGTGCCGGTTACATCAACGGCGAGATGGTGGTGATCGACGGTGGCGCGCATTTGCGCAGTTCCGGCGCGGAGGATCTGTTGCGCTGGACCGACACTCAATGGTCGGAACAACGCGCCGCGCGATCGAAAGGCTAACAGCGGCCACTCCGCTAACTGCCTTCCCAAATTGGACTTTCCCGGCTATCCCTGACTCGGGGACAAAGCGCGGCCGGGCCATCTTCCAGTCACAATATTGAGGGAACCACTCCAGCATGTGGCGGGTGCTGATTTTAGCTTTGATGACTGGCGTGACAGCCGTCGGAATCATTGATTCCGCGCGGGCACAGACGGCGCAACCGGCGCCCAAGGTCGCGCCGAAGGCGGCAGCGCCGGTCGCCCATACGACTGCAAAGACGGCGGCAAAGCCCGAGAGCAAACCAACGGCTTCGCCCGCTGCGGTTGCAGGCGGCGCCGAGCCAACCCTGATCGGCCAGTTCGGCACCTGGGGTGCCTATTCGGCGACGCCCAATGGCAAGAAGGTTTGCTTTGCGCTGGCCAAGCCGTCGTCTTCGAAGACCAACCCGCCGAACCGGCCGCGCGATCCCGCCTATGCCTTCGTCTCCACCCGGCCGGCGGAGAAGGTGAACAACGAAGTCTCGGTCATGATCGGCTACGCCCTCAAGCCGGGGGCGGAATCCTCGGTCGAGGTCGGCGGCGCCGCCTTCGCGATGTACACGCAGGGCGACGGTCTCTGGATCAAGAATGCGGCCGAGGAGGAGCGGATGGTCGAGGCCATGCGCAAATCCGCCGATCTCGTGGTCAAGGGCGTCTCGGCCAAGGGCACGGAGACGACCGACACGTTCTCGCTGAAGGGCCTCGCCCAGGCGCTCGACCGGATCGCCCAGGACTGCCGACGATAAGTTTGCAGACGCTAAGGCTGCGGGCCATGGGGTCGCAGGCTTAATCCTTTAGAGCTAGGCAATAGCCGCGGTCGCAATCGGCAATTCCCGTTGCTATATAGGGGCGGTTCCAGATTTTTCCCGTCATTCCGGGGCGATGCGGCGGGACCGTGCCAAGCGCGGCCCTTGAGCATCGAACCCGGAATCTCGAGGTTCCGGGGTCGGCTCTTGGGGCTGCTCCGGAACGACCAAGCAATTAGGCCCATTCAATGCAACCGACTGCCGAGCCGCATAACGCAATACTGGTGGAGAAGACTCCGCTCGAGACCTATGTGCCGCCGGCCAGGCCGTCGCTGATCGGCCTGTCGCGCGCCGAGCTTGCCGACTGTCTCGGCGAGATCGGCGTCGCACCGGCACAGCGCAAGATGCGCGTGCAGCAATTGTGGCACTGGATCTACTTTCGCGGGGCCAAGAATTTCGACGAGATGACGTCGGTCTCGAAGGCGATCCGCACCTCGCTCTCCGAGCGCTTCACCGTTGATCGTCCCGAAGTCGTAGCCGAGCAGATATCCAACGACGGCACCCGGAAATGGCTGCTTCGTCTGCCGAGCGGCGACAATGTCGAGAAGGCGCATGAAGTCGAATGCGTCTACATCCCCGAAACCGATCGCGGCACGCTCTGCGTCTCCTCGCAGGTCGGCTGCACGCTGAACTGCGCCTTCTGCCACACCGGCACGCAGCGCCTCGTTCGTAACCTCACCGCCGGCGAGATCGTGGGACAGGTGATGGTCGCGCGCGATCGTCTGAATGATTGGGCCGATCGCGAGGACGGCACACGTCGCGTCACCAACATCGTGATGATGGGCATGGGCGAGCCGCTCTACAATTTCGACGCGGTGCGCGATGCGCTGCTCATCGTCGGCGATAATGAAGGCATCGGCATCTCCCGTCGCCGCATCACGCTGTCCACCTCGGGCGTGGTGCCGAACATCGTGCGCGCCGGCGACGAGATCGGCGTCATGCTCGCGATCTCGCTCCACGCCGTCCGCGACGAGTTGCGCAACGAGCTCGTGCCGCTCAACCGCAAATATCCGATCGCCGAGCTGCTTCAGGCCTGCCGCGACTATCCCGGCGCGTCGAACGCGCGCCGCATCACCTTCGAATATGTGATGCTCAAGGGCGTCAACGATTCGCTCGACGATGCGAAGCTCCTGGTGAAGATGCTCAAGGGCATTCCGGCCAAGATCAATCTGATCCCGTTCAATCCCTGGCCCGGCACCGCCTATGAATGTTCGGATTGGGACCAGATCGAAAAATTCTCCGAGTATATCTTCAACGCCGGCTATTCCTCGCCGGTGCGCACCCCGCGCGGCCGCGACATCCTCGCCGCCTGCGGCCAGCTCAAGTCGGAGACCGAAAAACTTTCGGCCCGCGAACGCCAGGCACTGCGCGCCATGGCGATGACGGATTGATTGTTATGCCCGCGCTCTCGCATCCTCGTCATTGCGAGCGCAGCGAAGCAATCCAGACTGCTTCCGCGGACGCATCTCTGGATTGCTTCGCTGCGCTCGCAATGACGGTGAGGATGGTGTCATGACGCTGATCGGCCGCCTCATCGTCATCTTTATCGGCTTTCTCGCCGCCTGTTTCGTTGGCGGCATGATCGTCGTCATCGCGCTGCTGTTTCCGGAATTCGCCGATCTCGGCGCCGGCCCCGTCGATCAGGGCGCGATCGACATCCTGCTCGGCTTCGGGTTCATCTTCGTCTCGGGCTTTGCGCTGGTGCCGGCGGCGGTGATCGTCGCGATCACGGAAGCGCTCTATATCCGCAGCGCGCTCGCCTATGCCGTCGGTGGCGGCCTCGTCGGCCTCGCCTGCTATCTCGGCCTCGTTCCCTTCCATCCCGATACGCTGCAGTTCGAGGGTGTCGTGCGGCGTCATCTGGAGATCATGACCGGCGCCGGCATCGTTGCCGGCGTCGTCTACTGGCTGGTCGCCGGCCGCAATGCCGGCGTCTGGCGCGATCCGTTGCCCCCGCGCAAGCCACCTCCGCCGCTGCCATCGAATTCGAGGCCCGACGCGCGGTAGTTCGTGTTCGTCATTCCAGGTTCGGCTCTCCGAGCCGCCCCGGAATGACCGGGACGAGGGTTTCCATCTCCTTCCCACTCCGCTAAACCGCGCGCCATGAACCGGACTGGACTCTTCATCGCCCTGGCGCTGTGGCTCGTGATCGGCGTCGTTTTCGGCCTCTATCCCGAACTCGATCTCAAGCTCGCCTCGCTGTTCTTCGATCCCGAGACGAAAACATTTCCGCTCAAGCTGAATGGCTGGGCCGGCTTCGCGCGTGACGCTGCGATGTGGGTTGCCTGGGCATTCGTGCTGCCTTCGCTGATCGCGCTCGTGGTCAAGCTGTTCCGGCCCGACCGGCCTCTGATGGTGTCTGGGCGCGCGATCGTCTTCCTGCTGGTCACGATGATCATGTCGGCCGGCATTCTGACCAACCTCACCTTCAAGACCTATTGGGGCCGTCCGCGTCCCGTGGTGGTGACCGAGTTTGCAGGCGACCAGCAATTCGTCCCGTGGTGGGATCCGCGCGGCGACTGCGTGCGCAACTGCTCGTTCTTCTCGGGCGAGGGCGCGACTGCGTTTTGGACGCTGGCGCCCGCCGCGCTGGCCCCACCGGCGTGGCGTCCGCTCGCCTATGCCGGCGCCGTCGTGTTCGGCATCGCGACCAGCGGGCTGCGCATGGCCTTCGGTGGGCACTTCTTCACCGATGTCTCGATCGCCGGCCTCGTCAGCTTCGTCGTGATCTGGTTTGCCTACGCGCTGATTTACCGCTGGCCGCGAACGCGCTTTTCGGACGCGGCGGTCGATGCCGCGCTGACCCGGCTGGCCTGGCCCGGCTACCGGCTCCGCCAGCGCCTGTTCGGCGGCAAGACCGGCCCTGCATCGTCGATTTGAGCCATTAAATGGGTGCCGAGCCCCGCGAAATTTGATATTCGCGCGGTCGACCCGTGAAACGCCATCAGCCCTTTGAGATCCGATTGGAAGCCCCATGACCACGATTCTGAAAAGCCTGCCCAAGGGTGAGAAAGTCGGCATCGCTTTTTCGGGCGGCCTCGACACCAGCGCGGCGCTGCTCTGGATGAAGCAGAAGGGCGCGCGCTGCTACGCCTATACCGCCAATCTCGGCCAGCCGGACGAAGCCGACTACAACGAGATCCCGCGCAAGGCGGAAGCGTTCGGTGCCGAGAAGGCCGTGCTCGTCGATTGCCGCACGCAGCTCGTCCACGAAGGCATCGCCGCGATCCAGTCGGGCGCCTTCCACATCTCGACCGGCGGCATCACCTATTTCAACACCACGCCGCTCGGGCGCGCGGTGACCGGCACGATGCTGGTCGCGGCCATGAAGGAAGACGGCGTCAACATCTGGGGCGACGGCTCGACCTTCAAGGGCAACGACATCGAGCGCTTCTATCGCTACGGCCTGCTGACCAATCCGAGCCTGCGCATCTACAAGCCCTGGCTCGACCAGCAGTTCATCGACGAGCTCGGCGGCCGCGCCGAGATGTCGGCGTTCATGACGGCGCAGGGTTTTGCATACAAGATGAGCGCCGAGAAGGCGTACTCGACCGACAGCAACCTGCTCGGTGCCACGCACGAGGCGAAGGATCTGGAGAGCCTCGACAGCGGCATCAAGATCGTCAACCCGATCATGGGCGTGCCGTTTTGGCGCGACGACTGCAACGTCAAGGCCGAGAAGGTCGTCGTGCGCTTCGAGGAAGGCCAGCCCACGGCGCTGAACGGCCGGACTTTTGCCGATCCGGTCGCACTGTTCCTCGAAGCCAACGCGATCGGTGGTCGCCACGGCCTCGGCATGAGCGACCAGATCGAGAACCGCATCATCGAGGCCAAGAGCCGCGGCATCTATGAAGCGCCGGGCATGGCGCTGCTGCACATCGCTTATGAGCGCCTTGTCACCGGCATCCACAACGAGGACACCATCGAGCAGTATCGCGTCAGCGGCCTGCGCCTCGGCCGTCTGCTCTATCAGGGCCGCTGGTTCGACTCGCAGGCCTTGATGCTGCGCGAGACCGCGCAGCGCTGGGTCGCACGCGCCGTCACCGGCGAGGTGACGCTCGAGCTGCGCCGTGGCAACGACTATTCGATCATGAATACGGAAAGCCCCAACCTGACCTATGCGCCGGAGCGGCTCAGCATGGAGAAGGTGGAGGACGCGGCATTCACGCCGGCCGACCGCATCGGCCAGCTCACCATGCGCAATCTCGACATCGCGGACACGCGCACCAAGCTGAAACTCTACAGCGACACCGGCCTGTTGTCGGGCAGCGAAGGTTCGCAGATCTTCCGGCTCGAGAGTGACAAGGGTTAGCTGTACTTGAAGATTGCAGTTTTGCTCGTCATTGCGAGCGAAGCGAAGCAATCCAGACTCTTTCTGCGGCGACAGTCTAGATTGCTTCGTCGCTTCAGCGCAAAATTGCTTCGCAATTTTGTCGCGAGCTCCTCGCAATGACGAAAACAAAAATGGCCGGGATCGCTCCCGGCCATTTTGCATTTGCGCTTCGCCTCAGCGCGGCACGGTGCCGGCCGGGGGCGGCGGCAGCGAGGCCTGGCCACCATTGAGCAGCGGCGTGATGCGGCGGACGGTGACGCGCCGGTTGATCAGGCTCGGCCCTTGCGTCTGCTCCTTCAGATACTGCTCGCCGTAGCCCTGCGACGTCAGGTTCTCAGCGGGCACGCCGAACTGCTGTGTCAGCAATTCAGCCGCGGACTGCGCACGGCGATCCGACAGCGACAGATTGTCGACGTCGTTGCCGACCGCGTCGGTGTGTCCCTCGATCAGGAACACCTCGCGCGGGTTGCGCTGGATCGCGCGGTTGAGACCGTCGGCGATCACCTGCAACCGAGCCGCCTGGTCCGGCGGGATGGTCCACGATCCCGTCTCGAAGTTGATCGTGTTCAGGTCGATGCTCGGCATCTGCATGCGAACATTGGGGCTGTAGCGGATCTCGTCGAGCGAGTAACGCCGATCGATCCGCTGCACCGGCGGTGCCTCCATGGTCGCGTAGATCACGTCCGGCGATGCCTCCTCGGCATCGACGATGTAGCGATCGTAGGGAATGCTCACGACCGGCGGCGGCACGTCGACATAGAAGCCGCCGACCGATCGCGGATCGCGGTAACTGTTGTCGATGATGACGATCTCGCGCCCGCCGGGGTCCCTGCGGATTCGTCGCAGCAGCGAACCGTCAGCACCGACCACGGTAATCACCTCGCTGCCGTCGGGACGGATCACGACGGTACGGGTTTCGCCGCCGACAGTGTCGGTGCGGATGTCGCGGGCACCGTAGCGGAAACGATAGAGATCGTTGCCGCGGACGTATGCCTGCCCGCCCGGATCGCGGATGATGATGCGATCCGGCTCGGTGTAGACGGTACGGCCGCCTTCGACGACCTCGCGTCGCTGGTTGTGGAGGTCGGCGATGGTCGCGCCGATTACGGCGCCGGCCACCACGCCCGCACCGATCGCGAGCGGCGTCAGGTCACGCTGCGGCGGACGCGGCGGTGGCGGCAGCGGCGCTGCGACCGTCGGCGCGGCCCGGAAGGCCGGTGCAACCGTCGGCGGAGCGTATTGCGCCCTGTTGGGTGGCGGCGCTGCGGCCGGCGTGCCCGGGACGACGGTCGGAGCAGCGGCTCCGGGGGGAGGAGCTGCGGGCCGTGGCGGGAGGCCGGCCTGGGGCGGCGTAGCCGGAGTTCCGGCAGCGGGTGCGCCCGCAGGAGGCGTCGCACCCTGGCGTCCCGGAGGCGTCATCGCGCCGCCAGGGGCCGGCGTCGCCGTCGGGGCCGGGGCTGCACCGGGTGTCGGTGTCGGTGCCGGACGGCCGGGCGGAGGCGTTGCCCCACCGGGGGCCGGAGGTGTTGCTGTCGGCGCTCCTGCCGCGGGCGGCGGCGCAC
>JAEYRD010000004.1 GCA_023435725.1 Pseudomonadota bacterium | reverse complement strand
GCGGGCTCGGCCTCGGTGCAGGCGGTGGCGGAGGTGGCGGAGGTGGCGAAGGAGGCCAGGCGACAATCCTCGGCGGCACCGGTGGCGCGGGCGGTCGCGGTGGCTCCAGTTCAAGCGGTACCACAGGCGCTTCCAATGGCACCGACAGCGGTGGCGCAGGCGGGCGCGGCGGCGCTGGCGGCGATGGTGGGGCTGCCGGCCTTCTTTTCGGAAACGGGGGCGTTGGTGGAAACGGCGGAGCCGGTGGCCTCGGCGGCGCTGGTGGAAATGGCGGCAATGGGACGGCCGGCGGCAACGGTGGCACCGCCTTTGGTACCGGCGGCGCGGGCGGCGCTGGCGGGTCTGGCGGCCTTCTTTTCGGAAACGGGGGCGCCGGTGGGAATGGCGGAGCCGGTGGTCTCGGCGGCGCTGGTGGAAATGGCGGCAATGGTGGCGCCGGCGGTAACGGTGGCATCACCTTCGGCACCGGCGGGGCGGGCGGCAGTGGTGGCGCTGGCGGGTCTGCCGGCCTTTTCGGCACTGGGGGCGCCGGTGGAAATGGCGGCACCGGCGGCATCGGTGGTAACGGCGGGCTCGGTGGTGCCGGCGGCAATGGAGCCGCCGTCATTGGTCAGCTGAATGGCACTGCCGGCGGCGCGGGCGGCGACGGCCAGAGTCCTGGCGCCAACGGCGGGCTCGGTGGCAGCGGTGGCGCCGGCGGGCTGATCACCACCGGCGGCGCGACGACGATTTCACAAAATGCCGAGGGAGGCGCCGGTGGCAGCGGCGGCGCTGGTGGGAGTGCCGGCAGCGGCGGGAGTGGCGGAGCCGGCGGGAACGGCGCGAACGCTCTCGGCCTCGGGCTTCCGAGCGCAGACGGCGGCAGCGGCAATACCGGCGGTTTCGGCGGTGGCGCTCAAGGCAACGGAGGCGATGGCGGCAATGGCGCCGGCGGTGGCGCTGGCATGACGATGACCAACGGCGCCGCGGTGACGAACGCAATGGCGGTCATCGGCGGTAGCGGCGGCAGTGGCGGCGCTGGTGGCAACGCTGGCAATGGTGCAGCCGGTGGCTCCGGCGGTGCCGGCGGCGCGGCCGCCGCGGGAGCCGGTGGCTCTCCCAATGGGGGCCAGGGCGGCAACGGTGGCAGCGGCGGTGCCGGCGGGGTCGCGACCGGCAACGGCGGCACGGGCGGCAACGGCGCGAGCGGCGCGAGCGGCCTTCAGTCGACGAACGGGGGCACCGTTACAAACTCCGGCACCATCCTTGGTGGAGCGGGCGGCAATGGCGGCGCCGGCGGCAATGCCGCCATCGGCGGGAACGGCGGCAATGCCGGCAGCGGCGGCACCGGTGGCAATGCCGGTGCTGGCGGCCTCAACGGCACCGGCGGCAATGGTGGCAATGGCGGCACCGGCGGCAACGCCTCGGGTAATGGCGGTAATGGCGGCAATGGCGGCAACGGCGGGAACGGTGCGACCTTTGCGAACGGGGGCACGGTCATCAATCAAGGCACCATCGTCGGCGGCAGTGGCGGCCGCGGCGGTGCGGCGGGCGACGCTGGCCAAGGCGGTACCGGGGGGAACGCGGGCCTTGCCGGCACAGGTGGGGCAGGCGGCGCCGGCGGCAACGCTGGTACAGTCGGGAGCACGGGCACCAGCACCGGCAGTGCCGGCGTTGCTGGCACCGGCGGCGTTGGCGGCGTCGGCATCACGGGGGCCAACCTCACCATCGTCAACAGCGGCTCGATTTCCGGAGGTCTCGGCGGAGACGGTCTCACGCGGGCCGACGCCATCCAGTTCACCGGCGGCACCAATACCCTGCAGCTTCAGGCCGGCTATACCATCGTCGGCAATGTCGTCGGCACCGGCAACGATGCGTTTCAACTCGGCGGCACCGGCAACGGTACGTTCAATCTCGCTTCGTTCGGCAGCGGTCAGCAGTACCAGGGGTTCGCGAGCTTCGGCGTGGTCGGTGGCGTCTGGACGTTGACCGGGACGAATGCCAGTCCGATCGCGCTCACTGTCAATGGCGGCACGCTTGCCGTGGACGGTACGCTGAACGCCAGCAGCGTCACCGTCGGGGCCGGCGGAACGTTGTCGGGCACCGGCATCGTCGATCCCCTGACGACCACAATCCTGAGCGGCGGAACGCTTGCACCGGGGAATGCGTCCAGCCCGACCGGCACGTTGACGATCGATGGCAATCTGGTCCTGCAGTCGGGCGCCTTCTATCTCATCCAGGTAACTCCGGCTGCGGCCGCATCGACCAAGGTGAACGGCGCGGCGACGCTGGGCGGCGCGACCGTGAATGCGATGTTTGCCAGCGGCAGCTATGTCGCGAAGCAATACACGATCCTGAATGCGACCGGCGGCGTCAGCGGAACCTTCGGTTCACTGAACACGAACCTGTCGAGCAATTTCAAGACGAGCCTCAGCTACGACGGCAACGATGCGTTCCTTAATCTCTCGCTCGTCTTCGTTCCGCCGCAGGGCACCGGCCTGAACCGCAACCAGCAGGCCGTCGGCAACACCATCATCAATTTCTTCAACAGCAACGGCAGCATTCCGATCGCGTTCGGCAGCCTGACGCCGGGCGGAATGACGCAGCTATCCGGCGAGAGCGCGACCGGTACGCAGCAGACGACCTTCGATGCGATGAACCAGTTCATCGGCCTGATGACGGATCCGTTCAACGCAGGTCGTGGCGATTTCGTCGGTGCCGGCGGCAGCCCGACGGGCTATGCGGAGGAAAGTCTGGCCTACGCTGCGAAGGGCGGCGGCACGAAGAGCGAGCGCGATGCTTACGCAGCCGTGTACACCAAGGCGCCGCCCGTCGCGGCGACCTTCCAGCAGCGCTGGAGCGTCTGGGCTGCGGGCTACGGCGGCTCGCAGAGGACGAATGGCGATACGGTCGCGCTCGGCGCCAACGACACGCGCAGCAGCATCTATGGCACGGCGGTCGGCGCGGACTACCGCTTCTCGCCGGACACGATCGCCGGCTTTGCGCTCGCTGGCGGCGGCACGAATTTCTCCGTCAACACGCTCGGCGGTGGCCGCTCCGACCTGTTCCAGGCCGGCGCGTTTGTCCGACACGATGTCGGACCTGCGTACGTCACCGGTGCGCTCGCCTATGGCTGGCAGGACGTCACGACGAGCCGCACGGTCAATGTTGCCGGCATCGACCAGCTGCGCGCCGAGTTCAACGCCAACGCGTGGTCTGGACGGGTGGAGGGCGGCTATCGCTTTGTCAGTTACGGCTTCGGCCTCACGCCTTACGCCGCCGGACAGTTCACCACCTTCGACCTGCCGGGCTATATGGAGCAGGCGATCGTCGGCTCGAACCAGTTCGCTCTCGCCTACAATTCGAAGAGCGTGACGGATACGCGAAGCGAATTGGGCGTTCGCACCGACAAATCCTTCGCGATGAAGAACGGTATCTTTACGCTGCGCGGCCGTGTCGCCTGGGCGCATGACTACGATCCGGACCGCAATGCGCTCGCGACCTTCCAGACGCTGCCCGGCGCCAGCTTCGTCGTGAACGGCGCGACGCATGCCGCGGATTCCGCGCTCACCACGGTCTCCGCCGAATGGAAGTGGCTGAACGGCTGGTCGGCGAGAGCAACATTCGAGGGCGAGTTCTCCAACGTGACGCAAAGCTACGCCGGCAAAGCGGGCGTGCGTTACGCGTGGTGATGTCGGCCTATGGGCCCAAGGCTGACATGAAGTCGTCCAGCTTCAACGTCGTCTCCCGCTCTTATAGCGGACGCGACAAATCCATGTGGACACGCCTGGCTCAGCTCTTGGCTTTGTGGAATTCGACTTGCGCGACCGGATCGTACTTCTTCCTGACCACTTTGCCGGTCATGGTGCGCCAATCAGGCGGGCAGCAGCGAAGACCGATCCTGCTTTGACCGCTGTGCGGAAACCAGGCCTTCCAGTTCGAGGCGAAGGCTGGCCACGACGCTGGTCCAGTCGCCTCGCTCTGGTTGTCTGAACAGCCTCATGGACCGATACCAAGGGCTGTCGTTGCGGTTGAGCAGCCAGCGCCAATCCGGGTTGAAAGGCAACATCGTCCAGACCGGAGCGCCCAGCGCGCCGGCAAGGTGAACGACGCTGGTGTCGACCGAGATCACCAGATCGAGACAGCCAATGAGCGCCGCCGTCTCGCTGAAATCCGTGAGGTGTTCCGTCAGGTCGACGATATCAGAACGTTCGCCGAGGAAGGCCCGGTCCTGATCCCGGACGCCTTTTTGCAGGCTGACGAACTGGACGTCGCAATCCAGGAGGGGAGCGAGCGTGCGCAGCGCCATCGATCGATTGTGATCGTTCCTGTGATCCGGATTTCCCGACCAGACCAGACCGACGCGGAGCCGATTGCGGGGGCCAAGTCGGTCTTCAAGCCGGTCTTCCCAGGCCTTGACGCGCGCCGCCGGCGGCGCGGGAAGATACGCCTCTGCGAACGGGATCGTATCGAGCCGTGTCCCGAAGGCGAGGGGCAGAGTTCCAAGAGGGCAGTGCAGGTCGAACACCGGCGAAGACGATCGGCCGGTACATTCCGCGACCCCGGTGACACCGCCCAAAAGCTGCTGGATCGGAGGCTCGACCTCCAGAATGACTCGAGCTCCGAGCGCGGCCACCATGGGTACATAGCGCGCGAACTGAATCGCATCGCCCAGTCCCTCATCGGAGTGAATCAAGATGGTCTTGCCTTGGATCGGCTGGTCACCAAGCCAAAGCGGCTGGGAAAAACCGCGATCGACCAAACCGACGGAAGGAAGCCTCCAACGCGCTTCGCGCGTAAGCCAGCCTCGCTCAAAGTCCCCGGTCAGCAGCTGCAGCGTCGCCAGATAGAAAAGCGTCTGCGCATCGTTGGGGACGACCGCCAGGGATCTATGAAGGGTCGCGAAAGCTTCATCCAGCAATTGCAGATGCAACAAGACCACGGCCTTGTTGTTGAGCACCGCATGAAAATCCGGTCGGAGTTTTAGCGCCCGATCAAAACACGCAAATGCCTGCTCCAGCCGACCAAATCTCCAATGAAGCAGGCCAAGGTTGTTGTGCGTCTCCGCCAGGCTGGGATCCAGCGCAATGGACCTCTCGTAGTCGGCCTCCGCTTGCTCGAACCGCTTCACCTCCGAGAGGCAAACGCCGCGCATTTGATACAGAGCGGCGGAACTTGGATTCAGTTTCTCGGCGACGTCAAAGCATTCCACGGCTTCCGCATGCCGGCCGAGTTCAAGCAGCAGCATGCCGCAATTATGCGCGGCTTCCCAATATTGCGGATGCAGTTTCAGCGCTTGCTGCAAATGCAACACAGCCTCTTCTCTGTGCGCGAGTTGCCAGAGCAGGTTGCCGAGGTGATTCCAGAGGCCCGCATCCTCTGGTTTGAGGGCCAAGGCCTGGCTGTAGCGTTGCCGTGCTTCCTCGAGTCGACCCTGCCGCTCCAGGACCGTGGCCAGACTCAAGAGGTACTCTGCCTTCGGTGCCCGCTCGATTGCGCGTCCAATCCATTCCGCGGCGGCGTCAGGCTGCTGCGCGTGAAAGCAGAGCACGCCCAGCAGATGGAGGGCATCCGGGTGCTGCTCGTCCAACGTCAGCGCTTGCCGGCAGCAAAGCTCGGCCTCGGCAATTCGTCCCGATTGAAAATGCGCGAAGCCAGCCTGGCAAAGCGCGGCCGGCGTGGCTTTTCCGGATTGTTTGGCTGCGGCCCGGCGCTCTCTGCGATTCATGAACGGTTGGAAAATGATCCAAAATCCGATCGTTTCGCTAGACGATTCTCGGAACCGCGTCGACGTGTTGAGGGCGGCGGTGTAGCCGAAGCTTGCGCTTGCTTGCGTCAACTCAGGAGCGTGAAGCGGCGTTGCGGGACGCCACAATTCCAGGAGCAGCCTGGCTCAGCTCTCGTGCCCCGGACGCAGCGCAGCGTCACTTCGACGGTGCACTGCTGAGCCGGGGTCCACATCTCCGCATTGTGCTGAGTTGCCTTCTGGGTCTCGGTTCCGCGCAGCAATGCTCGCGCGTTGCAGGGCGCCCGCGGCGTTCGCGCTGATCCGGCTGCCGCAGCCGCCGGTGTTGCGAACGGCATAGGCGCAGTCAGCCTCTGCTCATTTATTGGGCGAAGCGCCGCTGCGTGAAGCAGGGTGAAGCGGGCTTGTCGCAGAGCAGCAAACTGGAATCGAAGCACAGTCAGTAGGTTGCGTGAAAGCCATCCATGGCGTGAATCTTGCCTGCCTTCACTAAGTATTGGAACCGTCTCCGACGCTTTCCGATCCGGCGTGAAGGGAAAGGCCGATAAGCCATGAGGCTGGTCGCCGCCAGTCTCCAGCCATTGAAGCTCGACGACCTCAGCGCGCCGAGTCCCGATCGTTGTGTCGCAAAAAGCCGAGTTGATCACGCTGGCGCAATCGCGCCGGCGCGAACGCTCGTTTCGCGGATTCCAGTCAAAGCCATGGTCAGACGACATCTCTTGCGACTTGGGAGAACGACGATGGAATCAAGAAACTCCACGCGCCAAAGGCTCGTGACGTTGGTGGTCGCGTTGCTGGGAATTGCGCTTCTCTACCTCGCCCTCGGAGACGTTGCTTTTGCGGAGGACGCGGGCCCGCCGGCTTGCGGCGGCAAGATCCTCGAGAAGTGCACACCCAATCCCGGCGACACCGCCTGGATGCTCACTTCCGTTGCGCTGGTGCTGATGATGACGGTCCCGGGGCTTGGGCTGTTCTATGGCGGCATGGTGCGCAAGAAGAACGTGGGCGACACGGTGATGACGAGCTTCGCTGTGACTTGCCTGGTCACGATCCTGTTCGCGATCCTGACCTACAGCCTGGCGTTCCGCGCCGGCACGCCGTTCATCGGCGGGCTCGATCGCATGTTCCTGAGGGACATCCTGAGCGACATCGGCAAGGGCGGCATCGGCAATCCCAATCCGCTCGCGGCAACGATTCCCGAAAGCGTCTACATCTGCTTCCAGATGACGTTTGCAATCATCACGCCGGCGCTGATCGCTGGAGCCTTTGCCGAGCGGATGAAATTCTCCGCGATGCTGTGGTTCATCGGCCTGTGGGCGATCTTCGTTTATGCGCCGATTGCGCATTGGGTATGGGGCCCCGACGGAATCTTCGCCTCCGGCAACGATGCCGCCTGGGTCAAGGTGCTCGATTTCGCCGGCGGGACCGTCGTGCATATCAATGCCGGCGTGGCGGGCCTGATGTGCGCCATCATGCTCGGCAAGCGCAAGGAGACGGGGCCGGCCCATAACATGGTGCTCACCTTCGTCGGCGCCTCGTTGCTCTGGGTCGGCTGGTTCGGCTTCAATGCCGGGTCCGCGGTGACGGCAGGCATGCAGGCCGGCATGGCGATGCTGGTGACGCAGATTGCCACGGCCGTTGCGGGCTTCACCTGGATGCTGGTCGAATGGTCGCTCAAGGGCAAGCCGACGGTCGTCGGCATCTGCTCGGGCGCGGTCGCAGGGCTCGTCGCGATCACGCCTGCCTCCGGTTTCGTCGGCCCGATCGGCGCCTTCGTGATCGGCATCGCAGCCGGTGTCCTCTGCTACTGGGGATGCACCGGGCTCAAGGGCATGTTCAACTATGACGACGCGCTCGATTGCTTCGGTGTCCACGCCGTCGGCGGCATCGTCGGTGCGCTTCTGACCGGAGTGTTCGCCGTCGAGCAGTATGGCGGCACAGCGGGCGCGCTGGAAGGCAATCCTGGCCAGTTCATCAACCAGTGCATCGGTGTCGGCACGGTGTTGGTCTATGACGCCGTCGTCAGCCTGATCATCCTCTATGTGGTCAAGCTGTTCGTCGGTCTGCGGGTCTCGGCGGATATGGAGCGCGACGGTCTCGATCTCGCACTACATGGCGAGGTGGTGCACTAGACAGCCGAGCACGACGTCGGCCGAAGACGATTTAGCTGCGGTAGTAGCGCCACATCCTCAGGAACGTGCGATGGATGATGTCCGGCGGCTGATCGAACGGCTCGACATTGATCCGTACCATGTTGGTGTGGCTCATCCGCCAGGGCAGGCGCATCAGCCAGCGCCAGGAAGGCTGCTTGCGCCAGTCGGCCACCAGCGCGCTGGTGAGCGGCGCATTGAGCACGATCTGAAGCTCGTGCACCGTCATGGCGCGTTCGGCGATCTCGACGAGATCGATGCGCTCGATGGCGCGCCACCGGATCAGGCCGAAGGCCTGGATGAAGACGCCGTATTGGTTCGCGCCGATGGTAGGCCGGCCGGTCTCGAGCAGCGGAATGTTGTAGTAGGTGAAACCGGCCGCAAGCGCTGCGAGCACAAGCCAGTAGAGCGCACCGGTGACGAGGGCAGTGGTGCAGAAGACCGCAGCGAGGGCCGCTGTGACATAGACGGGGAAATAGGTGTCGTCGCGGCTATAGGCGACCGAGTAGCCACCGACGTGTCCATCGTCCAGGGTTGCGATCATGGACGGCAGGCTACGACCATCGGCCGCAAATAAAAACGGGCCTCGAAGGCCCCGCCTAAGTCGCTAGCGCCCCGCGATCTTACTTGATCTTGGCTTCGCGGAATTCGACGTGCTTGCGCGCCACGGGGTCGTACTTCTTCTTGACCAGCTTGTCGGTCATGGTGCGCGAATTCTTCTTGGCGACGTAGTAGAAGCCGGTGTCAGCCGAGGACACGAGCTTGACCTTGATGGTGACCGCTTTGGCCATGTTCTGAACCTCAGAAATGAAGGGAATCTGGAGCCGGCCAAACGGCCCGCGTTGGCCGGCAACCTAGCCAGAAACCGCCTGATGTCAAGGTTTTACACCCGGAAAACCACCCAAAACGGTCCGATTACGCCTCGAAGAACCGGTTTTTCGGCCGCGGCAGGCCCAGATTCTCCCTCAAAGTGGCCCCTTCATACTCTTTGCGGAAAATCCCGCGCTTCTGGAGCTCCGGGACGACTTTGTCGACGAAATCGTCGAGGCCGGCGGGCAGGAACGGGAACATGATGTTGAAGCCGTCGGAGCCGCGCCCGACCAGCCATTCCTCCATCTGGTCGGCGATGGTTTTGGCGGTGCCGACAAAGGCGAGCCCGCCATAGCCGCCGACGCGCTGGGCGAGCTGGCGCACGGTGAGCTTGTCGCGCGCCGCGAGATCGACCAGCCGCTGCCGGCCGCTCTTGCTGGCATTGGTCTCGGGGATTTCGGGGAGCGGGCCGTCAGGATCGAAGCCGCTCGCATCCGTGCCGAGGATCACCGAGAGCGAGGCGATGGCGCTGTCGTAATGCACGCGGCTGTCGAGCAGCGCGCGCTTCTCCCTGGCCTCGTCGACGCTGTCGCCGACCACGACGAAGGCGCCGGGAAGAATCTTGAGGTGCTCTGGATCGCGGCCGACTCTCTCCATGCGGCGCTTGATGTCGGCGTAGAGCTTCTGTCCGTCCGCAAGGCTGCCGCCACCGGTGAACACGGCTTCCGCGGTCTCGGCGGCCAGCTGCTTGCCGTCTTCCGATGCGCCGGCCTGCACGATCACCGGCCAGCCCTGCACGGGGCGGGCGATGTTGAGCGGGCCGCGTACCTTCAGGTGTTTGCCGTTGTGATCGAGCACATGCATCTTCGACGGCTCGAAGAACAGGCCTTGCTCGACGTCGCGCACGAAGGCGTCGTCGGCGAAGGAATCCCAGAGGCCCGTGACCACGTCGTAGAATTCGCGGGCGCGCTTGTAGCGTTCGGCGTGCTCCATGTGATCGTCGAGGCCGAAATTGAGCGCCGCGTCCGGGTTCGACGTAGTGACGATGTTCCAGCCCGCGCGGCCGCCGCTGAGATGGTCGAGCGAGGCGAAGCGCCGCGCGACGTGGTAGGGCTCATCGAACGTGGTCGAGCCCGTCGCGATCAGGCCGATGCGTTCAGTGACGGAGGAAAGCGCCGAGAGCAGGGTGAACGGCTCGAACGACGTCACGGTGTGGCTGCGCTTGAGCGCGTTGATCGGCATGTTCAGCACGGCGAGGTGATCGGCCATGAAGAAGGCATCGAACTTGCCGGCCTCGAGCTTCCTGATCAGCGTCTTGATGTGGCCGAAATTGAAATTGGCGTCCGGCCAGGCTCCGGGATAGCGCCAGGCGCCGGTATGGATGCTGATCGGGCGCATAAACGCGCCAAGCTTGAGTTGCCGTTGTGCCATCGCCCGTATCCGTTCTGGGTGTCGTTCACGAAGACATAGGTGTGCGTAGGAGCTCCGCCATTGGGAAGGGCGGGAAGAATCTTTTGTTTTTCGCTGTCAGCTCAGCACAAACCCGTCATTCCGGGCTCGCGCCAAGGGGCGCGCCCCGGAATGACGGAGGAGGGAGGGATCCTCATTGAACCAATCCGCAGCTCAGCCCGACCAAGCCAAGACCTTCGCTCCCGAGGAGACCTCCGATGGCAGGCGCAGTGACAGTGGATGGCGGCATCGTCCGTATCGACCGGCCCATGCCCTGGATCGGCCGGCTGCTGTCGCTGCCGCTGCTGGCGGCGAGCGCCTATCTGCTCTGGAATGTCGCGCTCGGCCTGCGCCAGGATTTCTTCGGCTTTGGCCGGCTGGCCGACGACCTCGTGCCGGTGCTGGTGTTCACGGGGCTCGGGCTGCTCGTCGGCATTCCCGGAATCATCCTGCTGACCTTCCGCTACTTCGTCGTGCTCAACGAGACGCTGCGCCAGATCGTCATCACCACGCAGTTCGGGCCTCTGAATATTCGCAAGCACCGCGATCTCGCCGACTATCATTTCGTCAGCATCACCGACGACTACGATCCGGAACTGACGACGTACGACGTCAGTCTCTGCGGCGACAAGGGCACCGAGCCGATCACGCTCGTGAGCTTCACCAGGCGAGAGGAGGCGGACAACCTAGCAAACGAGATCGGCCGCGTCCTCAATCTGCCGGCGCGCGACTATGTCGGCACCGAGCCTGACGCCGATTGATCAGCTCAAGATATCCTTCTGCATCTTGCCGCCGTAGAAATGGAAGAACGGCACCGGCGCATCGTGGCGCAGCGGGCCGGTGGCGAGGCGCGTGTCGAGCTCGTTGAGCACGTTCCGCGTCATCGGATGCAGGTCGGCGAGCGGCTTCGAGCCGAGCTCGACCCAGACCAGTTCGACGAGCTCGGCATCGGCATGGATCACGCCCTCGACGCGATGGGTGATCGCGGAGGCATCCGCCGTGAAGAAGCGCGTGTCGAACCGCTTGACGCGGCCCGGCGGCGTGATCGCGCGCGCGATCAGGAACAGGCTTGATGGATCGGGCAGGAGGCCCGCATCCGCGAACGGCTTCCAGGCGCCCTCGAGCCTGGCCAACTTGCCTTCCGCCTTGCGCCCGAGGCAGAGACCGGTCTCCTCGCAGGCCTCGCGGATCGCGGCAATCGCCAGCGACTTCGCGCGCGAGGCGGGGGTCTTCGGGCTGCCCTTGGCGAGATTGGTTTCCAGCTCGGAGGTGATGGGAGCTGCGACCGGAACGCGATAGTCGTCCTTGTCGACGCGGCCGCCGGGAAAGACGAACTTTCCGGGCATGAAGACGACCTTGTCGTGGCGCTTGCCGACCAGGACCTTTGGGGTGGTGCCGCTGCGATCGACCAGGATCAGGGTCGCCGCATCCCTCGGGCGGAAATAGGGATGATGATCGGCTTCCTTCCCCTCGTGGATCTTTGCTTTCTCTGCTGTCTGCGCCGTATCCGTCATATCCTCACCCAAGCTGTTCTTGCTTATTTTGCTTACACAGGCGGAATACCATCCGGAGGGTTCTCGTCAAACCCGTGCATGCGCAGGGCCCATTGCAATCCGACAACGGCTCCTTTCACGGGCTGCAACAGCGCCAGCGAGGCGAAGAAGGTGAAGGGCAGATAGGCCGCAAAGGTGAGCCAGACCGGTGTCGAATAGTTGGTCTCGATCCAGAGGATGGTCGGGACCACGATATGGCCGACGATGACGATCACGAGATAGGCGGGCAAGTCGTCGGCGCGATGCGGCGTGAAGTCGAGGCCGCATTTCGAGCAATTGTCCGCGGTCTTCAGGAAGGCGCGGAACAGTTTGCCCTCGCCGCAGCGCGGGCAGCGCCCGCGAAAGCCGCGCTTCATCGCGCTCCAGACGTCGCGCTTCTCGACGAGGCCGGTCTCGCGCGTCCAGATTTTTGGGGTCGTGCTCATCGTTACCATGCCTTGCCCTTCTGTCCCTTGCCCTTCTTCTTCCCCTTGCCGGACTTCTTCTGCTTCTCCGGCTTGCGCTTCTTCTCTTTCGGACTGCGTCCTGGATACGCCTTGGACGATTTGCGCAGCGGGCGGATTTGCCTGCGCTGCCGGGGTGCGGCCTCGCCGGCCGACGACAGCAGCTCGAAGCGCAATGCGCCGGCTATCGGAGCTGCTTCTACCAGACGGACGTCGACCACGTCACCCAGCTGATGCATGGTGCCGCTGCGCGTGCCGACCAGCGCATGACGGCTCTCGTCATAGTTGAAATATTCCGTGCCAAGGGATCGGATCGGGATCAGGCCGTCGGCTCCGGTCTCGCTCAACTTGACGAACAGGCCGGCGCGCGTGACGCCGGAGACACGGCCCTGGAAACTCGCGCCGATGCGGTCGGCGAGATGATGGGCGATCAGGCGATCGACGGTCTCGCGCTCGGCCTTCATTGCGCGCCGCTCGGTCAGCGAAATATGCGCGGCGACCTCGCCAAGGCTTTCCGGCGTCTCGCTGTCGGGCAGCGCGCCTTCGCCAAGCCCAAGCGCACGAACCAGCGCGCGATGCACGACGAGGTCGGCATAGCGGCGGATCGGCGAGGTGAAATGCGCGTAGCGGCGCAGGTTCAGGCCGAAATGCCCGTAGTTCTCCGAGGAATATTCGGCCTGTGCCTGGGCGCGCAGCACCACCTCGCTCACGAGCGGGTAATAGTCATGGCCCTCGAGCTGGGCCAGCACGCGGTTGAACAGCGTCGGCCGAAGTGCGCCGGCCTTCGCGAAGGGGACGTCAAGCGTCTCCAGAAACTCCTGGAGCGCGTGGACCTTCTCCAGCGTCGGCTCGTCATGCACGCGGTAGATCAGCGGGAGCGACTTCTTCTCCAGCATCTCGGCCGCTGCGACGTTGGCGAGGATCATGAACTCCTCGATCAGCTTGTGCGCATCGAGGCGCTCCGGCACGACGACCCGATCGACTGTGCCGTCGCTCTTCAGCAGGATCTTGCGCTCGGGCAGATCGAGATTGAGAGGATCGCGCTCGTCGCGGGCACGCTTGACGCAGGCGTAGGCGGCGTAGAGGGGGGTGAGGATCGGATCGAGCAGGGGGCCGGTCGTGTCGTCCGGCCGTCCGTCGATCGCGGCCTGTGCCTGCGCGTAATTCAGCTTCGCCGCCGAGCGCATCAGGATGCGGTGGAACGTGTGCGAGCGCTTGCGTCCATCAGGGCCGATCACCATGCGCACCGCGAGCGCGCCGCGCGGCTCTCCCGGCACCAGCGAACAGAGATTGTTCGAGATGCGCTCGGGCAGCATCGGCACGACGCGGTCGGGGAAATAGACGGAGTTGCCGCGATCGAGCGCGTCGCGGTCGAGCGCGGTGCCCGGTCGCACGTAGAAGCTGACATCCGCAATGGCGACGTTGACGATGAAGCCGCCCTTGTTGTTCGGATCGTCATCCGCCTGCGCGTGGACCGCGTCGTCGTGATCCTTGGCGTCGGGCGGATCGATGGTGACGAGCGGGACGTCGCGCCAATCCTCGCGCCCCTTAACGTTGGCCGGCTCTGCCGCCTCCGCCTCGCGCTCGGCCGCGGGCGAGAATTGCAGCGGGATCTCGTGAGCGTAGATCGCGATCAGGCTGATCGCCTTCTCCGACTTGACCGAGCCGAGCTTCTCCTTGACCCGGCCCGAGGCGAGGCCAAAGCCGCGCGAGCGGACGATGTCGATGCTGACGAGGTCGCCGTCCTGCGCGCCCTGCGTGTCGGTCTTCGCAATGTTCAGCTCGCGGTCGGCGAACTTCTTGTCGACGGGAACAAGGCGGCCGCCGCCCTCGGGAAGGCTGCGGAAGACGCCGAGGATGCGGCTCTTCGCCTTGTCGATGACCTTGATGATGCGACCGCGATAGGCCGGGCCTTCGGTCTCGCCCGTGAGCTCGACGCGCAGCAGCGCGCGGTCGCCGACGCCGGCCGCCGTGCCGGGCTTCGGCCGGCGCGGCATCTCGATGACGATCTTCGGCGGCTCCCCGCTCTCGACCTCGTCCCATTCGGCGGGGGAGGCGATCAATTCGCCATCGCTGTCGCGGCCGGTGATGTCGGCGAGCAGCGTCGGCGGAAGGGTGTCCGGCTCCGAGACCTTGTGGCGCTTTTTCTTGATGATTCCGTCGTCGGCGAGCTCGCGCAAAATGCGCTTGAGCTCGACGCGATCGGCGTTCTTCAGGCCGAACTCGCGCGCGATTTCGCGGGTTCCGGCCTTTCCATGATTTGCCTTGATGAAGGCGACGATGGCATTCCGGTCGGGAAAGCCACGGTCATTCTTGCGTTTCACTTAACCTCTAATTCTTGCCGGCACTCTTCTTGGCCGGAGCCTTGCTGGTAGATAATTTGGCGGCGGATGCCTTGGTCGGCGACGTCTTGGCGGTCGACGACACGCCTGCACGCGCCTTGCTTGCTGATTCAGTTTTCGATTTGGCCGCGGCTTTCTTCGCGGCCGGTTTCTTCGGCTTCGGCGCGGTGTCGTCGCCGTCCGCGGCCTTCTTGGCCTTGGTCGTCTTCTTGGCCGGCTTCGCCGCCTTCTTCGCCTTGCCGCCACCTTTGGCCGCGCGCTCGTCGATCAGCGCGATCGCCTGCGGCAGCGTGACGGTATCCTTTTCGAACTCGGCAGGGATCGTCGCGTTGACGCCGCCTGCGGTGACATAGGCACCGTAGCGGCCGCTCTTCACGGTGACGGTACCGAGCGTCGGGTGGTCACCGATCGCCTTGCCGGGATCGGCGCCGAAGCGCCGGCTCGGGCCCTTGGCGACCTTCTCGGCGATCAGCGTCACCGCGCGGTTGAGGCCGATGTCGAAGACCTCGTCGCCCGCTTCCAGGCTGGCATAGGTCTTCTCGTGCTTCACGAACGGTCCGAAGCGGCCGAGGCCCGCAGTGATCGGCTGACCGGTTTCCGGATGCTTGCCGATCTCGCGCGGCAGCGACAACAGCTTCAATGCAAGCTCGAGCTCGACATCGCCGGGCGAAGTGCCCTTCGGTATGCCTGCGCGCTTCGGCTTCTCGCCTTCCGCATAATCCTTGGGCTCACCAAGCTGGATGTAGGGCCCGAAGCGGCCGGCCTTGACCCAGACCTCGAAGCCGGTGTCGGGATCCTGGCCGAGCGAACGGTCGGCGCTGGCTTCGCCATCAGCGGCGAGCTGACGGGTGTAGCGGCACTCCGGATAGTTGGAACAGCCGACGAAGGCGCCGAACTTGCCGGCCTTCAGGTTGAGCCGGCCGCTGCCGCAGCTCGGGCACTGCCTGACGTCGCCACCATCGGCGCGGGGCGGATAGATATGCGGCCCCAGCATCTCATCGAGCACGTCGAGCACCTGCGCCACACGCAGATCCTTGATGTCGTCGACGGCGCCGATGAAGTCGCGCCAAAAGTCCTTCAGCACCTGCTGCCAGGAGATCTCGTTGTTGGAGATGCGGTCGAGCTGCTCCTCCAGATCCGCGGTGAAGTCGTATTCGACGTAGCGGCTGAAGAAGCTTTCCAGGAACGCGACCACGACGCGACCCTTGTCCTCTCCGTGCAGGCGCTTTTTCTCGAGCTTGACGTAGCCGCGGTCCTTCAGGACCTGGAGGATCGAGGCATAGGTCGAGGGCCGGCCGATGCCGAGCTCTTCCATGCGCTTGACCAGCGACGCTTCGGAGAAGCGCGGCGGCGGCTCGGTGAAATGCTGGGTGACGGCGAGCGACTGCCGCTTCAGGGCCTCGCCGGCGCTCATGCCGGGCAGGCGGCGGGAATCCTCGTCTTCCTCGTCGTCGCGGCCTTCCTGGTAGAGCGCCAGGAAGCCGTCGAACTTGACGACCTGACCGGTGGCGCGCAGCTCCAGCGTGCGGCCGCCGGCTTTCGCCGTGATGTCGACGGTGGTGCGCTCGAGCTCGGCTGCTTCCAACTGGCTCGCGATGGTGCGCTTCCAGATCAGCTCGTAGAGCCTGGCCTGATCGGCATCGAGCTTGCGGCTCATGCTGTCGGGGCGGCGGGACATGTCGGTCGGGCGGATCGCCTCGTGCGCTTCCTGCGCATTCTTGGCCTTGGCCTGGTACTGGCGCGGGGCGTCCGGCACGTAGGCGTTGCCATAGTCCTCGCCGATCACCTTGCGCGCCTGGGTGATTGCCTCGGGGGCGATCTGGACGCCGTCGGTACGCATATAAGTAATGAGTCCGGTGGTCTCGCCGCCGATGTCGATGCCTTCATAAAGGCGCTGCGCGATCCGCATCGTGTGCGCGGGCGCAAAACCGAATTTGCGGCTGGCTTCCTGTTGCAGCGTCGAGGTGGTGAATGGCGCCTGCGGATTGCGCCGCGCCGGCTTCGCATCGACCGCGGTCACGGCGTAGGCGGCGGCTTCCAGCGCCTTCTTGAAGTCTTCGGCTTCCGCGCCGTTGCCGATGTCGAGCCGCTGGATCTTCTTGCCGTCGGCGCCGACGAGGCGCGCTTCGAACGCATCGCCGCGCGGCGTCAGCAGGGTCGCGATCAGCGACCAGTATTCACGCGGCACGAACTTCTCGATTTCGAGCTCGCGGTCGCAGACGAGCCGCAGCGCCACCGACTGCACGCGACCGGCCGAGCGGGCGCCCGGCAGCTTGCGCCACAGCACGGGGGAGAGGGTGAAGCCGACGAGATAGTCCAGCGCGCGGCGCGCCATATAGGCGTCGACCAGCGCACCGTCGATCTCGCGCGGATGCTTCATGGCCTCCGAGATCGCCTGCTTGGTGATGGCATTGAACACCACGCGCTCGATCTTCTGATCCTTCAGCGCGCGCTTCTCTTTAAGTACCTCCAGCACGTGCCAGGAGATGGCTTCGCCCTCGCGGTCAGGGTCGGTGGCGAGAATCAGGCGGTCAGCACCCTTCAGGGACTTGGCAATATCATTGAGCCGGCCGGCCGCCTTGGGGTCGACCTCCCAGATCATCTTGAAATTCGCGTCGGGATCGACGGAACCGTTCTTCGCCGGCAGGTCACGGACATGGCCGAACGAGGCCAGAACCTCGTAGGACGAGCCCAAATACTTGTTGATCGTCTTGGCTTTCGCCGGCGACTCCACAATGACGATATTCATGTAGTTCCAGTGACTTACGGGAAAATCTTGGGCCGATTTCGAAAGGATTCGGGTCGGCCGTTTCGACCCGAACATGGGTGGTGAGGCCGTCGCTGTCAAATCGAGGGGTGTTGAAAGCCCTTCTGATGGGAAAAGTTTCATATCGAGAAAGTTGCAAAATACCACCTTGGAGTTGCGATCGCTATCAGCGTAAAGTTTGCAAGGGCATGGATTCGGATGGGGTCTGGTGACAAAGCCGGGAAGGAAACGCGCGCGCGCCGCGTCAGGTGCGCAAGCACGTTCGCTCAGTGAGGAACCAGGGGAGGGCGGCGCGGATGAGGCTGTGGCCTTCATTGCGGAGCAGGTCGGGGCATTGCGCAAGCTGGCCGAGCGCCACAAGCTCGATGTGCTGCATCATCTCCTGGGCATGACCAAGTTGGAGGCCGACGAGCACATGAGGCTGCGGAGCAAGCGCAAGCTGTCGTAGCGGCGCTTTCGAGGTCGTGGCCCGGACGGCGCGAAGCGTAATCCGGGCACGCGAGGCGGCTTCGTCAAGCTGATCGCCGGCGCGGCGCCGGCCGTGGCTTCAGTGTGGTGTCCGCGGGGCTGAGCAGGCGGCCGTCCTCCGCGCGCAGCTCGAGCTTCTTCACTGGGCGGCCGCTTTCGCGATCTACCAGGATGGTCGCGATCTCCTCGGGGCGGTCGTCGAACTCCTCGCTCCATTGCCGGAGCGCCACCAGGACAGGGAAGACGCCGCGACCCTTCGGTGTCAGCACATACTCTTGATAAGCGCTGCCGTCGGAGGCGGGGGCCGTCGTCAGAATGCCGTGGTCGACCAGCGCGCGCAGCCGCACGGACAGAATGTTCTTCGCCATGCCGAGCTTGCTCTGAAACTCGCCGAAGCGGCGCACGCCGAACAGCGCTTCGCGGATGATCAGGAGCGACCACCAGTCGCCGATCGCCTCCAGCGACCGTGCGATCGGGCAGGCGTCGCCCTCAAAGCTCGTTCGTTTCACCATCGTCTTTCGTCCCGTCGCGTCCGCCAGGTTTCGTCGCCGATCACGCGCTTGTGTGGTTGCATGATAAAACTATGTGCCCTAGATGGCAACTTGGTTTTATGATGCAACCATTGGAGGCGAGCGTGAGACTGAAGGACAAGACGGCCCTGATTACCGGCGGCAACAGCGGCATTGGGCTCGCGACGGCGAAACTGTTCGTGGCCGAGGGCGCCAGGGTGATCATTACCGGGCGCAACAAGGAGACGCTGGAGGCCGCAGCGAAGGAACTCGGACCGAACGCGCTGGCGGTGGCAGCCGACGCGACCGACGTCGCCGCGACGGAGGCTGCGATCAAGAAGGGGGCTGAAAAGTTCGGCAAGCTCGACATCGTGTTCGCCAATGCCGGCATTCCCGGCAGCACGCCGCTCGGTTCAGCGACGTTGGATGTCTTCGAGAAGGTCATCAGCACCAACCTGACCGGCGTGTTCTTCACCGTTCAGTCGGCGCTGCCTTATCTCAACGACAACGCCTCGATCATCCTCAACGGCTCGGTGATCTCGGTGCTCGGCATTCCCGGCTATTCGGCCTACGGCGCCGCGAAGGCCGGCGTACGGGCGATGGCGCGGATCATGGCATCTGAGCTGTCGCCGCGCGGCATCCGTGTGAACGTGGTCGCGCCCGGTGCGATCCGCACGCCGATCTGGGGCGCCGCCATCGCAACCCCCGAGGCCGAGAAAGCATTCGAGAAGCGGATCGCGCTGTCGACGCCGCTCGGACGTATTGGCGAACCGGATCACATCTCGAAGACCGTGCTGTTCCTCGCCTCCGATGATGCCGCGCACATCCAGGGCCAGGAGATATTCGTCGACGGCGGCGCTGTTGCGTCACCAAGCGGCGCTCCGATCTATCGCGGCTGATCAAGTGAAGTGAGAGTTGAACCGGACGCCGCAGCGGCAAGCAGCTGCGCCGTCCGGTTCCCACGTCTTGCGAGCTGTATTTTCTGAACCTTGCGTGATGCGTTGAACCTTCGCACGAGGCGCAAAGACACTTCTACGGGCGGAGGGTTATGAGACTCATTTTAATGGAGTCCGTTATGCCGAAAGCAGCCCGCATTTTTTCGCCCATTTCAGCACCGCGCATTTACACCGAACGTTCCGCCATTCCCGCCAAGCGTTCGGACACGTCCGAATTGATCGGAGTGGCTCTTTTCTCCGGCATCGGCCTGTTCATCTCGCTGGTGGCCGTGATCCTGGGCGTTCAGGGCGCCTGGTTTTAGCGGCCGAATTTCAGCCGATCTGTCAGCCGCCGCCGGAATCCGGCAGCGGCTGTCGTCCGCATGAGCTCTACGCTGCACGCAAGCTGGTGGCGGCCTGCAGCGCGCCCGCCAGTGCTTTCTCGCGATGCTCAGGGCCAACCTGGATGCCGTCAGCGATGATGAATTCAGGGCTTGTGATGCCCATGAAGCCGAACACGCCGCGCAAGTAGGTTTCGAGGTGTTCCATTGACGCCGCCGGCGTGCCCGCGCCGTAATAGCCGCCGCGCGAGATCGCCACGATCACGCGCTTGTTGCCGGCAAGACCCTGCGCGCCGTTTGCGCCGTATTTGAACGTCTTCCCCGCCACGAGGATGCGGTCGATCCAGGCCTTGAGCTGGCTCGGGATGGTGAAATTGTACATCGGCGCGCCGATCACGACGACGTCGGCATCGAGGAACTCGTTCAGCACCGCCGCGCTGGCGGCAAGGTCGGGGCCGAGTTCCGCCGGAGCGGGTGCGCCCTGGGCGGCCGCGAGGTGCGGGCCGGAGAGGTGGGCGAGCGGGGTCTGGGTCAGGTCGCGATAGACGATGTCGAGCGACGGCGTCGTTTGCCGCAGCCGGTCGACGATGGCGGCGGAAACCTGCCGGCTGACGGAGTGGGGGCCGAGCACGCTGGAGTCGATATGGAGGAGTTTCATTGGGGTCACCCATGGTATAGATTTGTAACCCGCACTACATGAGTGACTGTCAAAATCCTCGCAAGAACGCACTTTTTTGAGCCATGGGCACATCATTGAAACCGACACACATCGATTTGCCCGCATCGCCGATGCCGGATCCCAACCATGCTGACTGCCGTGGCGTGGCCTCCGTGCTGTCCCGCGTCGGGGACAAATGGAGCGTGTTCGTCATCATGATGCTGAGCGACGGCCCAAAGCGCTTCAACGAGCTCAAGCGCATGATCAACGGCATCTCGCAGCGGATGCTGACGCTGACGCTGCGCGGGCTGGAGCGCGACGGTCTCGTCACGCGCACGATCTTTCCGACCATTCCGCCGCGCGTGGATTACGAGCTGACCGATCTCGGCCGCGGTCTGCAGCAGCCGGTGAAGGCGCTCGGAGAGTGGGCGATCGAGCACCAGGAGCAGATCGCCGCGGCGCGCACACGCTTCGACGAGCGCAACGATAGCTAGAGCAGCGAGACCAACCCCCCGCCGTGACGCTCGAGCTTGCCGGCGAGCTCGAGCTCCAGCAGGACCGTGCGCACGATCGCGGGCGAGGCGCCGGACATCCGCACGATGTCGTCGATCGAGATTGGTGCCGGGCCGAGCAGGCCGGTGATCTGGTCGCGGTCGTGTGCTTGCGGATCGCTCTCGAACGGTTCGCTGTCGGGCTCGCCCATCGGATGCATCAGCGGCCGCTCCATGATCGGCTGGACCGCGTTGATGATGTCGGCGGCTTCGGTGACCAGCGTCGCGCCCTGCTTGATCAGATCGTTGGTGCCGGCAGCGCGCGGATCGAGCGGCGAGCCGGGGACCGCGAACACCTCGCGGCCCTGTTCGGCCGCCATGCGCGCGGTGATCAGCGAGCCCGAGCGGTGCGCCGCCTCCACCACGACCACGCCGAGTGCGGCGCCCGAGATCAGCCGGTTGCGGCGGGGAAAGTCGCGGGCGCGCGGCTCGTGGCCGAGCGGCATTTCGGAGATCGCAGCACCCTCGTGATCGAGGATCGATGCGAGCAAATCGCCATGCTCGGGCGGATAGATGCAATCATGGCCGCCGGCGAGCACCGCGACCGTGCCGCTCTCGACGCTCGCGCGGTGCGCCGCCTGGTCGACCCCGCGCGCCAGCCCCGAGATGATGACAAAGCCGGCCTCGCCGAGCTCGTGCGCGAGCTGACCGGCAAATTTCAGCCCCGCGCCGGAGGCATTGCGCGAGCCGACGATCGCGATCATCGGACGCATCAGCGTCGCGTCGTCACCGCGTATCGCCAGCAGCGGCGGCGCATCGTCGAGCGTCGCAAGCCGCGCCGGATAGCCATCTTCTCCCGGCGCGATCCAGGCGATGCCGAATTTGCGGCTGGCGGCGAGCTCGGCCTTCGCCTCATCCGCGCTGCAGATGCGGCCCGACCGCGCCGCGCCGCCGCGGCGCGCCAGATCGGGCAGGCGCTCCAGCGCGGCGCGCGCGCTGCCGAAATGATCGACCAGCGAACGGAAAGTGCGCGGCCCGACATTGTCGGATCGTATCAACCGCAGGCGGTCGATCCGCTCCGCTTCGGTCAGCTCCACGCTCGGATTGATGGCGTCCACGGCGTCTCCTTGCAGGGACAGCATGGAACAACCTGAGGGCGTGGGCAACAGCTCCGTGCGCTTGCGCGACCTCGTCGCGATGCTAAAAGCGATCCCAATAAGAAGGGTTTTGCCATGATCTCACTCGCCGACCTCCAGCGCCGCATCGAAGCGGGCGAGCTTTCGCCCGATGCCGCCATCGCCCAATCGCATGCGGCGATCGAGGCCAGGGAGAAGGACGTCCGCGCCTTCGTCCGCCATGACAAGTCCGCGAAGGCGCAAAGCGCCGGCCCGCTGCGGGGCATCGCGGTCGGCATCAAGGACATCATCGACACCGCCGATTTCCCGACCGAGATGGGCTCGGAGATCTATCGCGGCTGGCAGCCGCGCGGCGATGCGCCCGTCGTGATGATGCTGAAACGGGCAGGGGCGACCATCATCGGCAAGACCACGACGACGGCGTTTGCCTCGCGCGATCCGACGGCGACGCTCAATCCGCACAATGCGAGCCATTCGCCGGGGGGCTCGTCCTCGGGCTCGGCCGCCGCCGTCGGCGCCGGCATGATTCCGCTGGCGCTCGGCACCCAGACCGGCGGCTCGGTGATCCGGCCTGCGGCCTATTGCGGTGCTGCCGCGATCAAGCCATCGTTCCGGATGCTGCCGACGGTCGGCGTGAAGTGCTATTCGTGGGCGCTCGACACCGTCGGCCTGTTCGGATCGCGTGCGGAAGATCTCGCGCGCGGACTGCTGGCGATGACCGGCCGGACCGAGTTCTCCGGCATTGTTGCGGCCAAATCTCCGCGCATCGGTGTGGTCAGGCAGGAATTTGCTGATTCCGTGGAGCCGGCTGCCGAGGAGGGCTTGCAGGCTGCGATCAAGGCGGCCGAGCGTGCCGGCGCCAGCGTGCAGACCATCGATCTGCCCGAGGCGGTACGGGAGGCCTGGCGCATCCACCCGATCATCCAGGATTTCGAGGCACATCGCGCGCTCGCCTGGGAGTTTTCCGAGCATCACGAGGAGATCGCGCCGATGCTGCGCGCCAGCCTCGATGCGACGGTCGGGCTGACGCCGAAGGAATATGACGAGGCGCGCCGGATCGGCCGCCGCGGCCGCCGGGAGCTCGGCGAAGTGTTCGAGGGCGTCGATGTGCTGCTCACCTATTCGGCGCCGGGCACCGCGCCGGCCAAAGAGCTCGCCTCGACCGGCTCCCCTCGCTACAACCGGCTCTGGACGCTGATGGGCAATCCTTGCGTCAACGTGCCGGTGCTGAAGGTCGGCGGCCTGCCGATCGGCGTGCAGGTGATCGCGCGCTTCGGCAATGACGCGCATGCGCTTGCGGCAGCGTGGTTCCTCGAGGAGGCGCTGGCGAAGTCAGGCTAGCGCAGGTTCGGCGGAAACAGCGCGCAGACCGGATGCGGGCGACGCTGCACCCGGAGTCGCACCTTGCCCAAGCCAGTGCCCGGCGGCTTCGCGGCCGCTCCGATGCAGCAGCCGGATGAAGCCGCGGCCGAGATCGGTCGATGAGCGCTGCGCCAGGCCGTCGATGAAGTCCTCTGCAGCGATCCTGAAAAGTCGCAGCGAAGGCGCGGCGTGCGACTGAGCCCATTCGATAGCCGCGATCTCGGCCTTGAGGGCGGCGTTGGCCGCGATCTGGTCGAGCCTGCGGTCGATCGCGGCAAGCGTGATCGGCACGTAGCTGTCGCGTGCCGGCGTGACCTGGACGAGCAGGACGTCGGAGGTCGTCGTTTCCCGAGCCAGCTTCAGCAGCGGCGGATTGCCGCCGAAGCCGCCGTCCCAATAGGCCTCGCCGTCGATCTCGACGGCGCAGTGAACCAGAGGCGGGCAGGTCGAGGCCAGCGCGACGTCGGTGGTCACGGCGTCGTTGCGGAAGATCTGCTGCTGGCCGTCGCGGATCCGCGTCGCCGCGATCAGAAGCCTTGGGCAGGCCGCGTCGCGCAAGGCGGCAAAATTGATGTCTCGCGACAGCGCATGCCGCAGCGGATCGAGATCGAACGGATCGAACTGACCGGAGCGCAGCGTCGGACCGAAGGCGACCGAGCTTCCCGCCGCCGAAAATCCGCCGACCAGCATCAGCGAGCGGAACGAGGCCTCGTGCATCAGCCGGACCCAGAACCGGTTCAGCCGCGCGCGGGCAGCTTCGCGGCCGCCCTCGGCAAGGCCGCAGGCCAGCAGCAGCGCATTGATCGCGCCGGCGCTCGCGCCACTGATGCTGTCGAATTCGATGGACGGCTCTTCGAGCAGCCGCTCGAGCACGCCCCATGTGAAGGCGGCGAAGGTGCCGCCGCCCTGAAGCGCCAGCGACAGTCTTTGCGGCGGCCATTGCTTGGAGGCGGCATGATCGGGCGCAGCGGGCGCGGCCGTGATTACGACCTCGGCAGGCGCCGGAGTTTGCGCGACGGGATCCGGCTGCGGCGCCGGTGGCAAAACGGGGGCGGGTTCTGGCGCAGGAGGCGGCGAGGGCGCATCGGACCAGATGTTGGTCAATGTGAGCAACCGGCTTGCCGCGCTACGGGCTGAACCCTGCGAGCCAGCCTCGTCATTCGCGTCGACAATCTTCTCGCTCATTCTGAGCAACCGCGTAATGCCATTTTGCGCTGTCAGGATGACAGCCGTGGAACCCGTTCGCCACTCCGGCCGCGAGTCGGCGGCGAGTTGCGAACAGAATTTGGCACATAATGCGGAAGCGGTGCGGCGGTATCCGTACTTTTTCCCGCTCAGGCCTTCTCGCCGATCCGGCCTTCCTTGCCCGATTGCAGCCGCTTGATGTTCTCGCGATGCATGTAGAACAGCAGCAGCGTCAGCACCGCGAACAGCGAGGCCAGTGCGGGGTGGCCGAACCACCACAGGAACAGCGGCGTGACGAAAGCTGCCACCAGCGCCGAGAGCGAGGAGTAGCGGGTGGTGAAGGCGGTAGCTAACCAGAGCAGGCAGAACACCACCGCGCCCGGCCAGAACAGGCCGAGCAGGATGCCGATATAGACGGCGACGCCCTTGCCGCCCCGGAACTTGAGCCAGACTGGAAAGAGATGGCCGAGGAAAGCGCCGAGCCCGGCCACCATCGCGGCATTGGGTCCTGCGATGGTGCCGGCGATCACCACCGCCGCCGTGCCCTTGAGCGCGTCGAGCAGCAGGGTTGCCGCGGCAAGGCCCTTGCGTCCCGTCCGCAGCACATTGGTGGCGCCGATATTGCCGGAGCCGATCGAGCGCAGATCCTGCGTGCCGGCAAGCTTGGTGAGAATCAGCCCGAATGGAATCGAGCCGAGGAGGTAGCCGATGACGAGGGCCACCGGCAGGAATGTTTCAAGCGCCATCGCTGCATCTCCAATGGCTGCATCTCCATGTCGAACCGAAACGCCACGCGTGATCCCGCACGTCAGACATGCTCGTAGACCGTCCGTCCGCCGACAATGGTGCGCACCACGCGGCCTGTAAAGCGGGCCTCGTCGAACGGGGTATTCTTGCAGGGCGATTTGAGGTCGGCGGGATCGACCACCCAGGGCGTATCGGGGTCGATCACGATGACGTCGGCCGGGCTGCCTGCGCGCAGGGTTCCGCCTGCTAGCCCGAGCAGTTCCGCCGGCCGCGTCGACATCGCCCTGATCAGCGTCTTCAGCTCCATCTCGCCATTATGCACGAGGCGCAGGCCCGCGGGCAGCATGGTCTCGAGCCCGACGGCGCCGGAAGCGGCTTCCGCGAACGGCAGGCGCTTGACCTCGACGTCCTGCGGATTGTGGTCGGACATGATGACGTCGACGAGACCGGAGGCCACCGCCGCCACCAGCGCGCGGCGATCGTCCTCCGTCCGCAGCGGCGGCGAGAGCTTCAGGAACGAACGGTAGGGACCGATGTCGTTCTCGTTCAGCGCGAGATGGTTGATCGAGACCGAGGCGCTGACGGCGAGCCCGGCGTCGCGGGCGCGCTTGAGGATCTCGAGCGAGTCGATGCAGGACAACGAGGCCGCGTGGTAGCGGCCGCCGGTCAGTGCAACGAGGCGCATGTCGCGCTCGAGGATCACCGCTTCGGCGGCGTTCGGAATGCCCATCAGGCCGAGCCGGGTCGCGAACTCGCCTTCGTTCATCACGCCTTCGCCGACGAGATCGGGGTCCTCGGTGTGGTGCACGATGAGCGCGTCGAAATCACGGGCGTAAGTCAGCGCCCGGCGCATCACCTGCGCATCGGTCACGCTGCGGTCGCCGTCGCTGAAGGCGATCGCACCGGCGGCCTTGAGGAGGCCGAATTCGGTCATCTCCTCGCCGCGCATGCCCTTGGTCAGCGCCGCCATCGGCAGGATGTTCACGATCGCGGTGTCGCGGGCACGCCGCATCACGAAGTCGACGGTCGCCGAATTGTCGATGACGGGCGAGGTGTCGGGCTGGCAGATGATGGTGGTGATGCCGCCCGTCGCGGCCGCCTGGCTCGCGGAAGCAAAGGTCTCGCGATGGCTGAAGCCGGGTTCTCCGACAAAGGCGCGCATGTCGATCAGGCCCGGCGCCACGATCTTGCCGGAGCAGTTGACGATGTCGGTCCCCTCGGGGACGCCGGCCGCTCCGATGCCGCGGCGGGTCTCGCGGATGCTGCCATCGGCGATCAGGACATCACCGACGCCGTCGAAATCCCCGCTGGGATCGACGACGCGGGCATTGGCGAGCAGGATCGGTCGGCGGTCGGTCAACATCGGCATCACGCGTTCGGCAAGTTGCGGGCGAGCGCTTCCAGCACGGCCATGCGTACGGCGACACCCATCTCCACCTGTTCGCGGATCAGGGACTGCGCGCCGTCGGCCACGGCCGAGTCGATCTCCACGCCGCGGTTCATGGGGCCGGGATGCATCACGAGTGCGTCCGGCTTGGCGTAGGCGAGCTTTTTCTGGTCGAGCCCGAAATAGTTGAAATACTCCGAGGACGAGGGCACGAACGAGCCGTTCATGCGCTCGCGCTGGAGCCGCAGCATCATCACGATGTCGGCGCCTTCGAGGCCCTCGCGCATGTCACGCGCGACCTCGACGCCCATCCGTTCGATGCCGGGCGGCAGCAGCGTGGAGGGACCGACGACGCGGACGCGGGCCCCCATCGTGTTGAGCAGGATGATGTTGGAGCGGGCAACGCGCGAATGCAGCACGTCGCCGCAGATCGCGACCACGAGCCCCTCGATGCGGCCCTTGTTGCGGCGGATGGTCAGCGCGTCGAGCAGGGCCTGCGTCGGATGCTCATGCGCGCCATCGCCGGCATTGATCACGGAACCGTCAACCTTGCGGGCCAGCAGTTCCACCGCGCCAGAGGCGTGATGGCGCACCACCAGGATGTCCGGATGCATCGCGTTCAGCGTCATCGCGGTGTCGATCAGGGTTTCACCCTTGCGGATCGACGACGAGGACACCGACATGTTCATGACGTCGGCGCCCAGCCGTTTTCCGGCGAGCTCGAACGAGGACTGGGTCCGGGTGGACGCCTCGAAGAAGAGGTTTACTTGCGTCCGTCCACGCAGGACGGTGCGCTTCTTGTCAACCTGGCGGTTGAGCTCGACATATTCTTCGGACAGGTCGAGGAGGCCGGTGATGTCGGCGGCGGAAAGGCCCTCGATGCCCAGCAAATGCCGGTGGCCGAGGACGAAGGTCGATTTCGATGTCATTAAAAGCAGAGCTATAGGCGGGGATGGCGGGGTGGGCAAGGGCCAAAGCGGAGGAAGTGAGTTATCCCCTGATCTGTCGGTCTTGCCGCTTGGTGTCGCGGTTTGGACCGTTGCAACTGTCTCCGTCATGCCGGGACAAGCCCGGCCATGACGATGTGGGGGGCTTCCGTTGAAGACAATTCTAACAGTGCTCTTGGTTACGATACTCGCTGGCGGGGCCCACGCCCAATCGCTCCCCGGCGGCTTCGTCTATTTGCGCGACGTCGATCCCACCATCGTCCAGGACATCCGCTACGCCACCTCCAACAATTTCGTAGGCCGTCCGCTCGCGGGGTATGGCGCCGGCGAATGCGTGGTGAAGCGGGAGGTGGGGCTGCGGCTGAAGGCGGTTCAGCAGGAGCTCGCGGCGCAAAACCTGTCGCTCAAGATGTTCGACTGCTACCGGCCGGCGCGGGCCTCGGTCGACATGGTGACGTGGTCGCAGAACGGCCACGAGACGGCCGCCGAGCGGCGCTACAATCCGAGGATTCCCAAGACGGAGCTGTTCCGCCTCGGCTACATCGCGAGCCGTTCGCAGCATTCCACCGGTGCCGCGCTCGACCTCACCCTGGTCGATCTGAAGGCCGACAACTCCGGCAAATATGACCCATCGAAGGCCTATGCCGACTGCACGGCGCCGGTCGCGGCGCGGCCGCCTGAAGGTAGCGTCGACATGGGCACCGGATACGATTGTACCGACGCGAAGGGGCATACCGCGGCACCGTCGATCAATCCGGACCAGCGCGCGTGGCGCAAGCGGCTGGTGGCTGCGATGGCCCGGCAAGGCTTTGTGAACTATTCGAAGGAGTGGTGGCATTTTTCCCTGCCGGGGGCGGGCGGGGCGGCCTATGATTTCGCGATCCAGCCGCGGCGGAACTGATTCCGCGCCGAGGAAACCAGATGACCCAGCCGAGCTTCGCGACCCACGAGGTCTTCAACCAGTCGCCGCCGTTCGAGGACGTCGATCTCTTCGCCGTGGATCGGCCGCTGGTCGACGCGGTGAAGGCCAATGGTGGCGCCGCGGCGGAACGGGAGTTGTCGGAGTTCGGCAAGCATTGGGGCTCGGCCGCGATGGCCGATCGCGGGCGCGCGGCGAACGAGAACACGCCGAAGCTCCGCACCTTCGATGCAAAGGGAAATCGCCGCGACCAGGTCGAGTTTCATCCGGCCTATCACGAGCTGATGGCGCATAGCGCGCATGCCGGCGTGCACAATTCGACGTGGACGGCGGATGGCAGGCCTGCGGGCGATGCCGCCGAGGTCATTCGCGCGGCAAAGTTCTACATCGCCTCGCAAGTCGAGACCGGGCATCTCTGCCCGATCACGATGACGCGCGCTTCCGTTGCTGCGCTGGCGATGCAGCCGGACCTGCTCGGCAAGGTGATGCCGGTGCTGTCGACAAAGAGCTACGATCCCACCTTCGCGCCGTGGTGGGACAAGCGCGGCATGACGCTCGGCATGGGCATGACGGAGAAGCAGGGCGGCACCGACGTTCGCGCCAACATGACGCGCGCTGCGCGGGACGGGAACGCCTATCGTATCACCGGCCACAAATGGTTCATGTCGGCACCGATGTGCGATGCGTTCCTGGTGCTGGCGCAGGCCGACGCGGGACTGACCTGTTTCTTCATGCCGCGCTTTGCGCCGGATCGATCGGTCAACGCCGTCCAGTTCCAGCGCTTGAAGGACAAGCTCGGCAATCGTTCGAACGCGTCCTCGGAAGTCGAGTTCGTCGGCGCCTATGCAGAGCGGGTCGGCGAGGAGGGCAAGGGCATCCGCACCATCATCCAGATGGTGCAACTCACGCGGCAGGATTGCGCGATCGCCTCTGTCGGCCTGATGCGCTCGGGGCTCGCGCATGCGCTGCATCATGCGCGTCACCGCAGCGTTTTCCAGAAACATCTCGCCGATCAGCCGCTGATGCAGGCCGTGCTCTCGGACATGGCGCTGCATGTGGAAGCGAGCGTCGCGTTGGTGATGCGGCTTTGCCGCGCCTTCGACCGCACGCCCTACGATGCGGCGGAGGCCGCCTATATGCGGCTGCTCACGCCCGCGATCAAATACTGGACCTGCAAGAGCGCGCCGGCGTTTCTCTACGAGGCGATGGAATGCCTCGGCGGCAATGGCTATGTCGAGGACGGCATCCTGGCGCGCCACTACCGGGAGTCGCCGGTCAACGCGATCTGGGAAGGATCGGGCAACGTCATGTGCCTCGACGTGCTGCGGGCGCTCGCGCGCGAGCCGGAGGCGGCGATGGCGGTGCTGCAATCGCTCGCGACCGAGACGAAGGGGCTGCCAGGGGCAGGCGAGGCCGTCGCGTTCATCGGCAAGACTTTCCGCCGCGCCGATGGCGAGCGCTTTGCGCGCCTCGCCGTCGAGAAGCTTGCATTGCTTGCCGCTGCAGCCGCCCTCAATGGCGTATCGCCGCAGCACGCCGAACTGTTCGCCGCCACGCGGCTCGCCGCAAACCATGCCAGCATGTACGGCGCGGTGGAGCTGGAGGGCGGCGAGGTGCGTGCGCTGCTGGAGCGGGCACTGCCGTGAGCCTCCCAAACGAAAGCCTGTCGATGGATTCCCTCAATCCCGACCATCCGCCGCTCACCGTGACGCCCGCGGAGCACGCGCCGCGGGTCTGGAAGTTCTGGGGCACGTCGCTGTGGGGCCTCTTCGTCTTCGTCGCGATGTTCGTCGGCCAGGTCGGCGCGATCGTCCTGCTGGTGGCGCTACGCGGGCTCCCGGTCGATATGGCCTCGATCCAGCTCGTCGGTCGCGAGCCTCAGGCGCTGGCGCTGTCTGTTATCATGGGCCTGCCGGCGACGCTTGCCGCGGTGTGGCTTGCCATCCGCATCAAGAAGGCGTCCTTCGTCGACTATCTCGCGCTGCATTGGCCATCCTGGAAGCAGCTCCTGTTCGGCGCCGTCGGCCTCATCGTGCTCGTGCTGGCCTGGGAGACGGTGTCGCGCGGCCTTGGCCGCGAAGCGACGCCGGGCTTCATGACCGATCTGTTGAAATCGGGCCGCGACAAGGGCGCGGCGCTCCTGCTGCTGGTCGCCTTCAGCGTGGCTGCGCCGATGTCGGAAGAGGTCCTGGCGCGCGGCTTCCTCTATCGCGGCTGGTCGGCAAGCTTCCTGCGCGTGCCCGGCGCGATCATCCTGTCGTCATTGGTGTGGACGGTCGTGCATCTGCAGTACGACATGTACTTCCTCGCCGAGGTCTTCACGATCGGCCTGTGGTTCGGCTACATGCGCTATCGCGCCAACTCGCTCTGGCTGACGATCGTGCTCCACGCGCTGAACAACATGACCGCGGTGGTGCTGACGATGTGGCTGGGGAGTTGAGGCGCAGGCTCGCCTCAGGCCACCAGCGCGACCGTGATCGGTGGCTCAGCTATGTGCACTATCGTAGCGGCTCGACATGGGCGACGGATCGTGATCGGCGACCAGAACAATTTCGCCGCTGTCGTGCAGACTTTCTATCCGGCTGGAACGAACTGACCATCACGCCGCGGCCTCGAGTGCCGAAAAAACCAATCGAGTACCGTATTTTCTCTGTGGCGACTTAAGCACTCCGCGGAGCTTTCGCGCTGGCGAAGCGAAGCTGCAATAGCGCGTAGAGACATTCTCTGCTCTTGATGCTCGCGCTGATTTGGTTTGACGGCGGGCAGGGAATGTTGATTGGAATGAACGCGGCGGCGCGATTGCCGATTGTCTCACGCAGCCTTCTTGCAGGCAGCTCACTGATCGCGCTGAGCGGTTCGGTGCTTGCCGCCGATCTCCCGGCTGCAAAGGCCCCACCGCCGGCGATCGCCGCGTCCTGGGCGGGATTCTATCTCGGCGTGCACGGTGGCTATGCGTGGAACCGGGACGACTTTTCAGAGTCGATCAGCATCCCCTTCATGAATCGGCAGATGTTCAATGGCATTCGGTCGCAGGGTGCGGTCTATGGCGCGCACGCCGGATACAACTGGCAATTCGGCCGCGCCGTCACTGGCCTCGAGATCGATTTCTCCGCGTTGAATGTCGACGGGTCCAACGGAGTCAGTGAGACGGCGCTCTTTGGGGCCACGCTGTACACCCAGGGCATCACGCTGCATGAAAGCGTCAAATATCTCGGAAGTGCCCGGGCGCGGCTTGGCTGGCGGCCGACGGACAATATCCTGCTGTATGGCACCGCGGGTCTCGCATGGGAGCGACTCGATGTGACGCGGGACAAGATCACGGCAAGCCCCGCCAGCGTGGACATCAACTCTGATCGTACTCCGCTCGACAAATTCGGTTGGGTCGCGGGCGTCGGCGCGGAGGTGATGCTCGGGAGTCCGAACTGGATCGGTCGCATCGAATATCTCCACTACGATCTTGGCCAGGTTCAAAGCGGATTGACGTCAACGTCGACGGTCAACCCCTCTGAGATCTGGACCTCCGGCTCGCAGACCATCGAGGTCGTGCGCGCCGGCGTCTCCTACAAGTTCGGCGAACCGGCGCGGCTTGCGTCGGTGCCCTACGCCAAGTCGCCGCTCGCAGCCCCCGTTTCGACATGGGCTGGTTTCTATATCGGCGCCCATGGCGGATACGCCTGGGGCAGCGATCCGCAAAACTATCCGCCCGAGCTTTTCATGATGTCGGGCGCGGCGCTGACCGGAACGAACTCCAAGGGCTGGATCGCCGGCGGACACTTTGGCCATAACTGGCAGTACGATCGCGTGGTGACGGGCCTCGAGGTCGATGTCAGTGCGGCCGACATCAAGGGCAACACCACGACCAGCGTTGTAACGTTCGGCCCCAGCACAATCACCGCCACACTCGACGAGAAGGTGAATTATCTTGGGACCGTCCGGGGGCGCATCGGCTGGTTGCCGATGGATAATGTGCTGCTTTATGGCACCGCCGGCCTTGCATGGGAGCGCTTCGAGCGCGGTCAGACCAACACGTTCACGACAACAGGCGTCGGGAGCTACAGCACCAGAGGGGTTGACCCCAGCGATCGATTTGGCTGGGTCGCGGGCGTCGGCGGCGAAGTGATGCTCGGCAGCCCCCACTGGATCGGGCGGCTGGAATATCTGCATTACGATTTCGGCCGCGTGCTCGACGAATCCTCTTTTAGCACCACCGCACCGCCCGCCGGCATATCCAACACCGCAGGGCGGCAGACAATCGACCTCGTACGCGCCGGCGTGTCCTACAAATTTGGCCCGGATGGGCCATTGGCAGCGGCGCCTGCGATGTATGCGAAGGCGCCCTCCATGTCGGCGCCGTCGCAGGGCTGGGCCGGTCTCTATATCGGCGGCCATGGCGGTTATGGTTGGAAGGAGAACGATTTCTCGCGCAATTTCTTCCTTGATGCATTTGTCGGCGGCATCAAGTCGAACGGCTGGCTCGCAGGCGGCCAGGCCGGTTACAACTGGCAATATGCCAGCCTCGTCGGCGGCGTTGAAATCGACGGCAGCGCCACCGGGATAAAGGGTAGCTCCAACCCCGTCACGGCCACGACGCTTACCGAAACGCAGTCGGACAACGTCAAATATCTCGGCACGGTGCGCGGCCGCCTCGGCTGGACGCCTGCTGCGACCTGGCTGCTCTATGGCACCGGCGGTCTCGCCTGGGAGCGCGCGAGCCGGTCCGTCTTCGACTTCTCGCAATTCGGCGGGGGAAATACCGCGACGAACATGACCGACACGCCGCGGGATCATTTCGGCTGGGTCGCGGGTGCCGGCGTGGAAAGCTTTATCGGCGGTTCGAACTGGATCGCACGCCTCGAATACCTGCACTATGATTTCGGTACTGTCGAACCCACCGTCAGCATCGTCTCGACCAGCCCTGGGCTTGCTTCCAGCATTGACCGAGGTGGACGCCAGACCATCGAGACGGTCCGCGCCGGCCTGTCCTACAAGTTTACGCCGTAAAGGCCTACGCCACCAGCGCGATCGTGATGGGCATCGTGATCGCCGCCAGGATCGTCTGCAGCGTGATGATCTGGGCCAGCAAGGGCGCATCGCCGCCCATCTGGCGGGCGAGCACATAGGCGCTGGGCGATGTCGGCACCGCCGCGCAGATCGCAACGATCGCGAGGCTCTCGCCTGACAGCCCGAACCAGGCCGCGAGCAGCAGCGCGAGCACGGGCATCAGCACCAGCTTGAATGCGACGCCGATGGTCGCGCTCACGCTGGGGCGGAAGAGGCCCTTGAGCTGCAGGCCGGCACCGGTGACGAGCAGGCCAATGGCGAGCGAGGAACGGCCGAGCGCATCGGCAACCTCGTGCCAGAGTCTTGGCAGCGGCAGATGGATCACGTTGATGAAGAGCCCGATCGCGCAGGCCCAGATCAGGGGATTGCGGATCACGGTCATGACGACGGCGCGGACCGACTGCTTTTCCGGCGCGGCGTAGTGCGCGAGCACGGCGACGCTGAACACGTTGACCAGCGGAATGATCGCGACCATCGCCACCGACGCCAGCGCCAGCCCGACGTCGCCGAACATGTTGGCGGAGACGGAGAGCGCGACATAGGTCTGCCAGCGCGTCGCGCCCTGGAAGATCGAGGTGAAGGCGGGGCCGTCGATGTCGAGCCGCGACAGGGCCGGGCGGAGCGCGAGGCACAGGACCGACATGGCGAACGCGGACAGCAGCAGCGCGCCGCCGACGCCGGCGACCGGCACCTTGGACAGGTCCGCCTTCACCAGCGTCTGGATCAGCAGCATTGGAAACAACACGAAATAAGTCAGCCGCTCCAGCCCGTGCCATTGCGTGTCGAGCCGCATCAGGCTGTGTCTGAGCACGACGCCGAGCACGATGAGGATGAAGACCGGCAGCAGCGCCGCGATCACGACGGTCATGAATCAGCCGGCCCCGCTGCGCAGATTGGCGAGGCGGTCGAGCGCGCCTTGCAGGATGAAGATCGCGGCATGCTCGTCGATCACCTCGGCGCGCTTGGCGCGGCTGACGTCCATGCCGATCAGCTCGCGCTCGACCGCCGCGGTCGAGAGGCGTTCGTCCCACAGGCCGATGGGCAGCACGGTGAGGCCGGCAAGATTGCGGGCGAAGGCGCGGGTGGATTGCGCGCGCGGGCCCTCGCTGCCGTCCATGTTGATGGGAAGGCCGAGGACGAAGCCGACCACCTTGCGCTCGGCCGCGATCGCGAGCAGCCGGGCCGCGTCCTGCTTGAACGCCTTGCGCTGGATCGTCTCGACGCCGGTCGCAAGCCGGCGGTCCGGATCGGACACGGCGACGCCGATGGTCTTGGTGCCGAGATCGAGCCCGACCAGCGCACCGCGCGCGGGCCAGTGGGTTGCAACATCGACGAGAGGTAGGATAGGAGCCGGCATGGCGTTAGCGCATATCACGCGTCGCGCTGCGGAGTGAACCCTGGACATGGATGCACTGACACTATTCGGCCTGTTTGCCGTGACCGCCATGCTGGTCTGCTATGCCCTGGAAGATCGCAGCCACTGGTTCGTGCTGTCGTTCGCCGCGTCCTGCGCGCTCGGCTCGGCCTACGGTTTCCTGCAAGGCGCCTGGCCGTTCGGCCTCGTCGAGGCGATCTGGGCCTTCGTTGCGCTGCGGCGATGGCATCTCAGGCCGCAGTGACGGAGAGATCGGGCGAGGGAGCCTGCCGGGCGGCAGGCGGTTCCTCGCCCGGGTATCAGATCAGCGGATCGCGATCGGGTTGATCATCGCCTGCACGCCGCCGGTCCAGCGCGGCTGACCGAGCACGAACAGGAATTCATAGCCCTTGTCCCGGGCGAGCGCCGCGGTGTCCATGTTCTCGAGGATGTAGGTCCCGTTCATCGCGAGCAGGATCTGGTGCACCTCGAAGACGTTCTTGGACTCGAACGGAAGCACCTCGAGCGCCCAGGTGTCGGCGCCGATCGCGACGACGCCCTTGCCGGTGAGGTATTTTGCGCCTTCGACGCCGAGACCGGGCTCGCCAGCCGAGTAGCGCTTGTCGTCCTTGCCGATCAGGCTGAGCCAACCGGTGTGGAAGATGACGACGTCGCCCTGGCGGATCTCGACGCCCTGCTTCTTGGCGACTTCCTCGATCTCCTTGACGTTGAAGGCGGTACCTTCCTTCACCACGTCGGTGTTGTAATAGGCGGCCATGTCGAGCAGCACGCCGCGCGTGACGATCGGCGGCACCTTCTCGATGCCGAGCTTCTTCAGGCCGTTGGGATCGGCGAAATCGGCAAGCTTGTTGCCGTTGTAATAGACGTGCTCGACGCCGAGATGGCCGAGGCCGTCGAGCTGGCTGCCGATGCCCACCCAGGTGTCCAGGATGTCGTCGTTATAGGTGGCCTTGTTCGGCCCGAGGCCCGGGCTGCCGGCCTGTCCGGGTTGCACGATGGTAAGCTTGAACGCGCGCGGCGGATAGGCCGGCGTCTGCGGCGAGACGGGAATGCCGAGTGCATAGGTCTTTCCGGTTTTCACCAGAGAAGCGGCCTTCAGCACGAGTTCAGGCGTCATGTAGTTGGCGGCACCGATTTCGTCGTTCGGTCCCCATTTCGACTTGGTCCAGTCCTGCGCGCTTGCAGTTCCTGATATCGCCGACAACGCGGCGACGCAGCACAACACGAGCGTATTGCGCATCGTAGTCCTCCCGATGTTTTGGCTTCGTTATGGTTTTGCGCTGGCCAGTGACACATCCTAACGTAGAATAGTCTCGGGCTTCAAAGCATTTCGACGTGCGGCGCTGCGACGGCTAAACGCAGTATCGAATGTGCGCAGCGTCGCTTGATTCAGGTGACGGATTTGTGTCGCGGAATTTCGCGGCGTGGAACGTTCAGGCCGCGATGGAGTCGTCATCCTTCTTCAGGCAGGCGGCGAAAGCGCTGAGCGCGCTGTATTGATGTCCGGCGCGGCGCTGGATGAACAGCGTCTCGACGCGCGCGTGCGACGGGCTCAGCGTGTGCATCGACACGCTGCCTATCATCGCGCTACGTTCGACGACAGCACGGGGCAGCAGCGTCACGCCCATATCGGCGGCGACGCAGCCGATCATGCCGTCGAGCGTACCGAGCTCGAAGCGTGCGGCTGACGGCCAGCCGAACTCGACAAAAACCTGCTCGAGCCGCTGACGGTAGGTGCAGCCGGCGCGGAACACCAGCGCGGTCGGGCCTGACGTCGGCGTGCCGGCGCGCAGCTCAGCAAGCGAGCTCCAGCGCTGCGCGCTGACCAGCACGAGCTCCTCACGGAACGCGCCTGTGGCTGTGAGGTCGGCGTGCTCGATCGGACCTGCGACGAAGGCGCCGTCGAGCGTACCGTCGAGCACCGCGGCGACGAGATCGGCGGTCGGCGCGGTACGCAAGGAGAGGCGCACGGAAGGAAAACGGCGGTGAAAATCGGCAAGCAGCGACGGCAGCCGCACGGCGGCTGTGGTTTCCATCGAACCGATCGCAAGCGGCCCCTTGGGCTCGCCATCGTCGCGGGCGGCGAGCACGGCTTCGCGCGAGAGTGCCGCCATCCGCTGCGCGTAGGGCAGGAGGCGCTTGCCCGCGCTCGTCAGCGTCATGCCGCGGCTGTGACGCTCGAATAACGGTGTGCCGATCTCGGCCTCCAGCGCCTTCACACGCTGAGTGACGTTGGATTGTACCGTGTTGAGCTCCTCGGCCGCCCGGGTGATGCCGCCGGCACGCGCCACGGCCACAAAAGTCTGGAGATCGCTCAGTTCCATGGCGTCGTTTCGCTTTTGAGATGGTAGCGTTCGAAGGAATTCATTTTTCGAGAATGCTAGCGAGGCTTAGTCTCGCTGTCCACACCGGAGGGATGCGCCATGCCGATCGCGACATCACTGACCCAGCTCCTGGGGATCAGGCATCCGATCCTGCTCGCGCCGATGGATACGATCGCGGGCAACCGGCTGGTGCGCGCCGTCAGCGAGGCTGGAGGCTTCGGAATTTTGGGCGGCGGCTACGGCGATTGGGCGCGGCTCGAGGCTGAGACCAGGGAGCTGAAGGGCTTTGCACCGTTCGGCATCGGCTTCATCACCTGGAGCCTGGCAAAACAGCCGGACCTTCTGGACATGGCGCTGGATGCCGGGCCGCAGGCGATCATGCTGTCATTCGGCGATCCCGCGCCGTTCGCGCCACGGATCAAGAGCCGCGGCGTGCGTCTGATCTGCCAGGTGCAGAGCGAGGACATGGCAAAGCAAGCGTTGGACGCAGGTGCCGACATCCTGATCGCGCAGGGCACCGAAGCTGGCGGCCATGGCGCATCGCGTACCACGGTCGACATTGTGCCTGTCATCGTCGATCTCGCGGCGGGGCGCGTGCCGGTGGTTGCGGCCGGCGGCATCGCCGACGGTCGCGGCCTGGCGGCCATGATGATGCTGGGCGCATCCGGCGTGCTGATCGGCACGCGCTTCTATGCGAGCGTGGAGGCCAATGGTGCCGAGGAGGCCAAGCAGCGCATTCGCGCGGCAGATTCAAACGACACGGTGCGCGGCGTCATCGTCGACTGGTCGCGCAGCCTGTTCTGGCCGGCCCCATTCACCGCGCGAACGCTGGTGAACGACCACATTCGAAACTGGACCGGCCGCGAGATCGAGTTGATGCAACGCGCAAGCGAGGTCGCCGTTGAGTATGCTGCGGCGAAGGCCGCGGGCAATTTTAGGGTTGCCGCGGTCTTTGCCGGCGAGGCGGTCGGCCTGATCCATGACATTCCGCCCGCCGCGGAGATTGTCGAACGCATTGCGATCGAGGCCGAGCAGCTCCTTGCCGGCCGGCGCAATTCCAGTGCTTCTTTCCCTTCTCCCACGAGTGGAGAGGGTTTGCAGCGAGCAACTAGTGAGAACAACCATGTGGCCTGACCGTCGACTGATCGACCTCTTCAAGACCGAATTCCCGATCGTGCTGGCGCCGATGGCCGGCGTGATGGATGCGGAGCTGGTGATCGCGGCTGCGCAAGGCGGAGCGCTGGGCTCGCTGCCGAGTGCGATGCTGTCACCGGAGAAGGCGCGGGAGCAGGTCAATCTCATCCGCCAGCGGGTGAAGGCGCCGGTCAACATGAACTTCTTCTGCCACACGCCGGTCGAGCTGGATGCTGCGTCCGAGGCGCGCTGGAAGACGCGTCTGGCGGGCTACTACACCGAGCTTGGTCTTGATCCGGCGGCGCCGATCAGCGCCGCGAACCGCGCCCCGTTCGATGCCGCCTTCTGCGAGGTCGTTGAGGAGCTGAAGCCGGAGGTCGTCAGCTTCCATTTCGGCCTGCCGGAGCAAGCGCTGCTCAAGCGGGTCAAGGCGGCAGGGTGCATCGTCATCTCGTCGGCGACGACGGTGAAGGAAGCGGCTTGGCTGGAAGAGCGCGGCGTCGATGCCATCATTGCGCAGGGCGCCGAGGCCGGCGGCCATCGCGGCATGTTCCTGACTGACAAGATCGCCGAGCAGCCCGGCACGTTTGCCTTGGTGCCACAGGTCGTCGATGCCGTGAAGGTGCCGGTCATCGCGGCCGGCGGCATTGCCGATGGGCGTGGCATTGCCGCAGCCTTCGCGCTTGGCGCCTCCGGTGTGCAGATCGGCAGCGCTTACTTGCGCTGCCCGGAGTCCAAGGTCAGCGTGGGCGGCCGCATGGCGCTGGCTGAAGCGCGGGACGATTCCACCGTCATCACCAATGTCATGACCGGCCGCCCGGCGCGCGGGGTCCAGAACCGCCTGATGCGCGAGGCCGGCCCGATCTCTCCCGATGCGCCTCCGTTTCCCCATGCGGCGACTGCGCTGGGACCGCTGAAAGCGGCTGCCGAAAAGCAGGGCAGGGTCGATTTCACGAACCTCTGGGCCGGACAGGCGATCGCCATGGGTCGCGAGGTCCCCGCGGCCGAATTGACCCGGGATCTCGCCAAATCGGCGCTGGCCCGCATGAAAGCGCTGGCCGGATAGGCGGGAAGCGCCGGTTGCGGCGCAAAACCGGCCTCTGCTATACGGCAGGATAGATTTCTGCCGTTCGAGGCCCCATATAATGTCTGTCGACGCCGCTACCGTCCGCCGTATCGCGCATCTGGCGCGTATCGCAGTTTCCGAGGACGAGGTTCCGCATCTGCAGGGCGAGCTCAACGCCATGCTCGCCTTTGTCGAGCAGCTCTCGGAGGTCAATGTCGAGGGCGTGGAGCCCATGACCTCGGTCACTCCGATGCAGATGAAGAAGCGGCAAGACGTGGTCAATGACGGCGAGATCGCCGACGATATCATTGCCAACGCGCCTGCGACGGAAGGTCACTTCTTCCTCGTGCCCAAGGTCGTCGAGTAACTCTTAGGACGTGGTCCGATGTGCCTGCTATGCGACGATGAGAAGGCCTATCAGGCCTACATGAACTATCTCGACAAGATGGAGCGGCAGGGCAAGGCTGCCGATCCCAATGTCGCCGTCAATGCCGTGCTCGACGAGCTCGAGGCCGCCGCGAATGCGGCCGCCAAAAAAGACGACCCGGCCAACGACAAGACCCTCTCTCCGTTCTTCTGTAGCCCGATCAATAAATGACCGATTTGACATCCCTGACGCTCGCCGAGGCCCGCAAGGGTCTCGCGGCAAAAACTTTCACGTCACTCGAGCTGACCGACGCGCATCTGTCCGCGATCGAAGCCGCGCGCGTGCTCAATGCCTTCGTGATGGAGACGCCCGACCAAGCGCGCGCGATGGCGCGCGAGGCGGACGCCAAGATCGCCAAGGGCGATGGCGGACCGCTCGCGGGCATTCCGCTCGGCATCAAGGATCTGTTTGCCACCAAGGGTGTTCGCACCACGGCGTGCTCGAAAATCCTCGGCAATTTCGTGCCGACCTATGAGTCCACCGTGACCTCGCAGCTCTGGCGCGACGGGGCGGTGATGCTCGGCAAGCTCAACAATGACGAGTTCGCGATGGGTTCGGCCAACGAGACCTCGTGCTTCGGCCCCGTCGGCAATCCGTGGCGGCGTGACGGAAGCAACACGACGCTGGTGCCGGGCGGCTCGTCCGGCGGCTCGGCCTCGGCCGTGGCGGCGCTGCTGTGCATGGGCGCGACCGCGACCGATACTGGCGGCTCGATCCGCCAGCCGGCGGCGTTCACCGCGACCGTCGGCATCAAGCCGACCTATGGCCGCTGCTCCCGCTGGGGCATCGTGGCCTTTGCCTCCTCGCTCGACCAGGCAGGTCCGATCGCACGCAGCGTGCGCGATAGCGCGATGCTGCTGCGCTCGATGGCCGGACATGACCCGAAGGACACGACGTCGGTCGACATGCCCGTGCCGGACTATGAGGCCGCGATCGGAAAGTCCGTGAAGGGAATCAAGATCGGCATCCCCAAGGAGTATCGCCTCGACGGCATGCCGGCTGAGATCGAGAAGCTCTGGAGCGAGGGCGCGGCGTGGCTGAAGGCAGCCGGTGCCGAGCTCGTCGAAGTGTCACTGCCGCACACGAAGTACGCGCTGCCGGCCTATTACATCGTGGCGCCCGCGGAGGCGTCGTCCAACCTCGCGCGCTATGACGGCGTGCGCTACGGCCTGCGCGAGCAGGGCAAGAACATCATCGAGCAGTACGAGAACACCCGCGCCGAAGGTTTTGGCGCAGAGGTGCGCCGCCGCGTCATGATCGGCACCTATGTGCTCTCGGCCGGCTACTACGACGCCTATTACCTGCGCGCCCAGAAGGTGCGTACGCTGATCAAGAAGGATTTCGAGGATTGCTTCGCCAAGGGCGTCAACGCGATCCTCACGCCGGCGACGCCGTCGGCTGCCTTCGGCGTCGGTGAAAAGGGCGGCGCGGACCCCGTCGAGATGTATCTCAATGACATCTTCACGGTCACCGTGAACATGGCGGGCCTGCCGGGCATCGCTGTCCCTGCCGGCAAGGACGCGCAAGGCCTGCCGCTCGGTCTGCAGTTGATCGGCCGTCCCTTCGACGAGGAGACGCTGTTCTCGCTCGGCGAGGTGATCGAGCAGGCGGCCGGCCGCTTCACGCCCGCGAGGTGGTGGTGAATGTGGCGGCGTTCATCGCAAGCCTCGACGGCGCGGCGCCCGCGCCCGAGCTGAATGCGCCGCTCGCCGGTCTCTGGTGGGCTGCCAGGGGCGACTGGGACCAGGCACACAAGATCGTTCAGGACGACAACAGCCGCGAGGCCGCGTGGGTGCACGCCTATCTGCACCGCGTCGAAGGCGATCTCGGCAATGCCGGCTACTGGTATCGCCAGGCCGGCCAACCGACGGCAAAGGATTCATTGAAGGCGGAGTGGGAGCGGATCGCTGTCACGCTGCTCGGGAGCAAGACATGAGCACGGCCACGCACAAGCTTCTCAAGGGCGCCACCGGCGATTGGGAGATGGTCATCGGCATGGAGATCCATGCCCAGGTGACCTCGAACTCAAAGCTGTTCTCGGGCGCGTCCACCACGTTCGGCGGCGAGCCGAACAGCCACGTGTCGCTCGTCGATGCCGCGATGCCCGGCATGCTGCCCGTCATCAACGAGGAATGCGTCAGGCAGGCTGTCCGGACCGGGCTCGGGCTGAACGCAAAAATCAATCTGCGTTCGGTGTTCGACCGGAAAAACTATTTCTATCCAGACTCGCCGCAGGGCTACCAGATCAGCCAGTACAAATCGCCGGTCGTCGGCGAGGGGGAGGTGCTGGTCGAACTCGACGGCGGCCGCAGCGTCACCGTCGGCATCGAGCGGCTGCATCTGGAGCAGGACGCGGGCAAGTTGCTGCACGATCAGTCACCGACCATGTCCTATGTCGACCTCAACCGCTGCGGCGTCGCGCTGATGGAGATTGTCTCGAAACCGGACATCCGTGATGCCGAGCAGGCCAAGGCCTATGTAACCAAGCTGCGCTCGATCCTGCGCTATCTCGGCACCTGCGACGGTGACATGGAGAAGGGAAGCTTGCGCGCCGACGTCAACGTCTCGGTGCGTAAGCCGGGCGGGGCGCTCGGCACCCGCTGCGAGATCAAGAACATGAACTCGATCAACTTCATCGGCCAGGCGATCGAATACGAGGCGCGGCGCCAGATCGAGATCCTCGAGGATGGCGGCGAGATTGACCAGGAGACCCGTCTCTACGACCCCAACAAGGGCGAGACGCGCTCGATGCGGTCAAAGGAAGAGGCGCACGACTATCGTTACTTCCCCGATCCCGACCTGCTGCCGCTCGAATTCTCGCAACAGTTCGTCGACGAGCTGAAGGCGAAGCTGCCTGAGCTGCCGGACCAGAAGAAGACGCGCTTCGTTGCCGATTTCGGCCTGTCGGCCTATGATGCGAGCGTGCTGGTCGCCGAGCGCGAGAGCGCGGTGTTCTACGAGACCGTGCTGGACAAGCTCGTCAACCGCGCGCGCGACGGCAAGATGGCGGCGAACTGGGTGATCAACGAGCTGTTCGGTCGTCTCAACAAGGAAGGCCGGGACATTACGACCTCCCCGGTCAACGCCGAGCAGTTGGCTGCGATCATCGACCTGATCGGCGAGGGCACGATCTCGGGCAAGATCGCCAAGGATCTGTTCGAGATCGTCTGGCAGGAGGGTGGCGATCCCCGCGCGCTGGTCGAAAGCCGCGGCATGAAGCAGGTCACCGACCTCTCGGCGATTGAAAAGGTCGTCGACGACATCATCGCGGCCAATCCCGACAAGGCCGCGCAGGTCAAGGACAAGCCGCAGTCGCTCGGCTGGTTCGTCGGCCAGGTGATGAAGGCGTCCGGCGGCAAGGCCAACCCGCAGAGCGTCAACGACCTGCTGAAGTCCAAGCTCGGCATCTGACGTCACGCGTTCGAACGAGGTGGCGGACACGCTCCGTCACCTCATTCTCGGTTTGCGCTGCGATGCCCACGCGCACCATCAGCGGCAAAGTTCATCCGATCGACTGCGAAGCGGTGACCGAATCGTCGTCCCGCGATTCGCGCAAAACGGCGACTTGCACGCGCTTCGACGAGCGCTCGCGCCGTTAAGCATGAAAATATTTTCGTTGCCAAAACCTACGACTCAGAGTCCGCGAAACGCCTTCGCGAGGCGATTGCGCGATCGGCGACGCACATCATCGCATCGATCGCGCGCGATGCATGAGTGCAGGAAAATACTTGCTGCATAGCGTTTTTCTGCAATCGCATCTCTCGCAAGCATCGACGATGCGGGCGCTCTCTGCGATCGCAAGTGCGCGCCGCGAAGCACGCTTGCGTCGCGCTCGCCAAGCGCACGCGCGTCGCTGCGTCAACACTTCTTTAAGCGAGACGCTGTTTTTTTCGTCGTGTTGGTGTATTCGGGATGAAGTGCATTCGATCCCCGAGTGCACGCAGCGATTAAAGCCATCTCACACATCGGAGGGCAACATGGCCAAGAAAGCGAAGAAGGCGAAGGCGAAGAAGGCGAAGAGCGCAGTGAAGAAGACTGCGAAGAAGACCCGCAAGGTCGCGAAGAAGAAGAAGTAACTTCGCTTCTGAAGTTGCCGGCTCTTAAGTAGCCGGCACGTCATCAGCGCCCCTCAAAAGGTTCTGGTCGACGATAGAGGGTGTCGGCGAGACATCAGGTCAACGGTCGGATCGTTCTCTTCGCGGGTTCGCTCGCCAAGATCAGGTCCGGCAGAAGAAACGAGTTTTCTTCGTTCGTTGCGGGGCCGGTTCTCCGGTTCAGCAATTTCACAAGTGGCCTCGCGGTCAAGGTGGAATCTGGTCCTGACGTGTTCGCCGACGCCCTCGTTCTCCTGAGGCCGGGGTATTGCCGGCATTCCTTTCCCAGACATTGTTGATCTGACCGCGACGTGGCGTGCTGCCTATGGCAGGCGAGGGCGACGTCGTCGCCGCTGCGCGACGCACTCGCGCGATTCCCATTCGGGGTGTCATCGGCCAGCGCCGACTGGGCGGTCCGGCGCGCCACAGTTCATCGAGGGATGATGGTGGTCTTCAAAATAAAGGGCGCCCGCCTGCTGCCTTCGCCGGAGTTTCGGCATCTCGGGACCGCGAGCCTGGGCGGCTCCCTGGCCAATCCTTGGCGCACCCTGGCGCAGCTGGGTTACCGTTGACGACAAGCGCCGGAGAGGGCGCCGGTGCTCGCCGCCACCGTGCGCGATGGTTATCGTTGTCCGAAGATCACGACGGTAAACCAAATCTGACGAATCCCAGAAGTGCCCGTCAATCGGGGACTTTTTGAATTTTCAGCGCGCGCGGCGCGCGTCTGCGTTTACGTCTGCTTCATCGCGATACTTAAACTGCCATTCAAATTTGCCCGCCATCATCGTCTCCAACAAGCCGGCAAACGGCGTGGGGATGAGTTGAACAGGGCATGATCCCGGAAAAGTGGTTTCCGGTTTTCCGGGAAGGATCATGCACCAATCAGAGTTGGACGGGAGCCGCGCTCGGGTGAGCGAGGCGGCACAAGAAAAAGGGGATGCGTTATGTTTCAGGGGACTTTCGATCTGGAGACGGCAACGCCGATCGATGCAAGCGCGCTGTCGGACGTCCTGTTCGAGCGCGGGATCTATTGGGCGAGCGGCCGCTCCGGCATCGTCGATCTCGTCGCCGCGCACAAATGGTTCAATCTCGCCGCGCTGAAGGGCCGCAAGGACGCCGTGGCGTTGCGCCAGGAAGTCGCCGGGCAGATGTCGGACATCGAGATCTCGGCTGCACAGCGCGAGGCGCGGGCATGGGTCGCCGCTCACTGAGTGGAGAATCGCATCCGGCCCCGGGTTTTCACGGACGGGATTGGTTGCGCTGAATCAAGCTTGTTTGTCGTGCAGCCGCCTAGATCTGCGCGGCATGAGCGACAACGAGAATGGCCCAGGAATGGGTCAATGGCTGCCGATTCAGATCGCTCCCGATGATTGCGACCTGGAACTCGGACGGCCACACAAAACGGGCATCCTGCCCTTGAGCTTTCCGTGCCGGCGCAGGTCCGGCGTCTGGTTCAACGTCTGGGCCGGAGAGCCGGTGCTGATTTCGCCTTCCCATTGGCGGATCTGGCGGTCCGGCCGCTAGATATGGGCACGCATATATAAGGAGGGGTGCCGAATCGGGCGTCTCTCGCGAGGCGCGGATCCGTTGACCGAGCTTGCGTCGCCGCTCCATCGTCGCTTTCAGGTGAAAGATCGCGCCGACCTTAATTCTGCCGCTTGCGGCCCGCCGCTGGGTCGGGCATACCGCGCATATTGGAGACGTGGCCGAGTGGCTGAAGGCGGCGGTTTGCTAAACCGTTATAGGCTTGTAAAGGCCTATCGAGGGTTCGAATCCCTCCGTCTCCGCCAGCCCTGCCGATTCCACGCTATATCCCGACACGGTGCCACCAAATGCCGGGACTGACCGGCGTGTCCAACACGGAACTCGCCTGAAACCTGCCGGCCGCGTTCCGCGGCCCCATCCGCTGGCTCGCGCCGCTGCTTACCCAGATGCCCGAAATGGGCGCCTTGCCGACGCTGCGGGCCGCCACCGATCCGGCCGTCCTCGGCGGGCACCCGGTGGCAGGGGCGAGATCCGCGGATATCCGAAGCTGGTCGCTGGAGGGGGCCTTTCATCGCTTTATCGACTGTCAGTTCAAGAGCAACAGTGAAATCCTGGAGGCGATGAAAGACGCGCAGATGGACATTGTTGTCGATCTTGCAGAACAGCGGGCCGTCGCCCTTTGCCTCCGGTCCCGCTCCGATCGTCGTCAACTTCCTCGGATTCGCGGGGACGCTGGGAAGCAAAGAGTTGTCGAACTACATCATTGCCGATCACGTCGTCGTGCCGGAGACAAACGATCGCTCCCTTGAAGAGAAAGTGGTTCGTTTGCTTGGCAACCTTATGCCGCGGCGAGGATCTTTTCCTGGATGCGCTGCCGTACAACGCGCATACGACTGCGAGCGATACATTGTGGGCAGGCCTGCCGGTCGTGACGCAAATCGGAAATAGCTTCGCGGGCCGCGTCGCGGCGAGCTTGCTCAACGCTTTTGGCTTGCCTGAGCTGATCGCGCGCACGAGCGAGGAATTTGAAGCGCTCGCCATCGACTTGGCGCTCAATAAACAAAAGCTTCACGGGGTTCGCGAGAGGCTGCGAGAGAATCGTTTGACGGCGCCGCTGCTCGAAGGGGGCCTCTATACGAAACACCTGGAAGCAGCTTTCGAAGCAATGCATCGAAGATATCAAGCAGGGCTGGCTCCGGATCATATCGAAATTCAAGCGCTCGGGTAAGGAAGGCTCCTTGCCGGTCAGGCCATAAGGTTGTGTGGTGCGGCCTATTCAAAGCCGGGTAGGGGCGACAGATCGGTCGGAGGGGGGCTCTCGGAATCGACGTCGCGGCTTTCTTGGACAGGTGAGGGACGATCGGCCGACGTGGCAACGGTCCGCCCGCGACTTGGTGCGCTTCACGCGCCATCGTGGAGCTTCTTTTCAGGTTTGACCGGTCTCCGGGAAGGGGGGACGCGCCCCGTTGCCCGCCTCAGCGATTCTACGATTCGAGAGCGTTAGAGCCGCAACATCTGCCTGCTCCATCCGCAGTGCCTCAAGTGAGGAATCTTGATGGCAAATGGAACCGTCTCGAGAATGTAAGTAAAAACAATATGTTATAGGGTGGCTTCAATCACATCTGCGTGTTATTTGTGCAACACCCATCGGAAAACACGCTTCATGAGTCCGTTCCGGAGCGTTCTGTTGTTGTGTGTGCAAGGACGTTCGGTAATTGTGACTGAGCGACGGAGGGGGGCATCCCGAGGTCGTCCCGTTTTAGGTGGTTCGCTTAAGTCCCTCGCGTTCAGCGGGTGTGTCCGAAGGCGCGAAGCGGCTAAGCGGTAAGTTAAGGGACAAGGGAACCAACCTTAGGGTGTCTTCACCCAGCGGATCCGGAACCTTCCCTATAGAGCAACTTGGAGGTTTAACATGAAGTTGGTTAAGAGCCTTTTGCTCGGTTCTGCGGCGGGTCTCCTCGCTGTGGGCGGAGCTCAGGCAGCCGATCTCCCCGTGAAGGCCAAGGCGGTCGAGTACGTGAGGATCTGCTCCCTGTATGGTGCCGGATTCTACTACATCCCGGGCACTGACACCTGCATCAAGCTGGGTGGCTATCTGCGTGCCGAAATCGGTCTGAACACGAACAGCATCTACGGCACCCAGGCTTCCGCGCCCGCCAGCGCGCGCAATCGCCTGAGCAACTACTACACCATGCGCGCTCGTGAAGATCTCAACATCGACACGCGCACCGCCACCGAATACGGCGTCGTCCGCACCTTCTTCGATGCGACGTTCTCCTGGACCTCGCCCGGCTATC
>JAEYRD010000211.1 GCA_023435725.1 Pseudomonadota bacterium | reverse complement strand
ACCTGATAGCCGACGCCGCCGACGTCGAGGATGACAAAATCCTCGCCGTAGGAATCGATCAGGCCTTTGAGCTTGCCGATCATAACCCGGCCACCTTCAGCCTGAGCGCCGTGCTCTGGCGGTGATGGGCGTGGGTGATGGCGATGGCGAGTGCGTCGGCGGCGTCCGCTGACGGCGGCTCGGCCTTGGGCAGCAAAATCTTCAGCATCATCGCGATCTGTTGCTTGTCGGCGTGACCGGCACCGACAACCGTCTTCTTGACCTGGTTCGGCGCATATTCGGCGACAGTGATGCCGAACATTGCGGGCGCCAGCATGGCGACGCCGCGGGCCTGTCCGAGCTTCAGCGTCGCAACGCCATCCTTGTTCACAAACGTCTGCTCGACCGCCGCTTCCACCGGTTTGTGGTCGGACAGGACGGCCGCGAGCCCTTCATGGATTCCGAGCAGGCGGGTCGACAACGGCAGGTCGTCCGGCGGTTCCACCGAACCGCAGGCGACGTAAATGAGGCGATTGCCCTCAGCCTCGATCACACCCCAGCCGGTACGGCGCAGGCCGGGGTCGATGCCGATGATGCGAACGGGGCCACGAATCGGGAGTGCGGTCATGGGCCAGTGATAGCGGCTGGCTGCCGTGGGGGAAACAGAAACAGAACGGAAGTAACAGGGGAAAGGCGGTCTCGTGCCCCGGTTCAGCAGCGCGGCACCAAAAGCGCGTTCACGCGCGTCTGCAACGCACTATGGTGACCCGCTGCTGAACCGGGGCCATGTTTCCGACGGCACGTGAGGCGCCATGGGTCCCGGCTCTGCGCCGCAGCGTTGCACGCTGCACCGCGTCCGGGACACCAGAGTGGCGTCAGCCACCCATCTTCGCGACCAGCGCGTCCGATATCTCGAAATTGGCGTAGACGTTCTGGACGTCGTCGTGCTCGTTGAGCAGGTCCATCAGCTTCAAGAGCTTCTCGCCGGTCTCGTCGTCGACGGCGACCGTGTTCTGCGGTTTCCAGATCAGGGCGGCCTTCCGCGGCTCGCCGAACTTGGCTTCCAGCGCCTTGGCGACGTCGCGATAGCCTTCGGTCGAGGCGTAGATCTCGTGGCCACCTTCGCCCGAGATCACGTCGTCGGCGCCGGCCTCGATCGCGGCATCCAGCACCGCATCGTCGGAGGCGACGCTGCGGTCGTATTCGATGATGCCGGTGCGGTCGAACATGAAGGAGACCGAGCCGGTTTCGCCGAGATTGCCGCCCGACTTGGTGAAGAAGGAGCGGATATCGGAGGCGGCGCGGTTGCGGTTGTCGGTCAGCGCCTCGACAATGACGGCGACGCCGCCGGGCCCATAGCCCTCGTAGCGGATCTCGTCATAGTTCTCACCGTCACTGCCGAGCGCCTTCTTGATGGCGCGCTCGATATTGTCCTTCGGCATGTTCTCCTGGCGCGCGGCGATCACCGCGGCGCGCAGGCGTGGGTTCATGTTGGGGTCGGGCGTACCCAGTTTGGCTGCGACGGTGATTTCCCGCGCCAGCTTGCCGAACAGCTTCGACTTCTGCGCATCCTGCCGCCCCTTGCGGTGCATGATGTTCTTGAATTGGGAATGTCCGGCCATGCGTTGTCTCTTGGTCTTTCAGGAATCGTCCGCCAGCGAGAATGGGAGCGCGGCGTTATAGGCCGCCAACCCATCGGAATGAAAGGGTCTCTCATACTTTAAGGTAATATCTTAGGGTCACGTGCCCAAGGCTCAGGCACCGTTAACCCTGATTTCATTCCGGCTTGCGAAAATAGCGTCCGCCCATCCCCCGACAAGAGTTGATCCGATGGCGTTCGCATTATTTCGGAAGCGTCTGCCGGACATGCCTGCGCCCTCCCCGGCTCCGCAGGCGCAGTCGCCGGTCGATCCCGCACCGGCCCCGGCCACTGAGGGCGATTCCGCCCGGGAGATCCTGGAACTGCTGGAGCTCGAGCTCGGTGCGATGATCCGCCAGCTCGAGCGCGCCGCCAATTCGGTGGCTGGCGGCGCCGAGGCGACCGCGGCGAAGCTTGCGGATATCCGCGAGCGCACCGACGCATTGACCGGGCGCAGCAACGCCGCGCAGTCGACCGCCTCCACTTTCGCTCACGCCGCCGACAAGTTCACCCAGTCCGCGCAGGGCATCGGCACACAGGTTCGCGAGGCCGGCAAGCTTGCCGACGAGGCCAGCGCCGCGGCACAGGAAGCCCGCGCCAATGTCGACCGGCTGCGCGAATCCTCCGCAGCCATTGGCAACGTCGTCAATCTGATCGCACAGATCGCGCGGCAGACGACGCTGCTCGCGCTCAACTCGACCATCGAGGCCGCGCGCGCCGGCGCGGCCGGCAGAGGCTTTGCGGTCGTCGCCACCGAGGTGAAGGCGCTCGCGGTGCAGACCCAGGGCGCGACGGAAGAGATTTCCAGGAAGATCGACGCGCTTCAGCGCGATGCCACCGGCTCCGTCGATGCGGTGCACCGCATTTCCCAGGCGATCGAGGCGATCCGCCCGGTGTTCGAGACCGTCAACGGCGCGGTCGCCGAGCAGAACGCCACCACCAGCGAAGTCTCCGGCAACGCGACAAGTGCGTCGGAGTTCATCATCTCGGTCGGCGAGAGCGCGGCCGAAATCGATGCCGCGACCAAGGCCGCCGAGACCCATGGCGAGAACGTCGCCAGCGCCGGCAAGGCCGTCACCACCTTCGCACATAAGCTCAAATCGCGCTGCGCGGTGCTGCTGCGGCAGAGCGAGCACGATGATCGCCGCAAGACCGAGCGGTTGCCCTGCCATCTCAAGTTCGAGAGCACGCGGGGCGCGTTGCCGGTCTACGAAATCTCGATGGACGGCGTGCTGATCGGCGGGCCGGAGGCGAGCCGGCTTGCGCCGCAGGCGATCATCGAGGGCGCCCTCGAGGGCGTCGGCGCCTGCCGCCTGCGCGTGACCGAGCAGTCCAAGGCAGGCGCCCGCGCGCAGTTCGTCAATCCCAATGCCGAACTCAGCGAGAAGATCGAAGACAGGCTGTGGTCTATCCACGAAGAGAACACGGAGTTCGTTACCCGTGCCATGGAGGCGGGCAATGCGCTGACCAGGATGTTCGAACAGGCCGTTGCACGCGGCGAAGTCAAGATCGATGACCTCTTCGACACCGATTACGTGGAAATCGCCGGCACCAACCCGCAGCAATACCGCACCAGATATCTGGACTGGGCCGACCGCGCGCTGCCGCTCCTCCAGGAAGCATTTCTCGCCAAGGACCCGCGCCTGGCGTTCAGCGCCATGGTCGACCGCAACGGCTTCCTGCCGGTGCACAATAAGATCTATTCGCATCCGCAGCGGCCGGGCGACGTCGCCTGGAACACCGCCAACAGCCGCAACCGCCGCATCTTCAACGATCCGGCGGGGCTCGCCGCCGCCCACAACCTGCGCCCATACCTGGTCCAGAGCTATGCGCGCGACATGGGGAACGGCAACACTGTGATGATGCGCGAGATCGACGTCCCGATCCGCGTGCATGGCCGGCACTGGGGCGGATTCCGCACGGCTTACAAGCTGTAGTGCATGGTCCGGAAAAGTATGCGGCGGTCTTTTCGGCAAGACCATGCTCAAACCCTAGTGCACGCTCAGGCAAGACGGCGGCCGCGAATCATCCTCTAAAGTTGGAATTGGAATGGGAATGCCGCGGGGAGCCGGCGAACGGCTCCGACTGGAGGAAGCCCGTACATGTCCCTCGCACAGCTTGCAGTCCTGGATACCGGGTCCAACCGGACGCTGGCCGAACGACTGATTGACCAGCTTGCCGACCGCATCGGCGGTCTCGGCGTCGAGCTCGCCGACATCGCCGGCAACGTCCAGGAAGTCGCAAGCCGCGTCGCGAACCAATCGGAACGGTTCCATCACCTGCAGAGGACGGCAGAGACGATGGTCTCGGCCAACCACGACATCGCCAATGCATCGCAGGCAGTGCAGTCGACCGCATCTGCGGCGGTCGGCGAAATCGCACAGTCGCGCGGCGCGGTCGATACTGCCGTCAGCCACATCTCCGAGCTCGTCGCGGCTGTGGAGCGGATCGAGGCACGCTTGAGCGCGGTCGGCTCGGCGCTCGCGCAGGTCGCCAAGGTATCCGGCTCGATCGAAGCGATCGCGAAACAGACCAACCTGCTCGCGCTGAACGCAACGATCGAAGCGGCGCGCGCCGGCAATGCCGGCCGTGGCTTCGCAGTGGTCGCAAGCGAAGTGAAGAACCTTGCGGAAGCCACCCGTCAGGCCACGCACCAGATCTCCGACACCGTGCGCGATCTCGACGGCCAGATCGAAGGTCTGATCGGCGAGAGCAGCGACGCATCGCAGCGCGCCAAGACCGCCGGCGAAGGCGCCCGGCAGATCTCCGGCATCATCTCGCGGGTCCAGCAGGGTTTCGCATCCGTGGAGGCGGAGATCGACAGCGTCACACGCGCCGCGACCTCCAATCTCGGCCATTGCGACACGGTCATCAGCGAGCTCAACGAGCTCGCCAAGGGCGTCGATCTCTCCTCGCACGACCTCAAGAACGCCGACGAACGGGTGGCAAAGCTGCTCGACACCTCCGAGAGCCTGATCGCGCTGATCGCCGACAGCGGGGTGGAGACGTCGGATGCGCCGCTGATCCGCGTCGTCGTCGACAGCGCCAAGCGGATCTCCGCGGAATTCGAGGCCGCGATCGGCCGCGGCGAGATCACGCTCGAACAGCTCATGGACGAGAATTACCGCGAGATTCCGGGCACCGATCCAAGGCAGTACCTCACCAAATACGTCGAGTTCACCGACCGCTTGCTGCCCGCGATCCAGGATCCGATCCAGAAATCCGATCCCCGCATCGTGTTCTGCGTCGCCTGGGCCAGGGGCGGCTATCTGCCGACGCATAACCCGAACTACCGCCAGCCGCAGGGCAAGGACCCGGTCTGGAACAACGCCAATTGCCGCAACCGCCGCCTGTTCACCGATCGCGCGGTGAAGAAGGTTGCGGCGAACACCAAGCCGTTCCTGCTCCAGACCTACCGCCGCGACATGGGTGGCGGGCAATTCGTGCTGATGAAGGATCTGTCCTCGCCGATCATGATTCGCGGCAGGCACTGGGGCGCCTTCCGCATGGGCTTCCGGCAGAGCTGAGGGCCGCTCCTGCGGCCCCCTGAATCAAAATCCTGAAAAACAACCCCATGCACAGTAGCTGGGGCGTGGGAAATCAAAGGCTTACGCTGGCAGCCATGACGCGCTTAGACTCGTCGGGCAAAACAGGGGCATAATGCTATTATTCCGAAGCTCGTGCATATGCGCAGAAAGGCGCCTCTCCCGCGGGGCGAAGCTCGCCTGCGGCCATCCTTCGAGACGCCCGCTCAAGCAGCACCAAGCTCATATGCGATAGCCCGCGGCGCCGCCTGACTTTCCCAATCGCACGACTTTCGTCATCGCATGATTTTGCGCATTCGCACGGTCATCTGCGGCGATCAACGATGCATGCGACGAAAATGCATCAAAACATGACGCTTATCATATCATTTAGCCCAAAACTGCAGCACCGATCGCCGCACAAATTCGTGAACGTCATGGCCTGATGCGCTGGGCGCGCAAATATGCATCGCCAGAAATTTCGACGCTTCATCGTTTCGCATCGGTATGATTATGGTCGCACGGACATTCGCCGACCCGATCGCCGTAAGCGATCCATCGAGCAAGGGGATGCATATGGCAACGACTCTGACCATCAACGGCGAGACAAAGTCCTTCGACGCGCCAGCTGAAATGCCGCTGCTGTGGGTGCTGCGCGACATCCTCGGCATGACCGGTACCAAGTTCGGCTGCGGCATCGCGCAATGCGGCGCGTGCACGGTGCATGTCGACGGCAAGGCGGTGCGCTCCTGCGTGCTGCCGGTCAGCGCGGTCGAGAACCGCGCCGTCACCACCATCGAGGCCGTCGGCAACACGCCGTCGGGCGCGAAGGTGCAGAAGGCCTGGCTCGACCTCGAAGTGATCCAGTGCGGCTATTGCCAGTCCGGACAGATCATGGCGGCCGCTGCACTGCTGGCGGCAACGCCCAACCCCGACGATTCCGACATCGACGCCGCGATGGCCGGCAACATCTGCCGCTGCGGCACCTATGTCCGCATCCGCGAGGCCATCAAGCAGGCCGCTTCCGGCCGGCAGTCATGAGGTCCGCCATGAATGCACACGACAATTTTTCCCGCCGCGGGCTGCTGACCGGCGGTCTCGCCACCGGATTCCTGCTCGCCTTCCATCTGCCGCTGCGCGCCGCGGTCAACGAGCCGGTACAGCCGGCGGATAAGACCGACGGCAAGTTCGCACCCAACGCCTTCATCCGCATCGACCCGGAAGGTCTGACGACGCTGGTGATGCCGCAAGTCGAGATGGGACAGGGGATCTACACCGCGATCTCGATGATCCTGGCGGAAGAGCTCGACGCAGACTGGTCCAAGGTCAAGCTGCTGCACGCACCGGCCAACGAGAAGCTTTACGGCAATCCGATCTTCATCATTCAGGCGACCGGAGGCTCCACATCGGTCCGGGCGTTCTGGAAACCGCTGCGTGAAGCCGGCGCCAGCGCGCGCGCCATGCTGGTGCAGGCCGCAGCCGCGCAATGGAACGTCGATCCGGCCAGTTGCTCGACATCGAAGGGGGAGGTGACTCACAAGGCGAGCGGTCGGACGCTGCCCTATGGCGCGCTTGCCGCTGCCGCAAGCGGCCAGACACCGCCCAAAGACGTCCCGCTCAAGGACCCCAAGGATTTCGTCTATATCGGCCAGCCGTTCAAGCGGCTCGACACGCCAGACAAGGTCAACGGCAAAGCCGTCTACGGCATCGACGCCATTGTGCCGGACATGAAGTTCGCGACGCTGGCGCAATGCCCGGTTTTCGGCGGCAAGGTCGGCAAGGTCGATGACCGCGCCGCGAAGAAGATTTCGGGCGTGCGAAAGATCGTGGTGCTCGACGATCTCGTCGCCGTCGTTGGCGATCACATGTGGGCCGCGAAAAAAGGCCTGGATGCGCTCGACATCGAGTGGAACGAGGGACCGAACGCGAAGATCAATTCGAAAGCGATTTGGGACGATCTGCGCGCCGCCAGCGCAAAGGACGGCGTGATCGCCAAGTCGACCGGCGATATCGCCAAGGGCCTCACAACCGGCGAAAAATTCGAGGCTTCGTTCGAGCTGCCGTTTCTCGCCCACGCAACGATGGAGCCGTTGAACGCCACGGTGCATTGCAAGCCCGATTCCTGCGAGATCTGGACCGGCACGCAGATCATGGCGCGCGTGCAGTCGGAGGCGGCAAGGGCGGCCGGACTGCCGGTCGAGAAGGTGACCGTCAATCAGCACCTGCTCGGTGGCGGCTTCGGCCGCAAGCTCGAGCCCGACATGGTGGTCGCGGCCGTTCGTATCGCCAAGCAGGTCGACGGGCCGGTCAAGGTGGTGTGGACCCGCGAGGAGGACATTCAGCACGACGTCTATCGACCGGTCTATCGCGACACGATTGCAGCGACCCTGTCGGGCGGCAAGATCGTCGGCTGGAAATACAAGATCACTGGCGCTGCGATCATCGCACGCTGGCTACCGCCGGCGTTCCAGAAGGGCATCGATATCGACGCGATCGACAGCGCCACCGACCTGCCCTACGACATCCCGAACTTCCACGTCGAATATGTGCGAGCCGAACCGCCGGCCATACCAACCGGGTTCTGGCGCGGGGTCGGTCCCAACAACAACGTGTTTGCCGCCGAGTGCTTCATGGACGAACTGGCGCGCAAGGCAGGCACGGATCCGGTTGAGTTTCGCCGCGGAATGCTGGCCAATCAGCCGCGCTTCCTGTCTGTCCTCAATCTCGCGGCAGAAAGGGCCAAATGGGGTCAGCCATTGCCGGCTCGAGTCGGGCGCGGAGTGTGCTTGCAGCCATCTTTCGGGAGTTTCATCGCCACCGTAGTGGAGGCGGAAGTCGACGAGCAAGGCGAGGTCAATCTACGCCGTGCGACCTCGGTGGTGGATACCGGCATCGCCGTCAATCCCGATACCATCGTGGCTCAGGTCGAGGGCGGACTGATCTTCGGCCTCACTGCCGCGCTCTACGGCGAGATCACCATCGACAAGGGCCGCGTCCAGCAATCCAACTTCAATGACTACCGGATGTTGCGGATCAATCAGACACCGAAGATCGAGGTTCACCTCGTCAAGAGCGGCGAGGCGCCCGGCGGGATCGGCGAGACCGGCACAACGGCGGGACCGCCGGCGCTGCGCAACGCGATTTACGCAGCAACCGGCGTGGCGCTGCGGCGCCTGCCGATCGATCGGAAACTGCTGGCTGTGGGGAATAAGGCATGAGCGGGAAAATGCGTGTCCTCGCAAGCCTCGTCGTGATCGCCATCGTGGTGGCGGCGCTCGGCGTCTGGATCATCCGCGGGCCCGGCCCGCTCGACTTCGCCGGCGGCACGAAAGTGGCGCTGGCGGATTACCGCGCGGGCAAGCCGACCGGCGCGCCGGCAAAGCTCGAAAGGGCTGGCATCGTCGAACGCGGCGAGTATCTCGCGAAGGCCGCAGACTGCATGGTCTGCCACACCAAGCCGGGCGAGAAGGAATATTCCGGCGGGCTCGGCTTCAAGCTGCCGTTCGGCACACTCTATTCGACCAACATCACGCCGGACAAGGACACCGGCATCGGCAATTACAGCGACCAGGATTTCCTCAACGCGGTCCAGCACGGCAAGCGCCGTGACGGCGCGCGGCTCTATCCGGCGATGCCCTACACGTCCTACACTTACATGACCGACGAGGACGTGCTGGCGGTGAAGGCCTATCTGTTCAGCCTGCCGGCGGTGCGCGCGCAGGCGCCGGACAACACGCTGTCATTCCCATTCAACCAGCGCTGGGCGATGATCGTCTGGTCGGCCGTGTTCAATCCAGACACGCGCTTTGCGCCTGATGCCTCGAAGAGCCCGGAATGGAATCGCGGCGCGTACCTCGCCGAGGCGCTGGCGCATTGCGGCGAATGCCACACGCCGCGCAATCTCGGCTTTGCGCTCGACAACCGCAAGAAGTTCGGCGGCGCGATCACCGCTGGCTGGCGCGCCTTCAACATCTCTTCCGACAAGGCGACGGGCCTTGGCAATTGGCGCGACGAGGATCTGATCTCCTATCTCTCGCTCGGCCACGCCCCGGGCCACGGCTCCGCCTCCGGTCCGATGGGTGAAGCGGTCGACCGCAGCTTCAGCCAGTTCGCCCCCGAGGACATCCGCGCCATCGTTGCTTACTTGCGCAGCGTGCCGCCGGTGCCCTCGCCCGACCTGCCCGCCACCACGGCACCCGTCGCGCCCGCCTCGCACAAGGACGGCGTCACGGCGGATGCGCGCGGCAAGCAGGTGTTCGCGAGCGCCTGTGCCAGCTGCCATGGCTGGAGCGGCGAAAGCCCGGTCTCGCCGATGGCGACGCTGACCGGCACCTGGGCCGTCAACGACCCCGCCGCCACCAACGTCGCGCAGATCGTGCTGTCAGGCACCAAGCGCCACACGCCCGACGGCGCTCTCTCGATGCCGGCGTTCGGCAATGCCTACACGGACGACGAGATCGCCGCGGTGGCGAACTACGTGACGGCGCGGTTCGGCACCAAGGGCTCGAAGCTGACGGCGAAGGACGTGGCGGAGCTGCGGGAGCAGACGGCGGAGTAGACTTCGCGGCGCTATTTGCGGCGAGATTGATGCGCGACCGCGCGCGTCAAGCTTGACTGTCGCCCCGGACAAGCGAAGCGCAGATCCGGGACCCATAACCACAGGGAGCGGTTTGGCGAAGACTCGCGGTTACCAGCGTCGCGCCACACCGCTCCCTGTGGTTATGGGTCCCCGCCTTCGCGGGGACGACACTGAGTGTGCCGCGCGAAAATTCAGCTCAACCAGAACTTCGGCGTCGCCGGCTCCAGCCTTCCACCCACGCGAACCGGTGCAATCTTCAACGCGAGTCCCGTTGCATCATCAGTCTCTACGGCCACACCGCTGAGCGTCGCGACGCCCGTCGCCGGCTCGAAACGTCCCGAGGGAATCCCCGACGTGAACCTGCGCAGCGGTTCTTCCTTCTGCATGCCGATGATGGAATCGTAGTCGCCGGTCATGCCGGCGTCGGTCATGTAGGCGGTGCCGCCGGTGAGGATCTGATGGTCGGCTGTCGGCACATGCGTGTGCGTGCCGACGACGAGGCTGGCGCGGCCGTCGCAGAAGAAGCCGATGCCCTGCTTCTCGCTGCTCGCCTCGCAATGGAAATCGACGACGATCGCATCGGCGGCAACGCCGAGCGGGCAGGCGCCGAGCTCGCGCTCCAGTGCGGCAAAGGGATCATCGAACGGGGTCATGAAGACACGGCCGAGCGCGTTGACGACGAGCGCATGCTTGCCGTTCTTGGTCTCGACCAGCGCAGCGCCGCGGCCGGGCGTACCGCGCGGATAATTCGCCGGCCGCACCAGGCGCTCCGCGCGCTCGATGAACACCAGGGCTTCTCGCTGGTCCCAGGAGTGATTGCCGAGCGTCACCGCGTCGGCGCCGGCATCGAGAAACTCCTGATAGATCGCCTCCGTGATACCGAAGCCGCCAGCGGAATTCTCGCCGTTGACGACGACGAAATCGAGTGACCAGTCCTTGACCATGCCGGGCAGATATTCGGCGATTGCGTTGCGCCCGGCGCGACCGACGACATCACCCACGAAGAGAATTCGCAACTTCAGAACTCCGGAAATCGAACACGTCCGATTCCGTTAGCACATAATCCAGGGCGACGTCGTGAGATAGTGCCGGAACCGCCTTGATCTCCTGCGCGGCAAAAGCGAGCCCGATGCCAACGATGTGCTTCGCTTTCCGCAAATGCGCGAAAGTGAAGTCGTAGTGGCCGGCGCCATAGCCGATGCGATGGCCGAGACGGTCGAAGGCCGCAAGTGGCGTCAGCATGATGTCGGGAACGATTTCGGCGGCGGCCGGCGACGGCTCGGGAATGCCGAGCGGGCCGAGCATCAAGCGGTCGTTCGGATGGAAGACGCGGAAGATCAGCGACTGGCCGCGCGCGGTGACGCAGGGCAGCGCCAGCTTTGCGCCCTCCGCGGCGAGCTTCGCCATCAGCGGCATCGGATCGATCTCGCTGCGGATCGGCGAATAGCCGGAGACGATACTGCCGGGCAAGAGTTCGAACGGCAGTCCGCGCTTGGCTAGCTTTGCGGCGGCAGTGGTGCGCTTTTTTTCGCTGAGCGCATCACGCGCCGCCAGCGCTTTGGCGCGGAGTTCGGCTTTCGAGTTCGTCATGCGCAGGGTCCCCCAACCGCCGCAGTCTAACGCGCGAATTCGACAGGCAGAAACCAAGCAAACAAAAGTGCGAAGCCGCGGACGCCGTTGAAGCACTCGATCCCGGAGTTCCCTACGAAAGTAGGTGGGCACCATATGTCCGGGCCCACGGGCCCGGCCAGGGACAGTTCCCTAAAGGATCGATAAGGCCCCGGGGATATATGGCTCCTGACGCGCGTCGCAGCCTCGCCGGCGCAATCTAACAACGATGCGGACGAATCGCCAGCCCGGCTCTTGGTTACTCACCTCTCCCGCTTGCGGGAGAGGTCGGCGCGTCCCGGGCGATGCAAAGCATCGTCCCGCGCGCCGGGTGAGGGTTCTCTCCTCTGGGGGGAGTCTCCCTGGAGGATACACCCTCTTGGGAGAGGGAGAAGAAAGACTCTTACCCGATCGCGATCCCGTTGCCGACGGTCCGGTTCAGGACCTGGGTCGACTTCTCGATGCGCTCGGCCGCGGCGTTCAGCGCGTTCACGACCGCGGTCTGGGTCAGCCGGGCGCGCTCGACGGCGGCGTTGCGGAAATCCCGCAACTCGTTCAATTCCTGCTCCATGGTGCGGAGACGATTGCCGGCATCGACCAGCTCGTCGCAAACGGTCAGCGCCGCCATCACGGTGAGCCGTGCATCGCCGATCTCGCCGAATTTTCCGCGCAACGATTGAATCCGCGTCTCCAGGCTTTCGGCGAGCTTCAACAGCCGCACCTCCTGGCCCTCCTCGCAGGCCATGCGGTATTGCCGGGCGTTGATGGTGACGTTGATGTGGCTCATCCATCCTCTCCGGTATCGAGCACCGAGCGTATCGTGACGATCGCGGAATCAAGCCGATCCGAGATCTCCCGATTGGTCCGCTCGAGCTTGCGCGCCTTTACCAGCGCGCCGTCGAGCTCGTCGGCAAGCCGCGAGCGATCTGCGCCCAGTGCCTGTATCCGCGCCGCGAGCTCGTTCTCGTCGCGATCGGCATCGCGCCGCCGCTCGACCGCGCTTTCGAGCGCATCGAGCGCCGCCATGAGCCTGCGCGTCGCGATCTCGATCTCGACGGCGGAGGACTCCGTCATGGCAGAGCTGTTGGAAACGCGATCGTTCATCTAGTCAGCGGCGGAACCTTTGGCCTTGTCCCCGGTGGGCTTGCCGTCCGGCAAAAGACTCGGTTCGGCAAGCGGTTAGAAGCAGAAATTTACGTGGCAAGCTAGCCGAGCGCAACGTCGCCGCGAAACTATGCACCGATCTTGCGGGGGCACGATCTCGCCGGAAAACCGGCCTCCACTTTTCCGGATCATGCCGTAAGCAACTTTTACGGCCAAACCGACGTTTGATTGCCTTGGACTCCCGGAACCGAGGTGCTATCCCAGCCCGACCTTCCGTGGCCGCCAAGCTCCTCCCATGCGGCCGCCCCACCGCCAAGCGCCTCATTTCAGACGGATTTCAGACATGACGCAAGTCGATCACACCCGTATGGCCAACGCGATCCGTGGCCTCTCGATGGATGCTGTCGAGAAGGCGAAATCGGGCCATCCCGGCCTGCCGATGGGCGCTGCCGACATTGCCACGGTGCTGTTCACGCAATTTCTGAAATTCGATGCCGCGGCCCCCGCCTGGCCCGACCGCGACCGCTTCGTGCTCTCGGCCGGCCACGGCTCGATGCTGCTCTATTCGCTGCTGTATCTGACCGGCAATGCCGACATGACGCTGGACCAGCTCAAGCAGTTCCGCCAGCTCGGCGGATTGACGCCGGGCCACCCCGAAAACTTCCACACCAAGGGCATCGAGACCACCACCGGTCCGCTCGGCCAGGGCATCTCGACCGCGGTCGGCATGGCGTTGGCGGAAAAGATGCTCGCTGCTGAGTTCGGCAAGAAGATCGTCGACCACCACACCTTCGTGCTCGCCTCCGACGGCGACCTGATGGAAGGCGTGTCGCAGGAAGCGATCGCGATGGCCGGGCACTGGAAGCTCAACAAGATGATCGTCCTCTACGACGACAACGGCATCTCGATCGACGGTCCGACCTCGATTGCCGATTCCGTCGACCAGGTGAAGCGCTTCAAGTCCGCGGGCTGGGCCGCCGAGAAGATCGACGGCCACGATCAGGCCGCGATCGCCGCCGCCATCACGCGCGCGAAGAAATCCAACAAGCCGACGCTGATCGCCTGCCGCACCACCATCGGCTTCGGCGCGCCGCACAAGGCCGGCACCGCGAAGGCGCACGGCGAGGCGCTCGGCGCCGACGAGCTGAAGGCCGCCAAGGAAAATCTCGGCATTTCGCTCGAGCCGTTCTCGGTGCCCGATGACGTGCTGAAGGCCTGGCGCGCAGCCGGCTCGCACGGCGCAGCTGCACGTCAGGAATGGGAAGGACGGCTCGGAGAGCTCGGCAGCCGCAAGCGCGCCGAGTTCGAGCGCCGCCTCCGTCACGAGCGTCCGGCCTCGCTCGCGAAGGCGGTACGCGCGTACAAGAAGGAGCTGCTGGAAAAGCCGATGACTGCGGCAACCCGCAAATCCTCGGAAGCCGTGATCGAAGTCATTGCCGGCGCCATGCCGATGGAATTCCTGGCAGGCTCGGCCGATCTCACCGGCTCCAACAACAACAAGGCGAAGTCGGCGACCGCTTTCTCCGCCAAGACGCCGAAGGGCCGCTTCATTCACTACGGCATCCGCGAGCACGGCATGTGTGCCGCGATGAACGGTATCTTCCTGCACGGTGGTTTCGCACCGAACGGCGCGACCTTCCTGGTGTTCACCGATTATGCGCGGCCTGCGATGCGCCTTGCCGCCTTGATGGGAACCGGCGTCGTCTACGTGATGACGCACGACTCCATCGGCCTCGGTGAGGACGGTCCGACCCACCAGCCGGTCGAGCATCTCGCAGCGCTTCGCGCCATCCCGAACATGCGCGTGTTCCGCCCCTGCGATTCCATCGAGGTCGCCGAATGCTGGGAGCTCGCGCTCAACCGCATCGACGGACCGACCGTGCTGGCGCTGACGCGGCAGAACCTGCCGCAGCTCCGCACCACCGCGCCGAACGACAATCCCTGCCAGCATGGCGCCTACGAGCTGGTCGCCGCGCAAGGCGAAGCCAAGGCAACGCTGTTTGCCTCCGGCTCCGAAGTCGAGATCGCAGTTGCCGCGCAGAAGCAGCTCGCCGAGCGCGGCATCGCGTCGCGGGTGGTCTCGGTGCCCTCGCTCGAGCTCTTGTTAGCGCAACCAGAGGCCAAGCGCGCCGAGATCATCGGCAACGCGCCGGTGAAGGTCGCAATCGAGGCCGCAGTGCGCTGGGGCTGGGATGCCGTGATCGGCCAGGATGGCGAATTCATCGGCATGCATTCCTTCGGCGCCAGCGCCCCTGCGAAGGACCTTTTCAAGCATTTCGGCATTACCGCCGAGGCTGCGGTTAACGCTGTGCTGAAGCGCGTTTCCTAAGAGTTGAGCTTGCCAAAAAAAAGGACTACGTAACGTTCCATATGATCAAGCACCGCCCGGCCGAACCGGGCGTCCGCCCTAAAAAACCCACGCAGGCGCGCCAAGCGCGTTGTGCGGGAGGATTAGGCGTTATCGAACACGTCATTGAACGGTCATAAGGAGACGAAACATGGCAGTCCGCGTCGGAATTAACGGTTTTGGCCGCATCGGTCGCAACGTCCTGCGGGCTATCGCCGAGTCTGGCCGCAAGGATATCGAGGTCGTCGGCATCAATGACCTCGGCCCGGTCGAGACCAATGCTCACCTCCTTCGCTTCGACTCCGTCCATGGCCGTTTCCCCGGCACCGTGACCGTCGATGGCGACTCGATCAGCCTCGGCGGCGGCAAGATCAAGGTGACCGCCGAGCGCGATCCCTCGAAGCTTCCCTGGAAGGATCTCGGCGTCGACATCGCGCTGGAATGCACCGGCATCTTCACCTCGAAGGACAAGGCTTCGGCACATCTGACCGCAGGCGCCAAGCGCGTGCTGGTCTCCGCGCCCGCCGACGGCGCCGACGCCACCATCGTTTTTGGCGTCAACCATGACACGCTGACCAAGGATCATCTGGTCGTCTCCAACGGCTCCTGCACCACGAACTGCCTCGCGCCGGTCGCCAAGGTGCTGAACGACCTCGTCGGCATCGAGACCGGCTTCATGACCACGATCCACGCCTACACCGGCGACCAGCCGACGCTGGACACGCTGCACAAGGATCTCTACCGCGGCCGCGCGGCTGCGATGTCGATGATCCCGACCTCGACCGGTGCGGCGAAGGCGATCGGCCTCGTGCTGCCCGAGCTGAAGGGCAAGCTCGACGGCGTCGCGATCCGCGTGCCGACCCCGAACGTCTCGGTCGTCGACCTCAAGATCGTCGCAAAGCGCGCCACCGACGCCAAGGAAATCAACGCGGCGATGAAGCGCGCCTCCGAGCAGCAGCTCAAAGGCGTCCTCGGTTACACCAGCGCGCCGAATGTCTCGATCGACTTCAACCACGAGCCGCACTCCTCGACGTTCCACGAAGACCAGACCAAGGTGCAGAACGGCACGCTGGTGCGCGTGATGTCCTGGTACGACAACGAGTGGGGCTTCTCGAACCGCATGGCTGTTACCGCCGTCGCAATCGCGAAGGTGATCTAAGAACGTAGGTTTCGTGTCCCGGACGCGGTGCAGCGCGCTTGCGCTGCTCCGCACGGCCGGGACTCGTGCCACACCGTAGGTCCCGGTTCTGCACCGCGGCACTTCGCGGCGTAGTGCGCCCGGGGACAAGAGAGCCGAAGATGACCAACAAATTCCGCACCCTCGACGACGTCGACGTGAAGGGCAAGCGCGTCCTGCTGCGCGTCGATCTCAACGTGCCCATGGAGAACGGGCGCGTCACGGACGCAACGCGGCTCGAGCGCGTCGCACCGACCATCACCGAGCTCGCCGACAAGGGCGGCAAGGTCATCCTGCTCGCGCATTTCGGCCGGCCCAAGGGGCGCGATGCCAAGGAGTCGCTCAAGCCTGTCGCTGAAGCGCTGTCGAAGGTCGTGAACAAGCCTGTCGCCTTCGCCGACGATTGCATCGGCGAGCCCGCGGCCAAGGCCATCGCCGGCTTGAAGGATGGCGACATCCTGTGCCTGGAAAACACCCGCTTCCACAAGGAAGAGGAAAAGAACGATCCCGCCTTCGTCGCGGAACTGGCAAAGCTCGGCGACATCTGGGTCAATGACGCGTTCTCGGCCGCGCACCGCGCCCACGCCTCGACGGAGGGCCTCGGCCACAAGCTGCCGGCCTATGCCGGCCGCACCATGCAGGCCGAGCTCGTTGCGCTGGAGAAGGCGCTGGGTTCGCCGACCAAGCCCGTCATCGCGATCATCGGCGGCGCCAAGGTCTCGACCAAGATCGACCTGCTCGAGAACCTCGTCAACAAGGTCGACGCGCTGGTGATCGGCGGCGGCATGGCCAACACCTTCCTGCACGCCCAGGGCGTTGCGATCGGCAAGTCGCTGGCCGAGAAGGATCTCGCGCCGACCGCGCTGCGCATCATGGAAAAAGCGGAAGCCGCCAACTGCGCGATCATCCTGCCGGTCGACGCCACCGTTGCCTATCATTTCGCTGCCAACGCGCCGTCGCATGCCTATGGGCTCGACGCGATCCCGGCCGACGGCATGATCCTCGATGTCGGTCCGCAATCGGTCGCGCGCGTCCATGCCGCGATCGATGACGCGGCGACCCTGGTCTGGAACGGACCGCTCGGCGCCTTCGAGATGCAACCCTTCGACCGCGGCACGGTCGCCGCCGCCAAGCATGCCGCCGAACGCACCAAGGCGAAAAAGCTGATCTCGATCGCGGGCGGCGGTGACACCGTCGCAGCGCTCAACCAGGCCCATGTGGCCGGTGACTTCACCTATGTCTCGACTGCCGGTGGCGCCTTTCTCGAATGGATGGAAGGCAAGCCCCTGCCCGGCGTCGAAGTTTTGCGCATCAAGTAAGTTCAAGTCGGCGAGTAGTTAGCGGCCTTGCAGGCCCAAACGGGAGAAAAAGAAACATGGCTCGGATCACGTTGCGTCAATTGCTCGACCATGCGGCAGAGAACGATTACGGCGTACCGGCCTTCAACATCAACAACATGGAGCAGGCGCTGGCGATCATGGACGCCGCGAACCAGACCGATGCTCCCGTGATCATCCAGGCCTCGCGCGGCGCGCGCTCCTACGCCAACGATGTCATGCTCAAGCACATGATGGATGCGGTGACCGAGATCTATCCGCATATTCCGGTCTGCGTGCATCTCGACCACGGCAACGAGCCCGCGACCTGCATGACCGCGATCCAGGCCGGCTTCACCTCGGTGATGATGGACGGCTCGCTGAAGGCCGACGGCAAGACCCCCGGCGACTGGGGCTACAATGTCGGCGTTACCAAGACCGTGACCGACATGGCCCATCTCGGCGGCATCTCGGTCGAGGGCGAGCTCGGCGTGCTCGGCTCGCTCGAGACCGGCATGGGCGACAAGGAAGACGGCCACGGCGCCGAAGGCAAGCTGTCGCATGACCAGCTCCTGACCAACCCGGACGAGGCCGTGAAGTTCGTCCAGGAGACCAAGGTCGATGCGCTCGCGATCGCGATGGGCACCTCCCACGGCGCCTACAAGTTCACCCGCAAGCCGGACGGCGACATCCTCGCCATGAAAGTGATCGAGGAGATCCACCGCAAGCTGCCGAACACGCATCTGGTGATGCATGGTTCGTCGTCGGTGCCGCAGGACCTCCAGGACATCATCAACGCCTATGGCGGCAAGATGAAGCCGACCTGGGGCGTGCCGGTGAGCGAGATCCAGCGCGGCATCAAGAACGGCGTGCGCAAGATCAACATCGACACCGACAACCGCATGGCGATGACCGGCCAGATCCGGAAGGTTCTGAAGGACAGCCCGGAAGAGTTCGATCCGCGCAAGTACCTGAAGCCGGCGATGGAAGCGATGACCAAGCTGTGCAAGCAGCGGCTCCAGGAGTTCAACACCGCAGGGCAAGCCTCCAAGATCAAGCGCGTCCTCACCACCGCCGAGATGGCCAAGCGCTACGCCAAGGGCGAACTCGACCCCCGCGTCGCGTAGCGATCGCGCGGTGGCGCAAGGCTAGCGCGCTCTGTCCGTCATTCCGGGGCGCCGCATAGCGGCGAGCCCGGAATCCATAACCACAGGCCGGGGGTATGGATTCCGGGCCTGCGCCTTCCGGCGCATCCCGGAATGACAGTTTTCTTGTGGCACGATACTTCCTCCCCCCTTTACCCTGCGACGAACGTTAACTCGGCAATTGCCCGAGAACGGTCTATTTTGACAGGCAAGGGCAGAATCGTTTTGGGAGGACCTCTCGATGAATCTGACTGAGCTCAACAGGATCGCGACCGCCATGGTCGCCCCCGGCAAGGGTATCCTCGCCGCCGACGAATCCTCCGGAACCATCAAGAAGCGCTTTGACGCGATCGGCGTGGAATCGACGGAAGGCAACCGCCGCGACTACCGCGAGATGTTGTTCCGCTCGAAGGAGGCGATGAGCCAGTTTATTTCCGGCGTGATCCTCTACGACGAGACGATCTGGCAGGACGCCAAGGACGGCACGCCGCTGGTCAAACTGATCGAACAGAGCGGTGCCATTCCCGGCATCAAGGTCGATGAGGGCACGCAGACCTTGCCGATGTGCCCGGGCGAGCTCGTCACCGTCGGGCTCGACAAGCTCGCCGAGCGGTTGAAGAAATATTACGAGCGCGGCGCGCGCTTCGCCAAATGGCGCGCGGTGATCGACATCGGCAGCGGCATACCCTCAATGACCGCGATCAGCGTCAACGCCCATGCGCTGGCGCGCTACGCCGCGCTGTGCCAGGCTGCGCAGATCGTGCCGATCGTCGAGCCGGAAGTGCTGATGGACGGCGATCACGACATCGAACGCTGCTATGAAGTCACCCAGCGCGTCCTCAACAAGACGTTCCAGGAATTGCGCGTGCAGCGCGTCGCGCTCGAAGGCATGGTGCTGAAGCCGAACATGGCGATATCAGGCAAGAAGAGCGCGAAGCAGGCCTCCGTCGAGGAGGTCGCGGAGAAGACAATTCGGCTGCTGAAGGCCTGCGTGCCGGCGGCAGTGCCCGGCATTGCCTTCCTCTCCGGCGGCCAGTCGGATGAGGAAGCAACCGCGCATCTCAACGCCATGCACAAGCTGGGCCCGCTGCCCTGGGGCCTGACCTTCTCCTACGGCCGCGCGCTGCAGGCCGCGCCGCAGAAGGCCTGGTCCGGCAAGGCCGAGAATGTCGCGGCCGGGCAAACTGCATTCAGCCATCGCGCGCGAATGAACGGTCTCGCCTCGAAGGGCGAGTGGCAAAGCAGCCTGGAAAAGAAGGCAGCCTAGATCTTGTCGAGCAAATCGCCTCCGCCGCGCCCGGTGCCGCGCCTTTATCTCGCAACACCTGTCGTCGATGATCCCGCGACGCTCGCCGCCGAGCTGCCGGGCCTGCTCGCCTGTGCCGACGTCGCAGCGGTGCTGCTGCGGCTGAAGGAGATCGACCAGCGCACCATGATCTCGCGCATCAAGGCCCTGGCGCCGCCGGTCCAGAAAGCGGGCGCCGCGCTGCTGATCGACGGCCATGCCGAACTGGTCGCACGCGGCGGTGCGGACGGCGCGCACCTCACGGGCCTCGCCGCGCTGGAAGAGGCGGCCCCCTCGCTCAAGCCCGATCGCATCGCCGGCGCCGGCGGGCTCGCCACGCGCCACGATTCCATGAGCGCAGGCGAGATGGGCGCCGACTACGTGATGTTCGGCGAGCCCGACGAGAAAGGCCAGCGCCCCTCCGCGCAAGCCATTGCCGAACGCCTGGACTGGTGGGCGGAGCTGTTCGAACCGCCGTGCGTCGGCTTCGCCATCTCGCTGGAAGAGGCCTATGACTTCGCCGCCAGCGGCGCCGATTTCGTGCTGGTCGGCGAGTTCATCTGGGCCGATCCGCGCGGGCCCAAGGCCGCGCTGATCGAGGCGGACGCTGCGATCAAGAAGGCCCATGCGACTGCGCCCGCGGGCGAGGAGCACGGCTAGCGCCTGACATGAAACTCCCGTGCATCACCATCCTGGCCACGCTGCTGCTGACGGCGCCCGCGGCCGCGCAGCTCCAGATCACCCCTCCGGCCGCGACGCCGAGCCCGTCCGCCGAGAAGGCCAAGGGAAACGAGAAGGGAAACGAGAAGGAAAAGGAAAAGCCAAAGGCCGCACCGCATACGATCACCAAGAAGAAGGAGGCCACGCCCGCACCGAAGCCTTCCGCTTCCCCCAAGCCCGCCGCCACCCCGGCGCCGGCCGCGACCGTGATCCCCGCGCCACCGGCCGACGATTCCAACGTCGACCTGGTGTTCGGCGCCTATCAGCGCGGCCAGTACAAGACCGCGTTCGATCTCGCTACAGCCCGGGCCAAGACCGGCGATGTCAAGGCGATGACCATGCTGGGCGAGCTCTATTCCAACGCCATGGGCATCCGCCGCGATTACGCCAAGGCGCTCGAATGGTACAAGCGCGCCGCCGATGCCGGCGACCGTGAAGCGATGTTCGCGCTCGCCATGCTGCGCATGTCCGGCCGCGGCGGTCCGGTCGACAAGGGCGAGGCGGTCAAGCTGATGGCGTCCGCCGCCAAGCTCGGCGAGCCCAAGGCGGCCTATAACCTCGCTTTGCTCTATCTGGACGGCCAGACCCTGCCGCAGGACGTCAAGCGTTCCGCCGAGCTGCTGCGCCAGGCGGCGGACGCCGGCCTGCCCGAGGCGCAATACGCGCTCGCGACCTTCTACAAGGAGGGCACCGGCGTGCCGAAGGACGCGGAACGGTCGGTGCGGCTGCTCCAGGCGGCGTCGCTCGCCGATAACGTCGATGCCGAGGTCGAATATGCCATCGCGATGTTCAACGGGACCGGTACGCCGCAGAACCAGCCGGCGGCTGTCGCGTTGCTCCGCAAGGCGTCCCGCCAGGGCAGCGCGATCGCGCAGAACCGGCTGGCCTGGGTGCTGATCAACGGCATGGGCACGTCCGTGGACAAGGTCGAAGGCTTCAAATGGCACCTGGTTGCCAAGACCTCCGGCAAGGGCGATCCGGAGCTCGACAAGCAGTTCTCCGATCTGCCGGCCGAAGACAGGGCCAAGGCGGAGGCCGCCGCCAGGAAATGGCTCGGGACCAAATGACTTGACGCAATGACTTGACGCAAGCCCCCTCGCAGGGCACCCAATCCCTCAAACATGCGCGGTTCCGCGCCAATTCCCCCGACCAAGACCAGAGCCCATGCTGTATTCCGCCACTATCAACGTCATGGTCAAGGCCGCGCGCCGCGCCGGCCGCAGCCTCAAGCGCGATCTCGGCGAGATCGAGCATCTCCAGGTCTCGCTGAAGGGGCCCGCGAATTTCGTGTCGCTTGCCGACAAGCGTGCCGAGGAGATCCTCTACCAGGACCTCGCCAAGGCGCGGCCCGGCTATGGCTTCATCGGCGAGGAAGGCGGCACCCGCGAGGGCAGCGACAAGAGCCACACCTGGATCGTCGATCCCCTCGACGGCACCACCAACTTCCTGCACGGCATCCCGCAATTCGCGATCTCGATCGGCCTTGCGCGCGAAGGCACGGTGATTGCCGGCGTGATCTACAACCCCGCCAATGACGAGCTCTACATCGCCGAGCGCGGCAAGGGCGCGTTCCTCAACGACCAGCGGCTGCGGGTGGCCGGCCGCCGCCAGCTCAACGAATGCGTGGTGGCCTGCGGCCTGCCCCATATCGGCCGCGGCGACCACGAGGAATTCCGCCGCGAGATGACCGCGATCCAGGACCGCGTCGCAGGCCTCCGCCGCTTCGGCGCCGCCTCCCTCGACCTCGCCTTCGTCGCCGCCGGCCGCCTCGACGGCTATTGGGAGCGCAATCTGCAGTCCTGGGACATCGCCGCCGGCATGCTCATGGTGCGCGAAGCCGGTGGTACGGTGAGCGACATCGCGACGCCGGGCGACCCGCTGGTGACCGGCCACATCGTGTGCGGCAACGAGTTTGTGCACGGCGAGCTGGTGAAGATCCTGCGGAAGCCAGCGTAGGGCGAAGGCACTCGCTTCACACTCCGCCGTCATTCCGGGACGCACCACTTGGCGCGGGCCCGGAATCCATTCATCGACTTTGACTGCGGCTTGATGAATTCTCAGATGCGCAATTGCGCATCGGAGTTCGCGCTACGCGCGCCCCGGAATGACAGCGTCAGTGGCCATGCGGCACCGGCGCCGGCGGCCCGTAAGCCTCGCCTTCCTTCGCCGCGGCCGGCTCCCGATCCCCCGCCAGCACGCGCTGCACCGACACGAAGAACACCGGCACCATCAGCAACGCCAAGATCACGACCGCGATCATGCCACCCATCACGACGCTGCCGAGCGCTTGCTGGCTGGCGCCACCGGCGCCATGGGCAATGGCCATCGGCAGCACGCCGCAGATGAAGGCGAGGCCCGTCATCAGGATCGGGCGGAAGCGCAGGCGGCAGGCCTCGATGGTGGCTTCCACCAGCGGCTTGCCTTCTTTCCGCAGATCCTTGGCGAATTCGATGATCAGGATCGCATCCTTTGCTGCAAGGCCGATGATGGTGATCAGGCCGACGGTGAAATAGACGTCGTTGGGCAGCCCGCGCAGCATCGCCGCAATCACGGCGCCGACGATGCCGAGCGGCACGGTGAGCAGCACGGCGAGCGGAATGGTCCAGCTCTCGTAGAGCGCGGCCAGACACAGGAACACCACGAACACCGAGAGCCCGAGCAGGAACGGCGCCTGCGAGCCCGACAGCTTCTCCTGGAGCGACTGTCCGGTCCATTCGTAGCCGAAGCCGCGCGGCAGCTTGCCGGCGAGCCGCTCCATCTCGGCGATCGCGTCGCCCGAGGTGAAGCCGGGCTTGGCTTCGCCGGAGATGCGCACCGCCGGATAATAGTTGAAGCCGGCGATCTGCGTCGGGCCACGCGCCCATTCGACCGTGGCGAATGAGGAGAACGGCACGAGCTGGCCGCGGCTGTTCTTGACGTTGTAGTTGAGGATGTCCTCCGTCCGCATGCGGTCGCGGGCATCCGCCTGGACCACGACGCGCTGCATGCGGCCGCGGTTCGGGAAGTCATTGATGTAGTTCGAGCCGAGATTGGTCGAGATCGTGTTGTTGATGTCCTCGAAGGTGACGCCGAAGGCGCCGGCCTTTTCGCGGTCGATCACGAGATTGACCACGCCCGCCTCGGGCAGGCCTTCGACATAGACCTTCTGCAGCACCGGGCTCGCATTGGCCTCGGCGATCAGCTGGTCGGCGGCGCGCATCAGGGCCGGATAGCCCTTCTGGCCACGATCCTGGAGGCGGAACGAGAAGCCCGAGGAGTTGCCGAGATTGTCGATCGGCGGCGGCTGCAGCGCGGAGATCTTTGCGTCGCGCATCGAAGACGACAAATCCCGGTTGATGTCGGCGACGATCGCCGCGGCCGAATCCTTCGGCCCGCGTTCCGACCAGTCCTTCAAGGTGATGAAGGCCTGCGCGGTGTTCATGCCCTGGCCGGAGAAGCTGAATCCGGTGAGAAAAGTGACATTGTCGACGCCCGGCCGCTGCGCCAGATATTTTTCCACCTTCTCGATCACGGACTCGGTGCGGGCGTAGGACGAATCCGAGGGCGTCTGCACGTCGGTGGTGACGAAGCCCTGATCGTCGACCGGCAGGAAGCCGCCGGGCAAATTGACGAAGGCCCAGGACAAGCCAGCCAGCAGCGCTGCATAGACCAGCATCAGGCGGCCGGTACGCTTCAGCGAGAAGCCGACGGTGCGCGCGTAGCGAAATCGAGCAGCCTCCAGCATGTGATTGAACCGGCTGAATACGAAATTGCTCGAATGAGCGTGCCCCTTGGCAACGGGTTTCAGCAGCGTCGCGCACAGCGCCGGCGTCAGCGACAGCGCGAGGAACGCTGAGAAGCCGATCGCAGCCACCATGGTCACCGAGAACTGGCGATAGATGATGCCGACCGAACCCGGGAAGAAAGCCATCGGCACGAACACCGCCATCAGCACCAGCGTGATGCCGATGATGGCGCCGGTGATCTGCGACATCGCCTTGCGCGTCGCTTCCTTCGGCGGCAGGCCCTCCTCCGCCATGATGCGCTCGACGTTCTCGACCACGACGATGGCGTCGTCGACGAGGATGCCGACCGCAAGCACCATGCCGAACATCGAGAGCATGTTGATGGAGTAGCCGGCGAGCAGCAGCGTCGTACAGGCGCCGAGCAGCGCCACCGGGACCACGATGGTCGGGATGATGGTGTAGCGGATGTTCTGCAGGAACAGGAACATCACCACGAACACCAGCACCACGGCTTCGACCAGTGTCGACAGCACCTTCTTGATCGACGCCTCGACCACCGGCGTGATGTTGTAAGGGATCTCGTAGGTGATATTGGCCGGGAAGAAGCGCGACAGCTCCTTCATCTTCTCCTCGACCGCGCTCGCGGTCGCCAGCGCATTGCCGGTCGGCGACATCAGTACGGAAAGACCGGCAGTCGGCTTGCCATCGAGGCGGGTGTTGAACTGGTAGCTGAGACCACCGACCTCGATGCGCGCAACGTCGCGCAGGCGCACGGTCGAGCCGTCGGGGTTGGCGCGCAGGATGATGGCGCCGAATTCATCCGGCGAGGAGAGCTGGCCCTTGACCAGCACCAGCGCGGAGGTGCGCTGGGTCGAGGTCGACGGCTCGGCGCCGATGCTGCCCGAGGCGACCTGCGCGTTCTGCGCCGCGATCGCCTTGTTGACGTCATCGGCCGTCAGCCCATAGCCGACGAGCTTGGCGGGATCGACCCAGACGCGCAAGCTGCGCTCGGTCGAATACAGCGTGGCGCGGCCGACGCCGGGAATACGGCGGATTTCGCCGAGCACGTTGCGGATCATGAAGTCGCCGAGACCGACTTCGTCGAGGCTGCCGTCGGTCGAGTTCAGCGTGATGATCTGGAGAACCGCACTCGAGGCTTCTTCGATCAGGATGCCCTGCTGGATCACCGCGCGCGGCAGGCGCGCTTCGACGCGCTTGATGCGGTTCTGCACCTCGACCGAGGCCGCGCTGGTATCGGTGCCGGGCACGAAATTGGCGATGATCTCGACCTGACCGAGCGAGTCGCTGGTCGATTCGAAATTGAGGATGCCGGAGGCCCCGTTGAGCTCCTCCTCGATCAGACGCGTGACGCTGTTGTAGAGGTTTTCGGGCGAGGCGCCTGGATAGCTGGTCGAGATCGAGATCGAGGGCGGCGCGATGATCGGATATTGCGCGATCGGCAGCAGCGGCACCGCAATCGCGCCGATCAAGCAGATGAACAGCGCGACGACCCAGGCGAAGATCGGCCTGTCGATGAAGAAGCTCGGCATTTGCCGCTTTACCCTCGTTGTTTCATTAGCCCCTCATGGTGAGGAGCGCGAAGCGCGTCTCGAACCGTGAAGGCGCGGCTCTCTCCCGCGGCCATCCTTCGAGACGCCCGCTTCCAGCGGGCTCCTCAGGATGAGGAAAACACTTGCGACGCTCGAGCGTTACCGCGTGAGCTGCTGGGCGTGCCGGTTATCCGCACTCGCCTCGGCCTCGGACCAGGAGTGCGGCTTGACCTTGTCGCCGGCGGCGAACTTCTGAAAACCTTCGACCACGACCTTGTCGCCGGCCTTGAGGCCTTCGGTGACGAACCAGACGCCGTCCTGCACCGAACCGGTGCGTACCGGCTGCACTGCGATGCGATTGTCGTCCTTGACGACGAACACCTCGCTGCCGCCACCGCCATTGCGCTGGACCGCCTGCTGCGGCACCGCGATGGCATCGGAGTCGAGGCCCTGGTCGATGCGAACGCGGACATACATGCCCGGCAGGAGCTCGCGCTTGGGATTGCGGAACTCGCCGCGCAGCGTCACCTGGCCGGTATAGGCATCGACCTTGGCGTCGGAGAACAACAGCTTGCCGTCGAGCGAATAGATGGTGTTGTCGTCGAGCACGAGGTGCACCTTGGCGGCGTCGGGCGCGATGCGCTCGAGGTCGCCGCTCTCGAAGGCGCGGCGGAGCTGGTTGAGTTCATTCACCGACTGGGTGAAGTCGGCGTAGATCGGATCGAGCTGCTGGATGGTGGCGAGATTGGTCTCGTTCTGGACTGCGAGCGCGCCCTCGCTGACCAGGGCAGCACCGACGACGCCGTCGATCGGGGCGCGCACCGTGGCATAGTCGAGATTGAGCTTGGCGCGCGCGAGCTCGGCCTTGCGGCCTTCGACCTCGGCATGGGCCTGGCGCTCCGCCGCCACCGCCTTCTCGTTCTCGGCCTCGGGCGCAGCGCGCTGACTGGTCAGCGTGGCGATACGGTGCGCCTGCTGCTTGGCCTGCATCAACGCAGCCTCGGATTTGGCGAGCGCGGCCTCGTTGGCCATCACCTCGACCTCGAACGGACGCGGATCGATGCGGTAGAGCGGATCGCCAGCCTTCACCTCGCTGCCCTGGCGGAACAGCCGTTCGACCACGATGCCGGACACGCGCGGCCGTACGTCGGAGACGCGCGTCGGCGCGATGCGGCCCGGCAGTTCGCGCACCACGGCGCGCGGCTGGGGCTTTACCGTGACGATGCTGACATCGGGATCGGCGGGTTGGGCGGCAGAAACGGCAGAACTCGATTCATCGCAGCCGGCGAGCAGCGGCGCGAAGGCCGCGAGCATCATTGCAACGCATGCCGATCGCACTCGAAGTCCTGACATGAAGTGGGGTGCCCCTATGTTGTTGAAACCGATCACACTCCACGCAGCGCCTGTTCCGGGCGATTCCGCGTGGCTGACGGCCTTAAAATAGAATGGACTTATTGCGACGCAACGCATCGCGCGGGCGGCTCAATGTCACACGGCCTTATCGTTCTGAGTTCTGGATGCTTTTTTCCGACTCACCGGATTGTGAGTCGGGTTCCATCGCGGCGTGCTGCGACAGAAGATCGCAATCACTCGGCGCCTTTCATCCCGTACTGACTCACACCCCATTCGGTTCCATCGGGATCGAACACCTCGACCGAGGCAATGCGGTCGAACCGGCCCTGATCACGCGCGGCTCCAGAGCCCGCGCTGCCGCGCCTCTTCCCCGACATCGGCGCGCTGGCCTGCGACCTCGACACCGCCGTCACCTTTGCGAGCGGAAACTGCCGCGCCCCAGCCGCGGCCTAGCTCGAGGATTGGTCTGACCGTCGGCGAGACCGGCACGCTCGCCCGTCTGACGCAATGCCTCCTCCTCCTCCGCCTGCTGCAAGGTGGTCGCATCGGTTCTGTAGAAACAGCCCGAGTGTTTGCGGCTGGGCCGAGCCCTAAGGCGGTTTGCGCATTTAGTTCCCCAGCTCTCCACGGATTCGGCGCATCCGGCGCTTTTTTTGGGCCGGCGCTGTGCCATAGTGCCGATGCAAGCAAGCTTTCGTAACGGATGATACCGCCCATGCCGCCAGGCGCCTCGCCCCGCTCTCCCATGGACATCGAATATACCAAACTGTCCTCGCCCAGCGTCTTCCTGGTGCGGATGCTGGTCTTCCTGGTGCTGTGTTCGCTGGTGGGCGTGGTGCTCTACAAGCAGATCATCCAGGCCTTCTTCGCCAATCCCGGCCTCAATGCCCTGATCGGGGCGGTTCTGTTCATCGGCATCGTGCTGGCCTTCCGCCAGGTCATCCGGCTCTATCCCGAGGTCTCCTGGGTCAACAATTTCCGCATCGCCGACCCCGGCCTCGCCCCGGCCCGGCACCCGAAGCTGCTGGCGCCGATGGCGGCGATCCTCGGCGGCGAACGCTCCGGGCGGATGACGATCACCCAGACCACCATGCGGCATCTGCTCGATTCGATCGCGACCCGCCTCGACGAGGCCCGCGACATCTCCCGCTACATGACCGGCCTGCTCGTCTTCCTCGGCCTGCTCGGCACCTTCTGGGGTCTGATCGAGACGGTCGGCTCGGTCGGCAAGGTTATCGACGGGCTCAAGGTCGGGGGCGACGCCGGGGCCCTGTTCGACACGCTGAAGGAGGGCCTCGCCGCCCCGCTCGGCGGCATGGGCATCTCGTTTTCCAGCTCGCTGTTCGGCCTCGCCGGCTCGCTGATCCTCGGCTTTCTCGACCTGCAATCGAGCCAGGCGCAGAACCGTTTCTATACCGACCTCGAAGACTGGCTCGCCACTACCGTGCGCGAATATGGCCGCGGCGAGGTTGCCGTTGCCGCCTCCGGCGGCGGTGTTGCCAGCGGCGAGCTCCAGGCCGCGGTCGAGCGGCTCCGCTCCGTGCTCGAGGAAGGCAGCGCCAGCCGCGGCACCACGGCGGCGATGGCGAGCCTTGCCGAGGCCATCCAGGCGCTGGTGTCGCACATGCGCACGGAGCAGCAGATGATCCGCGAATGGGCCGACGGCCAGGGCGAACAGAACCGCGAGATCCGGCGCCTCCTGGAACGGATCGCCCGCCAGCCGGAAAAGAGCTGAGGGCGCGCTGAACTATCGTGCCCCGGACGCAGCGCAGCACGCAGTGGTGCGCTGCTGAGCCGGGGCCCACCGACAAGGCTCTGGGTCCCGGCTCCGTGGAGCAGCGTTGCACGCTGCACTGCGTCCGGGACACGAAACAACGGAGACGTAAATGGCTCTAGCCCGCGGCCGCCGCAGCGAGGGCGCCTTCAACTACTGGCCGGGATTCGTCGACGCGCTGTCGACGCTGGTGCTGTCGATCGTATTCCTGCTGTCGGTGTTCCTGGTCGTGCAGTTCTTCCTGTCGCAGGAGGTGACCGGCAAGGACAAGGCGCTGGAGCAACTCAACGCCAAGATCGCCCAACTCAACGAGCTGCTGTCGCTGGAAAAGCTCGGCAAACTCAGCCTCGACGACCAGATGTCGCAACTGAAGGCCGGCCTCGCCTCGGCCGAGTCCGAGCGCGACCGCATGAAGGGCCTCTATGAGGGCCTCGCCAATGCCGGCAACGACGCGCAGGGAAAGACCACCGAGCTCAGCAAGGCGCTGGACTCGGAGAAGGCGGTCTCGGCGCGGGCGCTGTCCCAGATCGAGGTGCTGAACCAGCAGATCAGCGCGCTGCGGCGGCAATTGGCGGCGCTGGAAGAGGCGCTGGACGCCTCCGAGAAGCGCGACAAGGAATCGCAGAACAGGATCGCCGATCTGGGCGCGCGCCTGAATGTGGCACTGGCGCAGCGAGTGCAGGAATTGTCGCGCTACCGCTCGGAATTCTTCGGCCGCCTGCGCGCCATTCTCGGCAACCGCCCCGACATCCGCGTGGTCGGCGACCGCTTCGTGTTCCAGTCCGAAGTGTTCTTCGACACCGGCCAGGCGACCTTGCTGCCGGAGGGCCGCACCGAGCTCGACACCGTGGCGAACGCGCTGATCGAGCTCGACAAGAAGATCCCCGCCGATATCCCCTGGGTGCTGCGCGTCGACGGTCATACCGACGTGCGCCCGGTCACCGGCCCGAACTTCAAGTCGAACTGGGACCTGTCCGCGGCCCGCGCCATTTCGGTGGTGCAGTACCTGATCTCGCTCGGCGTGCCGGCCCAGCGTCTGGTCGCCGCCGGCTTCGGCGAATTCCAGCCGCTCGACACCGCGAGCACCGAGGACGCCTACAAGCGCAACCGCCGCATCGAGCTGAAGCTGACGGAGCGGTAGTGAGCGCCCTCCACCTCCGCCCCTACCGACCCGAGGACGAAGCGGCCGCGATCGACCTCTGGCACCGCACCTGGCAACAGGCCTATCCGCAGATCGACTTCGCCGCGCGCCTGGACTGGTGGCGCGAGCGCTGGCGCAAGGATCTGGTGCCGAAGGCCTCGATCGTCGTCGCCGAACAGGACGGCGCACTCATCGGCTTCGTCACGATCGACAACGAAGGCTATCTCGACCAGCTCGTGGTCGATCCGGATCACTGGGGCTCGGACGCCGCACGGCTGCTGGTCGATGAGGCCAAGCGCCTCTCGCCATCAGGCGTCACGCTGCTCGTCAACAAGGACAATGCCCGCGCCATCCGCTTCTACGAACGCAACGGCTTTGCGCATGCCGGCGACGACGTGAACCCGACCTCGGGCCGGCCGGTGCTGAAGATGGAATGGAAGCCGTAAGAGGCAAGTGCCGGCCTCATATGCGGCCGTCGTTGCGAGTGAAGCGAAGCAATCCAGACTGCCAGCGCGGTGGGATACTGGATTGCTTCGCTACGCTCGCAATGACAGGAACCAGAAGTGCTCACGCCCCGCCACCGGCGACAGCAGTCCTACTTTGCATGGGGTTGTTTTCGCCATTTTAGTCGGAGCCCCCTCACGCCCCCTCGAACTGCAACCTTGCCAGCCTGGCATAAAGCCCGTTCGCAGCGACGAGCTCGGCATGCGTGCCCTGCTCGACGATCTTGCCCTGGTCCATCACCAGGATGCGGTCGCAAGAGAGCACGGTCGCCAGGCGATGCGCGATCACCAGCGTGGTGCGATGGCTCATCAGCTCCTCGAGCGCGGTCTGCACTAGCGTCTCGCTTTCGGCGTCGAGCGCGGAGGTCGCTTCATCGAGCAGCAACAGCGGCGCATCGCGCAGGATCGCCCGCGCGATGGCGATGCGCTGGCGCTGGCCGCCGGAGAGCGTCACGCCGCGCTCGCCGAGCGGGGTCTCGAAACCTTCGGGCAGACGGCGGATGAACTCGGCGGCATGTGCCAGCTCGGCGGCCCGCTCGACTTCGGCGTCGGTCGCATCGGGGCGGCCGAAGCGGATGTTCTCGCGGGCGCTCGCAGCGAACACGTTCGACTCCTGCGGCACCAGCGCGATGCGGGAACGGAAATCATGGGGGTCGGCGGACCTGACCGGCACGCCGTCGAGCGAGATCGCGCCGCTGCGCGGATCGTAGAAGCGCAGCAGGAGATGGAAGATCGTGCTCTTGCCGGCGCCGGAGGGACCTACGATCGCGACTTTCTCGCCGGGGCGCACGGTGAATGACACGGCATCGAGCACATTGACGTCGCGCCGCGCGGGATAAGCAAAGCTCACATGATCGAAGCCGACCTCGCCGCGCGCAGGCACCGGCAGCGCGCGCGGAGACGCAGGCGCAGTGATGTCAGGCTTCACGTGCAAGATCTCGAACAGGCGCTCGGCGGCGCCGGAGGCAGCCGAGACCTCGCCCCAGACCTCGCTGAGCTGGCCAAGGCCCGCGGCGGCGAACGCAGCATAGAGCACGAACTGGCCAAGCCGGCCCGGCGAGATCGCACCGGTCAGCACGTCATGCGAGCCGATCCAGAGGATCGCGACCACGCTTGCGAACACGATGAAGATGATGATGGCGGTGAGCACCGCGCGCGCTTGCGTCGAGGTGCGTGCGGCCTCATAGGCCTGCTCGACCTCGCCGCCGAAGCGCTTCTCGGCGAGCCCTTCGCTGGTATAGGCCTGCACAGTGCGGATCGCGCCGACGAGTTCGCCCGCGTAAGCCGAAGCATCGGCCAGCGTGTCCTGCGCGTTGCGCGACAGCCGCCGCACCCAGCGCCCGAATGCGACCAGCGGCAGCACGATCAGCGGAATGGCGAGCAGCACGAAACCGGAGAGGCGCGGGCTCGTGATCACCATCATGGCCGCGGCGCCGAAGAACATCATCAGATTGCGCAGCGCGATCGATACGGACGCGCCGACGGCGGATTTGATCTGGGTGGTGTCGGCAGTGAGACGCGATACGAGCTCGCCGCTGCGCGCGGAATCGAAAAAGGCCGGCGAGAGCGACAGCAGATGCGCGAAGACGTCACGCCGCAAATCGGCAACGATGCGCTCGCCGATCGTCATCACGAGATAGTAGCGCGCAGCACTTGCGAGTGCGAGCACAGCGACAACCGCGATCATGACCGCGAAGTAATTATTGATCAGCGCGATGCCTTCCGGCGTCAGGCCGAAATCGATCATCCTGCGCACCGCGACCGGGACCAGCAGCGTCGTCAGCGCCGCAATCGTCAGCGCGACAAAGGCGAGCGCCGCACGGCCACGATAGCGGTTCACATAGGGCGCGAGCGCGAGCAAAGGACGGAGCTTGGCGCGGCCCTTGACGGGCTGCTCGATCAGCTCGGCTTCGATTGAAGGGGCCTCGGTCGGCGCGGTGTCGCGCTCGTCGCGGTACTGGTCGTCAAGCCGTTCCACTGCGCTCATAAGATCGGACCCAAGGAGACAAGTTAACTCCACATAGGCCGCTGCAGGAGGAGTGGCAAATCCGGGATGTCCCTTAAGTGGCCGCCCGGTTCTCCTGTTCCCACAATGACTTGTTTTAGGCCCCCCCGTGAGGTATAGAGCCGCCCAAATCCGTCATCGATCATCACTCCAGCGATAGGCGCCGGGCGCCGAGGAATTGCCATGAAAGCCGAAATTCATCCGAATTATCATACCATTACGGTCGTGATGACCGACGGAACCGAGTACCTGACCCGCTCGACCTGGGGCAAGGAAGGTGACAAGCTGCACCTCGACATCGACCCGAAGTCGCACCCGGCCTGGACCGGCGGCTCCCAGCAGCTGATGGATCGCGGCGGCCGCGTTTCGCGCTTCCAGAAGTAGTTCTGGGGCTTCCTCAAGAAGGATTGATCCGGCCGCAAGGCCCGGAACGAAAACGCCCCCGGAAGACCGGGGGCGTTTTTGTTTTTGGGGTTTTCGTCATTGCGAGGAGCGTAGCGACGAAGCAATCCAGGGTCCCTCCGGGGAGACAGACTGGATTGCTTAGCTTCGCTCGCAATGACGGGAGGTTGGACCTTACCGCTCGAACGCAGCCTTCAGCGCGTTGAGATGCGGCACCAGCGGATTGCCGATCGCGGCGACGTCGGCGGGCGGGGTGTGGATGGAGGTGTCGAGACGGCGCACGCGGGTCTGCAGGCTCATCGAACGATGAATCAGGTCCTGCAACTGCGACGGCAGCTTCTCGATGGTATCGGAAGGACCGGGATCCGCGGCCGAGAGCTTGACCTTGGTCTTCTCGCGGTTGGCCTGGCTCAGCGTCATCTCGCCTTCCTTTACCGCGCGATGCAGCAGCAGCCACGAAGCGAGCTGCATCAAGCGGGTGGTGAGACGCATGCTCTCGGTTGCATAAGTGAGGCTGACGGCACGATCGAGCGCCTTGGCCTCGGTGCGGCCGGCGCCGTCGAGATAGGCGGCGGTTTCTTCGACGAGATCCATGCCCTCGCGAAACAGGGCGCCGAACGCCGCAGAATTGGTGAACCGCTCACTGAGTTGAACGAGAGCGCTGTCGGCCTGCAAACGTTCCATGGTTAACGCCCCTTACGCAACTGTTTACCTGTCCGGCTTTGGCGCCGGCTTATGATGAACAAATCATTGCGCGGGCGGGACGCGGAGTCCAGCGGCAAGCACGGATATGGTTTCCGCGCGTCTTTCCTCGGAATTCAACTGGAAGGAGGACTCTTGTTTTGACGCGTTTTCTTGACGCGAACCGGTATCCACTTCGCTCGAAAACGCTTTGGACCAAAAAAGAGCCGCCGGAGACCCGGCGGCTTTGAAAGTTGATAACAGGGAGGCGTCAAACAGAGTGGACAGGAGCCACTCGGTGTCCAAAGAGGACAGTTCCAGTCATAAACGTGAAAGCTTAATCGACCGTAAACGAACGATTTTTTTGAGGGTTCGTTAGCCATGTCGGTCAGTGGCCGAACCGAGGTCTCGTGCCGCGTTTTCCATCCACTGTCATTCCGGGTCGCGACGAAGTCGCGAGCCCGG
>JAEYRD010000207.1 GCA_023435725.1 Pseudomonadota bacterium | reverse complement strand
AGTCAGGCCCTCGAAACTGACCGCGCATCCACCGCTGCCCGGCCAGACTCGAGAACAGGCTGAACGCTGGGAACCGCCAAGGGATCTACGTGGCCTGCAACGCTGGAAACCTTCGCAACATTTGATGACGTTTTCGCAGCTATTGCTGGACCGTCCACTATAAGTTTGCGCTTGACAGGGGAAGCCCGTCGCGAATGTAATATACTATAACTTAAAACTCGCGGTGAATGCCGCGCATAAGATTTGACACGAGGAATGCGCGGCCCTTTCGGCCCGCGCGCACGCCAAGGAAGCCGCAATGGCAGAACGACTGAAGGTCCACGTCGACCCCGACAAGTGCCAGGGCCACGCGCGCTGCAAGGCGCTGGCGCCCGAGCTGTTCGAACTCGACGAATACGGCAACGCACATGAAGTCGGAGACGGCACCGTACCGCCGGGGCTGGAGGACAAGGCCTGGCTAGCCAAATCCAACTGCCCGGAAATCGCGATCGATGTGATCGAGGAGTAGCGCGGCCTTTGCCCGCTAGCCTGCCTTCAGCGAACAACGAACCCCGAGAGTTCCCGAGATGTCCGACGTCAGCCAGCCCGCCGCCCATCCGCCCGTGACCGACTGGGTCCATGATTTCGACCACACCGATCCGCAGTGGACGGAAGATCCTTTTCCGATCTGGGACGAGCTGCGCGCCGCGAGCCCGGTCGTGCACACCGAGCGTTTCCTCGGCTGCTACATGCCGACGACCTATGAGGCGGTGCGCGAGATCGCCAACGACACCGAGCATTTCTCCTCGCGCCGAATCATCGTTCGTAACGTACGGCCGGAGGTCGCTCGGAATGCCGCCCCGCCGATCACCTCCGATCCCCCCGCACACAAGCCGGCCAAGCAGTTGCTGCTGCCGCCATTCACGCCGGACGCGATGAAGAAGCTCGAGCCGCGCGTTCGCGCCATCTGCAACGAGTTGATCGACGACTTCATCGCCGAGGGCAGCGTGGATGCGGCAGCGCGGTACACAAAACACATTCCGGTGCGCGCGATCGCACATATGCTCGGAATTCCCGAAAGCGACAGCGACCTCTTCGTCAAGTGGATCCACATGATCCTTGAGCTCGGCATCAAGGACGAGGACATGCTGCTCCAGGCCGTGCACGAGATGAGCGCCTATTTCGGCGCTCACATTGAAGAGCGCAAGAAGAAGCCGACAAATGATCTGATCTCCTACTTGATGAACGCCAAGGACAAGGAGGGTAACCCGCTCGAGGATTCGCACGTGCTGGGCTCGCTGCGCCTGCTCCTGATCGCCGGCATCGACACCACATGGAGCGCGATCGGCTCCTCGCTCTGGCATCTCGCCAAGACGCCGGCCGACCGCGAGCGCCTGATCGCCGAGCCCGGGCTGATCCCGACCGCCGTGGAGGAACTGCTGCGTGCCTATTCGCCCGTGACGATGGCGCGCGAGGTGGTGAAGGACACCACGATTTCGGGCTGCCCGGTCAAGGCGGGCAACATGGTGCTCTTGTCCTTCCCGGCCGCGAACCGCGACCCCAAGATGTTTCCGGACGCTGACAAAGTCGTGATCGACCGGCGGGAGAATCGCCACGCCGCCTTCGGTCTCGGCATCCACCGCTGCGTCGGTTCCAATCTGGCGCGCATGGAGATGCAGGTTGCGCTGGAGGAATGGCTGAAGCGGATTCCGGACTTCCGGCTTGATCCGGCAGGCACCGTGACCTGGTCGCAGGGCACAGTGAGAGGCCCTCGCCAGTTGCCATTTCTGCTTGGAAAGGCGATGTAGGCCTTTCCAACAGACAAGCGGGGAGGCCGGGCGTGACAGAGCAAGCAATCAAACCGGCCTCCGAGCACTTTGACATCGCCGACGCTGAACGACGGATCAAGGCGATCTTCATCGGCTCGATCGGCAATCTCGTCGAGTGGTACGATTTCTACGCCTATACGGCGTTCGCGCTCTATTTCGCCCCGGCCTTCTTCCCCGGCAACGACCCGGTCGTGCAGCAATTGAATGCCGCCGTGGTGTTCGCTGCGACCTTCCTGATGCGCCCGCTGGGTGGCTGGTTCTTCGGCTACCTCGCTGACCATTTCGGCCGCCGCATCTCCCTGACGCTGTCGGTCGTCTTCATGTGCTTCGGCTCGCTGATCATCGCGCTGACGCCGACCTATGCCACGATCGGCTTTGCCGCGCCGGTGATCCTGGCGCTCGCCCGCGTGATCGAAGGCCTGAGCCTCGGCGGCGAATACGGCGCCAGCGCCACGTATCTGAGCGAAGTCGCCGATCCCAAGCACCGCGGCTTTTATTCGAGCTTTCAATACGTCACCCTGATTGGCGGCCAACTCACCGCAATCATCGTGCTGCTGCTCCTGCAAAAGGTCTTCCTCACCCCCGAGGAACTCAAGGCCTGGGGCTGGCGTATCCCGTTCGCCATCGGCGCAATGCTCGCGATCTTTGCCGCCGTGATGCGCCGCGGCCTGCATGAGACCGAGGCCTTTGAGGAAGCCAAGAAGAAGGTGCAGCCGACCGGCTCGCTCGCCAACCTGCTGCGCTATCCGCGCGAGCTGCTGCTGGTGGTCGGCCTCACCGCGGGCGGCACCGCTGCGTTCTACACCTTCACCACCTACATGCAGACGTTCGTCAAGCTCTCGGTCGGCCTGACCGAGGACCAGACCACCTTCGTGATCTTCGGCACGCTGATCTTCGCGACCATCCTGCAGCCGATCTACGGTGCCATCTCCGACAAGATCGGGCGCAAGCCGCTGCTGATCTTCTTCGGCGTGGCCGGCACGCTCGCAACCGTGCCGCTCTTGATGGCGCTGAAAGAGAGCAAGTCGCCATTCATGGCATTCATCCTGATCTGCGCCGCCTGGCTGTTCGTGGCCGGCTACACCTCGATCAACGCCGTGGTGAAGGCCGAGCTGTTCCCGACCAACGTCCGCGCCCTCGGCGTCGGCCTGCCCTATGCCATCACGGTCTCGATCTTCGGCGGCACGGCGCCGGCGATCGCCCTCTACTTCAAGACCATCGGGCATGAGGAGTGGTTCTACTACTATCTCGCCGGCGTCATCTTCCTGTCGCTGATCATCTATTCCACCATGCGCGACACCAAGCACGCCTCGGCGATGCATCGCCACGAGTAGCTCATGGCCGACGATAACGAGCCGCCCGACAGCAAGCTGACGCGCACCAAGGAGAAGTGGGCGCACGAGGGCCGCTTCCTCACCGGCCGGATCGCGCGCCCGGAGGACCAGCGCCTGCCGCCCGGCCAGCACCTCACCAAGGACTGGCCGGTGCTTGATCTCGGGGTTATGCCGCCGGTTTCGCGCGAACGCTGGCGGCTCGACGTCTATGGCGCGATCGAAAACCCCGTGTTCTGGACCTTCACCGAGTTCAGCGCGCAGAAGCAGGCGCAATTCACGTCCGACATCCATTGCGTGACGACCTGGTCGCGCTACGACAACGAGTGGGAAGGACTGGCAACGCGCGAACTCCTCGCGGCCTGCCAGCCGCGCGACGATGCACGCTTCGTGGTGCTGCATTCCTATGACGGCTACACAACCAACCTCGCCCTGGAAGACTTCGCCGCCGAGGATGCGCTCCTCGCCCATAGCTGGTCGGGCCAGCCGCTGACCGAAGAGCATGGCGGCCCGGTTCGGCTCGTGGTGCCGCATCTGTATTTCTGGAAGAGCGCGAAGTGGCTTCAGGCGATCGAATTCCTGACCGACGACGCGCCGGGCTTCTGGGAAGTCCGCGGCTATCATAACCGCGGCGATCCCTGGGCCGAGCAACGCTATTCAAGCGATTAGGTTCAAGCAACGACAGGGGATGCTCATGCCGACGGAACGCTTTCAGTTCACGGGCGAAGGCGGCCACCAGCTCGCGGCTGCGCTCGAGTTGCCGGACGGCGAGCCCGCGTCTTTCGCTCTGTTCGCCCACTGCTTCACCTGCGGCAAGGACACGCTGGCAGCGAAGCGCATCTCGGTCGCGCTCGCGGCCAAGGGCATCGCGGTGCTACGCTTCGACTTCACCGGGCTCGGCTCCAGCGAAGGCGATTTCGCCAATTCGACGTTCTCCTCCAACGTCGCCGATCTCGTGCGCGCCGCCGATCATCTGCGCGCGATACGCAAGGCACCGTCGATCCTGATCGGCCACAGCCTCGGCGGCGCCGCCATCCTTGCGGCAGCCGGCCAAATCCCAGAAGCCAAGGCGGTCGCGACCATCGCGGCACCGTCCGATCCGGCGCACGTCACCGGCCTGTTCAGGGAGCATATCGACAATATCCGCGCGCAGGGCGAGGTCGAGGTCTCGCTCGCGGGCCGCCCGTTCCGGATCAAGCGCGAATTCCTCGACGACATCGCCGAGCATGAGCTGATGAAGGATATCACCGGCCTGCACAAGGCGCTGCTGGTGATGCAGTCACCTGTCGACGACACCGTCGGCATCGACAATGCGACCAGGATCTTCGTTGCAGCCAGGCATCCCAAGAGCTTCGTCTCGCTCGACCACGCAGATCATCTGCTGACGAAACCAGCGGACGCGCTCTACGCGGCCGACGTGATCACGGCCTGGGCGAGCCGCTATATCGAAACGGAAAAACCTTCGAAGGCGATGGATCCCGCCGAGGAGCCGCGCAGGGTCATGGTGCAGGAGACCCGCAAGAGCAAGTTCAACCAGATCATCACCGTCGGCCCGCATCATCTAGTGGCGGACGAGCCGGTTGCCGCTGGCGGCGAGGATGCCGGCCCCGGCCCCTATGACTTCCTGCTTGCCGGCTTGGGCGCCTGCACCTCCATGACCATGCGCCTCTATGCCGACCGCAAGTCGCTACCGCTCGACCGCGTCACGGTCACGCTGAAGCATTCCAAGATCTACGCCAAGGACTGCGCGGAGTGCGAGACGCGCGAGGGCATGCTCGACCAGATCGAGCGTGATATCGCGATGGACGGCGCGCTCGATGCCGAGCAGCGCAAGAAGCTGATGGAGATCGCGGACAAGTGTCCGGTACACCGGACACTGACCTCCGAGATCCGGATCGTGACGAAGGCCGTAGACTAGCGCGCTAGAAGCACGACGCCATCGTCCGCACGGCCACGCTGATCTCGTTCTCGCGCCAGGCCGCAAAGCCGAGCAGCAGGCCGTGATCGCGCGGCCGGCCGAGCGCAAGGCTGGACAAGGCGCGCGTTTCAACGCCCGCCTCAACCAACCGCTTGACCGCCGCCTGATCGGCGCGACCGCGCTTGAGGCGAGCGACGAGCTGGATGCCGCCCGAAGGCACTTCGACCGAAAGCACCTCCCCTAGATGGCGCTGAAGCCCCTCGACAAGGTGATCGCGGCGCGCATGATAGAGACGGCGCATTCGGCGCAGATGCGCGAGGAAATGCCCGTCGGCAATGAACTCGGCCAGCGCTTCCTGGGCATGGCTCGCGGCGATCAGCCCGATGTGCCGCTGCGCGATCTCCAGGGTGCCGACCAGCGCCGACGGTACGACGAGATAGCCGAGCCGGATATCCGACGTCATCGCCTTCGAGAACGTGCCGACGTAGAACACGCGGCCCTGGGCATCGAGCCCCTGCAGGGACGGCACCGGGCGGCTGTCATAGTGGAATTCTCCGTCGTAATCGTCCTCCACGATCCAGGTCTTGCCGGGTCTGCTCAGCCTAAGAAACTCGGTGCGGCGGGCCAGAGACATCAGCCGGCCGGTCGGATGTTGGTGCGACGGCGTCATGAAGATCAGCGTTGGCGCCGCCGCTCCCGGGATGCGCTGCATACCCTGCTCGTCAAGCCTGATACCGGTCACGCGCGCGCCAGATGCACGGAAGGCGGCCGCGGCGCCGGGATAGCCGGGATCCTCGACCCAGACCTCGTCGCCTTGCGTGATGACAGCAGTCGCTATCAACGTCAGCGCGGCCTGCGCGCTTGGCAGGATCAGGATCTGGTCCGCCGAGGCGCGGACACCCCTGCTGGTCGCGAGATAATGCGCCAGCGCCTCGCGCAGGCGCGTTCGATTGACCGGTCCGAGCTCACGCTTGGCCGCACGCACGGCGCTGCGGCGCAGGCAGCGCGCCCAGACTTCATTCGGAAACTCCCGCGCATCTCCATGCCCTGGACGCAGGGGCCGCAGCGGCGCCAGATAGGACATCGGCCAATCGGTCTGCTTGAGCTTCGACGCCCAGGGTGAGAGCCGCGGCTTGGCGGAGCGAACGCCCGATTTGATTGCTACCGCCTCTTCGACGCGTTCGCCGCCGTCGACTGCGACCACCGGACGGCGACCATGCGATGCCTCGAGATATCCCTCCGCGGCGAGCTGCTCGAACGCATTGGTGACGGTGTTGCGCGAAACGCCGAGATCGCTCGCAAGCCGTCGGCTCGCCGGCAGCGCGCGACCTTTGCCGAGGCGGCCCGTCGCAATCAAGCTTCGGAGCTGGCTCGTCAGCTGAGCCACCAGCCCGTCGTCGTCGGCCCGCTTCAGGTCAACCAGAGCGGAAATCATGCTGTCCGAAACTGGCACCTTATTCCTTTCCAATCTGGCACTTTTTCAGGTGCCAGCCGAAATGCTATCCGCCGGACTGGACTGCTTCAAGGATTTTGCGATGAACTCCCTGTCACCCCGCGCGGCCGTCGGCCTGTTCCTGATCGTCGTGCTGGCCTGGGGCGTGAATTGGTCGGTGACGAAGCAGCTCGTCCAATTCCTTCCGCCGCTGTGGACCTCGGCGATCCGGAGCTGGATCGCGCTCGCTGGATTGTTCGTGATCCTGGGGCTCAGCAACAATCTGGTGATCCCGGAGCGGCGCGACATTCCGGTGGTCCTGAGCGTGGCGCTGCTGCACATGACGCTGTTCTCGGTCCTGGTCGCGGCGGGCCTGCGCTTCCTGCCCGCGAGCAAGGGCATCGTGCTCGGCTACACCACGCCGCTCTGGGTCGCGATCGCAGCGCCCCTGCTCAGGAAGGATACGCTGACCGCACCAAAGCTCGCCGGTGCGCTGCTCGGACTGATCGGGCTTGCCGTGATCCTGAACCCCATCTCGATCGACTGGACCAATACCAACGTCGTGATCGGCGCCGGCATGGTCATCCTGGCCGCGATCTCCTGGGCCGCCAACATCATCTATATCCGCGCGCATCAGTGGATCGCATCCCCGCTTCAACTCCTGATCTGGCAGGTGCTCGTGGCAACGATTGTGCTGACTGGATCGGCGGTGGTCACGGATGGCCTGCCGCACGCGGAATGGTCGTGGAGACTCGTCTTGCTATTCCTGTATTCCGGCCTGATTGGTACCGCGCTGGCCTATTGGGCGATGTCGATGGTCAACAAGAGCATCTCGGCGCTGACGACCTCGCTCGGCACCACCGGGACGCCGCTCGTCGGCATCGCCAGCGCGGCAATCCTGCTGGCTGAGCCCATCGACATGAGCCTTGCGATCGCGGCCGCGCTGATCGTCGCCGGCATCGGCCTTGCGACGCTGGGCGACCGGCTCCTACGCGGTCAGGCCACCGCGAACGGCTGAACGCGTAAGACACCGCGCAGGCCTGCCGTCGTTCCGAGCAGGATGCCGGCGACCGCGACGAACGAGCCTAGCGCGAGCGTCGATACGCCCGTGAGCCCCTGCCCGATCGAACAACCGAATGCCATCACGCCGCCGATCCCCATCAGCGCCGCGCCGCTGGCCGAGCGCAGCATGTGACGCGGCGAGGAATAGCCTTCGAGATGAAAGCGGCCAGTCGCAAGCGCCGTGACCAGACTGCCGGCGAGGACACCGGCCACCGTCGCGACGCCGAAATTCAACGTCAGGCCGGTCGAAAGCATGGCGTATTGCAGCGCGTCCGCAATCGGCGCGATGAAGGTGAGCGACGTCACCGGGACCGGATTGAAGTCATCGGCGCCGAGATAGCCGGTGACAAACCAGCCGGCGGCGACGAGCAGACCGACAACAACGCCCGCCGCAATCTGGCCCGGCGAACGCCGGAACGCCCGATCGGCGAAAGCAAACAGGACCAGCGCGACGACGGCCACGCCAGCGGCCAACGCGCGCGAAGCGACTTCGGAGGGGCCGAGTGCTGCCAACAGCGACGGCAGCGAATTGGCATTGACGGTGGTTTGGGAAGCCTGGACCAACGCAATACGTGCCGGCGCGATCAGGCCTTTGAGTGTCATCTGGGTGGCGATAGCGAGCACGATCACGACGACGAAGGAGCGGAGATTGCCGCGGCCGAGCAGCACCAGCGCGCGCGAGCCGCAGCCGTTCGACAGCACCATGCCGTAGCCGAACAGCAGGCCGCCAATGAACAGCACCGGCACTGAAAAGGATTGTTGCAAATAGATCGACTTGCCGAGATCGACCAAGCCGTTGCCGGCGAGGAATTGGCTGACGGCAATCGCGACCGCGACCGCCAGCGCATAGGTCCTCACCAATCGCCCATCACCCTTTGCTAGAATACCGCGCATGCTGCTTATCAGGCAGAAGCCGCTGAGCAGGCCAACGGCGCCGTACACCAGACCGATGACAAGGCCCGCGAGGATGACGAGTTGGGTGGATTCCATCGGCGCTCTCAGACCTCTCGACACTCTTCGTCATTGCGAGGAGCGAAGCGACGAAGCAATCCAGACTGTCTCCGCCGATACGCTCTGGATTGCCTCGCTACGATCGCAATGACGGTGTGTCACGGCTTCAGGATCACCCTATCGCGCGACGAGCCGCCGACCGCAACGTATGCCTCCTTCGCCCGTTCGAGCGGATAAATCGCATTCGCCTTGATCGGAAACGGCTTCAGGTGACCGCTGGCAAAGCCGGGGCCGAGGTCGCGCAACACCGCACCGGTTGCAGCCGAGGACAGCCCGAGCGTGTCGATGCCGACATAGGTGTGCTGTCCCCGATAGAACTCGAGGATATTGAACTGCACGATGCGGTCGATCGCGGCGATCAGGATCTGACGGCCACGCAAGGCGAGCGAGTTGTGCGCGGCCTGGAAGTAGGGATCGCCGACCGTATTGAAGACGATGTCGGCGCCCTTGCCGCCGGTCAATGCGCGCACGCGTTCAGCAACGTCGGTAGCGGAGGCGTCGATCACTTCGATGGGCGCGTTGGCATGGCCTTCATAGGCTTCGGCCCTGCGCACCACGCCGATGACGCGCGCACCCTGCCAAGTTGCGATCTGCACGGCAGCCTGGCCCACCTTGCCGTTGACGCCGAATACCAGCACCGTTTCGCCGGGCTTTGGAATGCCCGCGCGGCGAAAGCCTTCCATCGCAGTGACGAAGGGCACGCCGATGCCGGCCGCCTCTTCCCACGACAGCGTCTTCGGCTTCTCCACCACCGCGTCCGCCTCCACGACGAGATGGGTTGCGTGGGTGCCATCGCGGCGGATGCCGAGATCGCCGGATGAACCGAACACCTCGCGGCCGACCGTGCCGGCCGGGCCGTCGATCACCACGCCGGCGTAGTCACGGCCGGGCGTGCGCGGGAACACGGCATAGGGCATCAGCCCGGTCGCGGCCTTCACGTCGGACGGATTGACTGCAGCAGCCTTCACCTCGATCAGGAGATCGTTCGGACCGCGCGTGAGGGTATGACGCTCGACGCTTGGTGCGAGGGCGGCAGCGTTCTCGGCCTTGGCATTGAGGCGCACGCAGCGCGCTTCAACGGCTTTGGTATCGGTTGGTGACATCGAAAGACCCACGATTTCTCGTGGGCCTTGTCGCCTCTGGGGGCGGTCAAGTCAATCCTTCGGCCGCTTGTCGTAGAGGCGCTTGGCCTTGCCCAGCGAGCGCTCCAGGGTCGCCGGCGCGACCACACGCACATTGGAGCTGATGCCGATCGTGTTCTTGATGTGGGTCACGATCCGGTCGGCATGATCCACGAGCCCCCGACCATCCCAGCTCTCCGGCCTTGCCTCGGCGATGATGGTCAGCTGGTCCATGCGGCCTTCGCGGGTCAGTTCCAGGATGAAGTGTCCGCCGCACCAGTCGGTGGCAAGCAGCACCTCCTCGATCTGGGTCGGGAACAGATTGACGCCGCGCAGGATGATCATGTCGTCGGAGCGGCCCGTCACCTTTTCCATCCGCCGCATGCCCGGCCGCGCCGTGCCCGGCAGCAGCCGGGTCAGGTCGCGGGTGCGATAGCGGATCACCGGAAAACCTTCCTTGGTGAGTGAGGTGAAGACCAGCTCGCCCTTCTCCCCGTCCGGCAGCACGGCGCCCGTTTCAGGATCGATCACTTCAGGGTAGAAATGGTCCTCCCAGATGTGAAGACCGTCCTTGGTCTCGATGCACTCCTGCGCGACGCCGGGGCCGATCACTTCGGAGAGGCCATAGATGTCGGTCGCATCCATGTCGAAGGCGTCCTCGATCTCGCCGCGCATCGCATTGGTCCAGGGCTCTGCGCCGAAGATGCCGACCTTGAGCGAGCACTGGCGCGGGTCGAGCTTCTGGCGCTTGAACTCGTCGAGGATCGCCAGCATGTAGCTCGGCGTCACCGTGATGATGTCGGGCCGGAAATCGTTGATGAGCTGCACCTGCCGTTCGGTCATGCCGCCGGAGATCGGCACCACGGTGCAGCCGAGCTTCTCGGCGCCATAGTGTACGCCGAGCCCGCCGGTGAAGAGACCATAGCCGTAGGCATTGTGGATGATCATCCCGGTGCGCCCACCGGCCGCGCGGATCGAACGCGCCATCACCTCCGACCAGGTATCGATATCGCGCTGCGTGTAGCCCACGACGATCGGCTTGCCCGTCGTGCCGGAGGAGGCGTGCACGCGCACCAGCTTTTCACGGGGAACGGCAAACATGTCGAAAGGATAGTTGTCGCGGAGGTCCGTCTTCACCGTGAACGGAAATCTCGCGAGATCGGAGAGTTCGCGAAAGTCGGATGGATGCACGCCGGCCTTGTCGAAGGCCTTGCGATAATGCGCGACGTTGTCGTAGGCGTGCTTCAGCGACCAGGCCAGACGCAGTTTCTGCAGCGCCATGATCTCGTCGCGTGAGGCGCGCTCATGCGCGTCCATCTCGGCACTATAGCCGTTGCCACCTTCCTTGAGCCTCGTCAGAGCCATCCTCGTTCCCCCACATTGGTTTGTTCTTTTCTTTGTCGGTCTCTTATTGATTTTGCGGCGGCAGCCACGTGCCGGGAATGACACGCGAATGCCCACGGAATTCCGCGATGACGGTATCGCCCGCAGTGACGCGCACGTCATAGATCCCGGAGCGGCCGCCGCGGGTGATCTCCCTTGCCTGCGCAACGAGGCGGTCGCCGAGCCTGCCCGGCTTGATGAAGGTGATCTGGCCTTGCGCGGCCACCACGCGGTCATTGTGCGAGTTGCAGGCGAAAGCGAAGGCGGAATCGGCGAGCGTGAAGATGAAGCCGCCGTGGGCGATGCGTTGGCCATTGACCATATCCGGCCGCACCGTCATCGCGAGCGTCGCGAAACCCGGACCGACCTCGACGATTTCCATGCCGAGACCTTTGGAAGCATCGTCCTCCGCCCACATCGCCTCAGTGCAGGCGCGGGCAACGTCCTCAGGCGACAGGTCGGCTTTGACGTTCACGCGCCTCTCCCGGTCAATGTTTGCACATGATGTTCTGCTGATTGGCTCAAGCTGTCAAATAATGCGACGCATTTGCATTGTCGGGATCTGATACGCCCGATCAGACATGATCGTAGTCGACCACGACCCGCTCCGACGATGGCTTCGCCTGGCAGGTCAGGACGAAGCCGGCCTTCAGCTCCCAGGGTTCCAGCGAGTAGTTGATGTCCATCGGCGCCTCACCCTCCACCAGCTTGGCGCGGCAGGTCGAGCACATCCCGCCCTTGCAGGCGAATGGCAGATCGACGCCGGCGCGCAGCGCGGCGTCGAGGATCGCCTCGTCCTCGGCGACCGGCACGTCACGGCGCTTGCCGTCGATGATCAGCGACGCGATCGCTTTCGGCGGCGCGTCGGGAGCAACTTCCTTCTTCGGTCGCGGCTTGCCGCCGAACTCGGAGACGAAGCGCTCGACATGGACGCGCTCTTCTGCGATGCCGAGATCGCGGCAGGTCGCCTCGATGTCCTCGCTCATGCCGGACGGACCGCAGATGAAAACATGATCGACGCTCGCGGCCGGCACCAGCGAGCGCAGCAGCACCCTCACCTTCTCGCCATCGAGCCGGCCATGCAGGATCGGGATGTCCTGCTCTTCGCCGGAGATGACGTGGAAGATCGAGAGGCGATCGATGAAGCGGTCCTTCAGCTCCTCGAGCGCCTCGAGGAACATGATGTTGTCGGTCGATCGGTTGCCATAGAACAGGAAAAAGCGGCTGTCCGGCTCGCGCGCGAGCGTGCCCTTGACGATCGACAGAATCGGCGTGATGCCGGAGCCGGCGGCAAAGCCGATGTGGATGCGCCCGGCATCATCAGGCGGAACCACGCCAAAGCGCCCGGTCGGCGTCATCACGTCGAGCTCGTCGCCGCATTTGAGTTCATCCGCCGCCCAGCTCGAAAACGCGCCGCCGTCGACTTTCTTCACGGCGATGCGGATCTCGCCGTCATCAGGGCCGGAGCAGATCGAATAGGAGCGACGCACCTCCTCGCCATCCAGCGTGGTGCGGAGCGTCAGGTACTGGCCGGGCGTGAAGGCGTAGTCGCCGGCAAGTTCACCGGGGATAGCGAAGGTCATCGAAACGGCGTCGGATGCCTCGCGGCGGAGATCGTTGACGGCAAGACGATGGAAGCGCGGTGCGGCTGCTGACATTACGGGCGCCCTGAATTTAAGCCACGGCCGTCATTGCGAGGAGCGAAGCGACGAAGCAATCCAGACTGTTTCCGCAGAGGCAATCTGGATTGCTTCGCTTCGCTCGCAATGACGATGAGGTTGGCATCTCGTCCATCTCAATGACACTTGAAGTAGTCGAACGGTTCGCGGCAGGCCTTGCAGCGCCAGAGCGCCTTGCAGGAGGTCGAGCCGAATTCGGACAAGAGCTCGGTATTGCCCGAGCCGCATTGCGGGCACTTGACGGCCTGCTCGCCGAACAGCGCGCGCCGTGAGTTTGAAGCTTGGGGCGGCGCGATGCCGTAGGCGCGCAGCTTCCGGCGTCCCTCCTCGCTCATCCAGTCCGTCGTCCAGGCCGGCGACAGCACGGTGCGGACCTTTGGACGATGGAATCCCGCGCGCTCCAACGCGACCTCGATTTCGAGCGCGATCATGTTCATCGCCGGGCAACCCGAGTAGGTCGGGGTGATCGCGACCTCGACATGATCGCCGTCGAGAACGACATCACGCAGCACACCGAGGTCGGCAATGGTCAAGACCGGAATTTCGGGATCGACCACGCTTGCCGCGGCATCCCAGGCGCGCCAGCGCAGCTCGCTATCGCGGTCGAGCACCGTCACCATATCTGCCCCGGAAAGGTGCGCTGCATCGATTGCAGCTCGGACAGGAGATGGCCGAGATGCTCGCTGTGCCGGCCAGCGCGGCCGCCCTGCTGCATCCAGTCATTTTGCGGCAGCGCCAGCGTTGCTTCGTCGACGACATCAGAGAGCGTCGTCATCCAGCGGCCACGCAAGGTCCCGGGATCGATGGCGATGCCGGCATGGATCAGGGTGCGCTCGCCATCGTCGACGGTGAACATCTCGCCGGTGAAGGCCCAGAGGTGATCGATCGCAGCCTGTGCGCGGGCATGGCTTTCGTCCGTGCCATCGCCGAGCCGGATGATCCATTCCGAGGCATGGCGCAGATGATAGGCGCTCTCCTTCTCCGACTTGGCGGCGATGGCCGCGAGCGTCGTATCGCGCGAGGTCATCATCGCACGCCAGTAGAGGTCGGCGAAGGCGGAATAGAAGAATTGCCGGACCAGGGTCTGGGCAAAGTCGCCGTTCGGCTGCTCGACCAGTAGCAAATTGCGGTACTGCCTGACGTCGCGCAGATACGCGAGCTTGTCCTCGTCGTTATCCTTGCCTTCGGCCTTGGCGGCGTAGGTGTAGAGCTCGCGGGCCTGGCCGATGAGGTCGAGCGCGATGTTGGAGAGCGCCATGTCCTCTTCCAGCATCGGCGCATGCCCGCACCATTCGGACAGCCTGTGACCGAGGATCAGCGCATCGTCGGCACGGCGCAGCGCGTAGAGCACCAGCGGCGTTTCAGAGACCTGGATGTTGGCAACGGGCATCACATGTGCCCCACTTCCTCGGGCACCTCGTAGAAGGTCGGATGCCGGTAGATCTTCGATTCCGCCGGCTCGAACATCATTCCCTTTTCGGCGGGATCGCTCGCGGTGATCGCGCTCGACGGCACCACCCAGATCGACAGGCCCTCGCCGCGGCGGGTGTAGATGTCGCGCGCGGCCTGCAGGGCCATGGTGGCGTCGCTCGCATGCAGCGAGCCGACATGCTTGTGCGCAAGCCCGTTGCGGCTGCGAATGAAGACTTCCCACAGCGGCGTATTCGGCGTGGCCATCGTGATCTCCTTATTCCGCGGCTTGTACAGTCTGACGCTGCGCGCGCTTTGCGGCATAGGCGGCTGCCGCCTCGCGCACCCAGGCGCCCTCCGCGTGGGCCTTGCGGCGCGCGGCCATGCGGTCACGGTTGCACGGGCCGTTGCCGGCAAGCACCTGCTTGAATTCGGTCCAGTCGATCTCGCTGTAGTGCCAGTGCCCGTCCGCATCCTGCGTCATGCCGGGATCGGGAATGGTGAGGCCGAGATATTGCGCCTGCGGCACGGTGGCGTCGACGAACTTCTGGCGTAGCTCGTCATTGGAGAAGCGCTTGATCTTCCACTTCGTCGAAGTGTCGCTGTGCTGGCTCGTGGCATCCGGCGGACCGAACATCATCAGGACCGGCCACCACCAGCGGTTCAACGCATCCTGCGCCATCGCCTTCTGCTCGTCCGAGCCGCGGCACAGCATCAGCATGATCTCGTAGCCCTGGCGCTGGTGGAACGACTCTTCCTTGCAGACGCGGATCATCGCGCGCGCATAGGGACCGTAGGAGCAGCGGCACAGCGGGATCTGGTTCATGATCGCGGCGCCGTCGACCAGCCAACCGATGGTGCCGATATCGGCCCAAGTCAGCGTCGGATAGTTAAAGATCGAGGAATACTTGGCCTTGCCCGCGAGCATGGCGTCGACAAGCTCCTCGCGCGATGAGCCGAGCGTCTCGGCGGCGGCATAAAGATAGAGCCCGTGGCCGCACTCGTCCTGCACCTTCGCGAGCAGCGCCGCCTTGCGGCGCAGCGTGGGTGCGCGCGTAATCCAGTTGCCCTCGGGCAGCATGCCGACGATTTCGGAATGGGCGTGCTGGGAGATCTGGCGGGTCAGCGTCTTGCGATAGGCCGCCGGCATCCAGTCATTCGGCTCGATGCGTTCCTCGGCATCGATGCGCGCCTGGAACGTTGCGGCCTGCGCCGCATCTTCGAGGCTGCGGTCGTCCGCCTCGGCCGTGTTCAGCGCCTGGGTATACATGCGCATCCTCCCGTCTTATTGGGAGGCAATATATAACAAAAATTACTTCAAGCAAGATATTTCTGTAACATAAAAATCAGACCTCGAACCTCCTCTCCAGGAGCTTCCTTGCCGGCGGCAGCGGTCCTTTCTCGTTGGTTCCATAGCCATCGAGCCATTGTTCCGACCGAACGAGCAGTGCGCGATAGATCTCGCCGCAGAGGTCGCGCGCCGCCCTGCCCGGCCAATCCGCCGGCAGCAGGCTTTCGGGCAACAGTGGATCGCGCAGCACAACGCGACGGTAATAGTGGATCAGGAGGATGCGCGCGGTGAAGGCGTCAGCCTCGGACAGCTCCGTGCCGCGCGCGATCGCGGCGCGGAGCGGCTCGAACGTCTTCATGAATTTCAGATAGGCGCCCGCGGTGCGGTCGAGCGGCCAGCTCGCGCTGAGCAGACGGCGGCCGCTCGCATCCTCCGCCGAGACTTCGAGACGGATGGCGCCCGCGGCCTCGTCCGGCACCGGCACGCCCGACGGCGCGACCCAGACCCCGGGAAGCGGACTGCCGAAGCCGGCGTTGCGCAGGGCCTCGCGCGAGGCGTCGCGATCCTCGCCATTGCCGATCAGGAGCAGCTCGAAGCGGCCGGTCCAGTCGGATGGCGGCGGATCGTAGATGTGACGCGTCGCGGCCTCGAACGTCTCGCGGCCCTTTTCGGCGAGGCTATAAAAGCTGTTGCGACCGACCTTTTCGCGCGTCAGCCAGCCATCGGCTGCGAGGCGCGACATCGCGGTACGGACAACGCCACTGTCGATATCCAGGCTCTCGAAGAACTCCAGCAACGTGCCGAGCCACACCGAGCCGCCGCGCGGCACGATGGCGTCGCCGAACACGGTGATGACGATGGAGCCCGTACGCGACGGTTCACGCTTGAGCTGGTCGATGATGCGGGAAAGCGGATGCGCCATGCGCGAGGCATAGCGCGTTTGGTGCGGGCGCGACAATGGACGGGAGCAATGCTTCTACCCTCCCTCTCCCCGTTCCTACGACGAGCTCCGCTCGCGCTGAGAGGGCTGGGGTGAGGGGCTGCATCCGCAAAAATGGTGACAGTTGGACTCGCGGAAACTCCCCCTCACCCGGATCGCATCTCCGATGCGATCCGACCTCTCACCGCAAGCGGGGCGAGGTAAAGAAGAGCACTACCGGTGCGGATCGGGATACGCGAGGCTGCGCCAGCCGCTGCGGTCGAACGGCCGCCACTGGCCTTCCTTCTGCGCAAGCCGGTCGGCCACGGCATAGACGACGGCGGGATGATGGCCCATGCCGCAATGGCTGCTCTCGACCTCGATGCTCTCGGTCTGTGCTCCCGTCTTCTCCATGCAGCCCTGCCAGGCGCAGACACCGTCGGTGCGGCTGAAGATGGCGGTGGTCGGCACCGGCGGCGGGACGGCGAGGTCGCCGCCGAAGCGCGGATCGACCTGATCGGCCTTCTGCCCGCTCGCCCATTCGTAGACGCGCCAGGCATTGGTCGAACGAGGATCGCCCGCGAAAGGGCTGCCGAGCGTGATCACTTGACGCACGCGCTCCGGCATCATCTTGGCGAGTTGGCGCGCGTAAAGGCCGCCGAGGCTCCAGCCGACCAGACTGATGCTGCGGCCGTGCCTGTCGTTGAGCTCCTGGACCAGATCGACCATCGCATGCTGCACGCCCGGACGGAGGCCATAATTGCGGCCCTGGCGCCAGCCGCTTACCGCGTAGCCCTTGCTCGACAGAAACGTGCGCAGCGCACGCGTGGATGCATCGGAGGCCACGAGGCCCGGCAGCACCAGCACTGGATGCCCATCGCCGCGCGGCGCGAGGCTCAGCAGCGGCAATGCACCGAGGAATGCGCCGAACTCGTGGATCGCGCGTCCTTCCAAGAACATCAGAGTACGGGACGGCGGTCGCAGCGCGTGGCCAGCAGCGGTCATCAATGTCTCCCCTGAGAAGACGCCGGCTGCGATGCCGGCAAATGGGCACGAATTCCAATACGCCGGCTTCTTGAACGTTCCGCAGCGCAACATGAATCAGCTAGGCGACCAGCTCCGGACATTCAAGCGGGCGAGACGCGCGACGACAATGGGCCCGGGCGTTAATGCCAGCGTCCGTGACGCAAAAGTCACAATAATCGGAGCAGCAACTCTACGGAGTACAGCGTAAGTCCGGCGAGGCCGCCGATCAGCGAACCGTTGAAGCGGATGTATTGCAGGTCGCGCCCGATGTTGATTTCGATCAGCGAGATCAGCTGCGCCATATCCCACGCCTTGACCTGGTCGGAGATGAAGGTAGAGACGCCGCTCTTCTGGTCGGCGACGAAGCTGCGCAGCACCGTCACCAGTCCCTTGTTGATCTCGCCGCGCAGCTCGGCATCGCCGGCAAGCGCTTCGCCAGTGGCGACGAACATGCCGGCGAGATGATGCTGCAGTACCTGCGTCTCGCCGCTCGCGCTGCGCTCGATGAAGGAGCGCGTGTTGGCCCAAACGGTGCGGGCGAGATCGGCGAGCTCGGGCCGTGCCAGCAGATCGCGCTTCAGGCCGTCGATGCGGTCGATATAGGCCTGGTCGGTGCCGAGCCGGTCGACGAATGTCAATACCATGCGGTCGAACTCGCCGCGGAACGGATGCTTGGGATCGCTGCGCACCTCCTCGAAGAAGGCGGTGGCAGACGCCACGATCTTGTTCACCAGAAATTTGTCGGCGCGATAGAGCCTGAGCAGGGTCGGCAACTCCGCGCGCACCTTCTCGCGGATCATCGCCATCGTCTCCTTCTGCCTCAGCGAGTCGTGTATCACGCGCAAGAAATCGTCGAACAGGATCTGATGGCGTCCCTCGGCCACGAAGCCGCGCAACGTGCCGGCCGCGAGCGGCGCAAGGTCGATCGCCTGGAGCTGCGAGGACATGCGGCGGATGATGAAGCTCATCAGACCGGAGCTTTCCGTCGCAGAGACGGCCTCCGGCAACAAGCGCAGCGCGAAGCGCGCAAGGTCATCGCTGCGCTTGCGGTCGCGCAGCCAGTCGGCGACGAAAGAGCCGAAATCGATCTCCTTCAGTTTAGCCTCGACAGGACCCGCCTCGAGGAAATGCACCTGGATGAATTCGCCGAGCTTGTCCGCGATGCGGGCCTGGTTGCTCTGGATGATCGCAGTGTGCGGGATCGGCAGGCCGAGCGGCCGCTTGAACAGCGCGACCACGGCATACCAGTCGGCGAGCCCGCCAATTGTCGCAGCTTCCGCAAAGGCAGCGATGAAGCCGAACACGGGATGCACGGGGAGAAGCCACTTCGCGACGATGAACAGCAGAAGCGTCGACGCCAGTACCAACGTCGCCAGTGCTTTCACGCGCCGCAGTTCGGCTGCGCGTTGAGTATCGCCGGGGGTGTCGAAGAAGGCGGCAGATCGAGTCATGACTGCATCACCCTACTCGTCATTGCGAGCGAAGCGAAGCAATCCAGAATCTTTCCGCGGAAAGACTCTGGATTGCTTCGTCGCACCAGCGCAAAATTGCTTCGCAGTTTTGTCGCGGGCTCCTCGCAATGACGGCTGCAGCAAAAAAATAAAGGCCCGCCGAAGCGGGCCTCAAATTCAGTTTCTCGTCTCAGCGCCGGATCAGGCGGTCTTGTTGTAGACCTTGGCGAAGTTGTCCTGGGCAGACTTCGCACCGTTGGCAGCGAGCTTGCCGAAATAATCGGCGGTCGCCTTGGCGCGCGAGACGAACACTTCGCCGCGGGCGCGGAGCAGGCCCGACTGGATCTCGACGGCTTCGCTGATCGACTTGGCCGAAGCGAGCTTGTCGATGCCCGAAAAGAACGCGTCAGCGTCCTCGTAGATCGCCTGCTGGATGTTGCGGCTGATCTTGCCGGCCTCGGCGACGGATTCGGTCACCGCGTTCTCGACGGCAGCGGTCACCCGCTCGGAGCCTGCGAAAGCCTCCGCAGCACGGTCCTTGGCGGTATTGGCGGTCTTCTTGACGAAGTCGCGAGCAGCCTCGGGGACTTCCAGATTTTGGATGTTCTTGAAAGCGTCCTTGAAGCCCTCGAAAGCGGCATTCGTTTCAGTGGTCATGGGGTTCTCTCCATCCTCATTGTTCTGAGCTATGGGCTCACCCCGTCCGCATTGGCCCGGGGCACCTCCTATATGGCATAGTTAATTGTGCGACGCAACAATCGTGCTGCAATGCGATATCACGAAATCGTGAACAGCCTTAACGAGAGGCACTCTGCTGCCTCTCTCATCCTTCGGGTTCCCTGACACCGAGGGCCGGGACGGCGTTCTTAGTGCCGGACGGCGCTCTTAGTGCTGGACAGCGCCTGGCAACCCATAGGCCTCCATCTGGGCCTGGACCTGCGCAACGTTGTGCCCGAGCACGACAATGTCGTGGGTCTTGCCGCCAACGTCCCGGACGTGGTCGCGCAGCAGCGCCTCGGCCCTGAAGCCGAGGCTTTCAAACAGGGCGATCGCCGCCTGCTGGTCGACCGTCATCTGGACCGAGAGCTTTTCCAGGCCGGCGCCAAGCGCAAGCGCAAAGGTCTCCTGTGACAGCGCCTTCCCAACCCCCTTCCCGCGGACGTCGGGTGACACAACCATCCGGATCTCGCCGACATGGGGCGACCAGGAATGCGGATCACGCACCAGAGTGCCGCAGCCGACGACCTTGCCATCCTTCACCGCGAGTAGGCTCCTGATCGCGCCGCGCTCGATCTCCTTGACCCAGGCCGACAGCACCTTCGGCTCGCTGATATTGCGCGGCAGAAACAGGAGATCATGGGGCGGCAGGCTTTTGCCGAAGGCAAGCACCGCGGCTTCGTCCGCGGGCGACATCAGGCGGATCTCTACGTCACCGGCATCCGTCTTGACGTGACGCGGATAGGAACGCTGTTCGCTCATATCGATCTCTTCCCCAGCCAGGAGTCCAGCTTCGGCCAAAGCCGTTTCACCGCGTTGGCGCCGGCGACGAGCGAGACGTGACCGCCCTTCAGCATCACCTCTTCCTTGTCCTCGGATCCGATCTTCGCGATCAGGTGCTTTGCGGCATCATAGGGCACGATGTGATCGTGCTCGGCGACCGCATGCAGGAAAGGCACCTTGATGTTCTCGAGCTTCGCTGCGCGGCCACCGACTGACATGGTGTCGTTGAACAGCTTGTTGTCCCACATCAGGTCCTTGGTGATGGTGCGGAAATATTCGCCGGCCAGCGGCAGCGTATCGGTCGCCCAGCGGTCGAACATGCGGTACGACTTGACGAACTCGTCGTTCCAGATGTTTTCCCAGAGCTGGATCTGGCTGACCGCACGCGAGGCCGGCCGCAGCATCTCGAACGACGACAAAATCATCTCCGGCGGCACGTTGCCGACGCTATCGACAAGGCGGTCGACGTCGAAATAGCGGCGGTCGGCGAAATTCGAGAACAGCTTCATCTCTCTGAAATCGATCGGCGTGGTGAAGCAGATCAAATTCTTCATCGGCCCGTCCCTAGAGATCGAGCCATAGAGCAGTGACAGCACGCCGCCGAAGCAATAACCGATGACGGAGACGTCCTTCTCGCCGGAATCCTGCTGTACGCGGCGGACGCAATCCGGGATGAAGTCGAGGACGTAATCCTCCATTCGCAGGCTCTTCTCCTCCGGCCGCGGCGCGCTCCAGTCGAGCATGTAGACGTCGTAGCCTCGCCGCAGCAGGAATTCGATGAAGCTTTGGCCGGGCACGAGATCCAGGATGTAGCCGCGGTTGGTGGTCGCCATCACGATCAGCACCGGCACCCGGTAGATCTCGTCCGACATCGACCGATAGTGATAGAGGCTCATCGTGCCGCGCGAATGCAGCACGTCCTTCGGCGTCGAGCCGAGCGTTGGACCGGAGGTCGAGAAATATTCGACGCCCTTGATGCTGCGCTGGATTGCGCGTTGCACCTCGGACTGGATGCGCTCCGGGATGGATGCGAAATCAAGTCCCGTCGGCGCGTTCATTTTTGCTCTCCGCTTTCGGAGGGCGGACGCTTCGTCCGTGGCGGCCGCGGCGCACCGTCGAACCCTTGCGATATGCCGGAGCTTGCGGCCATCTGGCTGAGCATCGACTTCATCTCGCCGATCTGCGCCTCGATGGACTGCAGCCGTTCCGCAAGACCGGTCACCTGTTCGCGGCTCGGCAGGTTCATCGTGACGAGATACCTCTCCATGAGTTCGCCCAGTTGCTTCTGTGCACCTGCAGCAACTCCGCCCGCACGGTTCATCGCCTGTGAAAACTCGGGCGATGACATGGCCTGGTTGGCAAAGGAGTTGAACCCCTTCTCCATCTCGCCAATCATCTTCTGCCACGTGGCGACCGGGTCATTGGTCTTGTCGGTCATCGGCGTCCTCCGGATATCGAGAGCTGCGCCGCCCTTCTTTTTCCGCATACCACACCGTTGCGCCATGCCGGTCAACCGGCAAGCCGCGGGTGAATGTCGCGTACGCGGCTTCATTGCGACCGGAAACCGTGCGATACAGCATTCGTCAGCAGCAAGGGAACGCAGTCGTGATCGCCCATCAGCCGCCCCAGACCGTCCGCGCCAATGGCATTGACATCTGCTACGAGATCTTCGGCACCGACAATGCAGAGCCATTGCTGCTGATCATGGGGCTCGGAGCGCAGATGATCCATTGGGACGATGCGTTCTGCGAGCAGCTGGCCGTGCACGGCTTTCGCGTGATCCGTTTCGATAATCGCGACATCGGCAAGTCGAGTCAGCTGACGGGCGGCAAACGGTTGACGCCGCTCGAGCTGTTGAAGCTGCGCTTCCTCAGGATCCCCGTGGCCGCGACCTACAAGCTGATCGACATGGCCAAGGACACCATCGGCCTGATGGATGCACTCGGCATCAAGTCGGCGCATCTGGTCGGCGCCTCCATGGGCGGCATGATTGCGCAGGAGGTGACGCTGTCGTTTCCCACGCGCGTGCGCTCGCTGACCTCGATCATGTCGACGACGGGCAATCCACGCGTGCCGCCGCCGACACGTGAGGCCGCAGCGATGCTGATGGCGCCGCCGCCGCGCAGTAAGGAAGAATTCATCGTCCGCTTCGGCGAGACCTGGAAGGTCTTGCGAGCCGGCTCCTTTCCGGAAGAGGAAGCGCTCGACCCTGATCGCGCCGAGCGCGTGTTCGCGCGCGGACTCAATCCGGCCGGCGTCGGCCGGCAGCTCCGCGCCGTGCTGGCTTCCGGCAGCCGCAAGGAGCGGCTCCATGGCGTCAAGACGCCAACGCTGGTGATCCACGGCACCGTCGATCCCTTGGTCCATCCCGAAGGCGGCAAGGACACGGCAGCATCCATCCCCAACGCAAAGTTGCTGATGATCGAGGGCATGGGCCACGCCCTGGCGATGCGCTTCTGGCCGGAGATTATCGGCGCCATCGACAAGCACGCGCACGGCGCGGCAGCGCAGGCGGCCTAGCTCTTTCTCGCGATCCAGATCACGTGGCGCGCGCCACCGCCTCTGCCGGTGGCGCGGACGTTGACTTCGTTGACGTCAAAACCTGCGCTGCCAAGACGCTTGGTGAATGCCGGGTTGGGCCCCGATGACCAGACAGCGAGCACGCCTCCCGGCCGCAGCGCCGTCTTCGCAGCCTTCAATCCGCTCGCATTGTAGAGCGCATCATTGCCCTTCCGCGTCAGCCCCTCCGGCCCATTGTCGACGTCGAGGAGGATGGCGTCGAAGGCCGAGCTGTTCGCCCGGATGATTTCGCCAACGTCGGTCTCCCGGATACTCACCCTGGGGTCGTCGAGACTATCGCCAAAGACCTCCGCCATCGGGCCTTGCGCCCACGTGACCACTGCCGGCACGAGCTCCGAGACCACGATTTTCGCATTGCTTCCGAGCACCGCGAGCGCCGCACGCAGCGTAAACCCCATGCCCAGTCCGCCGATGAGGACGGCCGGCTTGGCGACCTTCTCGATCTGTTTCGCGGCAAGCGTCGCGAGCGCCGCTTCCGAGCCCGACAGGCGGCTGTTCATCAGCTCGTTGGTGCCGAGCTTGATGGAAAACTCCTTGCCGCGCCGCATCAGGCGGAGCTCGCCGTCGGAGCCGGGAATCCGGGCGATATCGATCTTTTCCCAGGGAATCATGGGAGTGCTTTAGCACGATTGGACGGACAGTCACCCACCCGCCCAGACGTCCAGCACATAGCGGTTCTTCGCGCCCATCTCGTCGATCCAGCGCGCTCCGGCGGCAGCATCGCTACCGCTCTTCTCAAGATGGATCGCAACGAGGGCTGCCTTCACGTCGGGCTCCATCTTGCCGCCGTCGCCGCAGACATAGATGATCGCACCCTGCTCGACCAGCGGCCAGAGCTTGTCCTTCTGTGCGGCCAGGACGTGCTGCACATAGGTCTTCGGCCCGTCCGCGCGCGAGAATGCCGTGAAAAGCTCGGTGATGCCGCTTGCCGCCAGCGCCTTCAGCTCGTCCGCGTAGAGAAAATCCTGGTCGGGATGGCGGCAGCCGAAGAACAGCATGGCCGGGCCGAGGACGGCCCCTTTCGCTTTGCGCGCGGCGCGCTCCTGGAGGAAGCCGCGGAACGGCGCAAGTCCCGTGCCCGGTCCTATCATGATGATAGGCACGGACGGATCATCCGGGAGACGGAAGCCGGCCTTGGTCTCGCGTACCGTTGCGTAGATCGCATCGCCGGCGCGCCGATTGGCGAGGTAGTTCGAGCAAATGCCCTTGTAGCTGCCGCGGCCCGAAGCGGCCGGCCCTTCGACCACACCGACCGTGATGCTGCAACGCGCCGGATCGACCGACGGCGAGGATGAGATCGAATAATAGCGCGGAGCCAGCAGCGAGAGCATTTCCAGATAGGCGTGGAACGGCAATTCGCAGGCCGGATATTCGAGCAGCAGATCGAACACCGCCTTACGCTTGTTCAGAATCTCGGCCCGGTAGCGCTCGGCCGCCTCGGCTTCCTCCCCAACGAACGCCAGCAGCTTCGGCTTGGTGACTGGGCAGCGGGTGTGCTCGGCCATGATCTGGATCTGCTTTCGCGTCGCCACCTGCTGCAATTCGACGAACTCGCTGAGCAGGCGGCCGACCGAGACGGCCTCGCCGATCGGCAATTGCGCGCGGCGGCCTTCGGCGACCTGAAGCCTGATCTGGTCGGCCGGCAGAAAGCCGAAGCGGCGGGCAACCGAGTCCACCAGCGTCGGATCGTTGCGCGGAACGACGCTCAAGTGATCGCCGACGCGATAGCTGACGTTGGACGGCAGCTGCACCTCGATATGGCGCGTCGAGCGATCCGATGGATTGGCACCGAACTTGTTCTGCAATTCGTCATTGACCAGCACCTTCATCGCCACCGCGCCACCCTGGGCCACGATGGTGTTGACGGCAGTTACAGCCACCGGCTCGATCGCGTAGAGCGGATCGTCTTCAGCCGTGCGGGTGAAGTTCCAATCGATGCCGAATTCCTTGGTAGCGACCTGGGCGGCCGCCGGGAACCATTTTTGGAACTGGCCGTCGAGATCGCTGCGCGCATCGCCTTCGCCGCGCGGATAGACCGCGCGCGCGCCATGCGCCGACAATTGCTCGTCGATGAAGCGCGGTACCGACTGATAAGTCGCCGCCCAGTCGCTGTTGCCGCAGCCGAACACGGCGTAACGCACATTCGCGAAGGCATCGCCCGGCAGATTGCCGCCGAGCCATTTGACGAACTGCGTCGCATTGTCCGGCGGCGCGCCGTTGTAGGAGGCGCAGATGATCAACACGCCGCCCTCCTGCGGCAGCTTGCCGACGTAGTCGTCGAGCGGGCCGAGGTGCACGGCAAAGCCGTTGATCTCGGCAAGGTCGGCCATGCGCGTCGCAAGCTCCTCGGCGGTCCCGAGATTGGAGCCGTAAAGCACCAGCATCGGCGTATTGTGTCCGGGGTGCGTCGTGGGCTGGCGCGGCGCCTTGGGCGCCGAAGCCGCCGCAGCAACAGGCCCGCCATAGGCGCCGCGCTCGCGATCGGCGCGCGGACGAACCCTGATCTTGAAGCCTTCCGGCTTCATCGTCAGCGTCTCTTTCAGATGCATCTGGTAACGCTGGTGATCGATCAGCCTGAAGCGCTGGAGGATCATGCCGAGCGCGAGCGCCGCCTCGTGCATCGCGAAGCCGCGGCCGATGCAGGCGCGCTGACCGTTGCCGAACGGCTTCCAGGCATTGATCGGCCGCTTGGCTTCCGCCTCACGGTTGAAATTCTCGGGATCGAAGGCGTCGGGGTTCGGGCCCCAGACCGAGGGATCGCGATGCAGCGCGGTCACCAGGATCGTCGTGAAAGTGCCCTTCCTGAGCTTGAATTTGCCGCCGCCGATGGTCTCATCCTGCAGCGGCGAGATGCCATAGGCGGGCGCCGGCGGCCACAGCCGCAGCGCCTCTTTCAGGATCTGCGTGATGTAAGTGAGCTGCGTCACCTGCTGGTAGGTCGGCTTCGCATTCACGTCAGGGCCGAAGGCGCGATCGACCTCGTCATAGGCCTTCTTGAGGATGTCCGGATGCTTGAGCAGCGCGTAGATCGTGTACGACAGCAATCCGCTGGTGGTCTCATGACCCGCGATCAGAAACGTGTTGATCTGGTAGCGAATGTTGATGTCGTCGAGCTGCTCGCCGGTCGAGCGATCGACCCCGGTCATCATCGCAGCCAGCATGTCCTTTTTGTCGTCGATCCCTTCCGCACTCTTGCGGCGCTCGGCGATGATCTCGTCGACCATCTTGTTCATGAAGGCGACGTCTTCGGCGAGCGTCTTGCGCCGCTTCTGCATCCAGAGCTGCTCGAACGGCAGGCCGCGCGTCATCATGATGGTTTCGAGCGAGCGCACCAGCGACTCGACGAAGGGGTGGTAGTCGCGCCGGTAGAAGGAGTTGAAGCGGTAGTCGAAACCGCACAGGCCGATCGTGTCGAGCGTCAGCGCTGTCATGTCGTGAACGACGTCGATCTCCTCGTCAGCGTTGAGGCGCTCCCATTTCTTCACGAGCTGATCGGCGATGTCGACCATGCTCGGATGGTAGGACTGCATGGCCCGATTGCCGAAGGGCTGGAGCAGGATGTTGTGCGCCTTGCTCCAGTTCGGCTCCTTGGTATCAGCCGTGAACAGGCCGTCGCCGCCGACCGCGCGCACTCGCCGCAGCGCGCCGCGCACCGTCTTGTCGAAACGCTTCTCGTCGGAGAGCTCGTCGACGAGATCGTGGCCGGAGACGACGACGATCGGCGAGCCCATCATGTCGAGCCAGAAGATCGGGCCCAGTTCCTTCGCCAGCCGCGTCAGGTGCTGCACGGGGGCGGCCGAGTCCAGCGACAGCATGTTGCCGACCACCGGCTTGGTCGGCGGATGCGGAATCGGGTCCAGTCGGTTCTTGGATGACATTAAATCGCTTCCCCTGCCTCGATATCCGCGTCGTCATTGCGAGCGAAGCGAAGCAATCCAGAAATGCATCCGCAGTGGCAGTCTGGATTTCTTCGTCGCTTCGCTCCTCGCAATGACGAGCTACCCGAACCGCCTTCTACGCCATTCGATCAGCTTGGCGCTGACCTCTTCCGGTTTCTCCTGCTGCGTCCAATGGCCGCTGTCCCTTACCAGGTATTTCTCCAGATCAGCGACCAGCTTCTCCATGCCGTCGGCCGCCGAGGGCGGCAGCACCGCATCGTTCTCGGCCATGATCATCAATGACGGCACATTGATATGGTGGTCGAGACCTTCCGACCGCTCCCAGTTGCGGGTGAAGTTGCGATACCAGTTGATGCCACCGGTGAAACCGGTCTTCGTAAAGGTGTCGACGAACACCTTCTTCTCGTCAGCCGACAGGATCGGTGTACGCGGATCGACCTTTGCGTCATAGGCCGCGATCATCTGTGGGAAAGCCAGGTTGAGTTTTGGCGACGCGCCGACGCCAGCGACCGGCGACTGCTCCGGCTTCTCTTCTGGCCTCGCCAGGGGTTTGCGCATGAAGGCATCGAAGGTCTGCTCGACGCGGCTGCCGAAGATCTTGTCCGGCTCGCGCGCGGGATCCTGGAACTGGACGATGTACATCTGGTCGCCGAAGCGCTGGCGGAACAGCGCGATCGGATCGATCGGCGCGCGGTCCCAATGCGGCGTGTTGACGCCGACGACCCCGGCGACGCGCGAAGGGTGCCGCAGCGGCATCTGCCAGACGACGAAGCCGCCCCAGTCGTGGCCAACGAAGATCGCCTTGTCGATCCCGAGATGATCGAGCAGACCGACGAGATCGGCGGTCAAGTGCTCCATGTCATAGGCTTCGACCGGCTCCGGCCGGTCGGTCGCGCCATAGCCGCGCTGGTCAGGCGCGATCACCCGGATGCCGGCTTCGCTCAGTGCCTTGATCTGGTGGCGCCAGGAGAAGGCGAGCTCGGGCCAACCATGACACAGCACGATCGGCGGGGTGTCGGTGACCGGGCCCGCCTCGTAGTAGCCCATGCGGATTCCGTTCGTCTGCGCGAACTTGAGCGGCGGCATTTCAATCATCATGAGATTCCTGGCAAATTCCCTATTCGGCCGCGCCCTTGATATCAGCCGCTGGCGGCGCGTAGGCTGCTTCCAGCGCGGCAAACTCCTCCGGCAGCATGTCGCACATCACCTGCACGTGCGGAATGATGTTGGCGCCGACGATGAAGCCGAAATCGAGCTGGTCGCGATAGCTCTGCACGGTGATGTTGAGCGCCTGCCCGTGCGTCGATATCGACACCGGAAAGATATGCAGCAGTTCCGCGCCGGCCGCATAGAGCGTCTGCCGCGGCCCCGACACGTTGGACACCGTGATGTTGGCGGCCGGCGGCAGCACGTCCGACAGGTTGGAGCGGCTGTAGAGCAGGGCCAGGATCTGCACCATGATCGGCGCGCCCAGCATCGAGATGTTGGAGACCTGCGGCATCAAGGCACGCAATGGATGCGACATCTCCTTGGACTTGGTCGATTGCGCGATGATGGCTTCCAATCGTGCCTTGGGATCGGCGATGTTGGTCGCGATCGAGCAGATCATGCCGAACACTTGGTTGTTGGCCTCGGTGTTGCCCTCCTCGCGCAGCGAGATCGGCACGGCGGCGGTCAGGGATTTCGCAGGCAGCGTGCCATATTGCTGGAGATAGCGACGGACGACGCCAGAGGCGAGCGCCAGCACGACGTCATTGAGCTTGCCGCCGGCCTGCTTGGCCAGCGCCTTCGCCCGCGACAGCGGGATCGACACGCCGGCGAAGCTGCGCTCCGAGGAGATGGTCTTGTTGAGGATGGTCGGCGGCGACACCATGCTAGCGAGGCTCTCGCGCGACTTGGGATCAGCGACCTTGCCGAGCACGTCGGACACGCTCTTGAGCACGGTCGGGATGTTGCCGGCGAAGCGCACCGCGCTCTCGATCTGGTACATCGCATTGTCGAATAGGATCGAGCCGATGTCGCTCTTGCCGGTGCGCGGCAGTTGCAGATTCTTCGCGGCGGCCGAAGCGTCGAGCGGCTGGCTGAAGAGTTGCTGATAGGAATCGAGCAGGTTCGCCGCGATGTCGCGCGGCTCCTGTCCGGGCTTGGCACCACCGATCGGCGGATCGACCTGCCGCGGGATCGGCGAGATGTCGTAGATCATGCTGGTCAGCGTCGCACCGGCGCCGCCGTCGATGGCGGCATGGTGCATCTTGGAATAGAGCCCGACCTCGTTGTCCCTCATGCCCTCGAACACATAGAACTCCCACAATGGGCGAGCGCGATTCAAGAGCTTGGCATGCATCCAGCCGACGATGCGCTCGAGCGTGGCGCGGTCGCGCGGCTGCGGCAGGCTGGCACGGAAGATATGACGGTCGATGTCGAACTGGTCGTCCTCGACCCAGGAGGGGTGGTCGATGTCGAGCGGCGCCTTCTCCAGCCGCGCTTTCAGGATCGGCGCGATGTGCAGGCGCGAGACAATCATCGCCTTGAAGTCTTCGAAGAAGTCGCCCTTGTAGTCGTCGGGGAGGCGAAAGATCGCCATGCTGCCGACATGCATCGGCATTTCCGGCGTTTCCAGATAGAGAAACGACGCGTCCAGCGACGACAGCTTCTTCCCGTCAGCCATGGTTCCCTCCGCTCGTACTGACGGGTGCCTTGGCCGGCACTTCTCGTCAGGCCGATACTGCCTGTTCGGGCGGGGCATATGCAATGGCAAACGGCCCTGCCCGGTCAAACGGCCAGAACTCGCCCTCCGGCTGCGCCAGGCGGTCCGCGACCGCCCACAGCGCCGCGGGGTTCACGCCGAGCCCGACATGGCTCGCCAGGTACACCTCGATGTTCTCGGCACGATCCGAGGGACGTAACAGACAGGTCCGCCAGTTCACGATACCGTCTGCACGCGAATAGATCGACGTCGCCGGCACCGGCAGATCACCGGCGATCGCCTCGCGAAGTTCGGCAAGATCCTCGACCCGCTCGCCGGACAGCGCCTCGTAGAGCCGCGTGGCGTTGGTCGCCCGCACGTCGTTGGCGAAAGGGCTGCCGAGCGTGATGACATAGCGGACCATCTCGGGCGACTGGAGCGCGAGATCGCGGGCATAGACGCCGCCAAGGCTCCAGCCGACCAGACTGACCTTGCGCCCGGTCGCGGCATGGATCTCGGCGAGACGGGCGTGCAGGGCCTCCCGCATCCGCCCCAGCCCACCGAGATTGCGGCCCATCCGCCAAGCCTGCGCATCATAGCCGAGTTCACTCAGATAGCGCCGCATCGGCGCCATCGAGAGATCGCTGGCAAGAAAGCCCGGCAGCGCTAGCACTGGATGGCCATCGCCTCTCGGCGCGCGCATCAGGACGGGCGACAGCAGCAGGCTCGCATTGAGTTCGAACAGCCCACGGGCCTCGGCGAGCAGCAGGCCAAGACCCGGTGGACGAAGCTGGCCCGACGCCTGCGATCCGTCCGGCCCCGATGGCATTATTTCTTCTTGTCGCCGCTGCGCGTGCCGCCGAGGCCGGCCATCGCGACGAACATGTCCTGAAACCGCTCGGCGAGCTTCGGATCGAAGGTGAACCAGCTCTGGATCAGCGATTCCGGCGAGATCTTCTCGATGTTGCTTAAGACCTGCTGCTGCAGCTTGTCCATCACCGCCGTCTGCATCGGTGCCACGTCAGGCAAACCAAAGAACTGGCGGGCTTCGAGAGGAGTACAGTCGATTTCGATGTTAACTTTCATGTCCCCTCCAGATGAGATTCGAGCGGCCTGTCGCAGTATCGCCGCGACACGGTGTGCAACGCAAGCGACCTGAGGCAGGCGACCGGGCTCCGGCTTCCGCGATCGGCAGGTATGGTCAATCAAATTAACGCGTATGGCTGCCACGCCGGCGGCTGGGATTGTCCATCTCCCCGCACCGGAGGCTTCACAAGCCCAAAGTCGAATATCACCCGTGAACCTCTCGCCTCCGATCGCCGGTCAGCATTGCTGCATAGCGGCGCAACTTGGCGCGTTCCTTGCTGGAATGGCGCTTGCACGGGTCGATAACTCTGGGCAACATGGATCAATCAGCCCGCCTAACAATCAAAAATCACCGGTGCTGCAGAGTGGGAGAGGGTCAAGAATGTCAGTCGGACGAAGTCTGTTTGCGGCGACGCTCGCCGGTATGCTCGCGTTGACAGTCGCGCCGGCGTCGAGCCAGACGCTGCGGTACGCCAACCAGGGTGAGCTCAAGTCGCTAGACCCCTATACGCTGAACGAGTCGACGACCCACGCGCATCTCGGCCATGTCTATGAGGGCCTGGTCGCACGCGACAAGAACCTGAAGATCATCCCGGCGCTTGCAGAAAGCTGGGAGACGCCTGAGCCGACACGCTGGCGCTTTCACCTGCGCAAGGGCGTGAAGTTCCACAATGGCGACCCCTTCACCGCGGACGATGTCGTGTTCTCGGCCGAGCGTGTGCGGGCGCAAGGCTCGAACCTGCTAAGCAGAATTCCCGCCGACGCCAAGGTCATCAAGATCGACGATTACACCGTCGACTTCATCCTCACCTCGCCCAATCCCATCCTGACAGCGCTCTGGGCGACGTGGTACATCATGGACAAGAAATGGGCAGAGGCGAACAATGCGGTGGCACCCACGCCGGCAGCCGCCACGACGCCGAGCTATGCCTCTCTCCATGAGAATGGCACCGGCCCCTTCATGATCGAGAGCCATCAGCCTGGCGTGAAGACCGTCTTCAAGGTGAACCCGAACTGGTGGCGCAAGCCCGAACATAACCTGAAGGAGATCATCTTCACCCCGATCGCTTCCGACGCCACGCGCGTTGCGGCCCTGCTGTCGGGCGAGGTCGACGTGATCGAGCCGGTTCCGGTCCAGGACATCCAGCGCGTCAATGCGAGCCCGAACGCCACCGTACTCACGGGACCTGAACTCCGCACCATCTTCGTCGGCATGGATCAGTCGCGCGACGAGTTGCTGTACTCGAGCGTTAAGGGCAAGAACCCGTTCAAGGACATTCGCGTCCGCGAGGCTGTCTACAAGGCGATCGACATCGACCTGATCAAGAACCGCGTCATGCGCGGCCTCTCGACGCCGTCCGCGCTGATGATCGCGCCAGAGCTTTATCCGCTGTCGAAGGAATTCACCCGGCCGAAATTCGATCCCGACGGCGCCAAGAAGCTCCTATCGGAGGCCGGCTATGCCGATGGCTTCGAGGTGACGATGGACTGCCCGAACGATCGCTACGTCAATGACGCCGCGATCTGCCAGGCGATCGTCGGCATGCTCGCCCGCATCGGCATCAAGGTGAACCTGCTGGCGCAGCCGAAGGCGCAGTATTTCGCCAAGGTGCTGAAGCCTGGCGGCTACAAGACCTCGCTGTTCATGCTGGGCTGGACCCCCGATACGCTGGACTCCCACAACGTGCTGCACGACATCATGGGCTGTCGTAACGACCCCAAGGATCCCAACCGCGGCGAAGCCAATCTCGGCGGCTATTGCAACACGCAATTCGACGAGCTCGCGGACAAGGTTCTCCAGGAACCTGATACGACCAAGCGCGATCTCCTGATCAAGCAGGCCTACGAGATCGGGATCAAGGACTACGCCTACGTTCCGCTGCATCAGCAAGCGCTCGCATGGGGCGTGTCGAAAAAGGTGAAACTGACCCAGCGGGCGGACAACCAGGTCCTGCTCTACTGGGCCACCAAGCAGGAAGAGTAAGCGTTGAAAGGCCGTGAAGTCCCGGAAGCCTCGGCTTCCGGGACTTGCCCTTTAGGGCGGCGCGACGATGCGCGCGCTCCTGAAGAAATGTAAAAGGAAGAGATGCTCGCTTTCACGCTTCGCCGGGCAATTCAGGCCATCGGCGTCATGATCGCCGTAGGGATCATCGCGTTCTCGATGTTCCGCTTCGCCGGCGACCCCGTGAACCAGATGGTCGGGATGGATACTTCGGGCGCCGAACGCGCCGCGATCCGCAAGTCGCTCGGCCTCGACGATCCCGTCATCGTGCAGTTTGGCCACTACGTTGCTAATGCCGCGCAGTTCAAGTTCGGCATCTCTTACCAGTTCCGCCTGCCCGTCACCAATCTCCTGATGGAGCGGATGCCGGCGACGCTGGAGCTGGCGATCTGCGCGACCATCTTTGCGATGGTGTTCGGCATCCTGATGGGGGTCTATTCGGCACTTCGCCGCGACACCTGGCTCGCGCATTTATTCCAGGCGATCTCTCTGATCGGCATCTCGCTGCCGACCTTCCTGATCGGCATTCTCCTGATCTACCTGTTCTCGGTGACGCTCGGCTGGCTGCCCTCGTTCGGACGCGGCGAGGTCGTGCGGATCGGCTGGTGGACGACAGGCCTGCTGACGCTTTCAGGGCTGAAGGCGCTGATCATGCCTTCGATTACGCTCGGCCTGTTCCAGATGACGCTGATCATGCGGCTTGTTCGCGCCGAAATGCTGGAAGTCATGCGCACCGACTACATCCGCTTCGCCCGCGCGCGCGGACTGACTACGCGAGCGATCCACTTCGGTCACGCGCTGCGCAACACGCTGGTGCCCGTCATCACCGTTGCCGGGCTGCAATTTGGCTCGGTAATTGCATTTGCGATCATCACCGAGACTGTATTCCAGTGGCCCGGAATGGGACTCCTGTTCGTACAGGCCGTTCAGAACGTCGATATCCCGATCATGGCGGCCTATCTGATGATGGTTTCCCTGATCTTCGTCACCATCAATCTCGTGGTTGATATCCTCTACACCATCGTCGATCCGCGGCTGCGTTCGACGGTCAGCCGGGCGCACTGAGATGAGCGAGGCCGTCGTTCCGCACAATGCCGAGAAGCGCGTCGCCGCCGCACCCGGCTGGTTCAGGCGCGCGCTCGACAGCGACCTGCTCTACTCTTTTCGTCGCTCCAAAATCACGATGATCGCCGCCGCGGTCACGCTGCTGTTCTTCCTGCTCGCGATCTTCGCCTCGCTGCTGTCGGTGCAAAATCCGTTCGACCCGGCACAGCTTCAGTTGATGAATTCGCGCATCTCGCCGCTTTGGACAGCGGACGGCCAAAGCCCGTTCCTGCTCGGCACCGACGAGCAGGGCCGCGACGTGCTGTCCGCGATCCTCTATGGCATGCGCATCTCGCTCCTCGTCGGCGTGCTCGGCGTGGTCTTCTCCGGCGCGCTCGGCATCCTGCTCGGGCTGACGGCCGGCTATTTCGGCGGCGCCGTCGACGGGCTGATCATGCGGATCGCCGATGTGCAGCTCTCCTTCCCGGCGATCCTGATTGCGCTTCTGATCAACGGCATCGCCAAATCGGTGCTCGGCAACAAGCTCGACGAGATGAGCATGCTGGGCGTGTTGGTGTTCGCCATCGGCCTCAGCTTCTGGGTGCAATATGCCCGCACGGTGCGCGGCTCGGTGATGGTCGAGAAGAACAGGGACTATGTCGCCGCCGCGCAATTGATTGGCCTGCCCGCCCCCGTGATCATGCTGCGCCATGTGCTGCCGAACACGATGGGACCGATCCTCGTCATCGCCACCATCAATCTCGCGCTCGCCATCATCACCGAGGCGACGCTGTCCTTCCTCGGTTCGGGCATGCCCGAGACCATGCCCTCGCTCGGCACGCTGATCCGCATTGGCAACAACTATCTGTTCGCCGGCGAATGGTGGATCGTGGCCTTCCCCGGGTTCGCGCTCGCGGCGCTGATCCTGTCGATCAACCTGCTCGGCGACTGGCTGCGCGACGCGCTCAACCCGAAGCTCCGATGAGCAAGACTTCGATGAGAGCGCCGCACCCATGACCGAACCCGTTCTCTCCGTCCGCAATCTTCAGGTCGAGTTCGCCTCCCGCCGCGGCACGCTGCGTGCCATCGACGGTGTCTCCTTCGACATCGCCAAGGGCGAGGTGCTCGGCGTGGTCGGCGAATCCGGCGCCGGCAAGTCCGTCACCGGTCTCTCGGTGATCGGCCTGATTGACCCGCCCGGCCGCATCGCCGGCGGCGAGATTCATCTCGCGGGCCTGCGCATCGACAATCTGCCGCCGGAGGAGATGCGCCGCATCCGGGGAAAACGGATCGGCATGATCTTCCAGGATCCCCTCACCTCGCTCAATCCGTTGTACCGGATCGGCGACCAGATCGTGGAGACGATCCGAACCCACCTCAATCTGTCCGAACAGGCGGCCCGCCGCCGCGCCATCGACCTGCTGGCCGAAGTCGGCATTCCCGCCCCCGAAAAGCGCATCGACGGCTATCCCCACGAATTCTCGGGCGGCATGCGCCAGCGCGTGGTGATTGCGCTGGCGATCTGCGCCGAGCCCGAACTGATCATCGCGGACGAGCCGACCACCGCGCTCGACGTCTCCGTGCAGGCGCAGATCATCTCGCTGATCAAGCGGCTCGGGCGCGACCACGGCACCGCGGTGATGCTGGTGACCCACGATATGGGCGTGATCGCGGAAACCTCGGACCGCGTCGCGGTGATGTATGCCGGCCGCATCGCCGAGATCGGCCCGGTGCAGGACGTCGTGAAGAATCCACTGCACCCCTATGCCAAGGGCCTGATGGGCGCGATCCCGACGCTTGCCGGCGACGACAAGCGCCTCGTGCAGATTCCCGGCTCCATGCCCCGGCTGTCGGCGATCCCGCGCGGCTGCTCGTTCAATCCGCGCTGCGCGTTCGCGTTCGACCGCTGCCGGGTGGAGCGGCCAGAGCCGTTGGCGCGCGGCGCACAGTCGGTTGCATGCCATCTCTATGACAGCGTGCCGGCGGAGAGCGCGGCATGAGCGTCCCGTTCGTCCAGGCCACAGATCTGCGCCGCGTCTTCGACGTCTCGAAGCCCTGGCTCAACCGCGTGCTCGAAGGCGGTCACCTCGAATATCTCAGGGCGGTCGACGGCGTCACCTTCGACATCAGGAAGGGCGAGACCTTTGCGCTGGTCGGCGAATCCGGTTCGGGCAAGACGACCGTGGCGCGGATGGTGGTCGGCCTCTTGCCGCCCAGTTCCGGCGATGTCCTGATTGACGGCGTCTCCATGACCGATCCGCGGCAGGCGCCGGCACGGCGAAAGCTGCGCCGCCGCATCCAGATGATCTTTCAGGACCCCTATGCGAGCCTGAACCCGCGCTTCCGGGTCGATTCCATCATTTCCGAGCCGATCCGTGCCTTCGACCTGATCCAGGGCGAGCGCGACATCCAGGCCCGCGTCGGCGAGCTGCTCACTCTCGTCGGCCTCCATCCCGACGACCGGCTGAAGTTTCCGCACGAATTCTCCGGCGGCCAGCGCCAGCGCATCGCGATCGCCCGGGCGCTCGCCTCTGACGCGGAATTCATCGTCTGCGACGAGCCGACCTCCGCGCTCGACGTCTCCGTGCAGGCGCAGATCCTGAACCTGATGCGCGACCTCCAGGACAAGTTCGGCCTGACCTACATGTTCATCAGCCACAACCTCGCCGTGGTCCGTCACATGGCGAGCCGCGTCGGTGTGATGTATCTGGGCCGCATCGTCGAGATCGCGGAAGGACGCGAATTATTCGCCCGCCCGCGCATGCCCTACACCAAGATGCTGCTGGGTGCCGTGCCTGATCTGGCCATGAGCGGCCGCCAGCGCGTTCCGGTCAAGGGCGAGATCCCGAACCCGATCAATCCGCCTTCCGGCTGCGCCTTCAATCCGCGCTGCCCGCTCGCGTTCGACCTCTGTCGCAAGGAGACTCCGGAACTGATCGATGGTGTCGCCTGCCACGCGGTTAACACCGCGCCGGTACCGGCGTGACGCGCGCGTGCCATGCAGCCTGCGCATTTGGCCGCGGCTTAGCCCTGTGATCAATTGCGCGCCGCAAATGAGGTAGCCCATGGCCAGCAAAATCAATCCCGATCCCTTCACGACGCGCCCCGAGATCGAAGGCACGTTCGGGGTCGTAGCCACCACGCACTGGATCGCGACCGCCGTCGGCATGGCCGTCCTGGAAAAGGGCGGCAACGCCTTCGATGCCGGGGTCGCCACCGCCTTCACGCTCCAGGTGGTCGAGCCGCATCTGAACGGCCCCGGCGGCGATGTTCCGGTCATCGTCCATGACGTGAAGCGCGGCCGCACCGAGGTGATCTGCGGCCAGGGCCCGGCCCCCGCGCGCGCCACCATTGCGCACTACAAGAGCGAGGGCCTCGACATGGTGCCCGGCACCGGCCTGCTTGCGGCCTGCGTTCCCGGCACCTTCGAATCCTGGATGATGTTGCTGCGCGACTACGGCACCATGCGCGTGCGCGACGTGCTGGAGCCGGCTATCTCCTACTCCCGTGACGGCTATCCGCTGGTCGAGCGCGCCTGCGCCACGATCCGGACGGTCGAGCAATTGTTCCGCAAGCACTGGCCGACCTCGGCCGCGGTCTACCTGCCCAACGGCGAGGTGCCGAAGCCCGGCACGCTCTTCACCAACAAGGCGCTGGCCGCGACCTACGCCCGCATTCTCAGCGAGGCCGAGAGCGGCGGCGGTGGCCGTGACGCCGAGATCGAGCGCGCGCGAAAAGCCTGGTCGCAAGGTTTCGTCGCGGAAGCCATCGACGAGTTCTGTCGGACCCAGGACGTGATGGACGTCAGCGGCTCGCCGCACCGTGGCGTCCTTTCCGCCGACGACATGGCACGCTGGCAACCGACCATCGAAGCGCCCCTCACCTACGACTATGGCCGCTACACCGTCTGCAAGGCGGGCGTCTGGAGCCAAGGTCCGGTGACGCTCCAGCAGCTCGCGCTCCTGAAGGGCTTTGCGCTCGACGGGCTCGATCCGACCGGGCCGGAGTTCATCCACCTCCAGATTGAATGCGCCAAGCTCGCATTCGCCGACCGCGAAAAATTCTATGGGGATCCCAAGTTCAGCGAGATCCCGATCGCGACGCTGCTGTCGGACGCCTACAACGACGAGCGCCGCAAGCTCGTCACCGACAAGGCCTCGCTCGATTTCCTGCCGGGCTCGGTCGAGGGCTTTGGCGGTGTGGTCAAGCTGCGCCGTGCCGAAGGCCAGCGCGAGGCGGTCGGCGCGCTCGGCGCCGGCGAGCCGACCGTGGGCCGTTTCGGCGAGGTCCGCGGCGACACCGTGCATTTCGACATCATCGACAAGGCCGGCAACATGGTGTCCTCGACGCCGTCGGGTGGCTGGCTACAATCCTCTCCGATCATTCCCGAGCTCGGCTTCTGCCTCGGCAGCCGCGCGCAGATGTTCTGGCTGGAGGAAGGCCACCCCGCCGCGCTGGCGCCGGGCAAGCGGCCCCGCACCACGCTCTCGCCGACCATGGCGCTGCGCGACGGCGAGCCGTATCTCGCCTGGGGTTCACCCGGCGGCGACCAGCAGGATCAATGGATCACGCAGTTCTTCCTGCGCCACGTCCATTGCAACCTCAACCTCCAGGAGGCCATCGACGCCCCGGCCTGGCACTCCGAGCATTTCCCGATCTCTTTCTGGCCGCGCACCGCACGCCCCGGCGTCCTGGTGGTCGAGAACCGCGTGCCGAAGACGACCATCGAGAATTTGCGCGAGCGAGGGCATATCGTAGAGGTCGGTCCTGACTGGTCCGAGGGTCGCCTCACCGCGGCCTCGCGCGTGGGTGTGCGACGGCGCGCCGCGGCCAATCCGCGCGGCATGCAGGGCTATGCCGCAGGGCGCTGACGGACAATGACATGACCTGGTCGATCATCGCGCGAGATCCTTCCACCGGCCAGTTCGGCATCGCCGTTGCGACCCGCTTCTTCGCGGTCGGGGCGTGCGTGCCTTACATCGCGGCCGGTCTTGGCGCCATCGCGACGCAGGCCTTCGTCAATCCCTATTACGGCCTCGACGGCGTCAAGCTGCTGCGCAACGGCCTGAACGCGCGTGACGTGCTGATGACCCTGCTCGCGACCGACGACGGCCGCGAGAGCCGCCAGGTCCACATCATGGACGCCAGCGGCGAGATCGCGGTAAACACCGGGCGCGACTGCATCGACTGGCGCGGCCACATCGCCGGCAGCGGCTTTTCGATCGCGGGCAACATGCTGGCGGGCGCCGACGTGCTCGACGAGACCGCGAAGACCTATATTGCCAATGACAGCCTGCCCTTTCCGCGCCGCCTGCTCGCGGCGATGCGTGCGGGCGAGGCTGCCGGCGGCGACAAACGCGGCAAGCAGTCCGCCGCCCTGCTGATCCATGGGGAGGAGGAATGGCCCTCGCTGGACATCCGCGCCGACGATCATCCCGACCCGCTCGGCGAGCTCGAGCGGCTCGAACGCGTCAGCCACGAGCTCTGGGTCCATTTCCGCGGATCGATGCCGACACGGCAAAACCCCGCCGGCAACACCGATCGCAGCGTCATCGATGTCAGCATCAAAGCAGCCCAGGCGAGGTGAGCATGAGCGCAAGCCCTCTGATCGAGATCAAGGACCTGCGCATCCGCTTCCACGGTGACGACGGCCGTGTCACCCACGTCGTCGACAGCGTCGATCTCAGCGTGGCCAATGGTGCGACGCTCGGCCTCGTCGGCGAATCCGGCTGCGGCAAGAGCGTCACCTCGCTGGCGATCATGGGATTGCTACCGAAGCAGAGCGCGGAGATATCAGGCGCGATCCGCTTCGATGGTTTCGACCTGCTGACAGCCCCGGACCAGACATTGCGCGACCTGCGCGGCAACCGGCTCGCAATGATCTTTCAGGAGCCGATGACCTCGCTCAATCCGAGCTTCACCATCGGCGACCAGATCATCGAGACGATCTTGCGCCATCGCGGTGGCTCGCAGCGGAGCGCGCGTGAACGGGCAGTCGAGCTGCTGCGGCGCGTTCACATCCCCTCGCCAGAACGGCGAATCGACGAATATCCGCACAAGCTCTCCGGCGGCATGCGCCAGCGCGTGATGATCGCGATGGCGCTCGCCTGCGATCCACAGCTCCTGATCGCGGACGAACCGACCACAGCGCTCGACGTGACCTTGCAGGCGCAGATCCTGGAGCTGATGCGGGAACTGAAGGCGGCGAGCGGCGCCGCGATCATCCTGGTCACCCACGACCTCGGCGTGGTCGCCGAAGTCTGTGACGAGGTCGCGGTGATGTATGCCGGCGAAATCGTCGAGCGCGCGCCGGTGGACGAATTGTTCTCGGCGCCGCAACACCCCTACACTGTCGGCCTGCTCGGCTCGATCCCGCGGCTCGACCATCGCACCGAGCAGCTCGCGACGATCGAAGGCATGGTGCCGAACATGGCGCAGCCGCCCGCCGGCTGCCGCTTCGCCGCGCGTTGCCCGTTCGTGCTGGATGCCTGCACCAGGGCGCCGCCGCCACTCGTCGAAGTCAACCCCGGTCATCTCTCGCGCTGCATCCGCGCGCCGCTCGAACGCCTGGTGTGGTGATGGCGCTGCTCGAGGTCGAAGGCCTGGTCAAGCATTTCGTCGCCGAGCGCTCGCTGTTCGGCCGGGCGCTGGCGCATGTCAGAGCGGTCGACGGCGTTTCCTTCTCGCTGGAAGCCGGCAAGACGCTCGCTCTGGTTGGCGAATCCGGCTGCGGCAAATCCACCGTCAGCCGCCTCGTATTGCGGCTTATCGAACCGGATGCGGGCACCGTGCGGTTCGATGGCCGCGACCTCCTCGCCCTCGACGCCAACGATTTACGGGCCTTTCGCCGTGAAGCGCAGATCATCTTCCAGGACCCTTACGCTTCCCTCAATCCGCGCATGACCGTCGGCCAGATCCTGACCGAACCGCTGGCACTGCACGATCTCGTGCCGGCGGCGCGACGGCGTGAGCGCGTTGAGGAGCTGCTTCGACTGGTGGGCCTCGAGCCGCGGCTCGCGCGGCGTTACCCGCACGAGTTCTCCGGCGGCCAGCGTCAGCGCATCGCCATTGCCCGCGCACTCGCGGTCGAGCCGAAACTGATCATCTGCGACGAGCCGGTCTCGGCACTCGACGTCTCGATCCGCTCGCAGATCCTCAACCTGCTGCGCGGGCTCCAGCACCGGCTGGGGCTGGCCTATATCTTCGTCTCGCATGACCTTGCGGTGGTCAAGCACATCGCCGACCGCGTCGCCGTGATGAATCTCGGCTGTATCGTCGAAGAGGCCGACGCGGACGCGTTGTTCGCCCAACCCCGCCATCCCTATAGCCGGGCCCTGTTGTCCGCGATCCCCGTGCCCAAACCGCGGGCAAAGAGCAGCCGCATTGTGCTGCAGGGAGAGATCCCCAGCGCGCTCAATCCGCCCGCCGGATGCCGCTTCCACACCCGCTGCCCCTATGTCGTCGAGCGCTGCCGCAGTGAAATGCCTCAGCTGCTACCGAATGGCATCGGACATGCAACAGCCTGCCACCGAACGTCGGAACTGCCGTCCTCCACGGCGATCGTCCCGTCCGACGGCGGCTTCTCGCCGGTCCTTGAAAAATTGGTCGCCGCCTTCAGCGGTGGCCCGGAAGCAGTCCGCGGCGGCGGGGTTAGTCCATTGGGGACCGATTCCGCATAGCCGCAAAACAGAGGTTGAAAGCGATGAGTTTCATGCGTTTGGCAATCTTGGCGTCGGTCCTGCTGACGTCGCTTGTGGGCACAGCCCAGGCCCAGACCACCCTGCGCATCGGCATCGCCGAGGACCCTGACATCCTCGATCCCAGCATCGGCCGCACCTATGTCGGCCGCATCGTGTTCTCCGCCTTCTGCGACAAGCTGTTCGATATCGACGAAAAGCTCAACATCGTGCCGCAGCTCGCGCTGTCCCACGAGACCTCGGCCGACGGCAAGGAGATGATCATCAAGCTCCGGCCCAACGTCAAATTCCACGACGGCGAACCGCTGGACGCAGAAGCCGCCAAATTCTCGATCGAGCGTCACATGACGCTGCCGACCTCGTTCCGCAAGTCCGAGCTTGCCAGTGTCGATCATGTCGAGGTGGTAGATCCCCTCACCATCAAGCTGGTGCTCAAGACGCCCTACTCGCCCCTGATCGCCCAGCTTACCGACCGCTCCGGCATGATGGTCTCGCCCAAGGCGGCGAAGGAGGCCGGCGACAAGTTCGGCCTACATCCGGTCTGCGCCGGCCCCTATAGATTCGTCGAGCGCGTCCAGCAGGATCGCATGGTCTTCGAGAAGTTCGCCGACTACTGGAACAAGGACAACATCCGTATCGATCGCGTCGTGTTCCTGCCGATCGTCGATGCCACGGTACGGCTTGCGAACCTGAAGTCCGGCGGGCTCGATCTGATCGAGCGCGTGCTCGCCACCGACATCAAGGATGTGCGCGCCGATTCCCGGCTCGTGCTGTCGACCGCGCCGGAGCTAGGCTATCTCGGCCTGACCGTCAACGTCGGTAACGACAAGAACAAGGGACCGCTGAGCCAATCGGCCAAAGTCCGCCAGGCGCTCGACCTCTCGATCGACCGCGAAGCCCTCAATCAGGTCGTCTTCAACGGCGAGTTCACGCCTGGCAACCAATGGGTCAGCCCGACGCATCCCTACTACCAGAAGGCATTCCCGGTCCACGGCCGCGACGTTACGAAGGCGAAGGCGCTGCTGAAGGAGGCGGGCGTCTCCTTGCCGGTGACCGTGGATTACATGATCCCCAAGGGCGCGGAGAACGAGGCCGTGGCCCAGGTCATCCAGTCGATGGCCGCGGAAGCCGGCTTCGACATCAAGATACGCGCGGTCGAATTCGCGACGACTTTCAAGCAGGCCCAGGCCGGCGAGTTCCAGATCTTCCAGATTAACTGGAGCGGCCGCATCGATCCCGACGGCAACTCCTACATATTCATGCGCAGCAAGGCGCCGCAGAACGACGGGGTGTACTCGAACCCCGAGGCTGACAAGCTGATGGAAGATGGACGCATGACGTCCGACGTCGCAGAGCGCAAGGCGATCTACGAAAAGCTGACCAAGATCCTGCTCGACGACCTGCCGATCATCTACATCTATCACCGCACGCTTCTAATTGCGCACACGACTAAGCTCCAGGGCTACAAGCAGATGCCGGATGGCCTCGTTCGAGTGGTCGGGCTGAAGTTCAAATGATAAACCTGACGATGAGCACGTGTCCCGGACGCGGCGCAGCGCGCAAGCGCTGCACCGCCGAGCCGGGACACACGGCAACGGCGCATCGCGGTCAATGGGTCCCGGTTCAGCGGCACAACGTTGCATGTTGCGCAGCGCCCGGGGCAGGTGCGGCCCGATGCTGAACTTCGTCGCCCGCCGCATCACGCAGATCGTGCCGACGCTGTTCTTCGTGTCGGTGCTGATCTTCTCGCTCCAGCAATTGCTGCCAGGTGATCCCGCGCTCGTGATGGCTGGCGAGGAGCGCGACCCCGCGGTGATCGAGCAGATCCGCCAGCAATACCGCCTCGATCAGCCGATCCCGCTGCAGTACGTCTATTGGCTCAAGGGCGTTCTATCAGGCAATTTCGGCGAGTCCTTGCGCAACAAGATGCCAGTGCGAGAGCTGATCGCACAGAAGCTTCCGGTGACGCTTCAGCTCGGCTCGATGGCGATCCTGATCGCGTTCTTCATCGGCATTCCGGCGGGCATCGTCTCCGCAGTGAAGAAGGGCACCGCCTGGGACTATGGCGCCAATTTGTTCGCGCTGTGGGGCATCTCGACGCCGAACTTCTGGCTCGGGATTCTCCTGATCTTCCTATTCTCGATCGAGCTCGGCTGGTTGCCGGCCTCGGGTTATGTGCCGCTCACCGAGAACTGGCGCGCGAGCTTGGCCGCCACCATCATGCCGGCCTTCGTGCTCGGGAACGCGATTTCCGCGATCCTGATGCGGCACACGCGCAGCGCCATGCTTCAGGTACTGGAAAGCGACTACGTTCGCACTGCGCGCGCGAAGGGACTGTCGGAGCGTTCCGTGATCCTCAAGCATGCGATGCGCAACGCGCTCACTCCTGTCATAACGCTCGGTGCGCTCGAACTCGGCACGTTGCTGTCCGGCGCCGTGCTGACCGAGCAGATCTTCTCCATTCCCGGCTTCGGCAAACTGATCGTGGATGCTGTCTTCAACCGCGACTATGCGGTCGTGCAGGGCGTGGTGCTGGTGACGGCCACGGTCTACATCACGCTGAACCTGGTCGCCGACATCGCCTATATCCTCGTCAATCCGCGGCTGCGGGGCTAGATCGATGAGCGACGCCGCACTGCCCGGTCCCGTTACGCAAGCCTATAAGCTGGACAGCCCGGCACGCCGCGCGCGTCGGCGGCTGTTCAAGCGCAAGGCGGCGGTGTTTGGGCTTATCGTGATCACGGCTTTCATTCTCCTAGCGGTCCTTGCGCCGGTCATCGTGCCCTACGATCCCGTCGCGACGGGTTGGAGCCTGGTGCGCAAGCCGCCCACCGCGGCGCACTGGTTCGGCACTGACGAACTGGGACGCGACATCCTCAGCCGCGTCGTCTACGGCGCGCGGGCCTCGCTGCTTGCCGGTCTGATCTCGGTCGCGATCGCGCTCGGCGTCGGCGTGCCGCTCGGCCTTCTCGCCGGCTATCGCGGCGGATTCACCGATGCGCTGATCAGCCGGATCACCGACGCGATGCTGGCCTGCCCGTTTCTGATCCTGGCGATTGCGCTGGCGGCGTTCCTCGGTCCGAGCCTCGGCAATGCCATGATCGCAATCGGCATCTCGGCAACCCCGATCTTCATCCGCTTGACCCGCGGACAGGTGCTGAGCGTCAAGGCCGAAGACTATGTCGAGGCCGCGCGCGCGCTCGGCAATCCGCCCTGGCGGATCGCATTCTCGCATATCCTGCCGAACATCCTGCCCGCACTTCTGGTGCAGGCGACGCTGTCGATCGCGGCCGCCATCATCGCCGAGGCGGCGCTGTCCTTCCTCGGCCTCGGCCAGCAGCCACCAGCTCCATCCTGGGGCAGCATGCTCAACGCCGCGCAGCGCTTCCTGACCCAGGCGCCATGGATGGCGATCTGGCCAGGCCTTGCGATCTTCCTCGTGGTGCTGTCGCTGAACCTGCTCGGCGACGGCCTGCGCGACGCGCTCGATCCGCGCCAGCGCTAAAGCGGGATGGGGTTAGGTTGAATCGATTTGGGATTCCCAAATCAGCCTGTTTCTGATTCACCATGCTGGCTGGGCGGAGGCCAGCATGGATGGGCAAGCCTTATTCTCTGGATCTTCGTAAG
>JAEYRD010000090.1 GCA_023435725.1 Pseudomonadota bacterium | reverse complement strand
TTCAGGAGCCGTGCGGCGGCCGAGAAGCACGAGCGCGAGGTGCAGTATTTCAAACGTCACTAGAGCCATTTCCGTTACGATGGAGTGGGAACGGGGCTCTAGATTCTTGTCTTGACGCGTTTTCTTTATGCGAACCGATGTCCGCTTCGCTCGAAAACGTTCTGGCGTGATGAATGCTGTCCGGGACCGCGCAACAAAAAACTCGAAAACAACCCCATGCAAAGTAGCGGGGGACTTGAGCGGCTGACTGCGGATTAGGCGAAATCGATTGACCCGTCGGGCAAAACAGGCGCATGATGACATGATGGCACGGAAGGCTCCGGCAACGGCTCTGCGCGGAAAAGTCGGATGGTCTCGATGCGACGGCAGTGCTAGGTAGCCCGCGCTTCCTTTTCGATTTTGCGGGCCTATTGCATTGCTGGACGGACTCTACAAGGTTGAATACGGCATCCACGATGCCTTCGGGCGCAGCATAATGTGCCTGCATGACGGCAAGATGCTGGGCGGCAATTCGGCCTTCGCGCATCTTGGAACCTATGTCGAGCGCGACGGCGAGATCATCGCCGAGGTCATCACTGAACGGCACAACGAGGATCCCCACTACAAGCCGCTGATGGGAGCCGATGTCGCCTCGATCGGCGCACGCGGCCGGCTGATCGGCAACCAGATCCGTCTCACGGGCAGCGCCGACACCATGCCGGGCGGTAACTTCTGGGCCAATCTGACGCGGCTGGATGATGACGGGGCGCTGCCGCCGCGTGGCACGATCGGGGAGGGCGGGATCGTCAACGGGCTCTACGGGATGAGCCTGAGGGCGCTCGATGGTGTCGATGCCGGACTCTCCGGCGTGATGTTGCTGATAGACGGCCGCATCCTCGGCGGCGATGCGTTCTTCTACTATCTCGGCTCCTACTCCTCGGCGGACGGCCGCTGGAAGGGCGAGATGCTCAACCAGGAGCACACGCCGGCGAAGGGTGAAAATCCCGTCTTCGGCGGCTACGAGGTCGGGATCGGCTTCTCCGGCACCTGCACAGCCGATAGCGGTGAACTCGAAGGCATCGCGCTCGCCGGCAAGCGCAGCCTGCGCCTTGCGGCCTCGCTCAAGCTGATGCGGCGGGCATAGAGCCATTTCCGTTCCGATAGGATCGGGGCTCTAGATTCTTGTTTTGACGCGTTTTCTTTACGCGAACCGGTATCCACTTCGCTCGAAAACGCTCTAGGCGGACGCGGTGCGCAGTTTTTCCATCAAAGCTCGCCCCTGAGGCGCCAACCTGCGTCAATCCGGGGCCCGCCGGGCTTCCCCTGGCGGCTTGCATGGCCTATTACGCTGCAACGCAAAAATTCCCCCAAAGACCCCATGATCCGCCTCGACAACGTCAGCAAGCAAGCCGGCCACCAGATCCTGTTCATCGAAGCCTCCGCCGCCCTCAACAAGGGCGAGAAGATCGGCCTTGTCGGTCCGAACGGCGCGGGCAAGACCACGCTGTTCCGGATGATCGCCGGACAGGAACTGCCCGACGAAGGCCAGGTCTCGATCGATCGCGGCATCACCATCGGCTATTTCAATCAGGATGTCGGCGAGATGTCCGGCCGCAGTGCCGTGGCCGAGGTGATGGACGGCGCCGGTCCCGTCAGCGAGGTCGCGGCCGAGCTGCGCGAGCTCGAGGCCGCGATGGCCGATCCCGACAAGGCCGACGAGATGGACGAGATCATCGCCCGCTATGGCGAGGTGCAACACCGTTTCGAGGAGCTCGACGGCTACGCGCTCGACGGCCGCGCGCGTGAGGCGCTGGCGGGCCTCGGCTTCAGCCAGGAGATGATGGACGGCGACGTCGGCAAGCTCTCCGGCGGCTGGAAGATGCGCGTGGCGCTGGCCCGCATCCTCCTGATGCGCCCCGACGTCATGCTGCTCGACGAGCCCAGCAACCATCTCGATCTCGAAAGCCTGATCTGGCTGGAGAAATTTTTGCACGATTACGAAGGCACGCTGCTGATGACCTCGCACGACCGCGAGTTCATCAACCGCGTGATCTCCAAGGTGATCGAGATCGATTCCGGCTCGCTCACCACCTACACCGGCGATTACGAGTTCTACGAACAGCAGCGGGCACAGAACGAGAAGCAGCAGCAGGCGCAGTTCGAGCGCCAGCAGGCCATGCTCGCCAAGGAAATCAAGTTCATCGAGCGCTTCAAGGCGCGCGCCTCGCATGCGGCGCAGGTGCAGAGCCGCGTGAAGAAGCTCGACAAGATCGAGCGGGTCGAGCCGCCGCGCCGCCGCCAGAGCGTTGTATTCGATTTCCCGCCGGCGCCGCGCTCGGGCGAGGACGTCGTGGCGTTGAAGAACGTCCACAAGGGCTACGGCAGCAAACGCATCTATGACGGCCTCGATTTCATGATCCGCCGGCGCGAGCGCTGGTGCGTGATGGGCGTCAACGGCGCCGGCAAGTCGACACTGCTCAAGCTCGTCGCCGGCGCGAGCGATCCGGACCAGGGCACTGTCGCGCTCGGGGGCAGCGTCAAGATGGGCTACTTCGCTCAGCACGCGATGGACCTGCTCGACGGTGAACGTACCGTGTTCCAGTCGCTGGAAGATGCCTTTCCGACCGCGGGGCAGGGCTCCCTGCGCGCGCTCGCCGGCTGCTTCGGCTTCTCCGGCGACGACGTCGAGAAGCGCTGCCGGGTGCTCTCCGGCGGCGAGAAGGCACGGCTCGTGATGGCGAAGATGCTGTTCGACCCGCCGAACTTCCTGGTGCTGGACGAGCCGACCAACCACCTCGACCTCGCCACCAAGGAAATGCTGATCACGGCGCTGTCGGATTTCGAGGGCACCATGCTGTTCGTGTCGCACGACCGGCATTTTCTGGGGACGCTGTCAAACCGCGTGCTGGAGTTGACGCCCGACGGCATCCATCAATTTGGCGGCGGCTACACCGAATATGTCGCGCGCACGGGGCAGGAAGCGCCGGGGTTGCGATCGTAGCGGGGGCGGTAGCCCGGATGGAGCGCAGCGAAATCCGGGATCAGTCTCCGCGTTCACCGAAATTGCCATTGATCTCAGCGGCGCCACCCGAATCGGCAGGCAGTAAGCCAGTGCGAACGTAGCGATGGAGCGACGAGTATGGCCAGTCAGTTGGCGATGCGACTAGCCCGTGCTTGACCGGGTTGTAATGGATGTAGTCCGCGCAGCGTTCGAAATCAGTTTCGTTACTAACGGTGTGCTCCCAAAATCGCCTCTGCCATATGGCGAACTCGCCGCGATGATTGCGGGAGAGTGAGGCGCCCGAGGCTGCCGGTCGGTGGGTGAAGAGGCTCTTGATCCGCCTCCATCGGCCCGAGAAGTCTGAATCGCCTTCTGGCAGCGTCATGATGATGTGGAGATGGTCGGGCAGGATCACAATCGCATCGATCGTGAATGGTCTTTCCGCGCGCGCAACGCGAAATGCGCCGCGCAGCTTGTCAGCGTGATCGAGTGCGGATGATCGCCGATCCTCCAGCGTGATCGTGAAAAAGAAAGTCCCGCCAGGGAGAAGATTGCGCCGATAGCGAACCATGCGACGCTTTTCCCGGATTACGCTTCGCTCCATGCGGGCTACAACCAAATCGAGAAAGTTGCAACGAACTCGCTCGCTTGAACGTGTCGAACAGTCCCGTTACGCTCCCTCTCAAAAAGGGAGCGAAACGCGATGAAGCAGCTCAGGATCGGCGACATCACCATTGCTGCGTGAACATCTTCTCGAAAGGCCAGCGCGCGGTGGTCGCGGGCGATCTCATGCATCATCAGATCCAGTGCCGCGAGCCGGACTGGTCTGCCAAGCCGGATTGGGACCCGAAGCAGTCGGCAGTCTCGCGGCGCAAGTTCTTCGCCTCCGTTGCGGATACCGACACGCTGATCCTGCCGATCCACTTTCCGGCACCGACCGCCGGATCGATCAAGCCGCTCGGCGGCGCGTTCGACTACCGCTTCAGGCGGGGCTAGGACGTGACTCACAAATCGGGCGGCTTGGCTCGGGCGCGTCTGACGTCCGCTCGTCCGCCAATAGCGGCGCGATAGCGGAGGTCGCACAAGGTCGGACGAAGCGGTTTGGGTAGCGCCCGCGAATTTGGCTCTGCTACTTCTGCGGCACTGCCACGACCGTGCCGCGCAATTTTAGAACTGGGCCGGTTGAGCGGGTGGACTGGGCCAATCCGATCGCAGGTTGTTCGGATTATTCCTTTCGAACAAGTCCTGCCTTATGACACCGCTCGGGTGGGGATCAGTCGACGGTGGCAGTCCACGAGCATAACGGGGTGGCGCGACGATGACGCCGGGCCGAACGATACAATTGGCGGGATAGCCAACGTATTCGCAATAAGTAGCGGCACTCACGCCTGCATTGCTTCCTACCGAGAAGCCAATGATTAGCGACGCTGACAAGGCGATTGATCGCTTCATTTTTGCCACCTGTAGCTCACCCACGGAACGGAATTCTGAATGAAGTTTAGCCCCGCCAAAGGGTGCGTGTTGAACTAGGGATTACAGCTCAGGGCCCATTAGCGGACCTCCGCGTCTGCCAAGGGCCCAAAAGCTGCCGTCCGCAAATCTCGGTCAGCCCCTTGATGGAAGACCGTGATGCTGGGCGGGGCGGATTCGGATGCTCCGTGTTCGCCCAGTTCGTAGATGGCTACGCCCGTGCAGGGTACCAATAGCCAGCTATCAGGGGCAAGAACTTACCGCTATCGTCGCCAACTTCCTCGTCGATGCGTGCGTTCAGCTTATCGTTCAGAGCCGTCATCAGTTCTCCCTTGGCGGCGCCATTCTGCGCCAGATTGCGTGTCTCCTCCGGATCCTCTTGCAGGTCATAGACCTCAATGTCGTTGTTGGCGACCAACGCCTCGTAGGTGCTCGGACGATTGAAATGAATCGGTGAGAAGTACCGACTGAACCTGTAGCGGCCGAAGATGCTTCGAATGGCGCCCCGGTTGTTGAAATCCGGCTGAAGGCTCACAATCTTTTGGATCTTCTCGACCATCGGCTCATCCGACATGACGGCCCTGATCAACGGGGCGAACCACTTGGCGTCGAGATAAGAGAACATGTTGTAATTGTCCCATCCAACATGAGTAGTTCGGGCCGGCGCGCGGAGATTTTACAAAAACAGAATGGCGTCGACACTCGTTTCTGAAGGCATCGATAGAAAGGAGTGAATTTGCAGAAGGTCCGCGTTGGGTGACACGCAACGTTCTCAGGTTGCACGACGACGTATGCTTATTGCCAACAGCGGCGGAAGAGCAGACATCGACCCGTCGTCGCTTGGGGCCAGTGCCGGAAGTTATAGGTGCTATTCGATAGCCTCTGCAGCACGCGCAAGGAGTCAGGCCGACAATTCCAAGCTAAAGAAGCCTGCCGCAGCGCACGATCCGGCGATCAAGTCGCACCATATTTGTGGGCGCGACGGAATCATTCGCCGATTTCGGCGAGCGACGACGCAGGAGGAAGCAAACTCCGCAAAGCGTCTCCTTTCTCCACACGACGCGGCAGATGAAGACTCCGGAATGGCCGTCGAAGGATAGCTCAAACTCGTTGGCAAAGATGTAGTACGGCGTGGAGATGCAGGCGCCCAAGGCATTGATATCGCGCACCACGCACGGATGCGTCCCACGAATTTCACCAAACGACAGCCGCGCCGCCCGGTTGACCGGTATGCGCTTCATTGCACGACGTTCGATCATGGCGAGATGCTCCAATTGAAAAGGCAACTTCCAATCGAACGATCGCAGCGATTGCGATCGCACTTTACGAAGTCAGTTTTCCGGTCCCGCCGACGTTCGGAAAACAGTAGCTCGCGCACGTTGATCTGCGCGACTTACGCTGACAAGCAGTGCTGTTGTCTTATTAAAATTTGATCGGAGTTGGTGGTTAATTCAGACAGTTTGACGCCAACCTTACAAGCTGACTTTCGTGTTTTCGAACCTGTCAGCAATGTGTCCGAACAGGTGTCGGCTATGTTACCCAACACTTGTCCCGGCCCTCCACGTTTCCACACGGAAACAGATACGCAGATGCCCGGGACATAGCCGAGCGAAGCGACGCCGTCCTACAGACGACTATGCCCGGGCATGACGAAGTCGTGGAGCGTGCGCGAAGCAGTGGCGAGCCAGCAGCGATCAGGCGCTGACTTCGCACTTCTTCATAAAACTGTTCTTGGCTGCGCCGGCGAGCGGCTTGCCGTCGGAGCCGACGGCCTTGGGCGCGCAGGCGTCCGCCTTGCACTTCTTCATGAACGAAGTCTTCGCTGCACCTGCGAGCGGCTTGCCGTCCTTGCCGACCGCCTTGCTCTCGCAGGTGTCCTCCGCGAGGGCCGAGCCGGCTGCGAAGGTGGCAACGATCGCAGCGAGGAAAATCCGTTTCATCATGGGTGTCTCCCTAAACCAAAGATGGCGAACGGATTGGAGCCGCGAATCGTGGCGCAATCAAGCGGGATCGGAGGCGGTCCCGGCAGCCATCGCGGAATTTTGTACGGTCGCGGTCAGGCCCCGTGCGCCAGCAACGCCCTAAAGTCGGCCCGAGCGCGCTGCGCCTCGGCCCGCGCGACCTCGGAGGCGTCGCCGAGGCCGAAATAGCCATGGATCAGGCCCGCGCCCTCGTAGTGCTTGACCCGGACGCCGGCGGCCTCCAGCGCCCGCGCATAGGCCGCACCCTCATCGCGCAGCGGATCGAACCAGGCGGTGGTCACGATCGCCGGCGCGACGCCCGCGAGCGATGCCGCGCGCAGCGGGGAGACACGCCAGTCGCCGGCGTGGCTCGCGTCGGCGAGATAGTGGCCGGAAAACCATTCCATCACGGCGCGGGAGAGGAAGTAGCCTTCGGCATTCTCGGATCGTGACGGAAAGCGCGCATTCTCGCGCGCATCGGCGTAGCTGCCGACGACGTCAGTGACGGGATAGACCAGCAATTGTGCCGCGAGCTTGATGCCCGCATCGCGGCAGGCAATCGCGGTGGCGGCTGCGAGATTGCCGCCGGCACTGTCTCCGGCAACGCCGAGGCGTTTTGCATCGCCGCCAAATTCCGCGACGCGGTCGAACACGTCGCTCGCTGCCGCAAAGGCATCCTCGAAGGCGCCGGGAAAGCGCGTTTCCGGCGGGCGTCGATAGTCGACGGAGACGATGACGGCGCCGGTCTCGATTGCAAGGTTGCGCGCCTGGCGATCGTGGGTCTCGATATCGCCCGCGACCCAGCCGCCGCCGTGGAAGAACACCACTGTCGGCGCGGGCGTGGTGCCGTTCCGGTACAGGCGCGCGTCGAGCAGGCCGGCACCGCCTTTCACCTTGATATCCTGCACGGCATCGACGGGCGGTGGCGGCACGGCCGCGCGTGCGGCAGCCAGTGCGCGCAAGGAATCGCGGGCGCTCTGTGGCGTCATCGTGGTGGGATCGCGCAGCGGCAGCAGCGGAATGATCTGGGCGATGACGGGATCGAGCGGCGCAGGCATGTTGGGTCCTCACTGGGGTTCTTGGTCTTGCTTGGCGGTTAGCATAGATTTCGCGCGCCGCATCGGCAACCGGCGGTCTGTCGCAACGCCGGGATGAACGGGCAGGGAGGTCTTGAGGTGGAATTCGAAACGCTGGTCCAGTCGCGCCGCAGCGTGCGCGGCTTCAGGAACGAGGCGGTGCCGCGCGCGGTGATCGAGGCGATCATCGAGAGTGCCAAGCGTGCGCCCTCGTCGATGAATACCCAGCCCTGGCATGTCCATGTGCTCACAGGCAGTCCTCTGGAAGAGGTGCGCCGCCGCAACATGGACGAGATGGTGGCGGGCGCCAAGGTCAAGCGCGACATCGTCAGCCATGGCGAATACCAGGGCGTGCATCGCACGCGGCAGGTCGACATCGCCAAGAAGCTGTTCGGTGCGATGGGAATTGCGCGTGACGACAAGCCGATGCGCCAGGACTGGGTGCTGCGCGGATTCCGCCAGTTCGACGCGCCGGTCTCGCTGGTGCTGACCTATGACCGCGTGCTCGATCCCGGCGCGGTCTGCCATTTCGATCTCGGCGCGCTCTGCTACGGCATCGTACTCGCGGCCTGGGACCGCGGTCTCGGTTCGGTGATCAACGGGCAGGGCATCATGCGCTCCGACATCGTGCGCGAGGTTGCCAGGATTCCGGAGGACGAGGTGATCATGACCTGTGTCGCGATGGGATATCCCGACGACAATTTTGCCGCGAATGCCGTTCGTTCGGATCGCGAGGGCAACGGGGAGTTCGTACGCTATGTCGGCTTTGCCGACTAGCACGATCACTGACGCGGCGAGGAGGAGATTATTCTCTCGCTGAAATTTTTGGTGCGGGGTCCTTGCGGCCTCTTGCAATCTCGATCGCGCGGGAGGAACAATATGCGGACTAAAAGGTTTGTTGCTGGCGCGAGGGAATTGACATGCGGCGGCTGGCTAGCCTGGTTCGACGGTTCTTCGGTCCGCGAATGCGGCACCCGATCGATGATGATCCGAGTCTTCCTTTCACAGCCGATGAGCTCAGCAGGCTGATCCGCAGCGGCAGACACGAGGACATGAAGCTGCTTGCGGAGGGACTGGCCTGCCGCTCCATCCCGCACCGCGCCAAATATCGCGCCACGCACTAGGCCCGTAGGCCCGTGTTCGCGACGTCGTTCCCGGCGCGGTGTGTGCCGCTCACCGCGTCAAGGCGACCTGCTTGAACGAGGTCACGAGCGCCTTCTCCAGCTTTCCGTTCATCCCGCAGAGAATATTGTAGGCTTCTGCGCGCGGCATCGTCGGCTTGTAGTGACGATGCTCGATCAGCGCGGCAAAGATGTCCGAGATCGTGAGAATTCGCACGACGTCACCGATGCTCTCGGCGCAGAGCGCGTCCGGATAGCCGCTCCCGTCGAGATATTCGTGATGATGGCGCACGGTATCGAGGATCTCCGGCGAGATCTTGTCGTGCCCCTTCAGAAAGTCGTAGCCTGCCACCGGATGGGTCTCGATCATGGCCCGCTCCTCGGCATCGAGGCGGCCGGGCTTGTCGAGGATGGCGAGCGGGATCTGCGCCTTGCCGATGTCGTGGAACATGGCAGCCGTATACAGGCGCTCCAAGTCGGCTCGCCCGACCCCGAGGCTGAGGCCGAAGTCGATGGCGACTCCGGTCACGAGCAGGCAATGCTGATAGGTTCCTTCGTGATGGCGCCGCACCGTCGTGAGCCACTCCGACAGGCCGTGCTGGGTGATGCGGTCGGCGATCTGGCGACCGGCTTCCTTGGTACCGTCGACATCGAGGGGCTGGCCGAGGGTGACGGAAGTGAACATCGATGCGATCGCAGTTGCCGCGGTCTCGACGGCATTGTCCGGCTGCGGGGTGTCGCCTGACGACGCAGGCGCAGGGTCGGCCAGGGCCGCGAGTAGCCTGATCCGGTTGATCGCGGCGGGAAGGACCAGCGTCGCACCAAGCGCGTAGGCCTGCGAAATGCCGACGTGAGAGGTTTGCTCGAGCAGGAAGATGCGCTTTCTTGCCTTCGCCAGCCTGCCGGCCCGCTTCTTGATGGCCGCAATGTTGTCGACGTCGCGCAGCTCCGCCCGGATGACGACGGCGGACGGCACCTGCGACAGCTTGGCGTCGGCGTCGAGCCGCTCGCCCGCAACGGTGAATTTCTCGTCGAGGATCGAACAGACGCGCGCCAGCTTGTCGGACGTGTCGGCCAGCACATGCACGAATGGGCGGACCGCTTCCGTCGCTCGGACGCCGCCGTCGCCTTTGGGTATGGTTCGCGCGTACTGCAGGGTTCGACCTGGACTTTACTGCACTGGGGTTCAGTGCGTGGGTTGAGTCTACTTGCCCCGAGCGGATTTCTGCGCGGCCGCCTGCCCGTTCGTTGCCTTCTTCTTGCCGTCGGCGTTGATGAAATGGACGCCGGCCATGGTGCCGTCGATCCACACCAGTTCGCAGCGTCGGTAGGCGAGCCCCGTCGACGACAGCAGCATGAAGAACTCCTTGGCTTGCAGCACGTCGAGTGTGCCCTCGACCTCGAGCTTGGCGCCGGTCTGCGACACGTCGAGCAGGACGCAACTGCGCCGCCATGTGCCGTCCGAGCCCATCAGGTTGACCGGTTGTCTGTGGTCCATCCGGACGCGAAGCGTCTTGCGACTGTCGAATCTCATCGGCTAACCCCCATTCTTGCGCCGCGATGTTCCGGATCGATGGTGCCCGAGCTTGCAGCTATCTCTCCCCAGCGCACCGTCCATTGGCTGGTGGACAAAAGAAGCGTCTCGAAGATGTGCTGGGCGCGCTCGCGCTCGGCAAAGGAGAGCCGCGTGCCGCTGCGATTGCTCAGGATCGCGAGCGTGGTCGGCCAGTTCAGCCGCGAAGCCCGGCATGCCATGACCAGACCCTCGCAATCGTCATCGACCATGACGTGCTCGACGATCTCGATCGGAGCCCCTGAAAGCACGGAGAGTGCCGTAAACAGGTTGGCGGTCTCGCCGCGGATCGCGAAGCGGTTCACGGTGGAGTCGTTGAGCTTGCCGACGCGGCTGAGGGCGACGATCTCCGGCCTCGCGCTCGCATAGGCGGCCGAGGAGGGCAGCTTGGGTGTAAACGGCGTCGGCGCGGGCGAGGCGGATGATGCGTTGGGCTTGGCCTTCTGTCCGGGCGCGGCGGAGAGCAACTTCCGCACGACCGGCTCGGGTGTGCCGGGCCGGAGTGCCAATGCCTTCGTGATCTCGCCGTCCTGGTCGGCCCTGGCGATCAGCGCGGCATAGGCCGCGTCGGAGAATTTGGTTCCCGGGTTCTTGATCAGCGCAAGGCAGATCGGGCCGCCGCGCTTGATGAGGGCCTCGGTCACGGCCGGCTCGATGACGTTGCGACCGCAGATCGCGAGTTGATGCCGCTCGCCACAGGATGCCGCGACCGTCTCGAGATCGGACGTGGCGAGTGCCTGCGATTTGAGCAGGAGAGGGCATGCGACGTCCGGGTCGTCGTGGGAGGCGAGGCGGCGCAATGTCTCCGGCGGGGCCACCGTGAGTTCGGCAAGCGCCGTGCTGAGCTGAACCAGTGCGCGGGCCTCGACCCGTTCCGTCAATCGCAGCAGAACGCCGTCGACAACGTTGGCCAGCAATTCCCGAGGCCGGTCGCGGCTCCCTGTGAGCAGGTGCACAATGCCGGAGAGGATGCGCGCGCAACGGTCCGGCGGGCACGCTGCGACCGCCTCTTCCAACTCAACAAGAATATCAGCAGGCGAATTTGCCATCATGGCAGGAGCCTGAATTCAAATAAACTTTGACTATTCCAACCGGACTATTGCACCTCAGAGGAGTTAATTTGGATTTTACATCCGGCTAGCGGCGCACCGCCGATGACGGAAATTTGGCGAGGCTTGATGCGCCGGCTTGTCCTTTGGACCGTCGCCAACTGACCGAGAGGTCAGGATGGATTCTTTTGGGTCTAGCGGGCTAACCGAAAAGGGGGAAAAAGGGCCGGCATTGCCGCCGGACATGCTCGGTCGCGATGCGACGGTTCATCGCGATGCGACGTTTCATATTGTCTCATATTGTCATGAACGGGATTGATGATGCGCCGGCGTCGGCGCCGAAAATTTTTCGCTCTTCCGATGCCAGCGACTTCTCCAGGAGCTATCGCGACCAGTTCGGTGAGGCGCCGTCAGAAACGCTGGGGCGCGGAAGGAGGGCATAGCGGGTCAAATCGTTGGGGCCGGCGCCTCATCTCATGCTAACCTGCCGGCCATGAGCAACCGCATCCTCGTCCTCTACGGTTCCTACCGTTCCGACCGCATGGGCATCCGCCTTGCGAATTTCGTCATCAATCGTCTGCGCGGCCGCGGCGAGGAGGTCGAGTTCATCGACGCCAAGGCGATCGGCCTGCCGATGCTGGACCGCATGTACAAGGAATATCCCAAGGGCTCGGCGCCCGAGGCGCTCGAAAAGCTCGCCGGGCAGATCCGCGGCGCGGACGGCTTCGTCTTCGTCACCGGCGAGTACAATTGGGGCATTCAGCCGGGCCTGAAGAATCTCACCGACCATTTCCTGGAGGAGTGGTTCTGGCGTCCGGCCGCGATCGCGAGCTACTCCGCAGGCCGGTTCTCCGGCGCGCGTGCCGCGACGGCCTGGCACGGCACGCTGTCGGAGATGGGCATGGTCGTGGTGTCGAGTACCATCGGCGTCGGCCCGATCGCGCAGACGCTGTCGGCGGAGGGCGAGCCGATCGGTGAGGGCGGCAAGGCGCTCGAGCGTTCCTTCCCGCGCTTTGCCGATGACCTCTCGTGGTGGATCGAGGCCGCCAAGGCGCAGCGCGCGCGGAAAGCGCCGCCTTATTGAGAGCGTTTTCGAGCGAAGTCGATACCGGTTCGCGTAACGAAAGCGCGTCAGAATAGGAATCTAGGGCCTCGTTCCGATTCCATCGGAACGGAAACGGTTCTACGCGGCCCTGACTTCGCCGAGGAAGCGATCGAACTGTCCGGCGAGATCGCGCGACTGCGTCGAGAGCTGCTCGGCCGCACCCAGCACCTCTTTGGCGGCCGCGCCGGTGTCGTCGGCGGCGCGTTGCACGCCTGATATGTTGGTGTTGACTTCCTGGGTGCCGCGGGCGGCCTCCTGAACACTGCGGGCGATCTCCTTGGTCGCCGAGCCCTGCTGCTCGATCGCGGCGGCAATCGCGGTCCCGATCTGGTCGATCTCGGCGATGACGTCGGCGACGTTGCGGATCGCGGCCACGGTTTCGTCGCTCGCAGTCTGGATTGCCGTGATCTGCTCGGAGATTTCAGTGGTGGCCTTCGCGGTCTGGCCGGCCAGCGACTTCACCTCGGACGCGACGACCGCAAAGCCGCGGCCGGCATCGCCGGCGCGGGCGGCCTCGATGGTCGCGTTCAGCGCCAGCAAATTGGTTTGCTCGGCGATGCTCTGGATCAGCGTGACGACGTCGCCGATCTTCTGCGCGCCCTCGGCGAGCGCGCGTGCGGTGTCGCCGGTGCGGCGGGCATTGTCGACGGCGCGGGCCGCGATCTCGGTGGACTGCGCCACCTGACGGCCGATCTCCGAGATCGAGGAGGTCAGCTCTTCGGTGGCGCTGGCGACCGTCTGCACGTTGGTCGAGGTCTGCTGTGAGGCGGCGGCGACGACCGCGGCCTGGCTGTTGGTCTGGGACGCCGTCGAGGTCATCGACTGTGCGGTGCTCTCCATCGTGGAGGAGGCCCGGGAGAGACCGCCGACGAGTTCGGTGACCTTGGCTTCGAACGCGCGGGTGAGGCCGTCGAGCGTCTGTGCGCGGCGCATCTTGCCGTCGTTCTCGGTCTGCTTCTCGGCCGCGAGCCGGTCGGCCCGGATCATGTTGTCCTTGAAGACCTGAACCGCGGCGGCCATCGCCCCGATCTCGTCGGAGCGATCGGCGCCGGGGATGCTTTCCGCAACGTCACCGTCGGCGAGCCGCGACATCCGGGTCGTCAGGCTGACGATCGGGGCGCAGACGCGGCGGCGAACCATCACGATGAGGCCGGCGCTGGCGATCAGCACGGCGACGAGGCCGGCGAGTGCGATCGTGAAGCTGGTGCGCGCGGCGGAGGAGGCGCCGGCGAGAATCTGTTCGGCGTTGTCGTAGAGTGCGTCGCGGACGCCGATGATCGACCCGAGGCCGCGCTGCGAAGCCGCGTAGTAGGTCTCGACGTCGTGGTCGTATTTGCCGCTGACGGCGCCGTCCTTGACGAGCTTGAGCTCGCGGCCGAATTCCTCGACGTAGCGCGAGTTCATCGTCTCCAGCGCGGCGCCGACGTTGGCCGGCGTCGCGGGATTGCCGCGCAGCTCCAGTAGCGACATCACGATCTGGTCGTTGCGGCCCTGCATGCGGGCGACGTCGGCCTTCTCGGCATCGGTTCCCACTTTCTTGCCGCCGACGAGGTTCTTGTGCACGCTCGCATTCAGGCCGCCGATGTCGCGCAGCGTCATGGCGATGTTGGCGTAGTTGGCCTGTCGGTAGGCATCGCCGTTCAGGATCGCCATGCGGCGGACCTGCTCGTTGAGCAGCGCGGTCACACCGGCGTTGAGCACGGCATTGTCGGCGACGACCTTCTTGGCGGCGTCCTTGCGCGCGTCTGCCGGCCCGGCGATCGCCTTGTCGATGGCCTCGCGCAGCGCGGTGAATTTCGAATTGATGACGTCGATCTCGCTGCCGATGGTGTTGCCGTCGTCGAGCGAGCCGGGCAGTTCCTTGCGCAGCGCGTTCAACTTGTCGCGGGCGCCATCGGTCTGCTTGCGCAGCTTTTCGTGCTCGGTGAGATGCGCCGGGTCGACGCTCGCGGGTCCATAGAGGATGTTGGTGGCAAAGCCGCGCTCGGGGTTGAGATAGCGCGGGATGTCGCTGGCGGCGCGGACGATCGCAAGCCTGCCTTGCGCTTCGGCTATCCTGTCCATCGTCTGGTATTTCGTCACGGCGACGTAGACGGCGAGACCGCCGCCCACGGTCGAGAGCGAGACTATCGCTGTAGTCAGGAGCGTACCGATTTTCATGGTCTGTCCGGCATTTGCGCAGGTGGAGAATAATTTTCTCCGGACGATAGGTAGCCGGTGTTAATCCCGGGTTTACGCTGCCGGCCGGCATGCCACGCGGGCATGTGTCCATTCGTCTAGGTGTAGGTCGCGCTCACGGTTCCCAGGGGGCCGAAATCGGCGACGTAAGTCTCGCCGGGTTTTGGCCGCAGCATGCCTGTGAGCGTTCCGGTGCTGATCGTCTGGCCGGCACTGAGGCCGATGCCGGTCCGCGACAACTCGTTGGCGAGCCAGGCGAGCGGTACCAGCGGATGATCGATCGCCTCCGCAGCGCTGCCGCGGCGCCTCATGGCGCCGTTGCAATTGAGGACGACCTCCTGATTCGCGATGTCGCGGTTGCGCCAGTCGGTGATGGCCTCTCCAAGTACGATCGTTCCCGATCCGGCACCATCAGCCAGGATCGCCGGCATCGGCGGAAAGGCCGCGTCGTGAACGAAGCGGCACTCGGCAAGTTCGATTCCCGGATGCAGCGAAGCGACGGCATCGCCGACCTCTTGCACCGTATAGGGCTTGGCGCGCGGCGGCAGATCGGCGCCGAGACGCGCCTGGTACTCGACTTCCGGAATCGGGCTGCATTGCCTGACGTGTTCGACGCTCGCGGGCGAGTCCTTGATCAGGGGCGCGAACACCCGGCCGTAGATCGGCGAGGACGTGCGCAGCTGGCGCTGGAGCCCGGGCTTCATGCCGGCGATCTTCCAGCCGACGACACCCCAGCCCAATTCCTCTTCCACCATCTGTGCGACGCGATACGCGGTGTCGGCGTCCGGTGGCACCAGCCGCGCATCGAGGCCGCTTTGTTGGCGGCCCTCGCGACGCAGATTGGCGAGGTGGCGGGCGAGTTCGCGTTGCAGGCTCAAGTCCATCGGGGCGTATCCGTTCTATCCGGTTGTGCGGGCGAGGGCGTCGGACAGGATCGTCTCCAGCTCCTCTTGAACCTGGTCGAGCGCGTCCGCGCTGCGGCTTGCGCGGCACATCGCGACCGTGCCTTCGATCGAGGCGACGACGAGCGTCGCAAGCCGCTCCGCCCGTTCTGCAGCCAGCCCTTCGCGCTGCAAGGCTGCACGCATGATCTGCCGCCAATCGGCGAACACGCCGTCGGCGAGGTGGAGCAGATGCTGCTGCGCCGTCTCGTCGTCCTTGTCGGAGGCTTCGCCGACATAGCGGTCGACAGCGACGGCGAGCACCGGACAGCCGGCCTCGAAGCCGGTCGCTTCCAGCCGGCGACGCCATGACGCGACGAAAGCTCTGAGGCCACCGATCACGCCGCGTTCGTTCATGGCCTTCTCCAGGGGAATGGACACCTGCTTGCCCGCGAAGGTCACGGCTTCGGTGATCAATTGCCGCTTGCCCTCCGGAAAGTGGTGACTGATCGAGCCGCGCGGCGTCGCCGTATGGCGAACGATGTCGCGCATGCTGGTGGCATTGACACCGCGGCGGCTCATCAAGTCGGCGGCGCCGGCGATCATCTTGTCGCGTGTGGTGGTGGTCATCGGAGGTCCAAGATTTGCTCGAGAATCACACTATGACGCTTGACATAGGCGAGGCAAGTTGAAATATGACGCGCGTCATAATTGAGCGCAGGGGCAGGGCGCCAAGTCAACATCGTCATGGAGAGAAGCGAATGAGCGAAGGTCAGATCCGCACCGAGGTGCGCGACCACGTCCTCAAGATCATCATCGACAATGCCGCGAAGAAGAACGCGTTCACGCCGGCGATGATGGAGCAATTGTCCGATGCGCTGACCCAGCTGCATGACAACGAGACTTACCGTGCCGGCGTGATCTGCGCCGAGGGCAGGGATTTCACCGCCGGTCTCGACATGCCGAAATTCTTCGGCCCGACCGCGGAGAAGCGTAACGTCAAGGAGGGCAACGTCGATCCGTTCGGGCTTGCCAAGCGCTGCCGCAAACCGATCGTCACCGCCGTGCAGGGTATCGTGTTCACGATCGGTATCGAGCTGATGCTCGCTGGCGATATCGTGGTCGCGGCTGCAGACGCGCGCTTCTCCCAGATGGAGGCCAAGCGCGGCATCGCACCGCTCGGCGGCGCGCATTTCCGCTTCCTGTCGCGCGCGGGCTGGGGCGATGCGATGTACCACCTGTTGCTGTGCGACGAGTTTTCGGCTGAGCGGGCCCACGCTATCGGCCTCGTTCAGGAGGTCGTGCCGCCGGGAGAGCAGGTCGAGCGGGCGATGGCGCTTGCCGCCATCATCGCGCGCAACGCGCCGCTCGGCATCCAGGTCACCAAGGAAGCGGCGGCCAAATATATCGAAGGCGGCGAGGCGGCAGCGATCGCCTACATCCCGAAGATCCGCGATCGCGTGCTCGGCAGCGCGGACGCGAAGGAGGGCATTCAATCCTTCATCGAGCGGCGCGCTGCCGTCTTCCAGGGACGCTGAGCTGAGGCGCTACGCCGATCGATCGAGCTTGCGGAGGATATCCAGTGTGGCGCCATCGCGCTCGCCTGCGAAATATCGGGTGAGTGCCTGATTGAAGACCGGCTCGTCGGACACTGCGCCGAACAGCGTCATCGATGAGCGGAATTTGGCGTCATCCGGCGCGCCGAGGATCGCGTTGATGGTCCGTCCCTCGACGGCGAGCACGAGCCTCGTGCATTCGATCAGGCGCGGACCGAGCACGGGGTGGGCGAGGTAGGCCTCGGCCTCTTCGCGCGAGGCGATGGCATAGCGCTGGGACATGGCGCTGAAGCCGAGGCCCGCGATCTGCGGGAAGACGAACCACATCCAGTGGCTCTGCTTCCGGCCCCGGCCGAGCTCCCCGAGGACGGCGCGATAAACCGGGTTTTGGGCCTGGACGAAGCGCTCTAGATCGAAAGAGGCGGTCATTAGATACCTTGGCGTGCAGTGATGGTCGCGATTATGCCTAACTTTTGGCTCCCAATGTGGTAGCTGGTATTAGAGAGAGTCTCCGGGTGGGGTGGGTATGCTCCCGGGGATCGACTTGGGGATCTGATGGTTTCCGACGCCGCACGAGCCGAGAGGCTGTTGTCGCGCCGCCGTATTGGGCGAGCCGAGACAATAATGCTGTCTTTGGCTGCCCTCGCACTGGCGCTCGGTGCCGCCGCCTGGGTCACGGACTTGGGCGATACAAATTTCGGCGATACGAATTTTGGCGATTCGACCCCGCTGGTCTCCGCCGCGTTGCCGCCGGCGAATGCCCCTTCGTTTGACGATCGTTTCGCTTCGGCATCTGGTGGCCAGGCCGCTCGTGACTCCGGCTTGCGGTCGTTGGAGCGCTCCGCCCTCAATGCGGTCCAGCTCAAGCTTCGCGACGCCAAGGCGATGCTCGCCCAGAGACTCCAAGGCGACGACTGGCGCTCGACCCTGACCGATGGCGAGCAGCCCGCAGCCGAAGAGGCGAAGCCGTCGCAGCGCGCCGACGCCGTGCCGATGCCGCGCTCGCGGCCGGTCCAGGCGGACTTCTCGGCCCAGATCGCCTCGAGCCAAGCCTATGCCGACACCTCCCCAAGGGTCGACAACCGCAACTTCTTCGAGAAATTCAAAGACAAGATCAAGCTCGCCTCGCTGACGCCGGACAGCGGCCTGTTCGCGAAGGGGCCGGACCTTGCTGCCCTCGGCTACGATTCGCGGACTGCGGTCTATGACATCAAGGCCAAGGCGCTTTACCTGCCGAGCGGCGTGGCGCTGGAAGCGCATTCGGGCATGGGCGCGCTGATGGACGACCCTGATCACGTCGACCAGCGCATGGTCGGTGCGACCCCGCCTGCGACCTACGACCTGAAGCCGCGCGAAAAGCTGTTCCACGGTATCCGCGCACTGCGCTTGACGCCTACCGAGGGCACCAGCGCACTCGGCCGTGTCGGTCTGCTCACCCATAGCTACATGCTTGGACCGCGCGGCGATTCCAACGGTTGTGTCTCGATCAAGGACTACGACCGCTTCCTCAAGGCCTGGGACAATGGCGAGTTCAACCGCCTCGTCGTGGTGCCGAGCCTGAGCGGATCGGCGACTGCCTCGCAGCGCGCCAGCACCGACTCCTGATATTGTATTTGCAGGGACGGCGGGGAGGCTGGCGTTTCCCCTTCGTTAAGCCGTCCTCGTCCAGAAGCAGCCCATGAGCGATCCATCAAGTTCCGAGACCCCGCTGCGCACGACGTTCAAGATCAAGCTGAACGGAGACACGCTGGCGATTGCGTCCGTCGGCCAAGCCTATCAATTCCTCACCAACTTCAAGTCGGTCGAATGGATGGAATTCCGCGCCCTGCACGAGGACGCTGTCGCGGCCCTGGAAGGCGCCGCTGACAACGCCATGCTGGCGGTGCAGGCGACCAACGCCGTGCGCGCGCTGTTCGTCAGCGCAAAGCTGCTCTAAAGGGCACATCGTAGCCAGTAGCCCGTATCGTGCTGCGCTCCATCCAGGCTATTGGCCTTCCGCTCGCAGCTTGAACTCCGCTATAGGAACGGGCAAACGGTCCGCGAAGGCCGTGGCCTCGGGCCGATATGTTTGAAACTTACTTTCAGGGAGAGACCCCACCATGAAACGCCGTACATTCCTCAAGGGCGGCGCGGTCGCCGGCGCGACGACGCTGGTTGCTGCACCTGCGATCGCGCAGTCGCAGCCCGAGATCAAATGGCGCCTGACCTCGAGCTTCCCGAAGTCGCTCGACACGATCTACGGCACGGCGCAGGTCTTTGCGAAATATGTCGCTGAAGCCACCGACAACAAATTCCAGATCCAGACCTTTGCCGCCGGCGAGCTCGTTCCAGGCCTCCAGGCGCTCGATGCGGTCAGCGTCGCCACCGTCGAGATGGCGCAGACGCCGCTGTATTTCTACATCGGCAAGGAGCCGGCGCTGGCCTACGCCACCGGCGCGCCGTTCGGCATGAACCACCGCCACCAGGAATCCTGGTGGTATTTCGGTGGTGGCGCCGAGCTTACCAACGAGGCGCTGAAGCCCTTCAAGACGCACGCCATCCTGTGCGGCAACTCCGGCACGCAGATGGGCGGCTGGTTCCGCAAGGAGATCAAGACCGTCGACGATCTCAAGGGCCTCAAATTCCGCATCGCCGGCATGGGCGGCCATGTGCTGGCGCGGCTCGGCGTGGTGCCGCAGCAGCTCGCGGGCGGCGACATCTATGCGGCGCTGGAGAAGGGCTCGCTCGACGCGGTCGAGTTCGTCGGTCCCTATGACGACGAGAAGCTCGGCTTCCAGAAGGTCGCCAAATACTATTACTTCCCCGGCTGGTGGGAAGGCGGCGCCATGCTGCACATGATCGTCAATGACGAGAAATGGGCTTCGCTGCCGAAGCAGTACCAGGCGGTCGTCAACCAGGCCGCCTCGGCTGCGGGCGCCTGGATGCTCGAGAAATACGACAGCGTGAATCCGGCGGCGCTGAAACGCCTGATCGCGAACGGCGCGGAGCTGAAGGCGTTTCCGCAGCCGGTGCTGGAGGCCTGCTACAACGCGACCCAGGATCATCTGAACGAGCTGGCCGCCAAGAGCGAGCTGTTCAAGCGGACCAAAGAGAGCCACGACGCGTATATGAAGGAGCTGCTCTTCTACACGCAGATCGCGGAAAACTTCTACGACAACTACCTGCTCAGCAAGATGCGCAACAAGACGTGATCAGGAAGAGGGGCGCGGTGATTCA
>JAEYRD010000086.1 GCA_023435725.1 Pseudomonadota bacterium | reverse complement strand
GGGCTGGATCGCCTTCGCCGGCCCGAACGGCACGGTCTATACGCGTGACGGCCGCCTCCAGATCGCCGCCAACGGCGATCTTCAGACCGTGTCCGGCTTCCCCGTCATCGATGCCGGCGGCGCGCAGCTCACGATTGACCCGAACGGCGGACCGATCTCGATCGCGCGCAGCGGCGCGATCACCCAGGACAACAACGAAATCGGCTCCATTGGCCTGTTCAACATCCCCGCCGACGCCAATCTCGAGCGCTACGGCAATTCCGGCGTCACGCCCGACCGGCCCGCGACCGCCATCGCCGATTTCTCCCGCGACGGCTTCAAGCAGGGCTATGTCGAGGGCTCCGGCGCCAATCCGATGATGGAATTGACGAAGCTGATAGCGGCCTCGCGTGCCTTCGACGGCACCAATTCGATGATCGAGGGCACCGAGAGCTCGCTCCAGAATGCAATCCGGACGCTGGGCGAGCCGGGCAAATAGACTTGCAAGTAGACTGCGCCTCGCGCGCATTGAAGGTGGACGGTTTCCTTGAACGCTCTTCGGCAACTCGAGTGGGCGCTGCTGGAGCTTCAGCAGAGCACTCCCCTGGCAAGCGTCAGCGGCGCGATCTCGGAGATCGCGCCGACGCATTTCCGCGTCTCCGGCCTGTCGCGCTTCGTCAGGCTTGGTGAGCTGATCGGCGTCAACTCCGGCGGCAAGCCCCAGATCGGCGAGGTGGTGCGGATCGACAGCGAGGGTATCATCGCCAAGCCGTTCGACCGGCAATTCGCCGGCGGCCTCGGCTCGGTCGCCTACCGGATGCCGCCCTTGTCCTTCGCGCCGGATCCGAGCTGGAAGGGCCGCGTCATCAACGCACTCGGCGCGCCGCTGGACGGACAGGGTCCCCTCACTCCGGGATCGCGGGCGGTGTCGGCGGAGGCCGAGGCGCCTTCGGCCATGAAACGCGCGCGCGTCCACAAGCCGCTGCGCACCGGCGTGCGCGTCATCGATTTGTTCGCCCCGATCTGCGCCGGCCAGCGCGTCGGCATCTTTGCCGGCTCCGGCGTAGGCAAGTCGACGCTGCTTGCGATGCTGGCGCGCAGCCAGGGTTTTGACACTGTCGTGCTGGCGCTCGTCGGCGAACGCGGCCGCGAGGTGCGCGAATTCATCGAGGACGTGCTCGGCACCAACCGCAGCCGCGCCATCACTATCGTATCGACGGGAGATGAAAGCCCGATGATGCGGCGGCTGGCGCCGAAGACCGCGATGGCGGTCGCCGAATATTTCCGCGACCGCGGTGAATCGGTCCTGCTCGTGGTCGATTCGATCACCCGTTTCGCCCACGCCGCCCGCGAAGTCGCCCTCGCCGCCGGGGAGCCCGCGGTCGCGCGCGGCTACGCGCCGACGGTCTTCACCGACCTGCCGCGCCTTCTGGAGCGCGCCGGCCCCGGCGAGGAGGGATCCGGGTCGATCACCGGGATATTCTCCGTGCTGGTCGACGGCGACGATCACAACGAGCCGATTGCCGACACCATCCGCAGCACGCTCGACGGGCACATCGTGCTCAGCCGGCACATCGCCGACCAGGCGCGCTATCCGGCCGTCGACGTCCTGGCCTCGGTCTCCCGCCTCGCCCATAATGTCTGGGACCCCGAAGAGCGCGAACTGGTGAGCAAGCTGCGTACCATGATCGCCAAATACGAGGACACGCGCGACCTTCGCCTGATGGGCGGATACCAGGCCGGCCGTGATTCGGGCCTCGACCAGGCGGTCGACATGGTTCCCAGAATCTACAACGCCATGCGACAAGACGCCACAGCCCCGCCAAGCGCCGATCCGTTCCGCGAGCTGAGGGACATGCTCAGGGGCGATTAGCACGGCGAGACGGCGCACAACGCGCCCGCGATCTCGCCTTGCTCATCATCGCGACGGTCTCTCATGCATGCTACGCTTCCAGCGCACGCGCGCAGAGTCGCTGCCAACCATTTTCCGTCGTCAGCATGTCAACCGTTCGGTTGAAGATCGAGCGGCCAGGGCGAAAGCGATCCAGGTGACGCTTTCGCGGCCAATGCACAACAACCGCCGCGTGCAATCCTTGCGAATTCCCCCGGCGATTCTCCGACCGAACGCACAAGTTGTGGACGACAAGCCGATACACATCGTCGTCATGCACAAGCTTCCATCAATTTGCAGCAACGACGAACCTCTACATACGCGCAATCAAACCACAGCATAGTTGCGTGCAAGTGCCTTGTTACACTGCGTCTAGCGTTCACTATCATGTGTCCTGAAGAGCGAAATTGTCTTGAACGCTGCAGTCGTCTGCAACGACATCCATTCTCCGGGAGCGTCTCTACTTGATTTTGTTGAGAAGCTCATTCATCGTTTCAGCGGAACATAAGAAACTTCTGCTTGTGACTTGAACTCAGGGGCTTCGGTTGAACAACTCCGATCCATCGTCCGCTGGTGGCGGCAACTCGGGCTCCCGTGCGGTGACGACGCGATTGGTAGGCCATGAACGACGCAGTCTCTCGACCCGGACAAGCCGACGCCCATTGGTCCGAATCGGGCGCGTTGCAGTCCGTGTCGTCGAGCAAGAGTTGGGCACAGCGTGCTCATCGGACACCTCCGATTGTCTGACATCTCGCGAAGCATTCGCGAGCCCGGGCGCAAGGCGGCTTCGGGACGCCGCAGACCAAGTTCCGGGGGCGAGGTAATTCCATGCCGTTGGCGCGAGAAGCCGTCGAGCTGCTGGTTCAGGCGGCGAGGGCTTGGTATTTCGAAGGCAATCAGCATGGATTGCGCGATCGCGAATGGATGGCGCTGCGCTTTCTCAGCCGCGCCAACAGGTTTTCGCGTACACCGTCCGCGCTCGCCGGCTTCATCGGCTCCACCAGGGCGACGGCATCGCAGATCGTAAAGACGCTGGAGAGCAAGTCCTTCCTGGTGCGAAAGCCGTCGCACGAGGACAAGCGCTCCGTCGTGCTCCACGTCACCGCGCAGGGCGAGAAATGCCTGAACCAGCACGACCCGATCAATCACGTGGTGAATGCGGTCACGGCACTCGGGACCGACGAGTGCATCAAGCTGCGCGACTCGCTGCGGGAGATCCTCAATCACCTCGACGCGGCCCATCAGCGCCTTGATGCCAGCATCTGCCGGGACTGCATGTTTCTCGCCGAACGCAGCCCCAGTGCCGGTCCAGGCAGCGGGAAGGGACGCACGACCGCCGAATTCATGTGCCGGCTGTATCGCGCCCCGATCTCGCTCGAGGAAACCGAGCTGCTCTGCACCAGTTTCGAGCGCACCCGCGACCGCCCGAAGATCGAGGAGCATCTCGATCGCGCACGCGTGGCGAGCCAGGGGTGAGGCGAAGATTCGCGGCCTGACAAGACGCGCAACTCTCGCGCGGAAGCCGTGGCCAGAGCCTGCGTAAGACTTCGCGACCGCATCGTTCTTCATTGTCTCCACATCGTCATTGCGAGCGCAGCGAAGCAATCCAGAGTCTTTCCGCGGTGGCAGTCTGGATTGCTTCGCTGCGCTCGCAATGACGGAGCGAGGGGCGACCTCGCCGTCCTCCAATGCACATTTGCGGATCGCAGACACA
>JAEYRD010000182.1 GCA_023435725.1 Pseudomonadota bacterium | reverse complement strand
GTATTTGGTCTACTACAACAACTTCAGGCCTCATCAGGCCCTTGGCGGCAAGACGCCAAAGGAATTTGCCGCCGAAAAGACCGAAACCAATCGATCAGCGAATTGATGAACTTGCACAATTGCGAGCCAATGGGTCCGCGCGAAGCGCGGCCCGATGACAGGCTCCGCGAAGCAATCCAGAATCCCACCGGGGAAAGGCTCTGGATTGCTTCGCTGCGCTCGCAATGACGGGGCGGGGCTACTGCATCGCTCTTTCAATTGGCCTCCGGACAGTAGACACGCCTTCGCATTCTCGCGGCGCATGTCGCCCGAGCTTTGCGGTTTCGTTCGCGCGCTTTGAGGCCAAAGGGCGCAGGGAAGGCCGGGCGCCGGCGGCACCCGCAGGTCCGTGCGCTAGAGAAATGCACACGGGTTGGACCACAGGCTGGCCGAACGCCCGGCCTTCCCTGCGCGGATGGTTTTAACGGTGTCCTTCGTGCTCTCCCCGGGGAGCGATGCACTATTGCCCCCGTCGCCCTGCGGATCGCTGATGCGCGTGCCCGGTCGGGCCGCAGCCATCACCGCACGACTTGACGCACAGGCTCCGGGCGTCAGGACCACACGACTTCTCCGTCCGCGGACGGTCCCGCCTGGGTGCCGGGGCTCGCGTGTGCTCGCGCCTTGCAACCGACGAAGCCGCTGTGACCGCGCCGGGTCGTACCGCGTCGCGTGGATCACTCACGGTTGCCCGCCCCGTGATCACGCCATCCGCGCCGGCGCTGCCGCGTCCACCGCCACCCGGCCCGCATCTCGTGACGGTCGCGAACGCCCTTTGGCAGGGCCGAGGTAAAACGTTCTTGCCATAAATCCGAAATTCGGAAAAGTAAAATATTTTTGCGACGATGGCTTGACGCGATGTTTTGCCCGACGGGTCGCGTAAGGCCTCGCTTGTCGTTAGGGGGGCGCGAGTTGTCCGCCGGAGGTCCCTGGAGTGGGCCGCCGCGTTCGGTCGGGTCAAATCGCGTCTGCACTTGGGCCCATAGCGGGCCCGGCGAGGACTGCAGCTTGTGTCGCCTTCTGACCCCGAGGCAGACTTGATCAATATTGAAGTGAGTTCTTAAATGCCTGCAATCGACCCGATGCTAAAGGGAGAGCATCTGGACAAGGGCATATCTAGATGACAGGTCGCATTTCATTACCGCTCACCGTTGCGATATCAGTCGTCCTCCTCAGCTTTGCCACCACACCCGGATTTTCCGCCGCAATCGATGCCGAGCGCAGGACTTGCGCGGACCGGAACGCAACCGGGCCCGACAAGATCACGTCCTGCACGATCGTGTTGAACGATCCCTCCGATCCGTCGGCGCACGCAAACGCATACCACAATCGCGGCATAGGCTACCTCCTGCTCAGGAATTTGGATCGCGCGATCGTCGACTTTGACGCCGCAATCAAGCAGGATCCGAAGTTCGCTTACGCCTACTCAGCGCGAGCATTTGCCTATTGCTCGAAGGGCGAGCACGGCCGCGGGATTGAGGATGCGGAGCAGGCGATCAAGCTGAAGCCCCAATCCGCCGAGTTGATTGCGACCCGCGGCACTTGCAACGAGGAGAAAGGCCAGTGGGCAGAGGCCCTTGCGGATTTCACCGAGGCCATCAAGTTAAATCCGAATGACTATCGGCATTACAATTCCAGGGCCGACATTTATCGGGATCACGACAATGAGCGTGCCGCCCTGGCCGATTACGCCACGGCCATTCGACTGAGCCCTGACAACGTACAGTCTTACCGCAAGCGCGGCAGCCTTTTTTTCGATAGAGACGAGGTCGACAACGCGCTTGCAGATTTCGATATGGTCATCAAGTTAGATCCAACGGATAAATCCGCCTACGCGGCGCGATCCTATCTTTACAAGCAGAAGGGGGACACCGCCCGTGCCGTGGCTGACCTCGAACAGGCGAGAAAGCTGGGCTGGAAAAAATAGACGCGCGGCGCAATTGATCGCATCGAGTGGAGAGCGCGGTGCCTCACTCCTGCACCAACTTCCGCTCGACATAGGCGTTCACGGTTTCGGCGGACGAGCACAGCCCGGGACCGCCTAGTGCAGACAGAGAAGTCAAACGGACTTGCAACGGCGCGGGTTAATTTGAGAAACCGCCACCTGGGCCTCCGTGGCCACCACAAGCTGGCTGAGCTTGAACGGCTTCGGCGGGAAATCGAACTGCCGCCCTCTCTCTCCGAAAGCCAGGGGTCATCGGGACGGCATCCCAACCTCGCATCGTTGACAGGTCAACTCGCCATCCTGCGGGCCGCTTCCATTGCGTCGCACAATCACGGCGGCGGCCGACATGCGGCTGCATTGAGGTTCTGAAGACGAGCACCATATGGTCTGCAAGGGAGCCCTTGCCGTGCAGACCATGAAGGCAGCCCTCGTTGCGGCGATTGGCATCGTCGCTTTGATCTTTTGCCTCCTTCCCGGTTCAGCGGAGGAGAACAGCCGTCTCGCACTGACTGTTACGATCGACGGGGCCATTGGCCCTGCGTCGGCCAGCTACGTGAAGGAGGCTCTGGCCAAGGCAGACGAACGGCACGCCGAGGTCGTGATCCTGAGAATGAACACGCCCGGCGGTCTCAACTCCAGCATGCGCGAGATCATCGCGGATGTGCTCGCCTCGCCTGTCCCCGTCATCGGCTACGTCGCTCCGTCCGGCGCCCACGCGGCGAGCGCGGGGACCTATATCCTTTATGCGACCCACATCGCGGCGATGGCGCCGGGCACCAATATTGGTGCCGCGACACCGGTGCAGATTGGCGGGCCGCTGCCGGGTCTGCCGAGCGGTACTCCGGACAAGGGCGACAAGAACAAGAAGGACGGTGACCAGAAGGAAGAGCCCAAGGATGCCATGACGGCAAAGATGACCAACGATGCGGTTGCCTTCATCCGCAGCCTTGCGGAGCTGCGCAACCGCAATGCGGACTGGGCTGAAAAAGCGGTCCGTGAGGCTGCCACGCTCTCTGCCAATGGCGCGCTCCAGGCCCGTGCCATCGATCTCATCGCGCGCGATCAGGCTGAATTGCTGAGAGAGCTCGATGGTCGAGTGGTGGAGGTTGCCGGCGGCAAGACGCTACGGCTCGCGACGAAGAATGATGTCGTTGAAGCCCTCGACCCCGGATGGATATCCCGCTTCCTGGCGGTCATCACCGATCCGAACGTGGCGTTCATTCTCCTGATGGTCGGCATCTACGGCCTGATCTTCGAGTTCATGTCTCCCGGCGCAGTCGCCCCGGGAGTCGTTGGCGCGATCTCCCTGCTGATTGGCCTCTATGCACTCAATCTGCTGCCCATCAACTATGCCGGCCTCGCCCTGATGCTGATCGGAATCGTGCTCCTCACCTTCGAGGCCTTCAATCCGACCGTGGTGATCGGTTTCGGAGGGATCATCGCATTCTTGCTGGGAGCGCTGATGCTGTTCAGGAGCGAGGCGCCCGGCTATCACCTGTCATGGTGGGTGATTGGCATCACTTCGGCTGTGTTCATCGGCTTTGTTCTCGTCGTGCTAGGTTCGCTTCGGCGCATCCGCAAGGCTCCTGCACGGGTCGGCGCCCAGGCCATGCGGGGCTTGCGTGCCGAGGTTCTCGACTGGAACGGAACCGAAGGTCACGTCTTCACCCATGGTGAGCGCTGGCGGGCGCGCAGCGCCGAAACCTTCAAGCCCGGAGAGATGGTCGAAGTCGCCAACGTTGTCGGTTTGACGCTGCTGATACAGCGCGCGCCAGCCCGGACCGGCGAGGGAGGTGTGTCATGACGCTGGAACTCCTGACCTATGCGGCGCTTGCGCTGCTCGTCATCATATTTCTATCCCAGGCAATTCGAATCCTGCGCGAATACGAGCGCGGCGTCGTATTTACGCTTGGCCGCTTTACCGGCGTGAAGGGCCCGGGCCTCATCCTCCTCATTCCGGTCGTGCAGCAGCTCGTAAAGGTCGATCTGCGGGTGATGGTGCAGGTGGTGCCGCCCCAGGACGTGATTTCGCGGGACAACGTTTCCGTCAAGGTCAACGCCGTTCTGTACTTCCGCATCGTCGATCCCGAGCGCGCCATCATCAAGGTCGGTGATTATATGGCCGCGACCAGTCAGCTCGCCCAGACCACACTGCGCTCGGTGCTTGGCAAGCACGAGCTCGACGAGATGCTCGCCGAACGCGACCGGCTGAACGCCGACATTCAGGAGATCCTCGACAAGCAGACCGACGTCTGGGGCATCAAGGTCACGGGAATCGAGATCAAGGACATCGATATCAACGAAACCATGGTGCGCGCGATCGCCAAACAGGCCGAGGCGGAGCGGTTGCGGCGCGCCAAGGTGATCAATGCGACCGGCGAGCAGCAGGCTGCCGAAAAGCTCGTCGAGGCCGGCCGGATTCTCGCGCAGGAGCCGCAGGCGATGCAGCTGCGTTACTTCGCGGCTCTGCACGACATCGCCGGCGAACGCTCGTCGACCGTCGTCTTTCCGCTGCCAACCGGCCTGCTCGACCACTTTATGCCGCGGCGTGATAATCCGTAGCCGGGAGCGCGAGGCGGAGGAGCGGTAGGATGGGAAGAGCGAAGCGAGACCTATCGACGTGCCGGTCACTTCGCAGCAGGATAACCCATCTTCGGCCTCAATGGGCGCGTCGAATCTCCGTCCCAATTTGAACGGGAGGAAAATTCGATGACGAAGCATGCCGTCAGACCAGCAACGCGCCGCCGTAGTCGGACTTTGATGCTCTCCGTTCCACTGGTCGCTTTTGCACTCTGGTCATGGGGAATCGGTGTGGCGGCGCATGCCGCAGAGCCGGCGACGACCGGCAGCCTGCCGCGCATTCTCGTGCTTGCGACGGGAGGGACCATCGCCGGTCAAGCCGACCCACGCGCGGCCGGGGCGTACAAGTCCGGCCAGATCACCGGCGATCAACTCATCCAGGCAGTCCCCGGGCTGGACAAGCTGGCGAAGCTGAACGCCGAACAGATATCGTCGATCGGATCCCAGGACATGAACGACAAGGTCTGGTTTGCGCTGGCCCGTCGCATTCAGGACGCCTTCGACAAGAATGAAGCCGATGGCGTTGTGATCACTCACGGCACGGACACGCTCGAGGAAACCGCGTTTTTTCTGGACAACGTGGTTCGCGGCGACAAGCCGGTGGTGATCGTCGGTTCGATGCGTCCGGCCACGGCGGTAAGCGCAGATGGCCCCGGCAATCTCTACGAAGCGGTCCAGGTGGCGGCCGATCCCCGCGCTCGCGGGCGCGGCGTCATGGCCGTGTTGAACGACAAGATTCAGGGGGCCCGCTCGGTGACCAAGACCAACACCACGAGCATCGAGACATTCAATTCGCCCAATGACGGGCCGATCGGCTATGTCGACACGGCCGGCGGCATTCGTTTCATGGCGCGGGCTCCCGGATTCAAGCGCACGACCTATCAGCTCCCGGCAGGCGAGCAATTGCCGCGCGTCGAGATCGTGTATGCGCACGCCAACATGGATGCCGCCCCGATCGAGGATGCCATTTCGCACGGCGCAAAAGGCATCGTGCTGGCCGGTGTCGGCGATGGCAACACCTCGAAGCAGGCCCTCGATGCGCTCGAGCAGGCGGCCAAGAAGGGCATCATCGTCGTCCGCTCCACGCGGGTTCGGTCCGGCTTCGTCACCCGAAACGTCGAGGTTGACGATGACAAGAACGGGTTCGTCGTGTCCGAGGACCTCAATCCCCAGAAGGCCCGCGTTCTCACGCAATTGTTGATCGCGGGCGGAGTGGCGGCTCCGGCCGAGCTGCAGAAGGCCTTCACTGCGACGTGGTGATTGGGGCTTGCAGAGCCTGTAGGATGGGTGGAGCAAAGCGAAACCCATCGTCATAGTACGTTGCGCGATGATGGGTTTCGCAAGAGCTCTACCCATCCTACGATTCCAAAGAACGAAAAGGCGCCCCTTTCGGAGCGCCTTCTGCTTGTCGCATACCGTTCGGGCGGCTTAGCCCGAATAGTACATGTCGAACTCGACCGGATGCGGGGTCATTTCGAAGCGCTCGACCTCGGTCATCTTCAGCTCGATGAAAGCGTCGATGAAGTCGTCGTCGAACACGCCGCCGGCCTTCAGGAAGCCGCGGTCCTTGTCGAGGTTTTCGAGCGCCTCGCGCAGGCTGCCGCAAACCGTCGGGATCTGCTTCAGCTCTTCCTTCGGAAGATCGTAGAGGTCCTTGTCCATCGCCGGACCCGGATCAATCTTGTTCTTGATGCCGTCGAGGCCGGCCATCAGCATCGCGGCGAAGGCGAGATACGGATTGGCGAGCGGATCGGGGAAGCGCACCTCGACACGCTTGGCCTTCGGCGAAGCGGTGTAGGGGATGCGGCAGGAGGCCGAGCGGTTGCGCGCGGAGTAGGCGAGCAGCACGGGGGCCTCATAGCCCGGGACCAGACGCTTGTAGGAGTTGGTCGACGGGTTGGTGAAGGCGTTGATCGCCTTGGCGTGCTTGATGATGCCACCGATGTAGTGGAGGCAGGTCTCCGACAGGTCGGCATATTTGTTACCGGCGAACACCGGCTTGCCGTCCTTCCAGATCGACTGGTGCACGTGCATGCCCGAGCCGTTGTCGCCGTAGACCGGCTTCGGCATGAAAGTGGCGGTCTTGCCGTAGATGTGCGCGACCTGGTGGATGCAGTACTTGTAGATCTGCATGTGGTCGGCCATCAGCGTCAGCGTGTCGAACTTCATGCCGAGCTCGTGCTGGGCGGAAGCGACTTCGTGGTGATGCTTCTCGACCTTGACGCCCATCCTGGCCATGGCGCCGAGCATCTCCGAGCGCATGTCCTGCACGGAGTCCTGCGGCGGGACCGGGAAGTAGCCGCCCTTGGTGCGGACGCGGTGGCCGAGATTGCCGCCTTCATATTCGGTGTCGGAGTTGGTCGGCAGCTCCGAGGAGTCGAGGCGGAAGCCGGTGTTGTACGGGCTGCTCGAGAAGCGCACGTCGTCGAACACGAAGAACTCGGCTTCCGGGCCGACGAACACGCTGTCGCCCACGCCCATCGACTTCACCATCGCCTCGGCCTTCTTGGCGATGCCGCGGGGGTCGCGGTTGTAGGGTTCACCGGTGGTCGGCTCGAGCACGTCGCAGGTGATGACCATCGTGGTCTCGGCGAAGAACGGATCGATCGTCGCGGTCACCGGATCGGGCATCAGGGTCATGTCGGACTCGTTGATCGCCTTCCAGCCGGCGATCGAGGAGCCGTCGAACATCGTCCCTTCGGCGAAAATGTCTTCATCGATCATGCTGACGTCGAAGGTAACGTGCTGCCACTTGCCGCGCGGATCGGTGAAGCGCAGGTCGACGTATTTGACGTCGTTGTCCTTGATCGATTTCAGGACGTCTTTGGCGGTCTTCATGCATACCCCTTTTGGCTCTGCGGGTCGGTTTCCAGGTGAGCAAGATTGTTCTCGCTTTTGGCGAGTTCGCGCGCGACCGCACAAATGAAATCAGGCCGCCGAAGCAGCCTTATTCCCCTGTCAGAGTGTCGCAAAATTCGGATAGCACCCGGCTCAGATAGCGTCCAGCCCGGATTCGCCGGTTCGGATGCGGATCGCCTCTTCGATGTTCGAGACGAAGATCTTGCCGTCGCCGATGCGACCGGTCTGCGCGGCGCGGCGGATCGCGTCGATGGCACGCTCGACGAGGTCGTCGCCGATCACGATCTCGATCTTCACCTTGGGCAGGAAGTCGACGATGTATTCGGCACCGCGGTAAAGCTCGGCATGGCCCTTCTGCCGGCCAAAGCCCTTGGCCTCGGTGACGGTGATGCCCTGAAGGCCGACTTCCTGAAGCGCTTCCTTCACCTCGTCGAGCTTGAACGGCTTGATGATGGCTTCGATTTTCTTCACTGCGCGCCTCCCGGCCTTTCGATCAAATAGCAATGTCTTCGTCAGGATGCGCTTTTCTCACGCATGATCTTGTCTTCGCTATGCCGGGATGCCTGGTCAACCCGGCGGCGGCCAGTCACACCCTGATAAGATGCCAGTGAGCACGACGAACCGAAGCGGCTTCCTCGAAAGCAGGGTCTATGCCAAATTGCAAATGCCCTGATTATTGGAGCGTTATCAGCCTTTTAACGAGCATCTCTGATAGGTGGAGCCGACCGACCTAAAATACCGCAGACTACAAAATAGGCAAACGGTTCAATATCTATGCAATTGAGTGTTCCGTCGGTCGGATCAGCACCGAAGATGCCTGCTGAAGAGGCGTTTGTACCAGGGAAGTGGCATGGAAGTCTTGACCAACGCTGAAATGCAGCGGGCTGACCAACTCAGCATCACGGCCGGCACGCCCGGCTTCAAGCTGATGCTCAGTGCGGGGCAGGCGGTCGCCGAAGCCGCCAGCGCGCTGGTGGAGGAGGGGTCGATCCTGATCGTGGCTGGCCCCGGCAACAACGGCGGCGACGGGTTTGTTGCGGCCGCCGAACTCGCCGCTCAGGGACGCGACGTCTCCGTGATCCTGATGTGCGAGCGCGATCAGCTGCGGGGTGATGCGGCCTCAGCCGCGCGCGGCTGGAAATATCCGGTGCTGCCGTTCAATCCGCAGGCGATCGGAAAGCCCGCGCTGATCATCGATGCGCTGTTCGGCGCGGGCCTTAGCCGCCCCGTCGACGGCGAGGCGCGCGCGATGATCGAGGCGATCAACGCCAACGGCGCGCCGGTGCTTGCCGTCGACCTGCCGAGCGGCATCAATGGCACCAGCGCGGCCGTGATGGGCGCCGCGGTGACTGCCACCGAAACCGTCACTTTCTTCCGCAAGAAACCGGCCCACCTGCTGCTGCCGGGCCGCATGCATTGCGGCCGCGTGCGTGTCGCCGACATCGGCATCGACGCGCAGGTGCTGGACGAGATCGCGCCGCAGATCTTCGAGAACGATCCGGATTTCTGGGGCGCCGCCTTTCCGGTGCCGCGCATCGACGGTCATAAATATGCGCGAGGCCATGTGCTGGCCGTCTCGGGCGATGCGGCCGCCACCGGCGCGGCCCGGCTCGCCGCGCGCGCAGCGCTGCGCGCCGGCGCCGGCCTGGTGACGCTGGCAACGCCGCGCGACGCGCTCGCGATCAATGCAAGCGCGCTGACCGCAGTGATGGTTCGCCCCGTCGACACCGTGATCGAGTTCGGCGAGCTCCTTGGCGACAGGCGTTACAACACCTGCATGATCGGCCCCGGCGCGGGCATCGGCGATCGGACCTGCGATCTCGTCCACACCGCGCTCTCGGCGCAGCGGCATCTGGTGCTGGACGCGGATGCGCTGACGAGCTTTGCCGCGGCCCCCGAGCGCCTGTTTGAATCGATCAGGTCGGCGCAGGACAATGCGGTGGTGCTGACGCCGCATGAGGGGGAGTTTCCGCGCCTGTTCTCCGACCTCAGCAATAAACATCCGGGACGCTCTAAGCTGGAGCGCGTGCGCGCGGCCGCCGAGCGCTGTGGCGCGGTGGTGCTGCTGAAGGGCCCGGACACCACCATCGCCGCTCCCGACGGCCGCGCCACCATCGCCGCCAACGCGCCGCCCTGGCTCGCCACCGCCGGCGCCGGCGACGTGCTCTCCGGTATCATCGCAGGGCTTTTGGCGCAGGGCGTTCCGGCATTCGAAGCTGCCAGTATCGGCGTGTGGATGCATGGCGAGGCGGGCAGCGAAGCGGGGCCCGGACTGATCGCGGAAGATCTCACGGAGACGCTGCCGGCCGTGCACCGGCGGATCTATGATGCTCTGGGCGTGGAGTACTAGGTGCTCAGACTACTCGCGCTTGCCGACATGGATGCGGCTGCGCGGGTTCATCGAATTGCGTTCGACCACGCGATGCCGTGGCTCGTTGGGCTGCACACGCCGGACGAGGACCGCTGGTTCTACCGCGAGCGTGTCTTTGCGGCGTGCCGCATTTGGGGGCGCTTCGACGACGATGTGCTGAGCGGGATCATCGCTTTCAGCGAGGGCTGGGTCGAGCAGCTCTACGTGCTTCCCACCGCCCAGGGCCGTGGCGTCGGCGCCGAACTTCTCGACGTTGCCAAAGGCGCCTGCGAACGGTTGGAGCTTTGGACCTTCCAGCGCAACGCGCCGGCGCGGCGCTTCTATGAGGGCCGCGGGTTCACACCGGTCGAACAGTCGGATGGAGCGCGGAACGAGGAAAAAGAGCCCGACGTCCGCTATCTCTGGACGCGTGCAGGCCGATGAATCACTCCACCGCGTACCAGCGCACCAATCGTGGTGCAGCCCATTCGGTCGCGACGGACTCGATCAGCCAGCGGCCGGGGTAGGTCGCCGCGAATGCGATGCGCTGGGTCTGGGCGGGTTCGATCGCGAGCGTGTCGAGCCAGTACGGCTTCCAGCCATCGTCGAGCCGGTCGAGCAGGCGGAAATGGTGGCCGTGCAGGTGGAACACGGTCGTCGTCGGGCCGGGGTTCTTCACGGCCAGGACGACGGTCCGGCCGGCCTTGGCGCGGAAGACGGGGGCGGCTGAGGCAGTGAGGCTCGGCGGGCGGAGCCAGTCCGCTTCGGCGGCTCCGAGCGCGACATCGGACCGCAGGGCGCCCTTGAGGTCGAGATGGGCCGGCAGACCGTTGGACGGCAGCGGCCCCGGTGGCGGCAGGCGCGCCGACCGGAGTGGCGGCTCGGCCGATGTCAGGACGCGGGCAACCGGGCGGGCCTCCTTGCCGTCGTGGAGCAGAATCGGTGCGGCGGAAGCCGGCGCCGCGGAGCCGTCGAGAAAGATGTCGGCCCGGCCCCCGGGGGCCAGCACTAGGGCGCCATTTCGGGCCATGAAGGGCTCGGCGGGCTGGCCGTCCAGCGCCATGACCAGAACTTCAACGCCCTCAAATTTGACTGCGACAACAGCGCGTTGGCAGCCGTTGATCAAGCGGAGCCTCAGCCGCTCGTTCTGACGGAGGGTGAAGTCGGGGGCGATCTTGCCATTGATCGTGAAGATCGGCGCGACCTCGCTGCCGGTGGCGCCCGGACGGAGCGCGGCGCCGTCCTGGTCCAGGCGCCAGTCCTCGACCAGAAACAGCTCGTCGCGGTCGACTGCGGGCGGTTCGGTCTCCTGAACGACGACGGGCAGAGGACGCACCAGACCCTTGAGCGCGTCTTCGAACAGGCGAAGGTCCGCCATCAGGGTTCCGGCGTGAGGCATTGAAAGAATTGAGGTTTCTGCTCGACCTGAGGCGATGGGTGAGCTCGCCAGTATCGGCTCGGCCGCGCTTACACCGTCCAACCCGTGCCATGCTGGTGCAATCGGGACAGGCAGGTTGTTCTGGACCGCCACCTCGCAGCGGTCGCCGCGCCTGAGACGGACGGCTCCGGCGGGACTTACGGCGGCCAGCTCCCAGATCGCTGCAGGCGGTTGAGTCGGCTTCAGGGCCAGCGTCGCCGGTCGCGCCTCAAGGGCGAGCCTAGCGGTTGCGGAGGGCGCTGCGCCGCCGGCAATCGCCCCGGCTGCCGAAGCTGCCAGGCCAGCCAAAACTTCGCGCCGGGTCGGCGCAAAAAACCTTGTGGTCATGGCTCGATGCGGACCACGCCGCGCTGGATAAGTCCAGCCGTCGTGCCTACTTGAAGCGTGCCTCGACGGGCCATTTTTTTGCTGCGAACAGTCAGGCACATGTTATAAGCCCGGCCGCCCGCGGCATCGCGGCCGGTCTTGATGCAAATTCACGCGGGCGTGGCGGAACTGGTAGACGCGCTGGATTTAGGTTCCAGTGACGAAAGTTGTGGGGGTTCGAGTCCCTCCGCCCGCACCAAGCGCTTTCAGCGTTTGCACGGATTACCGAAGGGCCTCGCTCCTCGCGGATGCTTTCCGTCAGGGAGTCGGGTCCGATGAACCACCGGCGTTGAGGCGTTTGCCTCGCGTCGGATCGATTAATGACAGCGTCCCGACGCATGCGCGCCTGGACCGAACGAAAAGAAGATTGGACGCCATGCAGGTCACAGAGACCCTCTCGGAAGGATTGAAGCACGAGTTCAAGATCAGCGTTCCCGCGTCTGATCTCGACGCCAAGGCCGGTGCCAAGCTCGTCGACCTCAAGGACAAGGTCCGCATCAACGGCTTCCGTCCCGGCAAGGTGCCGGTCGCTCACCTGAAGAAGGTCTATGGCCGCTCCGTGATGGCCGAGACCATCGACCAGACCATCCGCGACACCAACACGCAGCTCTTCTCCGAGCGCGGCTATCGTCTCGCGACCGAACCGAAGATCACCATGCCGACCGAACAGGCCGCGGTCGACGAACTGCTCTCGGGCAAGACCGACCTGACCTACACGGTCGCGATCGAGGTGGTGCCGGCGATCGCGCTCGCCGACTTCAAGAGCTTCCAGGTCGAGAAGCCCGTCGCTGACGTGTCCGACACCGACGTCGACGAAGCGATCAAGCGGATCGCCGATTCCAACCGCGGCTATGCTGCAAAGGGCGAGGGCGCCAAGGCCGAGTCGGGTGACCGCGTCACCGTCGGCTTCAAGGGCACCATCAACGGCGAAGCCTTCGAAGGCGGCACCGGCGAGGGCATCCAGGTCGTGATCGGCTCCAACACCTTCATTCCCGGCTTCGAGGAGCAGCTCATCGGCATCGCCGCCAATGAGACCCGCACGCTGAAGGTGTCGTTCCCCAAGAACTACATGAACGACAAGCTCGCCGGCCAGCCGGCCGAGTTCGAGACCACGGCGACGCTGATCGAGGCGCCGCAGGACGTCGCGATCGACGACGAGTTCGCCAAGACGCTCGGCCTGGAATCGCTGGACAAGCTGAAGGAAGCCGCGCGCGAGCGTCTGGCCGCCGAGTTTGCCGGCGCGACTCGTCAGCGCGTCAAGCGCGCGCTGCTCGACCGCCTCGACGAGGCGCATCGCTTCGAGGCGCCGCCCTCGCTCGTCGACGAGGAATTCAATCTGATGTGGAACTCGGTCAAGGCCGAGATGGACTCCGCCGGCAAGACCTTTGCCGACGAGGACACCACTGAAGACGCCGCCAAGGAAGAGTACCGCAAGATCGCCGACCGCCGCGTGCGGCTCGGCCTCGTGCTCTCCGAGATCGGCGAGAAGAACAAGATCACCGTGACCGACGACGAAGTTGGTCGCGCGGTGATTGAGCGGGCGCGCCAGATGCCCGGCCGCGAGAAGGAAGTCTGGGACTTTTACCGCAACAACGCCAACGCGCTGGCCCAGCTTCGTGCACCGATCTATGAGGACAAGGTCGTCGACTTCATCCTCGAACTCGCCAACGTGACCGAGAAGAAGGTCTCGCGCGAGGACCTCTACAAGGACGATGATGCGGAAAAGACCGCAGCCTGAAGGCTTTGAGAAAGCCTTCTATTAAGGATGATCAGCGAAGAGGCCCAGCTAGCCAGGTGGCTGGCTGGGCCTCTTTGTGCGAATCAGCTTCAACTGCCCCTTGGATTAAGCCTTAATGCGCTCCGCACTTGTCTGGCGCGAAATGGGCTATATCTGTCGGTACGCCCTGTACCCAAGCGTTCTGACTACCAGTCTTCTACCCACAAGTCCTGCATCACGGGACGTCCATCGGCCTTCCGGCAAATGCAGCCAACACTGGCAGCTGGGATTGGCGATGTCCGCGTCCGAAAACTCTAGGTGACTCATGCGCGATCCGGTTGAAACCTACATGAACCTCGTGCCCATGGTGGTCGAGCAGACCAACCGTGGCGAGCGCGCCTACGACATTTTCTCGCGCCTTTTGAAGGAGCGCATTATCTTCGTGACCGGCCCGGTCGAGGACGGCATGTCGACGTTGATCGTCGCGCAGCTGCTGTTCCTTGAGGCGGAAAATCCGAAGAAGGAAATCTCGATGTACATCAACTCGCCGGGTGGCGTGGTGACGTCGGGCCTTGCGATCTACGACACGATGCAGTTCATCCGTCCGCCGGTCTCGACGCTGTGCACGGGCCAGGCGGCCTCGATGGGCTCGCTGCTGCTCGCTGCCGGCGAGAAGGACATGCGCTTCTCGCTGCCGAACGCGCGCATCATGGTGCACCAGCCCTCCGGCGGCTTCCAGGGCCAGGCCACCGACATCATGCTGCACGCCCAGGAAATCCTGAACCTGAAGAAGCGGCTCAACGAGATCTACGTGAAGCACACCGGCCAGACCTACAAGTCGATCGAGGATGCGCTGGAACGCGACAAGTTCCTGACCGCGAACGACGCCAAGGAGTTCGGCCTGGTCGACAAGGTCATCGACAAGCGCGCCGAAGAGGCGGCGCCGGCGAAGACCCCGTAGCACTACCGGGATTGCAAGAACGGTCCCCGGGGATGTCGGGGATCGTGAGGGCGACATCACGTTCGGAACGCGTTCGCAGGCGCGCAAAACGGGGTTTTGCGCCCTGCGACAGGCAGGAAGTTCCGCTTTCGTGCTTGTTTTTCGTGGCAATCCAGCAACGTCGGGGTGATTTCGATCACTTCGCCCGTGCCAAGACGTGAAATCACGGTATTGTCACGGGTAGCCGGCGGGTCCCCGATTAGCGAATTCTTGATAGTCGGGTGACAGCATGGTTGGCTACGATTGATCGGCTATGATCGCGGGAGAATCGAGTGACCGTGATTCGCACGGGATGTAACGCCTAGGGTCTTTTTTGGTACGGAATTTGCTCTATTTGTACTTCATGACGGCGACGTGCCGGAATGGAGCGATCGAGCGACACGATCGAACGGCGGACGGAGACATGAATGAGTAAGGTCGGCACGAGCGACTCCAAGAACACGCTATATTGCTCGTTCTGCGGCAAGAGCCAGCACGAAGTCCGCAAACTGATCGCGGGTCCCACGGTCTTCATCTGCGACGAGTGCGTCGAGCTGTGCATGGACATCATCCGCGAGGAGAACAAGTCCTCGCTCGTGAAGTCGCGCGACGGCATTCCGACGCCGAAGGAAATCTGCAAGGTGCTGGACGATTACGTGATCGGCCAGAGCCATGCGAAGAAGGTCCTGTCGGTCGCGGTGCACAACCACTACAAGCGCCTCAACCATCAGACCAAGCACAACGACGTCGAGCTCGCGAAGTCGAACATCCTGCTGATCGGTCCGACCGGCTCGGGCAAGACGCTGCTCGCGCAGACGCTCGCCCGCATCCTGGACGTGCCGTTCACGATGGCCGACGCGACGACGCTGACCGAAGCCGGCTATGTCGGTGAGGACGTCGAGAACATCATCCTGAAGCTGCTCCAGGCCGCCGACTACAATGTCGAGCGCGCCCAGCGCGGCATTGTCTACATCGACGAAATCGACAAGATCAGCCGCAAGTCCGACAATCCTTCGATCACGCGCGATGTGTCGGGTGAGGGCGTGCAGCAGGCGCTGCTCAAGATCATGGAAGGCACGGTGGCTTCGGTTCCGCCCCAGGGTGGCCGCAAGCATCCGCAGCAGGAGTTCCTGCAGGTGGACACCACCAATATCCTGTTCATCTGCGGCGGCGCCTTCGCCGGCCTTGAGAAGATCATCTCGGCGCGCGGCCGGTCGACCTCGATCGGCTTCGGCGCCCAGGTGCTCGCGCCGGAAGATCGCCGTACCGGCGAGATCTTCCGTCATGTCGAGCCTGAGGATCTCCTGAAGTACGGCCTCATCCCCGAGTTCGTCGGCCGCCTGCCGGTCGTCGCGACGCTGGAGGATCTGGACGAGACCTCGCTGAAGAAGATCCTCACCGAGCCGAAGAACGCGCTGGTGAAACAGTACCAGCGGCTGTTCGAGATGGAGAACATCGAGCTGACCTTCGCCGACGAGGCGCTTGGCGCGGTCGCCCGCAAGGCGATCGAGCGCAAGACCGGCGCGCGCGGTCTGCGCTCGATCCTCGAAGCGATCCTGCTCGAGACCATGTTCGACCTGCCGGGCCTGGAAGGTGTGGAAGAAGTCGTTATTTCGCGCGAAGTCGTGGAAGGAACGGCGCGTCCGCTCTACATCTACGCCGATCGGTCCGATCGCGCCGTCGAGAACGCCAGCGCCTGATCTGCGGCGCTGGAGGCCAAATCGTCCAATCAGAACTGACGGCTGCGGAATTGTATCTCCGCAGCCGATGTTGCGTCGCTTATACGCGTGCGTAAGCGCCTGATGGCGCGTATTTTTCAATGACTTGACACCCCCCGTGTCGATAGCCACCTAATGTCGGGGGCGAGCTGGAATTCCCTTCAAGATTCGCCTCAGTTTCGATCTGGCGGGCCGGTCCAATTCGTGAGAGGACCGACCGGTTTCTGCGGATCACCTCGGCACCTTGTGGCGGTTGCGCATGATCATGGCGGGCTGCGTGCAGGGGGGCAAAGCAAAAGGAAAAGGCCATGACCAATCCCAAACCCCGGCCAACCATTGTCCATGGCGAAACGCACGCCTATCCCGTGCTGCCGCTGCGCGACATCGTCGTCTTCCCGCACATGATCGTGCCGCTCTTCGTCGGCCGCGAGAAGTCGATCCGCGCGCTTGAAGAGGTGATGAAGAACGACGCACTGATCATGCTCGCGACGCAGAAGAACGCGTCCGACGATGATCCGGCGCCCGACGCGATTTACGAGACCGGAACGCTTGCCAGCGTGCTCCAGCTCTTGAAACTTCCCGACGGCACCGTGAAGGTGCTGGTCGAAGGGCTCGAGCGTGCGCACGTGCAGAAATACACCGATCGCGCCGACTATTACGAAGCGACCGCGGTGGCGCTCGCCGACACCGATGCAAAATCGGTCGAGGCCGAAGCCCTGGCGCGCTCGGTCGTGTCCGACTTCGAGAGCTACGTGAAGCTCAACAAGAAGATCTCGGCCGAGGTCGTCGGCGTGGTGCAGGCGATCACCGATTTCGCCAAGCTCGCCGACACGGTTGCCTCCCATCTCGCCGTCAAGATCGCGGATCGCCAGGGCATCCTGGAGACGCTGTCCGTCACCACGCGCCTCGAGAAGGTGCTGGGCCTGATGGAGAGCGAGATCTCGGTGCTGCAGGTCGAGAAGCGTATCCGTTCGCGCGTCAAGCGCCAGATGGAGAAGACCCAGCGCGAGTACTATCTCAACGAGCAGATGAAGGCGATCCAGAAGGAACTCGGCGACGACGACGGTCGCGATGAGCTCGCCGATCTCGAAGAGAAGATCTCCAAGACCAAGCTCTCCAAGGAAGCGCGCGAGAAGGCGCAGCATGAACTGAAGAAGCTGCGCCAGATGTCGCCGATGTCCGCGGAAGCGACCGTCGTGCGCAACTATCTGGATTGGCTGCTGTCGATTCCGTGGAACAAGAAGTCCAAGGTGAAGAAGGACCTGGAAGCGGCGCAGGCCATCCTGGACTCCGATCACTACGGGCTCGAGAAGGTCAAGGAACGTATCGTCGAGTATCTCGCGGTGCAGTCGCGCGCCAACAAGCTGACCGGGCCGATCCTGTGCCTCGTCGGGCCTCCCGGCGTCGGCAAGACCTCGCGCGGCAAGTCGATCGCGAAGGCGACGGGGCGCGAATTCGTGCGCGTCTCGCTCGGCGGCGTGCGCGACGAGGCCGAGATCCGCGGTCATCGCCGCACCTATATCGGCTCGATGCCCGGCAAGATCATCCAGTCGATGCGCAAGGCGAAGTCGTCCAATCCGCTGTTCCTCCTGGACGAGATCGACAAGATGGGCGCCGACTTCCGCGGCGATCCGTCCTCGGCGCTGCTCGAGGTCCTCGACCCCGAACAGAACGCGACCTTCAACGACCACTACCTCGAGGTCGACTACGATCTGTCCAACGTGATGTTCATCACGACCGCGAATACGCTCAATATTCCCGGACCGCTGATGGACCGCATGGAGATCATCCGGATCGCGGGCTACACCGAGAACGAGAAGGTCGAGATCGCACGCAAGCATCTGATCCCGAACGCCGTGTCCAAGCATGGCCTGGACTCCAAGGAGTTCTCGATCGATGACGACGCGCTGCTGCTATTGATCCGCCGCTACACCCGCGAAGCGGGCGTGCGTAACCTGGAGCGTGAGCTCTCCACACTCGCCCGCAAGGCGGTGAAGGAGCTGATGATCTCCAAGAAGAAGTCGGTCAAGGTCACCGAGAAGACTCTTGAAGAGCTTCTGGGCGTGCCGAAGTACCGCTTCGGCGAGATCGAGAGCGAGCCGCAGGTCGGTATCGTCACCGGCCTTGCCTGGACCGATGTCGGCGGCGAGCTGCTGACCATCGAAGGCGTCATGATGCCCGGCAAGGGCAAGATGACGGTCACGGGTAATCTGCGCGACGTCATGAAGGAATCGATCTCGGCGGCGGCGTCCTACGTCCGCTCGCGCGCGATCACCTACGGCATCGAGCCGCCGCTGTTCGACCGGCGCGACATCCACGTGCACGTGCCGGAAGGCGCGACGCCGAAGGACGGTCCGTCGGCGGGCGTGGCAATGGCCACCGCGATCATCTCGGTCATGACCGGCATTCCGGTCCGCCACGATGTCGCGATGACCGGCGAGATCACGCTGCGCGGCCGTGTGCTGCCGATCGGCGGTCTGAAGGAGAAGCTGCTGGCTGCTGCCCGCGGCGGCATCAAGACGGTGCTGATCCCCGAGGACAACGCCAAGGATCTCACGGAGATTTCCGATGCGATCAAGGGCGGCATGGAGATCATTCCGGTCTCGCGTCTCGACGACGTCATCGCCAAGGCGCTGGTGAAGAAGCCGGTGCCGATCGTCTGGGAAGAAGATACCAAGGTGACGGTGAAGCCGGACGGGGATGAGGCCGCCGGCGGCCTGACCGCTCACTGAGGTTCAGCGAAAGATGATAAAACGGCGCCTTCGGGCGCCGTTTTTGTTTTGGGGGCTTGAGAAAGGAAGGGGATGCAGATCGACGGGCAATGCCATTGCGGGCAGATCACGTTTGAAGCCGAGGTCGATCCCGAGGCGGTTTCGGTCTGCCATTGCCGGGATTGCCAGACCCTGACGGGATCGCCGTTCCGGGTGACGGCGATCTGCAGCGTCGCCGACGTCAAGCTCACCGGCGGCACGCCCAAGGTCTACGGCAAGCGCGGCGACAACGGCCGGATGCGCTTCCAGCATTTCTGCGGTGATTGCGGTTCCCCGCTGTTCACCAGCGGCGAGGGCGATCAGGCCGACGATTGGGGCATTCGCTGGGGCAGCATCCGCCAGCGCGACGCGTTGCGGCCTGTCAGGCAGATCTGGTGCCAGTCTGCGGCAGTGTGGATCGACGCGGTGCCGCTGCTGCCGGGGAGGCCGAAGGATTGATGTTCTGCACTTGCTCACCAAGGGCCCGTGAGGATAAAGAAGCGGCGAGGGCGGTTAGCTCAGCTGGTTAGAGCATCTCGTTTACACCGAGAGGGTCCGCGGTTCGAATCCGTGACCGCCCACCAATCAAATCAGGCGGTTTGCACTCTCCGCGGCCCGTTTGTCGGCGCTCTTGGCCCCCTCGCCAGGCTCGCGATGCCCAGAAAGGGCCTCCCACGCGTCCGAATTTGCCTCCGTTTGGTCATCTTTTCGATTGCCGCCCAAACCACCGTTCCAGCTCCCGTAACAGCGTGGAGTATCGCGTGATGAGTGATCTTCGCACGAAGCTGGAAAGGTACGAGTCCAAAGCCGCCCACTGCATGAAAGCGGCTCAAGAAGCTCCGGATGAGGCCGGTCGGGCTTTTTACGAGGGGCTCGCTCACTACTACGACGAGCTCGCCGCGGACTTCCGCCGCGTCCTTGCCAAGCGAACCGGGGCCGCGCTGGCAGCGGAATGACGTAGCGTAGCGCAGGTCGTGCAGCAAATCTCCTCGCTGTATCGTGCGGTGTGCTCCGCTGAAGCGCGCTGCCGGCAAATACCTGCTCCGCTGAATCGCATCTACCGACATCGCTGCCGGGCTTGCCGTGGCGCATGAGTCACCGAGGCACGATCTTCAGATTTGGTAATTCCCCGCCTTGTTATGCAGCTACAGCATCTACTAGACCGCGGTGACGGCAGGTATAGTGCGATGGCAAACACTTGGGACATCATGCAGCAGCCAAGCGGACATGCAGAGAACGCCGACCAGATCGCCTATTGGAACGGCCCGAGCGGGCAGCGCTGGGCCGATCGTCACGCGGTGCAGGAGACCCTGCTCGGCCCCATCGCCGATGTCCTGATCGACCGCGCCAGTCCGAAGCCGGGCGAGCGCGTGATCGACGTCGGCTGCGGCTCGGGCGCGACGACGGTCGCGTTCGCGAAAGCGGTGGCGCCGAACGGTTTTGCGCTCGGGCTCGACGTCTCCGAACCGATGCTGTCACAGGCGCGTGCGCTGGCGCCGAAAGGTCTGCCGCTCGATTTCGTGCTGGCCGATGCGACGGTCCATCCGTTCGAGCCGGCGAGTTTTGACCTGTTGGCCTCGCGCTTCGGCGTCATGTTCTTTGCCGATCCCGTCGCGTCCTTCGCCAATTTGCGGCGTGCGCTGAAGCCGACGGGACGGCTTGCCTTTGCCTGTTGGCGCGAGCCGAAGGAGAACCCCTGGATGATGGCGCCGCTGATGGCGGTCTACAAGCATGTGCCGAAGATGCCGCCGGTCGGGCCGGAGGAACCAGGCCCGTTCGCCTTCGCTTCGGAAGAGCGTGTCATGCGCATCCTGAAAGGTGCCGGCTTCGTGGACGTCGCGATGGAGCCGCACAATCTCGCCATGGATATCGCCATCGGCGGCGGGCTCGATGCTGCCGTCGAAGGCTCGCTCCAGATCGGCCCCGCCAGCCGCGCGCTGCAAGGCCATCCGCCGGAGACGTACCAGGCCGCGAAAGCCTCCATCCGCGAGACGCTCGCTCCGTTCCTCAAGGGCCAGTCGGTGGCCTTGCCGGGTGCGATCTGGATCGTGACGGCGAAGGCGGCGTAAGCACCCATCTCTCCACGCCGTCATTGCGAGGAGCGAAGCGACGAAGCAATCCAGACTGTTTCCGCGGAGGCAGTCTGGATTGCTTCGCTGCGCTCGCAATGACGATGTGGAGGCGAAGGGCGCACACCTCACACCACATCATCCGGCGCCAGCGCGCAGCCATTGTCGGGGTGCGTCTCGATCTGAAGCGTGGTGTGGCCGATGCGGAACGTCGTCTTCAACAGCTGCGCCGTCTCCATCAGGAACGCATCGACGGCGCCGGCGGGCATGACGAGATGGCAGGTCAGGGCGGTCTCGGTGGTCGAGATCGGCCAGACGTGGAGATCGTGGATCCCTGAGACGCCGGGCCGCGCCAGCAGGAACGCCCTGATCGCGGCGAGGTCGGTGCCCTTCGGAGCAGCTGCCATCGACATGTCGATGGAGCCGCGGAGCAGGCTGGTCGTGCTCCAGAGGATGGTGGCGCAGATGACGAGGCTGGTGACCGGATCGAGCCAGAGCCAGCCGGTCCAGATGATCAGCGCGGCCGAGACGACGACGCCGAGCGAGACCGCGGCGTCGGCGGCCATGTGCAGATAGGCGCCTTCGATGTTGAGGTCGTCCTTGCGTCCCCTCGCGAACAGCATGGCGGTGAAACCGTTGATGAAGATGCCGATGCCGGCGACCACCATCACGGTCACACCCGCGATTGGCTCCGGCTCGCGCAGGCGCAGGATCGCTTCCCAGCCGATCGCACCGGTCGCGACCAGCAGGAATACCGCGTTCGCGAGCGCCGCCAGGATGGTGGAGGCGCGAAGGCCGTAGGTGAAGCGACCGCTCGGCGCGCGCCTCGCCGCGATCGACGCGCCCCACGCCACCACCAGGCCGAGCACATCGCTGAGATTGTGGCCGGCATCCGCGAGCAGGGCGGTGGAGTTGCTGATATAGCCATAGACGGCTTCAGCCACGACCAGCGCGGTGTTCAGCGCAATGCCGATCGCGAATGCCCTGCCGAAGTTCGTGGGCGCATGGACATGCGCGTGGCCAAGACCATGACCATGATCATGGCTGTGGTCATGACCATGGTCGTGCCCGCTATGGTCATGGTGGTGATGACTGTGATGGTCGTGGTTGCCCACGTCTATCGCCCCTCGGAAGTTGCCAAATCAGGCACCATTGTAGGCGCTTCGCTCGCGGCGTCACGACGGAACAGCACGTAGAGCGCCGGCAGCACCAGAAGCGTCAGCACAGTCGAGGAGATGATGCCGCCGATCACCACGGTGGCGAGCGGCCGCTGCACCTCGGCGCCGGCCCCGGTGGCGAGCGCCATCGGCACGAAGCCGAGGGAGGCGACCAGCGCGGTCATCAGCACCGGCCGCAGCCGCGTCAGCGCGCCCTCGCGGACAGCCTCCGCTATCGGCCGCCCCTCGCTGCGCAGCCGCTCGATGAAGGCGATGATGACGAGGCCGTTGAGCACGGCGACGCCCGACAATGCGATGAAGCCGACGCCTGCGCTGATCGACAGCGGGATGCCGCGCAGCGACAGCGCCGCGACGCCGCCGGTCAATGCCAATGGCACGCCGGAGAACACGAGAGCCGCATCCGCCGCCGATCCCATGCCCATGAACAGCAGCAGGAACACCAGCAAGAGCGCGACCGGCACGACGATCGTCAGCCGCTTGGTCGCAGAGACCAGTTGCTCGAACTGTCCGCCCCAGCCAATCCAGTATCCCGGCGGCAGCTTGACCTTCTCCGCGACCGCCGCTTGGGCCTCGGCGACGAAGGAGCGCAAGTCGCGTCCCCTGACATTCGCCATCACCACCACGCGTCGCTTGCCGTTTTCGCGGCTGATCTGGTTGGGCCCCGGCGCGATCTCGATCGCCGCGACGGAGGACAGCGGCACGTAACGC
>JAEYRD010000189.1 GCA_023435725.1 Pseudomonadota bacterium | reverse complement strand
CTTCTGCAAGTCCTTCGGCAGCGATCCGATGAATTCGAGGGCCTTGGTTTCCGCGTACCAGACGGCGAGCGGATCCATGCCGGCGAATTCACGCATGCGCTCGCGATATCTTCGCGCGCAACTGACGGCGCAGTCGCGGCCGTGCCGGTCGGATGTTCCGTTTGCTCTGGCGGAGAGAACAATCGACGCGACAAGCCGCTTGACGTCCCACTCCCACGGGGCCGGCGCGGTTTCATCGAAATCATTGATGTCGAAGATGATGTTGCGCTCGGGTGTGGCAAAACCACCGAAATTGACGAGATGGCAATCGCCGCAGGCCTGCACCCTCAGCCCGGTGGTCGGCGTCCGCGCCAGGTCGGCGGCCATGATGCCTGCAGCCCCACGATAGAACGCAAACGGCGACGCCAGCATGCGGCCATACCGAATCGGAACGAGCTTCTTCATGCGGCCGATATCTGACTCGCGCAGAAGATCGATCGTATCCCGTCGCCGCTTGTACGCCTTCCAGCGCGCATGCTGCTCACGCGGAATCTTGTCGCGCAGCGCCTTTCCTTCCGCGACCCGGATGTCCGGCGCCACAATGCGCGAGGGGCTCTCCGGCCTACGGGGAATCGAGTCTCTGCTGATGTCCGGTGCTCGTTCCATGGTCAAGGACACGACAGTTCTATTGAGGAGTCAGAGCCGATTGCAATCTCAACTCAGGCCGCGGACGAGCTTTGCGGCTGCCAGGCACGCACCCCATCCGTTGTCCGTTCGAAGAAGTTGGCTTGGCCCACGGCTGTCTCTATGTCTGCTCGCCGCATGTCGTCGCGGACGGCGTCACGCACACGAACGAAGCCAACGCTGATGCCTGATTTCTGTAGCTCCTTGATCAGAGCAAGCAGTTCATCGCCTCCGCTGACGTCGACAAAGTCGACCGAGGCACAATCCAGAAGCACACGCTTCACGTCGGGCCGCGCCGCCAGCGCTGCCTTCAGGGCCGCATTGATATGACCGATGCTCGCGAAGAACAGATCGCCGCCGATCCGCCAGATCAGGAGGCCCGGAAACGTGGTGGCTTCCGGGTGATGCTTGACGTCGCGATAGGCTTCAGCACCTGGCAACTGACCGAGCTCGGCGCCTTTCGGATGGCTGGCCAGGTAGATCAGCGTGACCAACGACAGCACGACGCCCAGCGCGATTCCCTGCAGTACGCCCAGTGTCAACTCACCCGCAATCACAATGAGAGTGTTGGCTAGGGACCAGCGGCTCCGAGCGAGGAGATGCAGCAGGTATTTTGGCTTCGTCAGATGCAGCATCGCTGCGATGACGATGGCGGCGAGCGCCGGCTGAGGCATGTTTCGGAACAGCGGAGTCAGGAAGATCAGCGTGAGGAAGCTGAAGGCGGCCGCGATCAGGTTGGCGACCTGGCTGCGAGCGCCTGCGGCTGTGGCGACCGACGTCTTCGACAGGCTGCCGACGACGAGGAAGCCGCCGAAAAGGCCGCTCAGCATGTTTGCCGGCCCGTGTGCGACCAGCTCCTGGTTCGGATCGATCGTGCCGCCGCTCTGCAGGGCGGCGGCTTTCGCCGCTCCCAGCGCTTCTGCGTAACCGACCAGCACGATTGCGAGCGCGCCCGGCACAAGCTCGCTCAATTTGGATAAGTCCAGAATGGGCAGCGTCAGGTGCGGCAACCCGGATGGGAGGTGACCGGCTACGTGCACGCCCGTGGCCTCTCCGCCGAGCAGTCCGATCACGATCGTCGCTGCGGCCATGACGACGAGCGCCGCCGGTATTGCGGGGGCCAGATGACGAAGCAGGAGCATGGCCGCGAGGGATAGGATGCCGGTCACGACCGGCGCGAAAGAAGCGTCCAGCAGGTGCTGCAGAATGTGCCACAGCTTTGTGAAGAAGTTGCCCGATGCGCCGCTGATCCCGAGCAGGTGCGGCACTTGGCCGATGATGGTGACGTAGACCAGGCCCTCGATGAAGCCGCGCATGACAGGTGTCGGGATGAAGCTTGCGACCCATCCCATGCGCATGATGCCGAAGAGGAGGAAGAAGAAGCCAATCAGTACGGCAAGGGTCGAGGTCAGCGCGTTGAATTCCGCGGAGCCCTGCGAGGCTACGGCGCCAACAGTCACCGCGGAGATCAGGCCAGTCGCCGTATCAGGCCCCACCACGAGCTGCCGTGACGTTCCGAGCAGCGCATAGGCGAGCAACGCGGGCACGATCGTATAGAGGCCCATGATGGGGGGCACGCCGACGATGCCGGCATAGGCCATGGCTTCTGGTACCATGACAGCCCAGAGTGCGAGGCCGGCAAGGACATCGGGCAGTAGCCAGTCGCGCCGATAGCCAGGAGCCCAATCCAGGACCGGCAAGAATCTATGAGTTATGGACGCCCCAGAGTTGGCCATCGTCCTGGCTCAAGCGTGTCAGCCCATCATTGTTTCCTCCGCAGACGCCGGAAGCTTGATCTAGATCAACGCCACCCGCCAGCGAAAGAAACGATCGAACTCGGACGGGCTTCAGCGGCAGCTCCACAGGAGCGGCCGAGGCTACCCCGGGTTGGTAGGATGGCTTCGGGGAGGGGTGGAATGCCAACGCGCTTTGATCGCCTTCATCAGCGTTTCAGCGATCCCCTGCTGACGGTGCTGGCGCTCATGCTATCTTTCCTTCTGTTCGTGATTGGTCCGATGCAGGCCGCCGGCGTCGTGACCGGACAACACTTTGGATACTTTTTCGTACTGGTGCTTCTGCCCGCCGTCTTTCTGTATTCGCGAAATCTTCTCATAGCCGCCGCGATCGTGGTCGCGATCGCGCTCCTGGCCATCGCCGCCCTTCTGGACTTCGCGGGGGCGCCGCGCGCAGACTTCTACCTCGACTCCTCAGCGTGGCTGATTGCGGGTCTCGCGCTCGGCATCGTGGTGGCACGCGCTGTATTCGCGCCGGGGCAGATCACCTACCACCGCGTCGTCGGCGCAGTGCTGCTCTATCTCATTATAGGGCTGATCTTCGTGGCCTTGTACGGATTCGTCGGTTTGGCCGCTCCGGGGGTGTTCACGAACCTTCCGACGCTCCATGGCGACTTCGCTATCGGCGGCAATCTGATTTACTTCAGCTTTGTGACCTTGACGACCACCGGCTACGGAGACATTGCGCCCCTACATCCATATGCGCGCGGCCTCGCCAATGTCGAAGCGATCATCGGCCAGATTTATCCAGCGACACTACTTGCGCGGCTTGTGACGCTTGAGCTGGCGCACGAGGGTGGTTCGTGACGATGTTATACCCGCCTGCGACGGTCTTGCTTTCGACGAAGCCGCGATAAGTCCGAGCGCGATCCGGTCCAAGATGCCCACCTGCGTATCTCCTTCTCGCAGGACTATTGATCCAGGTGCAGAAAACCCAGGAACCGTTGATCTGGCGCCCCCTCCAGCAAGGGCCCGCAGGTTCACGCTGGTGGGCCCTTCAATCGTGTTGCAGCCGGTAGACCATGAGCAAGCTGGCCGCAATGATTGCGGCCGAGCCAGCATTCACCGCGAACACGGGCCATCGCGGCTGCGGTGCTCTGCGTACTAGTACGGGTACCATTGACCGGGATAACCGCGCTCGCGGGCGAAGGCGTGGCTCGGGTTGATACCGCAATAGGCATTAGTACCTGACGCGGTTGCCATGCACTGTTCGTAGGTCGCGAATTGGCAATTGCCCGGATAGCCCCAGATCCTCCCCTGTAAGCAGTAGAGATCAGCTGGCCCGCCTTGAGAGATGTAGCTATGGCGAAATTGCCGCGCTGCCGCGGGCGAGATCGAACCCGTCCAGACCAGAATTGAGATAGCTGATACAATCGCGAGAACAAGGCGAGTCATGATCATCTCCTGATTTCAGTTCTCGTCAATCTAGTTTGAGTGGCGCCTTCGGTTAGGCGTTGGCATTCCCCTCGCGCAGTGGTGGCGCAATCACGCTTTGGCGACCGGCGCGCCAACGAAAGTGATCGAATGGAGATTATTGCTGGGGGCCATGAGCCCGTTTTCGGCTCGAGACCGACGCGCAGCCATGTTGGCTTCAACGTCCTCTCCTGAGAGCAAAGCGGACGCGACGAATTCATGGATACAGCCAACGCGCAGACCGGAACGGAATAGTATGACGAACATGAGGAGTGTGTCGGTAAACCGACGCGTCGCAGTTTGCACCTGACCAGGAACGAATTCGGCCGTTGGTTGTGAGTTCGAGTCACTGGTACAGGACGCAAGCGCCTCCCTGCCATCGCACACACCTGCGGACGGCGCGGCGAGTCTGGCGGATGGTGGTTCTTGCCACGCAAACGCCGTTGACTCGAGTCCTGCCCGGACCACAGGCGGCAGCAATTTGCGTGATCATATCGCTATGCGCCTGAGGGATCGGTGCAGGCGTCATAGCTTGGGCCGACGTTGCGACGGACAAGGCGAAGCATGCAACAGCAATCAATTTGATCATTTTGCTCCTCCTTTAACAGTGCCCCATTTTAAAAGCTTCCGCCGCCGATCGTTGGGAGCCTTGAGATAGATCAAGGTCCGGCCTGCTCCGACTGGGAAGATAAGTTGTTCGCCGAGCGCGCTGCGGCCGCAGATGACGGCGCTTCGCTCTCTTCACCATGTGCAACTGTCAGGGAAGGAGGACATCCACCTCTCGCCAGCAGACGTTCGGCATGCGCGTAGCCGCCGTCTGTGCCGCCTGCGGGACCGCCTTCAAAACCGTGGGTCGTTGGGGGCGTCCTTGATGAGCTTCATGCTGTCCGATCTAGGAAATACAAGCGCTCAGATAAGTAAACTTCATGGATCCTGGTGGCGCAGCGCGACGGCGCCGATAACGCGATCTCGGTCGGGGGGGCGTGCGCCGAGCTGCTAGCCGAGATTTGTGGCGGTCTGATTGCTGATCGCCGGGACCAGCTTCTCACGCAACTTCTGCCGATCGGAGGGACAAACACTTTATTGCTGATTTCAGTTTTGCCCCGTTGAACGGCCTCAATGAGGCCCGTCGCCACTTAGCTGATGGGCCCGAGCGGACATCTCCGCTCCTACTCCGATTCACTCTGAAGCCAAGAATGGATGCCTGAAGACGAAATGAGCCGCTTCGGTAAGTGGGGATTGATTGTGCCTGCGAAGACCGCCACGCCCTCTTCGAGCAACAACCGCGTATACGCCTTGGCTTCTGTTTCGGTCGCAAAGGTCTTCGTCTCGCGAGGGCTTCGCTGCTTGGGCAGGGCGCCGCGCTTGCGTTCGAACGTAACGTATCAAGTTGGTGTCATTGCACCCACTATCCTGCCTTCGAGTATACCGCTTCCAGCGCCCGGGCGACATTTCGAAATGAAAGACCGAGCTTGGGCGGGAAAGCCTCCACTTACTCAAGGTCTGTGCAAAGCGTGTTGGCGAGTCGGAGCAACTCGGTGTCACCGGTGCCTAGCGGAGGAGTGGTGCGTCAGAACTCCTGCCCGATCGGACAGATCAACCTTTGATCTGCGTCAATGTCGGCATCAACCGACAGGGCCTCCTTACGCAAAGGGGGCGAAGCAGGATTGGAGCAAAACCATGAAGCATATGGCTTTGAGAAATTTTGCAATCGCAACTTCAACGATCGCCTTTGCTGCACTGTTCACCGCGGGCTGGTCTGAGCAGCGCGGGATTTCGCTGTCAGTTGAGAGTGCCCAAGCGAGGCGGCTCTACGTCTCCCCGTATCCCTATAATCAATACATTCCCAACCAGTCCGGTCTGCCTTGGTACGCAGTGCGGACCTACTACGCTGGCGGCCCCTGGTGTGGGGTTGCCGGTGGGTACGGCGCACCCGTTGGGGCCTTTGGGGCTGCTTCCTATACCTGCTACAACGGCTGGGATGATTATGCGAAGCTCAACGGCATTGGTTGCACGCCCGGCACAGTGATCAAGGGCGGCGATGGAATCATGTACGTCTGCCAGTAAGCATGCGGACGACCCAGAGAGGCGGCCCAAGAGGCCGCCTCTTCCAACTTCAAACGCTGTCTATCCTTGCCGTCACGCGCTCGCTTAGTTCAACCCTCGCGATCGAGGAATACTCGTTGGCAGCGTAGCGTCAGAGTCTCTGCCTCATCGGGGTACGCAAGCCCCTCGTCGACCTTTGATGTAGCGCAATGCCACCCAGCGGTGAGGCAACATTATCCCAACATGGGGCAGGTCAGCGATGGAGCAACCCATGACAAATCTAAAGATTCTTGGCGCGGCCGTCATTGCGCTATCCGCCCTGTCGAGCCCTGTACTGGCGCAGGCGGTCATCTCCAATCCGGCGGCCTGCGAAAGTGAGTTCGCCAGTGCCAACTGCATGAATATTGGACCCGGAAGTCCTCTCAGTCCCCAGCCCCAGACCAGGGGTTATTATCAGCGGCGAACGGTCTATCGCCATCCGGTGGGGGTTGCCGGGGGCACGGCTGCTAACGTGGCGGCGACATCCCCCAACTGGGGATGGGGAGGCGGGCCTTACTACACAGGTCAAGGCTACGTGGGTGGCCCTCGCTATACAGCTACAGGTTACACGGGTGGAGCTTGGGAAGCCAACGCCTACTATGCTCCGTCCACAGCGCCCAGCAGTGGCTGGTACATAACGTCCAACGGCATGGCCTGCACTTCCGGAACTTGGGTCACAGGCGCCAACGGCTTGCCGTTCCGCTGCCCGTAAAGCCCGACGAAGCCACAAGGGAGGCGGCTCAAAGGCCGCCTCTCCTTTATCCTAAGCTACTTCGACCCAGTGGGCGCGGCGCCCGTGGTTATTGGTTCACCTCCACCACGCCGGGTTTCACGTCGTTGGACGCGCACTGTGCGCCTCGTCTCACGCCGCTCTTGGCGACCCTCGCGGCGTCCTTCACGGCGCTCCATTCCTGCCGTCTGAGCCTCCGCTTCTGATAGTATCATGCTTGGGGCTACAGCGCTCAACGCAGCACCTAGTACGAGAAGTGAGAATGCTCTACGGCGCGAAATCATTCCGTGCTGATCATTCATGTCTAGCCTCCTTCTCTGGGCAAGAAAGCTTACCACTTTTCGGCGGACAGGACCTTGATTTCGATCCACGCGGTTTAAGTGGAGAGTTTCCCATTTGGGACAGCACCGTTTCTGCTTTGCTTCTGCTAGAGCGGTTCATCGATTAATTGAATCGGGAGGGATTCCGTCGGGCGACGGTTTGTGATTCAAGATGCTGGCTGGATCGGAGGCCAGCATCGGATGGTTCGACCTCTTTCGACTGATCTTCGGGA
>JAEYRD010000147.1 GCA_023435725.1 Pseudomonadota bacterium | reverse complement strand
TGGCAGGCCGGTCGCGCTGTTCCTGCACAAGCCGCTGTTCCTCAACCTCCCCGACGACCCCGAGACGCCGGAGACCTCGATCCGCTACGTGCCGCAACCGGCGCGTGGGCGGCTGATCGAGATGTTTGCGCAGGTCGATCTGCGGCTGATCGCCAGCGGCCACGTGCACCAGCGGCGCGACTTCACCTGTCGCCACACAAGGCACGTCTGGGCGCCATCGGCCGGCTTCAAGATCAACGACGCACGCCAGGACCGGATCGCGATCAAGGAAGTCGGCCTCGTCGAATATCGCTTCCGGCCCGACAGCCTTGAGGTTCGCCACGTCCGCGCAGCGGGCCAGGTCGATGTCGATATCGAGGAGCTCCTCGCCCAGATGGGCGGCGAGCACTAAATCAACGGAGCTGCTCAGGCGACGCTTTTCAGATCCTGCTGGATCGCGGCGAGCAAGGACTGCAGCGCTTCGCTGTTCACTGGCTTGGCCATCGCCTCATTGGAAAGCAGATCGGTGGCGATCTGGACAGCCTTGACCGGACGTCTCGGAAACGGCGGCGGAGGCGTCGGCAGCACTGATGGCGCGAATTCGCCGTCGTCTTCGCTATGGACGAACTTACCATGGATCACATCGTCGCGGCGGCCCATGACGTACATCGCCACCCAATAGCCGGCGGCCAGAAGGATTACGCAGAAAATACCAATCTCTAACATCGCAACACCTGAAATATGCGCGATGATTCAATGCCTTCGTCCGGACGTCAATGAACCGACGGTCACACCTGCGGGTTTTGGAGGCAGGTGTGGCCAATCGGTCACTCTTTCTTAACCACCCCCGTCCGGAGAGGGGTCGAAGTGCAACTAGGCCTTGCAGCTAAGCCTTGTCTTGCCCCACTCGCACCAGCTGCTTGCCGAAATTGGCGCCCTTCAGGAGTCCCATGAACGCACCGGGCGCGATCTCCAGCCCCTCGGTGACGAACTCCTTGTACTTCACCTTGCCCTCGCGGACCCAGGTGGACATGTCGCGCAGGAAGTCGCCATGGCGGCTGGCGAAGTCGGAGACGATGAAGCCGCGGAAGGTCAGCCGCTTGGTCAGCGTTGCGCGCATCATGGACGCGGCCCATTTCGGCGGCTTGGCCTCGGTGTCGTTGTAGTGGGCGATCAGGCCGCAAACCGGGACGCGCGCGAACGGATTGAGCAACGGGAAGACCGCCTCGAACACCGCGCCGCCGACATTCTCGAAATAGACGTCGATGCCCTTCGGGCAGGCGTCCTTCAGCTTCGCCGCCAGATCGGGATCGCGGTGATCGATGCAGGCATCGAAGCCGAGCTCCTTCACCACGTAGTCGCACTTGTCCTTGCCGCCGGCGATGCCGACTGCGCGCGCCCCCTTGATCTTCGCGATCTGGCCCACGGCCGAGCCGACGGCACCGGAGGCGCCGGCGACGACAACGGTCTCGCCGGGCTGCGGCTTGCCGATATCGAGCAGGCCCGTATAGGCGGTCATGCCGGGCATGCCGAGCACGCCGATCGACGTCGAGATCGGCCCGAGCTTCGGATCGACCTTGACCAGGCCCTTGCCGTTGGAGATGGCGTGCGTCTGCCAGCCCGAACGGATCCGCACGATGTCGCCCTTGGCGAAGTCCGGATTGTTGGAGGCCGCGACCTCGCTGACCGCCTCGCCTTCCATCACGCCGCCGATCGGCACCGGTGCGGCGTAGGACGGTCCCTCGCTCATGCGCCCGCGCATATAGGGATCGAGCGAGAGCCAGATCGTGCGCAGCAGGACTTCACCTGCGCCAGGCGTCGGGACCGCGAATTCCTCAATGCGGAAATCGGATGGCTTGGGCTCGCCGACGGGGCGTGCGGCGAGAACGATGCGTTTGCCTTGGGACATGATGGCTTCCTCCATTTCACAGTCATTGCGAGCGAAGCGAAGCAATCCAGTCGCGTCAACACAAAAGGACTGGATTGCTTCGTCGCACCAGCGCAAAATTGCTTCGCAATTTTGTCGCGGGCTCCTCGCAATGACGAAGGAGGGAGCGGAGCGCATCAATACAAAAGCGGCGGAGTGGGTGGTCGGCAGCGCATGCGCCACTCTCGTGTCCCGGACGCGCTGCAGCGTGTAACGCTGCTGCGCAGAGCCGGGACCCATGCACCACAAATGAATTCCTCAGTATGGAGGAACATTGGGCCCCGGCTCTGCAGCGCACCGCCGAGGCGCTGCGCTGCGTCCGGGGCACGAGAGCGGAGCGAAGCGGCCGGCGACTAACCCCCGCCCGGATAGTTCGGGGACTCGCGCGTGATGGTCACGTCGTGGACGTGGCTTTCGCGCAAGCCCGCGCCGGTGATGCGGACGAACTGGGCCTTGTCGTGCAGGTCTTTCATGTCCTTTGCGCCGACATAACCCATCGCGGCGCGCAAGCCGCCGGCGAGCTGGTGCATGACGTTGCCGACCGGCCCCTTGTAGGGCACCTGGCCCTCGATGCCCTCGGGCACGAGCTTGAGCGAGTCCTTGATGTCCTGCTGGAAGTAGCGATCGGCCGAGCCGCGCGCCATCGCGCCGACCGAGCCCATGCCGCGATAGGCCTTGTAGGAACGGCCCTGCCACAAGAACACTTCGCCCGGAGTCTCGTCGGTGCCGGCGAGCAGCGAGCCGACCATAGCGATGTCGGCGCCGGCGGCGAGTGCCTTCGCGAGATCGCCGGAAAACTTGATGCCGCCGTCGGCGATGACGGGGATGTCCGACTTCTTCGCCGCTTCCACCGCATCCATGATCGCGGTGAGCTGCGGCACGCCGACGCCGGCGACGATGCGCGTGGTACAGATCGAGCCCGGACCGATGCCGACCTTGATGCAGTCCGCCCCTGCATCGATCAGCGCCTGCGCCCCATCGGAGGTCGCAACGTTGCCGGCGACGACCTGCACGGAGTTGGAGAGACGCTTGATGCGGTTAACCGCATGCAGCACGTGACGGGAATGGCCGTGCGCGGTGTCGACCACGACGAGGTCGACGCCGGCATCGATCAAGCGCTCGGTGCGCTCGAAGCCGGTGTCGCCGACGGTGGTCGCGGCGGCGACGCGCAGGCGACCCTGCGCGTCCTTGCAGGCGAGCGGATGGGCGACCGCCTTCTCCATGTCCTTCACGG
>JAEYRD010000235.1 GCA_023435725.1 Pseudomonadota bacterium | reverse complement strand
GGCAAGCGCACCGGCAAGATGTTCGAAGTCGACGGCATGGTCGAGAAGCCGGCCAAGGGCACCGCGCCCTCCAACCTCTCGATCACCGGCCGCTACATCCTCCAGCCGGAGATCTTCAAGATCCTGGAGACCCAGGAGCGCGGTGCCGGCGGCGAGATCCAGCTCACCGACGCCATGATCGGCCTCGCCAAGTCGCAGAAATTCTACGGCGTCGAGTTCGAGGGCGAGCGCCATGATTGCGGCTCCAAGCCCGGCTTCCTCCGCGCCAACATCGCCTACGGCCTCAAGCGGCCCGAGCTGCGTGACGGGCTGATCGCGGAGATGAAGAAGTATCTCGGGCTGTGACGCGAGCTTTGCGTCCGTTCGTCATTGCGAGGAGCTCGCGACAAAATTGCGAAGCAATTTTGCGCTGAAGCGACGAAGCAATCCGGACTGCGTCTGCGGAGAATGTCTGGATTGCTTCGCTTCGCTCGCAATGACGAGGAAGCGCCTTACGCCACCAGCGACAGCTTCGGAACGCTCGCGACCACGGACTGGTTACGCCCACCGGCTTTCGCTGCGTAGAGCGCCTTGTCGGCGGCGGCGACCAGGATCGTCCAATCCATGCCGGCGGTGGGAACGAGGCTGGCGATGCCGCAGGAGACGGTCGACGTCGCCTGGTCGTCGGACCAGCCCTGCACCTTGCCGCGGATCGTCTCCGCGATCCTGAAAGCGTCGGTGGCCGAAATGTTCGGCAGCAGCACCGCAAACTCCTCGCCGCCATAGCGCGCGGCACAGTCACCGGCCCGACGCACGGAGTCGGAAATGCAGATGGCGATGCCGACCAGCACCTGGTCGCCTGCTTGGTGGCCGAACGTGTCGTTGTAGGCCTTGAAGTGATCGGCATCGATCATCAGCAGCGCGACCGGCATCTTCTGGCGCATCGCGCGCCGCCATTCACCGTCGATGACCTGGTCGAACTTGCGGCGGTTCTTCAGGCCGGTGAGCGCGTCCGTCGTCGCCATCTCCTCGAGCTTGTTTTCGGCTTCGGCGCGCCGGGTGATCTCGCGGGCGAGCAGGATGGCCGAGCCCAACACGAACAGCGCGAGCACCAGAACCACGGCGCCGATGCGAAGCGCCTCCCTCTGCCAGAGCGCGAACACGGCGGTCAGGGGCTTGCCCGCGACCACGAACAGCGGCCCGCTATCGCCGCTGCGCGCATAGAGCCGCGGCGTCGGATCGACCGGGCCCTTTCCTGAATAGGATTCGCCGACCAGGAGATTGTCGGCCTTCCAGGCCTGGCGGTCATTCAGGTTCTTGCCGATGATGTCGAGATCGAACGGCCGCCGCATCATGATGGTGCGGTCGCTCTTGAGCACGGTGATGGTGTCCTCGGGACCGAGGCTCAGCCGCTCGAACAATTCGTGGAAATAGCTGAAGCGGATCGAGCCGGCGACGACCCCCATGAAGCCGCCGTCGGTATCGCTGACGCGCCGGCTGAGCACGATGGAATAGGCGCCGTGGAATAGCATGGGACGGCTGATGAAGAGCCCGGCGCCGGGATTGTCGCGATGAACCGCGAAGTAGTCCTCGCTGCCGCGATTCTGGGGAATCGGGTCGAGCGTGGAGGCATCGATCGTCAGATTGCCGTCGGCGTCGAACACCTGGACGGCACCGAAATGTTTTGCGGTCGTGGCGTGATCGAACAGGATGAGCTGGCGGATCGGCCTGGAGACCGTATTGATCTCGGGCAGCAGCATGTTGCCGGCGACGGCCTTCAGCGACAGATCATAAATATCGATGTTGCGGCTGATGTCGGCGTCGATGGAGGTGGCGAGGTTTTCCAGCGTCTGGCGGGCAAGGGCCTTCTCGCCGCGGCGCATGTCGAGCATGACGTTGACGCAAATGGCGGAAAAGCCGATCACCGTCACGACGGACGAGACGATCAGCAGCTTCGCCGAAATGCGCCACGGCCTGCCGGCCGTGACTTCACGCCATCCAGACAGCATCGGTTACCCCCGATCCTACTGGATGCGCCCGAAATCTTGCGTAGTGTTTAAGCCGGGACGGCGCCGCCGCAATGAGTTAAGAGATGGTTTATAGGGCTCACGGTTTTGGGCAGACCTCATTTGCGCAAATTAGGGTTTCGAACGAGAGGACGACGGTGAACGACTACGACGCGTTGCGCGACTATCTGATGCGGCAGAAGCAGGCGGAATTCGTGCTGAGCTTTGAGCAGATCGAGGAGATCATCGGCGCGGCTTTGCCGCGTGCGGCGAATCGTGCCTCGTGGTGGGACAGCCTGCGTAGCCCCGACATCCAGATGCCGCAGCGCGAAGCCTGCCTCGCCGCGGGCTTTGTCGCAACGCGGATGCCGGACGGCCAGAGCGTGCGGTTCAGGAAGCAGAAGTCTCAGAAGAGGTGAGTTTGGGCCGCACGATCCTGCGCTGGCTGAGAGGAATTTCTGGAGCAGCCCTGATGGGTCTCGGTGTGCTGTTCGCGCTCGCCTTCGAGGCCCGCTACTGGCGCTGGCGCGATTGCTTCAACGAGCTCGGCCGCTGCTACGATCCGGTCTCGCAGGACGTCTATCTCGAGCAGGCCGGACTGGTCTGGGGGAGCCTCGCGGCGATCTCGCTGCTGGTTGGATTTTGCTTGGTCGCGGGTCTGCGGCGTAAAGAGGGCTAGCTGCGTTCTTCACTTCTCCCCTTGGACAGAGGGAGAGGGGAGGCGATCAACTCGCCGCTTCGAGCCGCACTTCTGTGAGCAGCCGCATGGCCGCATCCGCGTCCATCGGCTCGCCGAAGGCGAAGCCCTGCGCGTATTCGCAGCCCATCTGGTAGAGCTCGACCGCGTCGGAATCGGTCTCGGCGCCTTCCGCCACCACGTCCATGCCGAGATCGTGCGCGAGCGCGATGATCGACTTCAGGATCACCGGGCGAGTGCCGCGATTGGTGGTGCGCACGAACGACTGATCGATCTTGATGGTGTCGAACGGGAAGCGCTGGAGGTAGGCGAGCGAGGAATGGCCGGTGCCGAAATCGTCGAGCGAGAGCCCGGTGCCGAGCTCGCGGATCCGCGTCAGCATCTGCGCCGCATGCTCCGGATTCTCCATCACCAGCGATTCCGTCAGTTCCAGCTTCAGCGTGCCGCGTGCCACGGACGAGCGCGACAGCACGGTGCGGATGTCGTGGATCAGGTCGTGGCGCAGCAATTGCCGCGAGGAGACGTTGACGGACGCGAAGATCGGTTCGCGCGAGCGCATTGCGCGCTGCCACACCGAGAGCTGCTTGGCGGTCTGGTCGAGCACGAACATACCGAGGTCGATGATCAGGCCGGTCTCTTCCGCGATGCCGATGAACTCCGACGGGGCCATGCGGCCGAGTTTCGGGTGATCCCAGCGCGCCAGCGCCTCGAAGCCGGCGATCGAACGATCCTCCAGCCGCACGATCGGCTGGTACAGGATCGTGATCTCCTGCCGCTCGATGGCGCGGCGCAGCTCGCTCTCCAGCGTCAGGCGGTCGGTCTTCCGCGCGCGCATCGCCGGCTTGTAGACGTCGATGCGGTCGCCGCCGATGCGCGTGGAGTGATACATCGCGAGCTCGGCGTCCTTGATGATCTCGTCCGTGAGCTGGGTTTGCGGATCGGAGAGCGCGAGACCGATCGAGGCAGTCAGGAAGATCTCGCGGTCATTGAAGGCGATCGGCGCGCGGATGGTCTTGCGGATGGTCTCGGCGAAGGCGGTGATGCGGGCCGGGTCCTGCTCCGAGAGCAGGATCAGGCCGAACTGGTCGCCGGCGAGCCGCGCCAGCGTATCCTGCGGCTTCAGGATGCGGGTGAGGCGGCGAGCGAGTGTCAGCAGGATGGAGTCGCCGACGGCGATGCCGACGGAATCGTTGACCTGCTTGAAGCGGTCGAGGTCGATCACCATCAGCGTCGGCCGCAGCGTCGGCATGCTCTTGGCAAAATTCGCGACCGCGCCGAGCCGGTCCATGAACAGTTTGCGGTTGGGCAGGCCGGTGAGGTTGTCATGCACGGAATCGTGCAGCAGGCGCTCCTCGGCGTTGCGCAGCTCGGTGACGTCGGTGAGCGTGCCGACGACGCGCGAGACCTCGCCGTCCGAGCCCACCACCGGGCGCGCCTTGAGTGCGAACCACATGAAATGGCCGTCCGGTGTACGCAGGCGGAAGTCCTGCACCAGCCGGCCGCGGCGCTGGTCGAGCACGCTGTCGAGCGCGGCGCGGAAGCGGTCCTGGTCGAGCGGATGCAGCACTTCGAGCCAGGCGGCGGCCGGGCCTTCCAGCGTGCCGCGCTTGAGGCCGAGCAGGGCTTCGGTCTCGGGGCTGGTGAAAACCTTGTCGGCCGAAACGTCCCAGTCCCAGATCAGGTCGCCGGAACCGGCCAGCGCCAGAGCCCGCCGCTCGATGTCGGAGACGACGCCGGTGGTGGCGCCGCCGCCGGCAAAGGCGTGCTGCATCACCGTGAAGCCGATCAGCATCACGATCAGCACGAGGCCGCCCAGCAGGGCGGGGCCGACGATGTCGTTGGTGACGGACCCCGCCACCGTCATGCCCGCCGCGACCACCCAGACCACCAGCAGGAACCAGGTCGGGATCAGCAGAACCGCGCGGTCGAAGCCGTGCGTCGAGAGATAGACGATCAGCGCGAAGCCGGCGAAGGCGATCAGCACCAGCGACATGCGCGCGATGCCGGAGGCGACGGCCGGATCGAACAGAGCGAGCGCGACGAGGGAACCCAGGAAGGCGAGCCAGCCCACCGTGATGTGCGAGTAGCGCACGTGCCATCGGCTCAAATTCAGATAGGCGAACAGGAAAACCAGCAGCGTGGCCGCCAGGATCGCCTCACCCGCCGCGCGCCAGATGCGCTCGGCGTTGTTCGACATGTCGAGCACCTTGCCCCAGAAGCCGAAGTCGACGCCGATATAGACCAGCACCGCCCAGGCCAGCGCCGCGGCCGCCGGGAACATGATGCTACCCTTCACCACGAACAGGATGGTCAGCACCAGCGCCAGCAGGCCCGAGATGCCGATCACGATGCCCTGGTAGAGCGTGAAGGAGTTGACCTTGTCCTTGTAGGCTTCCGGCTCCCACAGATAGAGCTGCGGCAGCTTGTCGGTGCGCAGCTCCGCGACGAAGGTGACGACGGCGCCGGGGTCGAGCGTGATGCGGAACACGTCTGCTGTCGCGCTCTCCTGGCGTTCCGGCCGGTCGCCGATGGACGGCGTGATGGTCGCAATGCGCGACAGCCCGAGGTCGGGCCACAGCAGACCCGAGGAGACGATGCGATAGTGCGGGGCGACGATCAGGCGGTCGAGCTGGTCGTCGGTGTTGTTGGCGAGCGCGAACACCACCCAGTTCTGGCCGCCTTCACGGGCGCGCACCTCGATGCGGCGGACGATGCCGTCGGTTCCGGGCGCGGTGGAGACCTGGATGCGGTCGGCGTCGCTGCGCTGATGCTCGAGCACACCGGTGAGGTCGATCGCAGGCGCGTCGCTGCGGACGCTGACGGCGTCGAGCGCGCGTGCTGGGGACGCGGCGACGAGAATCATGAGGCCCAGCGCGATGGGCGCGAGGCACCTGATCAGACGCAAGGTCAGTTCTCCGCGTTCGACGCAAACTTCGTATGCAAGATGATTTCTAGAAGCCGATTCTAGAAGGCGATTTCAGACCGAACAGAAGTAGTTCGGCACGTCGCGATAGATGCCACGAAAGCGAGGAAAATCAAAGGGTTTCCGCCTTGCCCGGTGGGCCAGAGACCTAGGCCTCCAACACAATTTTGCCAATATGTGCGGAGGTTTCCATGCGCCGGTGCGCGTCGGCGGCCTTTTCCAGCGGGAAAGTGCTGTCCATCACCGGTTTGATGCGGCCCTCGCGCAGGAGCGGCATCACCTTCGCCTCGATCGCGGCCACCATCGCCGCCTTGTCCGCATTACTACGGGGGCGCAGCGTCGAGCCGGTATGCGTCAGGCGCTTGACCATCACCTTGGCGATGTTGACGCTGACCTTGGGGCCATTGAGGGTCGCGATCTGCACGATGCGGCCGTCGACCGCGGCGGCGTCATAATTGCGGTCGACATAGTCGCCGGCGACCATGTCGAGGATCAGATTGACGCCGGCCTTGTTGGTCTCTTCCTTGACCACGGCGACGAAGTCTTCGGTCTTGTAGTTGATGGCGCGGTCGGCGCCCAATTTGAGGCAGGCATCGATCTTGTCCTGCGAGCCGACGGTGACGAACACCTTTGCGCCGAAGGCTTTCGCAAGCTGGATCGCCATGGTGCCGATGCCGGAAGAGCCGCCATGGATCAGCAGCGTCTCGCCGGCCTTCAGGCCGCCGCGCTCGAACACGTTGTGCCAGACCGTCATCAGCGTTTCCGGCAGCGCGCCGGCTTCCTTGATCGACAGCGCCGGCGGCACGCTCATCGCCTGGGCGTCCTGGGCGATGCAGTACTGGGCGTAACCACCGCCGGCGACGAGCGACATCACCTTGTCGCCGATCTTGTGCCGCTTGGCGTTGCTGCCGACCGCCACCACTTCGCCCGCGATCTCGAGGCCGGGCAGGTCGCTGGCGCCGGGCGGCGGCGGATAGGCGCCGGAGCGCTGCGCCACGTCGGGCCGGTTCACGCCCGCGGCCTGCACCTTGACCAGGATCTCGTCGGGCCCGGGCTGCGGAACGGTGCGCTGTTCCGGCACCAGCACCTCCGGCCCGCCGGGCTTGGAGATGGCGACCACGGTCATTTGCGCGGGCAGCTTGTCCATGATGTGTCCTTGAGCAAAGGTGCGGGTTGGAACGAGGCCATTGCTTAGCCAGCGCGATCCAAGCTGGCAACCGCTTCAGCGGTGTGCCCGCGCGAACGCAGGAGGAACGACGATGCCGATCGAAGACGACGATCGCCCGCGCAAGAAGATCACGCATGAAATCGGACAGGATCTCTCACTCTTGTCTGTCGAGGAACTGACCGAGCGCGTTGCCCTGCTCAAAACCGAGATCGCGAGACTGGAGGAAGCCGCAACAAAGAAGCGCGCCTCGCGCGATGCGGCGAACAGTTTTTTCAAGTCGTAAGGCTCGACTCTCGTGTCCCGGCCGCCGTGCGCCGAACTTTCCACGTGTCATTCCGGGGCGGCGCGTTAGCGCCGAGCCCGGAATCCATAACCACAGG
>JAEYRD010000160.1 GCA_023435725.1 Pseudomonadota bacterium | reverse complement strand
ACTCCGCCGTCCACGTTTCTCTTTCTTCATCTTCACTTGTCAAACAGCCCGGGACCTTGGAGGTCCCAACCTTCCCGAGAGGAAGGGTTCCGATACCCTTACCGACGAAGAATGAACCCCAACCGACAACTGTCAGTTGTTGCGTTCACTCAACAAGGTGAGGAGCATCAGCGGCGCGTTCGCTCGCCCTGGTCAGTGACCCGGCGGCGCCGCGCTCAGTGGTTGGGTTATAGTCCCCGCCGATCGGGATTGTCAACGCCCATTGTCAACAAATCGTCGTACGGCGGCCCCTTGGAAAAATCCCGCGTTTCCAGCTGGTTAGAGCCCCATGGAGCCGGCGAGCCGAAGCGGCGCGGCAAAAATCTCAAAAAAAGTTCGCACTCCAGGGAGCTCCGGAAGGGCTCCGGAGGCGGCTTGGTGCGCCCCTCCAGGGCGGCCTCGCGCGCCCCTGCCGTTCAGGAAACTTTTTCCATATTAGGCGCCGTACTTGAGCCACATTCCCGCGGCGTTCTGATAAGAGACTAGCTTGAATCGCGGGGATGCCAGTGGGGGCTGCCGGCGATTTTCATGGGGTCAGAGGGAGGCGATCTTACGATGATGCGGCCTTCTTCGGACATTCGAGAGACATCGAGAGACCTTCACCTGCCTAGCTGTTCGTAATTTCGGCCGGCCCCCGTCGGGGCTTTCTGAGCGCGGACGCCTATGCGGCTTGCCTTTTCCGGCAATCCCCCTTCAAGAGGGCGGCCAGGAGAGGTTCGAAAACGGGCATCTTGGGTCGTTGATTGGGGGACTTGGGTTGAACCAGAGGACGTCACGCGGCGCTTACGGGCGTGAGACCGGGATCATCGATCTCGGCCACGAGCCGCCGCTTTCCGTCGATGGTTCTGAGGCCGCCGTCATCGATCGCCGCCGCGTCTCGGTACAATGGTTCAGCGGGACAATTCTGACCGGACTCTGCGGCGCGGCCCTGATCGGCGGCGCCGTTTTCGCATCGCTCGACGGCGAGATGACCTTCGCCAAGGTGCCGGAGCGCGTCGAGGGCGCGCTCCGTGGAGCGTTCGGCGCGGCCGATCGCGCCGTCACGCTGCACAAGGCCGACCGCCTGCCGCCGCCGAACGAAGCCACCGCCTCGCGCAACATCGTACGCGTCTCCACCGTGGCGCGCGTCGGCAATCGCGACGTGATGCGGGTGCGTCCCTTCGTCCGGATCGCCGGCAATCTGTCGATGACGACGAGCGATCTGTCGGCGAAGGTTCCGCCGTTCAACGCCCAGCGCATGCTGACCGACGTCGGCTCCGATCCCAAGACCGCATCGGACGACCCCAACAATCCGGAAGCCGTCGAACCCGACGCCGAGGTCTCCTTCGTTACCAAGGACCTGTCGCCGGTGCTGCCGAAGGCCAAGATTTCCGCGGTGGTGGCGCTCGACGACATCCTGATGCGGGTGCGCGACGCCGCCAACTGGCGTGGCAATGGCGGGGTGCGCTATGCCTCGCTCGCCAATGCCACCGCCGACGTCTCCGGCGCGACCGGTTCGTCCGACATCAAGATGGCCTACGCCACCGAAGTGTCGCCGTCCGATCCCTATGCCGGCTTCGAGACGCGCGTGGTGCCGGAGAACGTCACGCTGTTGCCGAAGACCAAGGAGCAGATCACCGGCGGCAACCCGAACGGCGAACGCGTTCACATGGTCAAGAAGGGCGACAGCGTCTCCTCCGTTCTGCGCGACCTCGGCGCCACGCCGGAGGAGATCAAGGCAATTGCCGCAACGCTCGGCCAACGCGGCCGCGACGGCGGCCTGAAGGAAGGCGAGAAGCTCCGCATCCTGATGGCGCCCGCAAGCCCCGGCGCCCGGCTGCAGCCCTACCGCGTCGTCGTCGCCAACGACACCGTGGTCGAGGCGATCGCGGCGCTGTCCGATCTCGGCAAATACGTCGCGGTCGACGTGTCCAGCATGAACACCGTCGCCGACGCCGCGGCCAATGCCAACAGCGAAGACGATGACGATGACGACGGCTCCGGCGTGCGGCTCTACCAGAGCATCTACGAGACCGCGATGCGCAACAAAGTGCCGATGCCGGTCATCGACGACATGATCAAGATCTACTCCTACGACGTCGATTTCCAGCGCAAGGTGCAGCCGGGCGATTCATTCGACGTGTTCTATGCCGGCGAAGAAGAGGGCACGACCTCGAGCGAAAAGAACGACGTGCTGTTCGCTTCCCTCACGGTCGGCGGCGAGACCAAGAAATACTACCGCTACCAGAGCCCCGACGACGGCGTCGTCGACTACTATGACGAGAGCGGCAAGAGCGCGAAGAAGTTCCTGGTGCGCAAGCCTGTCAACAGCGCGATCATGCGCTCCGGTTTCGGCGGCCGCCGCCATCCGATCCTTGGCTATGTGAAGATGCACACCGGCGTCGACTGGGCCACCACCTACGGCACGCCGATCTTCTCCGCCGGCAATGGCGTGATCGAGAAGGCCCAGCTCGAGGGCGGCTACGGCAAATATATCCGCATCAAGCACAACAACGGCTACGAGACCGCCTACGGCCACATGTCGGCCTTCGCCAAGGGCATGGAGCCGGGCAAGAAGGTGCGGCAGGGTCAGGTCATCGGCTTCGTCGGTTCGACCGGCCAGTCGACCGGCCCCCACGTTCACTACGAAATCCTGGTCAACGGCCGCTTCGTCGACCCGATGCGCGTGAAACTGCCGCGCGGCCGTTCGCTGGAAGGTACGATGCTCGCCGGCTTCGAGAAGGAGCGCGACCGGCTCGACGGCATGATGAGCGGCCGCAACGGAGCCATCGCCCGCATATCGGACGCAACCGGCGGCCCGTTGCAGGTCAGCAACCGGTAATTCTTCGGAATCTGGGGCCCTTTCCCGTCCAGATCCGCTCCCCACCTCAAAGCTCTACGGAACCGATCGGCGGCGTCTCGATTGACACGCGCGACCTGTCTTAAGCCGTTGAGCCAGAGGAGGACCTGCCATGCCGCACCTCTCACGCGACGATGTCATCAGGACCGTCAGCAGAGCTGACGATGTCACGATTGCACAGATCATCGGAACCGGCGCGACGGTCGAGGAGCTCGCCGAAGCCCAGGCCTGGCTCGCCAATGACGAGCCGATGATCAACGACCTCCGCCCGCTCGCCCATGGCCGCGTGCGCGAGCTCGTGGACATCCTGTCGGAGCTGGAACAGGACGCGGACGAGGAAGGCCCGGCCTCCCCCGGCTCCGTGACCGCGGCCAGCTAGGGCCACTTCCGTTCGGAACGGGCTCTCGACTCTTATTTTGACGCGTTTTCTTTACGCGAACCGGTGTCACTTCGCTCGAAAACGCTTCGAGGCCTGACCAAAACAATTCGCCCCGGAGAGGCCGACCTCTCCGGGGCGATCTTGTTTGAGCGGCTGATACCAGCGATCAGTTCAGCTTGCGCCTCGTCGCCGGCGTCTCGAACTGGGCGATTTCCGCAGTCTGCGGCGCCTTGCCGTTGAACGTCAGCACGTTGCCTTCGGACGAGATCGCAACCGTGTCCCCGTCCCTGATATCGCCGGCCAGGATCATCTCGGCCAGCGGATCCTGCAGATGGCGCTGGATCACGCGCTTGAGCGGCCTTGCGCCATAGGCGGGATCCCAGCCCTTCGCTGCGAGCCAGTCGCGTCCCGCGGCATCGAGCGTCAGCACGATCTTGCGATCGGTCAGGAGCTTCTGCAGCCGCGCGAACTGGATCTCGACGATCCGGCCCATCTCGCTCTTCTGCAAGCGGTGGAACAGGATGATCTCGTCGACACGGTTCAGGAACTCGGGTCGGAAATGCGCCCGCACCGTTCCCATCACCTGCTCGCGCACGGCCGACGTGTCTTCGCCCTCCGGTTGATTCACCAGAAACTCCGAGCCGAGATTCGAGGTCATGATGATCAGCGTGTTGCGGAAATCGACTGTGCGGCCCTGGCCATCGGTCAGGCGGCCGTCGTCGAGCACCTGCAGCAGAACGTTGAAGACGTCTGGATGCGCTTTCTCGATCTCGTCGAACAGCACCACCTGGTAAGGCCGGCGCCGCACCGCTTCGGTCAGCGCACCACCCTCGTCGTAACCGACATAACCCGGAGGCACGCCGATCAGCCGCGAGACCGAATGCTTCTCCATGAACTCCGACATATCGAGGCGGACCATCGCGGTCTCGTCGTTGAAGAGGTACTCCGCGAGCGCCTTCGTCAGCTCGGTCTTGCCGACGCCGGTGGGCCCTAAGAACATGAACGAGCCGGTCGGCCGGTTCGGGTCCTGCAGGCCTGCGCGCGAGCGGCGCACGGCGGTCGCGACCGCACGCACGGCCTCAGCTTGGCCGACGACGCGCTGTCCGAGCTGCTCCTCCATCTTGAGAAGCTTCTCTTTCTCGCCTTCCAGCATCTTGTCGACGGGCACGCCGGTCCAGCGCGAGACAACTTGCGCGATGTGGTTGGCGGTGACCGCCTCCTCCATCATCTCGCCGGAGCCTTCACGCGCCTCGATGTCCGCGAGCTGCTTCTCGAGCTGCGGGATCCGGCCATAGGCCAGCTCGCCCGCCTTCTGGAATTCGCCGCGCCGCTGCGCGTCGGCGAGATCGACGCGCAGGGCGTCCAGCTCGGACTTCAGCTTCTGAGCGTTGGAGAGCTTGTTCTTCTCCGCGCTCCAACGCGACGTCAGCGCTGCAGACTTCTCCTCCAGCTCGGCCAGCTCCTTCTGGAGCGCGTCGAGACGAGACTTGGAGCCGAGGTCGCTCTCCTTCTTGAGGGCTTCCTGCTCGATCTTGAGCCGGATGATCTCGCGGTCGAGCGAATCCAGCTCTTCCGGCTTGGAATCGACCTGCATCTTCAGCCGGGCCGCGGCCTCGTCCATGAGGTCGATCGCCTTGTCCGGCAGGAAGCGGTCGGTGATGTAGCGGTTGGACAGCGTCGTGGCCGCCACCAGCGCGGAATCGGTGATCCGCACGCCATGGTGCTGCTCGTACTTGTCCTTCAGCCCGCGCAGGATCGAGATGGTGTCCTCGACCGAGGGCTCGCTGACGAAGATCGGCTGGAAGCGCCGCGCAAGCGCCGCATCCTTCTCGACGTGCTTCTGGTACTCGTCGAGCGTGGTGGCGCCGATGCAGTGCAGCTCGCCGCGAGCAAGTGCCGGCTTGAGCAGGTTGGAGGCGTCCATCGCGCCGTCGCCCTTGCCGGCGCCGATCAGCGTGTGCATCTCGTCGATGAACAGGATGATGCTGCCTTCGGACGACGTCACCTCCTGGAGCACGGCCTTCAGCCGCTCCTCGAATTCACCGCGGTATTTTGCGCCGGCAATCAGCGCGCCGAGGTCGAGCGAGAGCAGCTTCTTGTCCTTGAGGCTCTCGGGCACGTCGCCATTGACGATGCGCAGCGCGAGGCCCTCGGCGATGGCGGTCTTGCCGACGCCGGGCTCGCCGATCAGGACGGGATTGTTCTTGGTCCGGCGCGACAGCACCTGGATGGTGCGGCGGATTTCCTCGTCGCGGCCGATGACCGGATCGAGCTTGCCGTCGCGCGCAGCCTGGGTGAGGTCACGGGCGTATTTCTTCAGTGCGTCATAGGCGTTCTCGGCGGTCGCCGAGTCGGCCGTGCGGCCCTTGCGGAGCGCCTCGATGGCCGCGTTGAGATTTTGCGGGGTGACACCGCCCTTGGCCAGGATCGCGCCGGCCTCGCTGGTCTTCTCCAGCGCGAGGCCGAGCAGAAGCCGCTCGACGGTGACGAAGCTGTCGCCGGCCTTCTCACCGGCCTTTTCGGCCGCGTCGAAGGTGCGGGCGAGCTCAGGCGCCAGATAGATCTGGCCGGCGCCGCCGCCGGAGACCTTCGGCACCTTGTTGAGGGCGTCTTCGGTCGCCTTCAGAATTGCACGGGAATTGCCGCCCGCACGGTCGATAAGACCGGCAGCCAGCCCCTCATTGTCGTCCAGCAGCACCTTCAGGACGTGGAGGGTGGAGAACTGCTGATGGCCCTCGCGCACCGCAAGCGACTGTGCGGACTGGATGAAGCCCCTGGAGCGTTCAGTATATTTGTCGATGTTCATGTCTTTTCTTTCCCTCGGCCTGCCCCTGGAGCCCTCTAAGGCACTCCAAACGGCATCTTCATTGGGTTTCCGCCGGCCGTGTTGACGTTCGTCAATCGGCAGCGATCGTTATCAGCCGACGCTGGCGCCGACCTGATCCAGATGTGGGAAGCGTGCCCTCAGATCGGAAGAGGCGAGTTCACAATTTCGTGCGCTCATCCGCCTGCTTGGCGGGTGACGGTCGAATCCTTAAGGTAGCGGCATGACAGCCAGCCAGACCGCCGCGATCACCGGCCTCTACCGCTACCCGATCAAGGGCCTGACGCCGGAGCCCCTGCCCCGCGTTCCCTTGCGGACCGGCCGGACCCTGCCCGCCGACCGCCGCTACGCCATCGAGAACGGCCCGAGCGGGTTCGATCCCGAGACACCAGCCTGGATGCCCAAGACCCAATTCCTGATGCTGATGCGCAATGAGCGGCTGGCGGCCCTCGACAGCCGGTTCGAGGACGCGACCAATCGGCTGACGATCCGCAAGGACGGCGAGGTTGTCGCGAGCGGCGATCTCGAGACCGCCGCCGGGCGCGCCGCCATCGAGAGCTACTTCACCGAGAACTTTCAGCCCGAGCTGAAGGGCGCGCCCAAACTGCTGTCCGGCCGCGACCACAGCTTTTCCGATGTCGCCCGCAAGGTCGTCTCCATCATCAATCTCGACAGCGTCCGCGCGATCGAGACCATGCTCGGCGGCGCCGCCGTGCATCCCCTGCGCTTCCGCGCCAATCTCTACGTCCAGGGCTGGCCGGCCTGGTCCGAGCTCGACCTCGTCGGCCAGACGCTCGCGATCGGAGAGGCCCGGCTGAAGGTGGTCAAGCGCATCGTCCGCTGTGCCGCCGTCAACGTCGACCCCGAGACGGCCGCGCGCGATCTCGAAATCCCGCCGACGCTCTCGCGCAATCTCGGCCACATGGACTGCGGCATCTATGCCGAGGTCATCGCCGACGGCGAGATCGGCGTCGGTGACGCGATCGCGGTGGAATTGCCGAAGCTGGTTTGACGGGTCTCTGTCATTGCGAGCGCAGCGAAGCAATCCAGAGATCTATCCGCTGAGGCAGTCTGGATTGCTTCGTCGCTACGCTCCTCGCAATGACGATGTGGGCAGATGTGCGCTAAGCATGTACGCCGGGCGGGCAAAGCGACTTGTCCGTCGTAGCTCGAAGAGCGAAGGCGGAAGCAAGCTCACCACCACGGTTCTCAAACGTTGATACACCGCCGGTGGGCACCGCACTGTCGCACCTTGCCCACCCTGCGGTCTCTACGAGTTCGTCACCTCAGTTCGGCATCACATACGCATAGATCCGGCCGCGCGAGACCGGCGTCTCGCGAACACGATTGCCGTTATTGCCGGAGATCATGATCGGATTCCCTTGCGCGTCCACGCCCGTGATGATGCCGACATGGCCGCCGCGGCGGCCGCGCGACATGACTGCGATGGCGCCGACCTGAGGACCCGAGACGCGCGTGCCGTACCGCGCGAACGAGCTCGCCATGTCCGATCCCGTGCCCTGATGGCCGGTGTGCTGCAGCACCATGTTCATGAAGCGCGCGCACCACAGACTGCCGCGTCCGGTCGGATTGCCGCCGAGATAGCGTCGCGCCTCGGACACGAGGCTCGATCCGCCACTGAGGCCGCCGCTTGTTGCCGTTCCGCTGTTGGCCATGCCGCCGCTGTTGGCGTTCGGATCATAGCTGGCCTGGGTGCCAGCGAATTCGCTTGCCTGCAATCGCGCCGCGCTGCGCTCGAAGCGCGAGCTGCGCGCATGGTGCCGGTAATGATGATGTCTGCTGGCGTGATGCACGTAAGCGTGCCGCTGTGCGCTATGACCATGAGGACGCGCTGAGGCCGGAGACGAGGAAGCGGCGACCGCCGCGAAGAACAGCGCCAGCGCGACAACACTACGCGACAGGCGAGACGCAAACAACTCAAACATACTTCATCCTTCTTGACACCCCCACTTCCCGATCGACCCGTGCAATGGCCGACATCCGCCCGGCCGTTAAGCCGCCCGATGTGGCGAGAAAAAGACGCCGCGCCCGGGGAATAGCTGCGATGATGTTGTTTCGATGCTGGTCTGGTGCTGCCGCATTGCGGACAACAGCATTAACTGCAATCCTCTCGCTTCGGCTTTAAGAGAGGGAAATGGTTAATGCCCCACGCCACAACCAGGGACGACGTCCGCATCTATTTCGAAGAAGCGGGTCAGGGAACGCCGATAATTTTTCTGCACGAGTTCGCGGCCGACTACACCAATTGGGAGCCGCAGATGCGCTATCTTTCGCGCGGCCATCGCTGCATCACCTATTCCGCGCGCGGCTACACGCCATCGGACGTGCCTGATGGCGAGGTCTACACCTTTGAGCATTTCTACACCGACGCGCTTGCCGTGCTCGATCATCTCAGGATCGATCGCGCACATCTCGTCGGCTTGTCGATGGGTGCCTACTCGTCGCTCCAGATCGGATTGAACGCGCCGCAGCGCGCGCTGTCGATGACGCTGGCCGGCGTCGGCTCCGGCTCGGAGATCGAGAATCTTGACGACTGGCGCAAGCAGTGCCGTGCCAATGCGGAGCAATTCGAGACACTCGGCTCGACCGAGGTCGCAAAAGTCACGCGCGAGGCACCGAGCCGAATTCCCTTCCTGGTGAAGGACCCGCGCGGCCACGCCGATTTCTACGCCGCGCTGGCGCGGCACGACGCCAAGGGGTCGGCGAACACGATGCGCGGCTTCCAGGGCGGCCGCCCCTCGATCTACACGATGACGGATGCGATCAGGAATGTCGCAACCCCGGCGCTGATCATCTGCGGCGACGAGGATGATCCGTGCGTCGGACCGAGCCTGTTCCTGAAGAAGCATCTGCCCGCGGCGGGCCTCGCGATGTTTCCGAAGTCGGGCCACGTGCTCAATCTCGAAGAGCCCGCGCTATTCAACGAAACAGTGGAGCGGTTCGTGACACTGGTGGAAGCGGGACGATGGCCGGTGCGCGATCCGCGATCGTTGGCGGGACATTAGCCGTCATTCCGGGATGCGCCGAAGGCGCAGGCCCGGAATCCATTGTACGGCAAACGCTAGGGCCTGATGGATTCCGGGCTCGATGCTACGCATCGCCCCGGAATGACGCCGGTGGCGTCACTTCCGCCCGCCGCGACTGAGCAAAAACACGCCCTGCTCGCCGAACATATTCCAGACCCACCACGGCAGCCGCAGGCGCAGCGGACGGCCATAGAGGTCCAGCGCCTCGGCGCGTTCCATCTTGACGTGGATGGCGTCGCAGAGCTCGACGAAATCCTTGATGGTGCAGAAGTGGATGTTGGCGGTGTCGTACCAGGTCGCCGGCAAATTCTCGGTACGTGGCATGTGCCCGCCGATCAGGAGCTGGAGCCGCATCTTCCAGAAACCGAAATTCGGGAACGAGACGATGGCGCGGTGGCCGATGCGCAGCAGGTTCTCCAGCACCACCTTCGGCTGCCGCGTCGCCTGCAGCGTCTGCGACAGGATCACGTAGTCGAAGGCATCGTCGGGATAATTGACGAGGTCGGTGTCGGCGTCGCCCTGCACCACCGCAAGACCCTTGGCGACGCAACGGTTGACGCCTTCGCGCGATAATTCGATACCGCGGCCGTCGATACCGCGGGTCTCCAGAAGCTGGAGCAGATCGCCGTCGCCGCAGCCGACGTCGAGCACTCTCGAGCCCGGCTTGACCATCTCGGCGACCAGCAAATGGTCGGCGCGGAAATGGCCAGACTGCTCCGTCGCAAGGCCGCCCAGCGGCAGCACTTCCTGTACAGACATCGCTAGTCGTCCTTGTCAGTCATTCTTGCCGGCGAGCCCGCGCGCCTTGCCCGCCGATTGCAGGAAGGCGCGCGAGATGTCGAAGAATTCGGGCACGTCGAGCAGGAAGGCGTCATGGCCGCGATCGGTCTCGATCTCGGCGAACGACACCCGCGCGCTCGACGCATTCAGCGCATGCACCAGCGCGCGCGATTCCGAGGTCGGGAACAGCCAGTCGCTGGTGAAGGAGACCACGCAGAAGCGCGTCTCGATTCCGGCGAACGCCTTGGCCAGCGCGCCGCCATGATCGGCAGCGATGTCGAAGTAGTCCATCGCGCGGGTCAGATAGAGATAGGAGTTGGCATCGAACCGCTCGACGAAGGACGAGCCCTGGTAGCGCAGATAGCTCTCAACCTGGAAGTCGGCATCGAACGAGAACGTCGGCAGTTCGCGGTCCTGCATGCGCCGGCCGAATTTTCGATGCAGCGCGGCGTCAGAGAGATAGGTGATGTGCGCCGCCATCCGCGCCACCGCGAGGCCGCGATGCGGATGGATGCCGTGATCGGCATAGCCGCCATTGTGCCAGTCGGGATCAGCCATCACGGCCTGGCGGCCGAGCTCGTGGAAGGCGATGTTCTGCGCCGAGTGTCGCGTCGCGCAGGCGATCGCCAGAGCAGAGAAGACGCGCTTGGGATAGGCGGCGGTCCATTGCAGCACCTGCATGCCGCCCATCGAGCCTCCGACCACGGCGAACAGCGTGTCGATGCCGAGCCGGTCGATCAGCATCGCCTGCGCGCGCACCATGTCCGGGATGGTGATGACGGGGAAATCCAGGCCCCACACCTTGCCGGTCGCGGGATTGATCGAGGCCGGCCCGGTCGAGCCCATGCAGCCGCCGATCACGTTGGCGCAAATGATGAAGTAGTGTTGCGGATCAAGTGGCCGGCCGGGACCGACGAGGGTCTCCCACCAACCGGGCTTGCCGGTGACCGGATGCACATTGGCGACGTGCTGGTCGCCGGTCAGCGCATGGCAGATCAGAACGGCATTTGAGCGCGCGGCGTTGAGCTCGCCATAGGTCTGGTAGGCGATCTGGAACGGGGTGAGATCGACGCCGCAATCGAGCCGCAGCGGCTGGTCGGCGCCGAAATGCGCGACCTCCGAGCTCGGATGATCCACCTCATGCGACCGATCGTCGGCACTGATCGCGGGACTGGGAATCGATTTGACGCCAACCATCTCTGACCATCGACCTCGTTTGCGATCAGACTCGTGACCGCATTGACATCAGGCCATGAAAAACCCGGCCTGAACGATAGGTTCGGCCGGGATCGGAAGCGTCCCCGGCCTGTTTAGCGAGTTTTTTAACGTGGCTGCAAGCCGGCCGGCTCAAATGACCACGGAACAGGCAAAAACCTAATGGCTTGGGCGGTTTTCGTCAAGTCGCAGCCCGGATTAACCAAATTCGTCCCTATCACATCAGCTGAAAGGGGCTAATTTCCCTTTGCATTTCTCTTTGCTTTCGCAGCTCCGACTGCCTAATCAAGACGTCGACCGCAGCGGATCTGTCCCCGGACGATCCGCATTGGAACGCCTCTCAACAGCCCCTGTCAGATATGTCCCAACGTCCGCCCGCGCCACCATCGCTCCAGGAATTGCGCAAGGAGATCGACGCGATCGACGAGAGCATGCATCGCCTGCTGATGCAGCGCGGCGACATCATCGATCGCCTGATCCAGGTGAAGCAGACCCAGGAGGTCGGCTCCGCATTCCGCCCGGCGCGCGAGGCCGCCATGATGCGTGACCTCGTCCAGCGTCATCGCGGCATCCTGCCGCTCGACACGGTCGAGAGCATCTGGCGCGTCATCATCTCGACCTTCACCTATGTCCAGGCGCCGTTCTCCGTGCATGCCGACATCTCGGTGAGCGAGCCTGCCATGCGCGATTCCGCGCGTTTCCATTTCGGCTTCACCGTGCCTTACGTCGCGCATTTCAGCGCGCAGGCCGCGGTCGAGGCGGTGGCGAAATCCAAGGGGGATCTGGCGCTGGTCTCGGCGACCTCGAGCCGCACGCCGTGGTGGCTGGAGCTGGAAGCGGACGGCGCGCCGAAGATCATTGCGCGCATGCCCTTCGTCGAGCGCGCCGATCATCCGGCGGCGCTGCCTGTGTTCGCGATCTCGCGCGTCCCCGACAGCGCCCTGGTGACGGAGGTCGAGACCTTCAGCGTCCGCGTGTCGGGTTGGAACGCCGAGGTCGCGCGCGCCCTGTCGCCGCTCGCCGAGATCGTGGCGGTGCCCGATACCGCTTTCGACGGCGCGGCGCTGCTGATCTCGGTCACGGGCGCGACCAGCATCGACAAAATCAAGGCTGCCCTGATCGAAGCGGGGGCCTCGGTGCGCTCCACGGCCCTCGTCGGCAGCCACGCAACGCGCTATACGGTGCCCCCGACCGGGCCGAAATCGTAAATCACGAGCCGCCCAGCCATTCCGGAGTTGAAGATGTCCCGCCCCGTGCCGAACCCCGGCATTCTCGATATTGCGCCCTACACGCCCGGCAAGAGCCCGGTGCCGGAGCCGGGCCGCAAGGTGTTCAAGCTCTCGGCCAACGAGACGCCGTTCGGGCCCTCGCCCAAGGCGATCGAGGCCTTCAAGAACGTGGCGACGCATCTGGAAGATTATCCGGAAGGGACTTCGCGCGTGCTGCGTGAAGCAATCGGCCGCTCCTTCGGGCTAGATCCCAACCGCATCATCTGCGGCGCCGGCTCGGACGAGATCCTCAATCTGCTCGCCCACACCTATCTCAGCCACGGCGACGAGGCGATCTCGACCACACACGGCTTCCTGGTCTACCCGATCGCGACCATGGCGGTCGGCGCCAGGAATGTCGTCGCACAGGAGACCAACCTCACCTGCAACGTCGACGCCATCCTCAAGGCGGTGACGCCGCGGACCAAACTGGTCTGGCTTGCAAACCCCAACAACCCGACCGGCACCTATCTGCCGTTCGACGAGGTCAAGCGCTTGCGCGCCGGCCTGCCGTCGCACGTGCTGCTGGTGCTCGATGCCGCCTATTCCGACTACGTCTCGCGCAACGATTACGAGATGGGGATTGAGCTCGTCGCCACCACCGAGAACACCGTGGTAACGCACACCTTCTCCAAGATCCACGGCCTCGCCGCCCTGCGCGTCGGCTGGATGTTCGGGCCCGAGCACATCGTCGACGCCGTCAACCGCATCCGCGGTCCCTTCAACGTGTCGACGCCGGCGATGTACGCCGCCGTTGCCGCGATCGAGGACACTGCGCACCAGGCGATGTCGAAGCAGTTCACCGAGACCTGGCGCAACTGGCTGACCGAGGAGATCGGCAAGCTCGGGCTGAAGGTGACGCCGAGCGTCGCCAATTTCGTCCTGATCCACTTCCCGACCGAGAAGGGCAAGACCTCGGACGAGGCCGATGCCTACCTCACCAAGCGTGGCCTCGTGCTGCGCGCGCTGAAGAACTACGGCCTGCCGCATTCGCTGCGCATGACCATCGGCACCGAGGAGGCCAACCGCCTCGTGGTCGAGGCTTTGCGCGACTTCATGGCCGGCAAATGAGCGTTGATCCGCACTTCCAGCGCGTCGCGCTGATCGGCTTCGGCCTGATCGGCGGTTCGATCGCTCGCGCTGCGAAGCTCCAGGGCCTGGCCGGCGAGATCGTCACCACCGCACGCTCGGAGAAGACGCGCGCGCGGGTGATCGAGCTCGGCATCGTCGACCAGGTCGTGGCGACCAACGCGGAGGCCGTGAAGGACGCCGATCTCGTCATCCTCTGCATTCCCGTCGGCGCCTGCGGGCCGGTGGCGCAGGAGATCGCACCGCATCTGAAGCCGGGTGCGATCGTGTCCGACGTCGGCTCGGTCAAGGGCGCGATCGTCAGGGACATGGCGCCGCATCTGCCGAAGACCATCCATTTCGTGCCGGCGCATCCGGTCGCGGGCACCGAGCATTCCGGCCCGGATTCCGGCTTCGCCGAACTCTTCATCAACCGCTGGTGCATTTTGACGCCACCGGAAGGCGTCGATGCGGCTGCTACCGATCGCCTGCGTGCCTTCTGGGCGGCGATGGGCGCCAAGGTCGAGGTCATGACGCCGGATCATCATGATCTCGTGCTCGCGATCACAAGCCACCTGCCGCATCTGATCGCCTACACCATCGTCGGCACCGCCGACGAGCTGGCGCAGGTGACGGAATCCGAGGTCATCAAGTTCTCCGCCGGTGGCTTCCGCGACTTCACCCGCATCGCCGCGTCCGACCCGACGATGTGGCGCGACGTGTTCCTCGCCAACAAGGAAGCGGTGCTGGAGATGCTCGGCACCTTCACGGAGGATCTCGCAAAGCTCACCCGCGCGATCCGTCGCGGCGACGGCGAAGCGCTGTTCGACCATTTCACCCGCACCCGCGCGATCCGCCGCGGCATCGTCGAGATCGGCCAGGATTCGGCGGCAGCGGATTTCGGCCGGCCACATGCGGCGCTGAAGAAGCCGTAGGCAATCTCTCGTCATTCCGGGGCGCCCGAAGGGCGAGCCCGGAATCCATAACCCCAGCCGGTGGTTATGGATTCCGGGCCTGCGTGCTTCGCACGCGTCCCGGAATGACGGGGACAGTTGCGTGCGCCCACATACTTAGAACAGCGGCGGGATCTGGCCGACCTTGATCGGGCCGAGCATCACGGCGCCGTCGGCGAACTTCAGCGGGAAGCTGCGGGCCTTCTTGCCCTCGAGCGTGCTCTCGGTGCCGATCGAATTGATGCCGGCGGCAACGCCGGCATTGGCATTCTGCTTGATGACCTTGCCGAGGCCGGGAACGGCGCGGTCGAGCGCACCAAAGAGATTGTTGAGGTCCTGCGATTTCACGCCGGGCGCAACGCGATCGAGCGTCGCCTGCGGCACGCCCTCCTCCAGCATCTTCTCGATGCCGAGCGCCGGGATCACCCGCTCGAGACCCGTCACGGTCATCTGCAATTCGCCGTCGAGTCGGCCATTGGCCGAGAGTCCGAGCGTGCCGGCGGCGACAGCGATCATCTCACCCTGCTGGATCCGCGACTGCACGATCTCGATATGACCGCCGGCGGCCTGGAGCTCGCGAAAGCGCTGCGGCCAGGGCTTTGGCGTGAAGTCGGAGAGGCCGGTGATCTTCGCGCGCGTGTCCGCCTCGAACGGCTCGGCCAGCAGCGGATGAACGCCCTGGATGCTTCCTTGCGCGACGTGGAGCACGGTCTCGATGATGGGATGGTCGGACGGCGATCCATCCGCAAGGCGCCCGTGCAGCTCGACCTGCTTGGCGCGCGCCAGCGGCACCTGCACGCTGCCGTCGAGACGGTTGATGACGGGATCGTCGAACACGATGGAGGCGCGTTCCGGCACGGCCGGCAGGCCGACGACGCTGCTGCGGCCCTTGCTCCAGTTCACCACGAAGGTGTTTTGCGTGACGCCGTCGATCAGCGTCGCGGGCGCGGAAAATTCGGCGATGACGAGCTTGGGATCGTAGACCTGGGCGACGACCAGGATGTTGTCCAGCTTGGCCGTGAACGGCGTCTTGCTCGCGTTCTGCGACACCAGGGCGACGCTGGCGCCGGAACACTGAACCTCGAAGCGGAACGGGAAGCCGGCGATCGAGCGCTTGGCGCAATCATAGATGCGGCCGGATTTGGCCTCTTGCGCGCGCCAGGCGTCGGCGGCGACTTCGGCCTGCGAAGCGGCATAGAACCAGAAGCCGCTCCACGCAGCTGCGAGGATCAGGAGGAGAATGGGCGCAATGAAAAGGCCCCAACGGGAGCGCCGGCCTGTAGTAACGGTCATATCGGACATGCGGCGACCCTTTGATCCCAGATTTTGGCAAATGTAAGCGAGGCCGGCCTGCGACGAAAGGCGGAGAATTCGCTTCGCTTGGGCGCACGGTTCTGGTAGCCGTGCCCGACATGTCGGAAATCAACCTCCCCTCCGTCACCACTGCCAAGGGCGACCTCTGGGTGTTCGGCTACGGCTCGCTGATGTGGCGGCCGGGCTTCGAATTTAGGGAACGCGTCCCGGCGCGGCTGGTCGGCGAACATCGCGCGCTCTGCGTCTATTCCTTCGTGCATCGCGGCACCCCGGAAAAGCCGGGCCTTGTGCTCGGGCTCGACCGCGGCGGCGCATGCCGCGGCATCGCCTTCCGCGTCGCCGAGAAGAGCCGCGCCGACGTCGTGGCCTATTTGCGGGAGCGCGAGCAGGTGACGTCGGTCTATCGCGAGGTGATGCGCTCGGTGTGGTTGGAGAACGACGCGCGGCAGCGCGTCTCCGCGCTCGCCTATGTCGTCGACCGCGGCCATGCGCAATATGCCGGCCGGCTTTCGCTCACTGATCAGCACCGCCACGTCATCCAGGGCCACGGCCAGTCCGGCCCCAACCGCGATTACGTGACGGCGACCGTGAAGGCGATCGAGGCGGAAGGCTTTCGCGATGCGCAGCTGCATCAGCTCGCGATGATGCTGCATGGCGATGCGCACTCCCTGCACGCGCCGGCCCCGGCAGAAGATCGAGAGAACCGTTAGCTTTCCGACGGCGCGTAGCTAGGCGCGGAGCCAATCAACTGCTCCTGCTCCTTCCGGCCCGCTTCGACGATGCGAGTGGTCGCGTCTTCGACGGCGGCTTGCACACGGGAGAGAAACTCGTCCTTGGGCAGGCCCGGCGGCAACGGATCGAGGAATTCCACTACGAGCGTGCCCGGATAGCGCATGAAGGTGCGGCGCGGCCAGAACAGGCCGGAATTGAGTGCGATCGGCAGGCACTGCACACCGCAGGACGAATAGATTTGAGCAAAGCCGGTCTTGTAGTCGGGCGGCGCGCCCGGCGCACGGCGCGTTCCTTCCGGAAAGATGACGAGCTGGCGGCCGCTGCGCACCGCCTCGCGCGCGCGCCGCGTCATGTCCAGCAGCGCCTTCACGCCGGCATTGCGGTCGATCGCGATCATCCCGGTCTTGACCAGGAATTGACCGAAGACCGGGATTTGCATGAGCTGACGCTTGAGGATGAAGATCGGGCGATCGAAGAACCCCGGCAGCACAAAGGTCTCCCAGAACGACTGGTGCTTCGCCACGATCAGCAGCGGTCCCTGCGGGATCTTCTCGACGCCGCGAAATTCCACCTTGATGTTGCAGACCACGCGCATCAGGAACAGCGTGGCCTTCGCCCACCATTGCGCGACCGTCAGCATGGCGCGCGGCGGCAACGCGAAGGTCGGCAGCGCCACGATCGCGAGACACACCAGCACGGTGTAGAACAGCACGTTGAACACGAGCGAGCGCAGAAAAATCAGGAACATCGACGATCCGATCAATTGCCGATCAATTGGCCTGTGCGGTGGCGGGCCGCTTCGGTTGCATACCCGCAGGCTGCTCCGACACTTCGGGCGAAAGGTCAATCCCGAAATCCTCCAGCCGCACCCTGAGCACTGCCGCGATGTACTTGACATATTCCGAGAGCAGGAGCCGCAAGGTGGACCCCGATGTCCACCACGGCTCCTCGCGCCATTTGTCGCCGACCACCACGAACGGAATCAGCATCGTCTCCGGCATCGCATGCGAGAATTCCACCAGCGCGCGCGGCATATGATAGTTCGAGGTGACCACGATCAGCGATTTGAATTGGCGCTCCTGCGCCCAGCGGCGCGTCTCCGCCGCATTGCCGCGGGTCGTGAGCGCGGTGCGGTCGAGGTCGACACAACATCTCATGAAGGACTGGTTCTCCGGCAACGTCCGGGAGATGTCGTGCGCCGTCGAGGTCGGATGCACGCCGGAGATCAGGAGCCGCTTGCCGTAGCCGGCCGCCAGCAGCTCCATGGCGTCGGACACGCGCGAGGAGCCGCCGGTCAGCACCACGATGCCGTCCGCCTTGCGGTCCGGCGCGATCTCGGCGCCGCGCAATTGGGACAGGAACGCAACGAAACCCGCCGCAGCACCGACGAAGACCAACGCGATCGTCGATACCACGGCCGCGCGCAGCCATCCGCGCGGCAAGTTCGGCGATCGATCGTCGGTCGGCGAGCTCATATGATGTCGGTGATCCCTTCCCCGGATGATTTTAAGACGTTTTGAGGCGAAGTGGAGTCCGGTTTATCGGACCTAATCAACGTCGTTCAAGGTCGCAAACAGCGTCTGGCGCGACGCTACGGCGGTGATCGCGCCGATCAGCACCGCCTGCACCGCGAGCACGATGTAGCCGGACGGCCGCAGCGAGAAGGTACCGAGCAGGGCTGCGAACTGATCGCCGACGGGGGTACCCGAGAACCAGCCGGCGATCGACTCGGAGAAACCGAACACCAGCATGGCGACACCGCCGCCGATCACCCCGCCCTCCAAGCCCAGCCTGAGGAAGTGGCGCAGGAAGCGGTTGGCGATGTAGCGGTCGCCGGCGCCGACGAAATGCAGGACCTCGACGATCGGGCGGTTCGCCGCCATGGCGCCGCGGGTTGCGAACGAGACCGAAATGATGGTGGCGATGATGACGAGCGCGAGGATGCCGAGGCCGGCGAGCACGGTGGCATTGGTCATCGAACGCATGCGCTCGATCCAGGCGCGGTGATCGTCGACGCTCGCGCTCGGGGCCACCTGCATCACACGCGCGCGCAACGCGCCGAGATCGAGCGGCGTGCCCGGCTGCACGCGCGCGATGATCATGCGCGGCACCGGCAGGTCGTCCATCGAGAGGCCCGTGCCGAGCCAGGGCTCGAGCAGCTTGCCGCTCTCTTCCTTGGTGAACGGCTTGACCTCGACGATGCCCGCCTGCGCGCGCATCGCCTCCGTCACTGCCGTGGTATCGCGATCGAGATCGCGGCCGGACTGCGGCCGGACCTGGATGGTGATTTCGCTCGCGACATCCGACTGCCATTCGGCAGCGGAAGCGCTGACCAGCAGCACGGTGCCCGTCGTCATCGAAGCAAGGAAGGTCATGATGGCGACGACGGCGACCAGCGCGCGGCCGTGGATCGAGGCGCGCGGCACGATTGGCGACATATTGCGTGCCTTGGCCGGAAGCTGCGGACGCTCCTGTCCGAGGTCGACCAGCACGCCGCGTTCGTCGGTCCTACTCATAGACGTGCAACCGCCCCTGATGCAGCACCAGCCGCCGCGCCTCATACTGATCCATCAGGCCGATGTCGTGGGTCGCAATGATCACAGCAGTGCCGGATTTGTTGAGCTCGATGAAGAGCCGCAGCAGGCGGCGGCCGAGCGTCGGATCGACGCTGCCGGTCGGCTCGTCCGCGAGCAGGAGCTGCGGCCGCGAGATCACCGCGCGCGCGATCGCCGCACGCTGCTTCTCGCCACCGGACAGGATCGGCGGCAGCGCATCCATCCGCTCGCCGAGGCCCACCCAGCGCAACAGGTCGATCACCTCCTTGCGGTAGCTCGACTCGCTGCGGCCCATCACGCGGAACGGCAGCGCGACATTCTCATACGTCGTCATGTGGTCGAGCAGGCGGAAATCCTGGAGCACGATGCCGATGCGCTTGCGCAAGTCCGCGATCTCGTCCTTGCTGAGCTGCGAAACATCGTGGCCGAACAGATTGACCAGGCCGCGCGTCGGCCGGTGCGACAGGAACAGCAGTCGCAAGAGCGAGGTCTTGCCGGCGCCGGACGGGCCGGTGAGGAACTGAAAGGAATGGGCCGGAATCTGGAAGCTGAGGTCGCGCAGGATCTCCGGCCCCAGGCCGTAACGCAATCCGACATTTTCGAACCGAACCAAGCTCAGCTCCGTTCGAGAGGGGGCGATAGCCGCGCCGCGGCGCTCCACCACGCGCGATCAAGGGGTTGTGCGGCCGTTATGGTTTCCGGTTCGTTAACGGTCACCCTGTAGCATCCAGGGTGCCCGGTTCTCCACGACCGGAGCCTCGTCAAGACTCGTCCATGCATCAAGGCTCGTCCATGCATATCGTCTGTCCCCATTGTACGACATCCTACGCCATCAAGCTTGCGAGCCTGGGGGCGAACGGGCGGACGGTCCGCTGCTCCCGCTGCAAGGAGACCTGGGTCGCCTATGCCGAGGATGCCATCGAGGAGGCGTCCGTTCCGGCCATGGCTGCGGCCAGCCAGGCCGAGGACCAGTCGGACCTCACTGAACAGTGGAACTCCTATGCCAAGGACGACGCCGCCGCCGACGCGCCCGTGGTCGACAGCCCCTCGATCGCCAGCGATTGGCCGGACGAGGAAGCCAGCCGGATCGCGGACGAATGGTCGGCCGCGGCGGCCCGGCCCGCTGAAGACGACGACGCCGGTGCACAGCATCAGTCCTGGTTCCGCGGCCTGTTCCACCGCCGCGGCGCACGTGTGAGCCGCCCGGCCGCCACCACGGCTCCGCGAAAATCCTATTTCGGCCTGCCGACTGCCTGCGCCGCCATGGGCGCGCTCGTGTTGGCCCTGATCATCTGGCGCGGCGACATGGTGCGGCTGCTGCCGCAGACGGCCGCCTTCTACAAGGCGGTCGGATTTGAAGTTAATCTGCGCGGGCTCGCCTTCAAGGACGTCAAGCTCTCCAGCGAGACCGTGGACGGTAAGCAGGTGCTGGTGATCGAGGGTGTGATCGTGGGCCAGGGCAAGAAGCCGCTCGATATCCCGCGCCTGCGCTTTGCGGTGCGCGACGCGCAGGGCACCGAGATCTACGCCTGGAATACCGTGCTGGAGCAGACCGTGCTGCAGCCCGGCGAGCGTGCCTTCTTCCGGTCGCGCCTGGCGTCGCCGCCGGCGGAGGGCCGCAATATCGACGTGCGCTTCTTCAACCGGCGCGACATTGCCGGCGGCAGCGTGTAATCAGCCTCGCAGGATCCCGCGCGGGAGGTTGGTCCCATGCCAAGAATCTTGATCGCCGACGACGAGGATTCGATGCGCCAGCTCGTGGCGCGCGCCATCGCCATGGACGGCCACGAGACCATCACCGCGCAGGATGGCGCCGAGGCGCTGGAGATCCTGACCCGCGAGGACGGCGCATTCGATCTGCTCCTCACCGACATCCAGATGCCCGTGATGGACGGCATCGCGCTGGCGCTGTCCGCCGCCCGCGATTTCCCCAACCTGACCATTCTGCTGATGACCGGATTTGCCGACCAGCGCGAGCGCGCCTCGAACTTGAATGCGCTGGTGCACGACGTCGTCACCAAGCCGTTCTCAGTCGCCGACATCCGTACGGCGGTAGCGGATGCGCTGGCGGCGAAGAAGGGGTAGCTACCGCCGCATATTGCACCGTCATGTCCCGGCGTGACCGGGGCATCCAGTACGCCGCGGCCTGTCGATTCAAGCACAACTGTCTCTGGAATACTGGATCGCCCGATCAAGTCGGGCGACGACACCGATCGTGTGGGATGTGCGTGCCAAGGGCTCGTCATCGCGAGACCCGACCGAACGCGCCCCTCAAAAATCCTTGAGCAATCGCTCGATATAGTCGAGCTCGATCTGCGGGCGCGAAGTATCGCCGAGGCGGCGGCGGAGCTCTTCGAGGATGCGGCGGACACGCTGGGCGTCGATCTCGCCGGGGATCTTGACTGTGTAATCGTCGCTGAACTCGCGGCCGTGCAGGGGCCGGCCAAGCGGGTCGGTCTGATTGCCGCCGCTCTGCTGGCGACCGGCCCGATTGCCGGGACCATCCTGCCCGTCGCCATCGCCCTGCTGCATCGCCTCGGCCATCTTCTGCGCGCCCTTGCGTAAGGCTTCGAGAGCTTTCCCCTGCGAGTCCACTGCGCCGTCCGCGTTGCCCTCGCCGAGCTTCGAACCGGCATCGCCCATCGCACCGTCGGCGGTGTCCAGGCTGCCATCGTCGTCGCCCTGGTCACCGTCCTGATCACCATCCTGTCCGGGCTGCCCTTGATCGCCCTGCTGACCTTTCTGCCCCTGCTGCTTCTGGCCCTTTTGTCCCTTCTGCGAGAGGCCGCGCTTGGCGAGTTCGTCCTGCAACTTCTTTAGCCGGTCGCGCAGCGCCTGCTGATCCTGCTGGAGGTCCGACATCGACTGGTCGCCCTGCTGCTTGCCGCGCGAGCGGTCACGCCGGGAGTCCTGGCCCTGCTTGAAAGTCCTGTCGCGCAATTGCTGCTGCTTGCGGATCATGTCGCTGAGCTCGTTGAGCGCCTGCTCCATCTCGCTTTCGCCGGATTGCCCCGGCTGCGCCATCTGCAGATTTTCCATGATCTGCGCGAGCTGCTCGAGCATACGCTGGGCCGCCTCGCGATTGCCTTCGCGCGCCGCCTTCTCGATCTGCTTCAGGAGATCGTCCAGATCCCGTTGCGTGATGACGGAACGATCGCGATTGGATGATTGGCTTCTTTCCGTCGCGCGCTTGTATTCCTCGAGCTTCTGAATCGCGTCGGATTGATTGTTCAGGCTTCGCCCGGACTCCTTCTGCCTGAGGCTGTCGCCGGAGTCCTGCATCGCCTTTTCCGCGCTGTCGAGCAGCGCATCAGGGTCCTGATCCTGCTGGGCGTGGACGACCGGGACGCCTCCCAGGAGGAAGGCGAGACAGGCGACCGACATCGCCTTCAAGACTGGCACGCGCGCTAGCTTCCGCATTTCCGGTCCCGCGTAAACTGGTTGGCCCCGTCGTCGCCCCCCTTTGCCCGGCTGTTCGCCGACGTCCGATAGGCTTGCAGTTGCTGGCGCAATGCGTCCTGCTGCTGCGCCAGCTCTTCGAGCTGTTCCGGCGTAGCATTCTGGGTCTTTTGTCGCAGCTCGACGGCCTTGTCGAGGATGAGCTGGACCTCCGCCGGGAACGGCTGCCGAGGTCCAAGCGGATTTTGCTCGGCGCGCCGGGCGAGATCGCGCACCTTGCCGGCCATGGCCTCGCGCAGCTTTTGCGTCAGCACCCTGATCTCGTCCTCGCTGGCGCCGCGTTCCAGTGCCCGCTTGAGCGCGTCCTGCGCCGAGCGCAGCGCGGCGTTGACGCTGCCGGCAACACCGTCGTCCTCGATGGTGACCGCGAACGCCCACATGCTCGCGACCACATCGCGCAGCGCGTCATCGGTGCGGGCCGCCTCGAGCTGGAGCGCCAGGCTGCGCAGGCCGAGATAGCAGCCGGCATCCGGCGTGAACAATTCGGGCGCGATCATCAGTGCGTCGAGCGCGGCGTAGACGTCTGAATTCTTGTTGGCGTCGAGCGCGAGGATGCGGCGCTGTTCGATCAGCGCGCGCGCGAGCGAGTTCGTGAAGAGCCGCTCGGGCAGGCGCATGTCGAAGGGTTCGCTCCTGGCCTCGTTGCCGGCCTCGTCCTTGGCGGTGAGCGTCAGCGTGACGTCGGCGCCGGCATAGGGATCCTCGCTGAGGTCCTTCACCGTCTGGCCGACGCCGTTGCGGGTGCGCGCGTTCGGCAGCACGAGCGGAAACTGCGGCGGCTGGAACAACGGCCGCGCGGCGTCCTTGCTGCCATCCTTATTGCCATCTTTGGCGCCGGCTGGCCGCAAGCCGATTTGCGCTTCGGCGCCGGTGACGCCGTAATCGTCCTCGATCTTGTAGGAGAGCTGGAGCGCGCCGCGCGCCTGGCGCTCCGGATCCTTGGCGAGCGCAATCGTCGGCGCGCGGTCCGGCGTGGCCGTGAAGGTCCATTGCGGCTGGCCGGAGGGCGCGCGGACATGCGCGGTGCCGTCGCCGGTGATGGCGAAATGCTTCTCGTTGGTACCCTTGGGCGTGGCCTCGGTGGGCGCAACCTCCTTGAGGCCACCGGACGTCACGACATCCAGGTTGCCGCCGGAGGAGCGCACGATCAGGGTCGATCCGGCGGGAACGGCGAGCGGACCGCTGGCGGGCAACGCCGCGGCCTCCTTGTTGGCAGCCGACAGGATGACCGGCGGCTTACCGGTGTAGAGCGGCGGGGTAACCCAGGCGTCGACGCGAACATTCGCCGGCGCCAGCACGCCGTTCCAGTCGAAGGCCGCCCCGAGCCGCATCGCACGCTCGTCGCCAGCAGCAAAGAAGGTCGCAACCAGCATCACCATCACCAGCGCACGCAGCGCCCAGGGATCGTGCAGAGCGAGCCGCGGGTGCGGCAGACCGGCACGGATGCGCTTGATTGACGCCAGCGTGCGCTCGCGCTGCGCCTGCCACAACGCCTGCGCGACCGGATCCCGCGAGGTCAGTGTGTCCGTGAGTGTCGTGGCCGGGCGGTGACGGATACCGGAGCCATGGTCGAGCCGGCTCAGGGCCTCCTCGCGGCTCGGCCAGCGGAAGCGAAGTAACGGGAACAGGGCGGCAATCGCGACGCCGGCGAAAACGACCAGGCCGATAGCACGAGCGACGAAAGGCACGGCCAGCCACAGGCCGGCCCAGGACACCACCAGGAACAGGCCGACAACCGTCAGCAACCGCGCCAGATGCGGCCAGGCACGCTCCCACGCGATGGCATAAGTGGCCCGCTTGAGGGCCTGCGCCAGCTTCAGCCGCGACAGAGCGTCGCCATCGCGGATCGGGTCTGACGGGTCGGGGGTGACGCCGTTCAATCAATTCTCCAGGTTACCCGGTCGAGCGAAGCGTATCACAACGGCAGCACTGAGGCATCCGTTCCTGTACGGGAGACACCCCTTTTCCCGCATAACACGAGGACGTGACTGGCCGTGCGCAACCCCGTAATTTCCGCGCCGCCACCCTGAGGGAAATGCAAGGGAAGTGAAGGAAACGCCATGGACAAGAAAATGCACGACAAGGGCCTGGAAGTCCGCAAAGCGGTGCTGGGTGAGGCCTATGTCAACAACGCCCTGAAGAACGTCGACGACTTCAACCGTCCGTTCCAGGAGATGCTCAACGAATATTGCTGGGGCACGGTGTGGGGCCGCGAGGAGCTGCCGCGCAAGACCCGCAGCATGCTCAACATCGCGATGATCGCGATCCTCAACCGCCAGCACGAGTTCCGTGCGCATCTGAAGGGTGCGCTCACCAACGGCGTCACCCGCGACGAGATCCGTGAAATCCTGATGCAGGTGGCGATCTATGGCGGCATGCCGGCCGCGGTCGACAGTTTCCGGATCGCACGCGAAGTGTTCGCGGAGATCGACAAAGCCTAAGCCGGACAAATAGCATTCAACGCATTGCTCCGTCATTGCGAGCGAAGCGAAGCAATCCAGAAATCCCTCCGCGGGAACACTCCTGGATTGCTTCGTCGCTTCGCTCCTCGCAATGACGACGGGAAGGAAACAACACCATGGACATCGGATTCATCGGCCTCGGAAACATGGGTTTCCCAATGGCGCGGCGGCTGATCGCGGCTGGACACCGGCTCGTCGTGTTCGACACGCGCAAGGAGGTCGTCGACCAGCTGGTGGCGCGCGGCGCCACTGCTGCGACCTCACCAAAGGACGTCGCCGACCAGGTCGAGACGGTGATGGCGAGCCTGCCATCGCTCCAGGCCTCGCTCGCAGTTGCAACGGGCGCGAACGGCGTGATCGAGGGCAAGTGCGCCAAGCGCTTCATCGATCTGTCGACGGTCGGCTCGACGATGGCGACGAAGATTCACGGCCTCCTGGCCAAGCGCAACATCGTGCAGATCGACAGCCCCGTATCCGGCGGCGTCGCCGGGGCGGAGAAAGGCACGCTGGCGGTCATGGTCTCCGGGCCGAAGGCGGAGTTCGAGCTTCTCAAGCCCGCCCTGGACGTGATCGGAAAGGTGTTCTTCATCGGGGAAAAGCCCGGCGCGGCGCAGACCATGAAGCTCGCCAACAATTTCCTCTCGGCCACCGCGATCGTGGCGACGTCGGAAGCCGTCGTGATGGGCGTGAAAGCCGGGCTCGATCCCGCCGTGATGATCGACGTCATCAACGCCGGTTCCGGCATGAACACCGCAAGCCGCGACAAGTTTCCGCGCTCGGTGCTGCCGCGCAGCTTCGATTTCGGTTTCGCCACCGGATTGATGGTCAAGGACGTGCGGCTGGCGCTGGAGGAGATGAAGCAGCTCGGCCTGTCGATGGAGGTCGCGGATGCGGTCGGACGGTTGTGGGAGACCGTGATTAGCGCTGAAGGCGCCGATTCCGATTTCACCGCGGCGATCAAGCCGATCGAGAAAAAGGCCGGCGTCATCGTGGGCGAAAAGAGGTAACGTTCTCCGCGCTTGCGCGGTTGTCGCTGATTTGCCCGGCACATCAAGCGGTTTCGCCGGACAACCGCGTGTCATGCCGGCAACCCCGAGCTACTTTGCATGGGGTTGTTTTGCAGGTTTTTGGTCGGCGCGGCGCCGGCTCACAGCCACGGCGCCGGCGTATCCATCGCGATGAGCTGCTCGACCTCGATGCGCGGGCGCACCACGGCGTACTGGTCGCCCTTCACCAGCACCTCGGGCACCAGCGGCCGCGTATTGTAGGTGCCGGCCTGCACCGCGCCGTAGGCGCCTGATGTCATGATGGCGAGGAGATCGCCGGGCTTCGGTGTCGTCAGCGTGCGATCGAGGGCGAGATAGTCGCCGGTCTCGCAGACCGGACCGACGACGTCGGCCACGATGGTCGCCACGCCCTTGGCAGGCTGCATCACCGGCAGGATGTCGTGATGGGCCTCATACAGCGTCGGGCGGATCAAATCGTTCATCGCGGCGTCGATGATGACGAAGTTCTTGCCGTCGCCGTGCTTCACATAGATGACCTTGGCGACGAGGATGCCGGCATTGCCGACGATCATGCGGCCCGGCTCGAACATCAGCGTGCAGCCGAGGTTGTGGCTGACCCGCTTGACCATGGCGGCATAGGCGTCGGGTGCAGGGGGCGCCTCGCGGTCCATGTAATAGGGAATACCGAGGCCGCCGCCGAAATCGACGTGCGAGATGTCGTGGCCGTCGGAGCGCAGCGTCTGCACGAATTCGGAGAGGATACGGAACGCGATCTCCATCTTGGAGAGGTCGGTGATCTGGCTGCCGATATGCACATCGGTACCGGTCACCTTGATCCCCGGGAGTTTGGCGGCGCGCGCATAGACCTCGCGCGCATGCACGATCGGGATGCCGAACTTGTTCTCGGACTTGCCGGTGGAGATCTTTGCGTGCGTACCGGCATCGACATCCGGATTGACGCGCACGGAGATGCGCGCTGTCTTGCCCATCTCGGTCGCAAGGCGCGACAACAACTCAAGCTCGGGCTCGGATTCGACGTTGAGACAGAGGATGTCGGCGGCGAGCGCGGCGCGCAGCTCGGCCTCGGTCTTGCCGACGCCGGAGAACACGATCTTGCTGCTGGGAATGCCGGCAGCGAGCGCGCGCTTCAATTCACCGCCCGAAACGACGTCAGCGCCGGCCCCGAGCTTGGCCAGCGTGCGCAGCACCGACTGGTTGGAGTTCGCCTTCATGGCGTAGCAGACCAGCACCTTCTCGCCGGCGAAGGCCTCAGCGAAGACGCGGTAGTGGCGCTCGAGAGTCGCGGTCGAATAGCAATAGAACGGGGTGCCGACAGTTGCGGCCAACTCGGACAGGTTTACCGCCTCGGCGTGCAGCACGCCGTTGCGATAGTCGAAATGGTTCATGGCGTTGGCTCAGTTGCCCCAGTCTATCTGCTGGGCTTTTCGTCCAGGAGCGGGTCGAGAATAAACGATTTCTTTTTGCCGTTGGATGCCGCGGGCGCGGCGTCCGCACCGTAGGTGGGATTGAACACGCTGGGCGTCTTCTGGGCTTCGGTCTCGGTGTCGGTCGGCGCGGTAATGTTGGCCGTCGAGGCGCTGGAGGCGGTCGGCGGCAAATCCAGCGGGCCCTTGCGGCCGCAGCCGGCAAGCGCAAGCGCTGTCAGGCTAAGGACAATGATGGCCCACCCCGAGCCGGCCGGGCGAAACTTTGACGTCACGACGAAATCCCCACTACGCGGGGCGCACCATACAGAGATTGGCGCGCTCTGGCGAGAGCCGGATGACCATGAAACATAAGCGAAATTTTGCCTTCAGCCCAATTTTCGCTCTTTTTCCAGCCGCTTCGCCCAAGCCTTTGCCTGGGACGCCACATTCTTCGGCGCGGTGCCGCCAAAGCTGGTGCGGCTCTTCACCGACGATTCGACCGAGAGCACGTCGAGCACGTCCTTGGTGATCTTGGGCTCGATCGCCTGCATGTCCTTGAGCGGCAGTTCGTGCAGCGCCACGCCGCCCTGCGCGGCCTTGGCCACGATCCGGCCGGTGACGTGGTGCGCCTCGCGGAACGGCATCTTCAGCGTCCGCACCAGCCAGTCGGCAAGATCGGTCGCGGTGGCGTAGCCCTCGCCGGCGGCCGCCTTCATCCTGGCCTCATCGGGCGCGAGGTCGCGGACCATTCCGGTCATGGCGCGGATCGCCAGCGACAGCGCCGCAAAGCCCTCCATGGCGCCCTGCTTGTCCTCCTGCATGTCCTTTTGATAGGCGAGCGGGAGGCCCTTCATCACGATCAGGAGGCCGTTGAGCGCGCCGATGACGCGGCCAGTCTTGGCGCGCACGAGCTCGGCGGCGTCCGGATTGCGCTTCTGCGGCATGATCGAGGAGCCGGTCGTGAACTTGTCGCTGAGACGGATGAGGCCGACCAGCGGCGAGGTCCAGATCACGATCTCCTCGGCAAAGCGCGACATGTGCACCGCGCAGATCGAGGCCGCCGACAAGGTCTCCAGCACGAAGTCGCGGTCAGAGACCGCATCGAGCGAATTCGCCATCGGGCGTTCGAAACCAAGCGCCTTCGCAGTGGCATGACGATCGATCGGGAACGAGGTGCCGGCGAGCGCGGCTGCGCCGAGCGGAGATTCATTGAGCCGCTTGCGGGCGTCCTGGAACCGGCCGCGGTCGCGCGCGGCCATCTCGACATAGGCGAGAAGGTGATGGCCGAAGGTGACGGGCTGCGCGGTCTGCAGATGCGTGAAGCCCGGCATCACGGTTCCCGCATGCTCGAGCGCGCGCTCGACCAGCGCCTGCTGGAACGCGGCGAGCGCCGCATCGGTCTCGTCGATCACGTCGCGGACGAACAGACGGAAATCGGTCGCGACCTGGTCGTTGCGCGAGCGCGCGGTGTGCAGGCGGCCGGCGGCCGGCCCGATCAGCTCGGACAGGCGGCTCTCGACGTTCATATGGATATCTTCGAGCGCACGCTTGAACGTGAAGCCGCCCTTGCCGATCTCTGACAAAATCGTGTCTAGACCCTTGCCGATATTTTTCGCATCAGAGGCCGTGATGATGCCCTGGCTGGCGAGCATCGCGGCGTGGGCCTTGGACGCGGCAATGTCCTGGGCAAAGAGGTGACGATCGACGTCGATGGAGACGTTGATCTCTTCCATGATCTCATCGGGACGTTCCGAGAACCGGCCGCCCCACATCTTGTTGCTCATGATCCCCTGCTCACGCCTTGCTTGTCGCGCCGCTAGCGGCCGTTCTTGTCACTGCGCGGCACTGCCGCACGTTTGCTGGCCGCCGCCAGCCGTATTAAGAGGCCCCTGATAGCCATATCTGCGACCGGATGACAAACGATATGCTCGACAAGAAGCCCTCCGCCACGCGCCGGATCCCCATCGTCATCGCCACCGTGGCGGTCGGAGGGCTGGCCGGCTTCGCCGCGCTGTATGGCCTGGGCCTGAGCCGGGCGCCCAGCGGCGATCCCGCCTGCCGGGCCGCGGTGGCGACGGCGCAGAAGATTGCCCCGCTCGCCCATGGCGAGGTGGCGGCGCTGACCATGGCGAGCGCCCCGCTGAAGCTGCCCGACCTCACTTTCGAGGACGCCGAGGGCAAGCCGAAGAAACTGTCCGATTTCCGCGGCAAGACGCTGCTGGTGAACCTCTGGGCCACCTGGTGCGTGCCGTGCCGCAAGGAAATGCCGGCGCTGGACGAGCTCCAGGGCAAGCTTTCGGGCCCGAATTTCGAGGTGGTTGCGATCAACATCGACACCCGCGATGCCGAAAAGCCCAGGGCTTTCCTGAAAGACGCCAATCTGACCCGGCTCAGCTATTTCAGCGACCCGAAAGCCAAGGTTTTTCAGGATCTTAAAGCCATAGGCCGGGCGCTGGGCATGCCGACCTCGGTGCTGGTCGATCCGCAGGGCTGCGAGATCGCGACGATCGCGGGGCCGGCGGAATGGGCGAGCGAGGACGCGCTCAAGCTGATCCGGGCCGCTACGGGCAAGGCCGCCGCGTCGCTCTAAAGCGCGATGAGATTGGGATGAATCGTCATCGCGCTTTAGGTTATTGTTTGAGCATGATCTTTTCGGAAAACCGCTTCACACTTTTCCGGATCATGCTCTAGGAGTTCAAGCGGTGACGTTGAGATTGCCGCCGACGCCGGGGCCGACATTGGCCAGCGAGGGCTGACCGGCGCCGAGCAGCGTCAGGACGGTGGATTTCTCCATATCCATGTTCTGCTTCGTCAGCGTCGCCGCAATATTCGATTGCAGCGCGCCTTGCTGAGCGGCCAGCATGGTGCTGACCATCGCCATCATGTCCATTACGCAAACCCTCGTACCAGAGGCAACCTAGGCGCGTGGGGTTAACGGGAGGTGGAGATTTCGGACGGTTTCGTGGCCCGGACACGATGCGACACGAACGGTCTGTCACGAGGTGCCGTAGGGTTAGCTGAAGGCGTAACCCACCAATGTTCGCATCCCCAGAGGCAAAAGCGGTGGGTTACGCTTCACTAACCCACCCTACGACGTCAGCGCGTCGGAACCGGCTTGGCGCCGCGGTAGTCGTAGAAGCCGCGCTGGGTCTTGCGGCCGAGCCAGCCGGCCTCGACGTATTTCACCAGCAGCGGGCACGGACGATACTTGGAATCGGCCAGGCCCTCATGCAGCACCTGCATGATCGACAGGCAGGTATCGAGGCCGATGAAATCGGCAAGCTCCAGCGGACCCATCGGATGGTGTGCGCCGAGCTTCATCGCCGCGTCGATCGCCTCGACGTTGCCGACGCCTTCATACAGCGTGTAGATCGCCTCGTTGATCATCGGCAGCAGGATACGGTTGACGATGAAGGCCGGGAAATCCTCCGAGACCGCGACCTGCTTGCCGAGCTTGGCGACGAATTCCTTGGACGCCTCGAAGGTCGAATCGTCGGTGGCGATGCCTCGGATCAGCTCCACCAGCTCCATCAGCGGCACCGGATTCATGAAGTGAATGCCGATGAAGCGTTCGGGCCGGTCGGTGGCGGCAGCCAGTCGGGTGATCGAGATCGAGGACGTGTCGGAGGCGACGATCGCCTCCGGCTTCAACACCGCGCAGAGCTCGTGAAATATCCTGCGCTTGACCTCTTCCTTCTCGACCGCGGTCTCGATCACGAGGTCGCAATCGGCAAGCTCGTCCAGCTTCTCGGCGAGCTTGATGCGCGCAATCGCCTTGGCCTTGTCGTCCTCCGTCACGGCCTTCTTGGAGACTTGGCGCGCCAGATTGCCATTGATCGTGGCCATGCCCGACTTGAGGCGGTCGGCCGAGACGTCGTTGAGCACCACGTCGAAGCCGGCCAGCGCCGCGACATGCGCGATGCCATTGCCCATCTGACCCGCGCCGATCACGCCGACCTTCTTGATCACTGCCGCCATAATGCCATCCACCGGAACGGCGCGCATGTCGCGCCTGCCTATCCCCAAAGCCGGGAGGTCTGATTTGACCAGAAGCTCGATTTAATCAGAACCTGGGCTCGAAACCTAGATTGGATCGCTCCCCCGGGCGCGCCCCCGCCAAAGAAAACGCCTCAAAAATGAAACACCGGCCGGAGTTTATACCTCCGGCCGGTGTTTTTAACGCTTTTTACTTGCCGAGCTTGCCGAGTTCGGCCGTCAGCTCAGGAACCGCCTGATAGAGGTCGGCGACCAGGCCGTAATCGGCAACCTGGAAGATCGGCGCGTCCTCGTCCTTGTTGATCGCAACGATCACCTTGGAGTCCTTCATGCCGGCCAGATGCTGGATCGCGCCGGAAATGCCGACCGCGACATAGAGCTCGGGGGCCACGACCTTGCCGGTCTGGCCGACCTGCCAGTCGTTCGGCGCATAGCCGGCGTCCACCGCCGCGCGCGAGGCACCGACGCCGGCGCCGAGCTTGTCGGCGAGCGGCTCGATGTACTTCGCGAAGTTTTCGCGGCTCTGCATGGCGCGTCCACCGGAGACGATGATCTTCGCCGAGGTCAGCTCGGGACGGTCGCTCTTGGCGACTTCCTCACCGACGAAGGACGACAGGCCCGGATCGGCCGCAGCAGCGACGCTCTCGACCGGCGCGCTGCCGCCGGCAGCGGCCGCCGCGAAGGTCGAGGTACGGACCGTGATGACCTTCTTGGCGTCCTTCGACTTCACTGTCTGGATGGCGTTGCCGGCATAGATCGGACGCTCATAGGTGTCGGGCGCGACCACCTTGATGATCTCCGAGACCTGCATGACGTCGAGCAGCGCGGCGACGCGCGGCATCACGTTCTTGAAGCGCGAGGTCGCGGGCGCGATGATCGCGTCATAGGACGGGGCCAACGAGACGATCAGCGCGGCCAGCGGCTCGGCGAGATCGTGCGCGTAGGCTTCGCCCTCGGCGACCAGCACCTTGGCGACACCGGCAAGCTTCGAGGCCGCCTCGGCCGCAGCCTTGGTGCCCTGCCCGCCGCCGGCGACCAGCACGTGAACGTCGCCGCCGAGCTGGGAAGCTGCGGTCAGCGCCTTGTTGGTGGAGTCCTTGAGGACCTCGTGTTCGTGTTCGGCAATCAGCAACGTCGTCATCAGAGCACCCCGGCTTCGTTCTTGAGCTTCGACACCAGCTCGGCGACGTCCTTGACCTTGACGCCGGCCTTGCGGCCCGCGGGCTCAGCCGTCTTCAGAACTTCGAGGCGCGCGGTGACGTCGACGCCGTAATCGGCGACCGCCTTCTCCGCGATCGGCTTCTTCTTGGCCTTCATGATGTTGGGCAGCGACGCATAGCGCGGCTCGTTGAGCCGGAGATCGGTGGTGACGATCGCCGGTCCCTTCAGCTTCACGGTCTGCAGGCCGCCGTCGACTTCGCGGGTAACCTTGAAGTCGCTTCCTTCGACCTCGAGCTTCGAGGCGAACGTCGCCTGCGACCAGCCGAGCAGCGCAGCCAGCATCTGACCGGTCTGATTGCTGTCGTCGTCGATCGCCTGCTTGCCGAGAATGATCAGGCCCGGCTGCTCTTCTTCCGCGACCTTCTTCAGAATCTTGGCGACAGCGAGCGGCTCGACGGTGCCCTCGGCCTTCACCAGGATGCCGCGATCGGCGCCCATGGCGAGACCGGTGCGGATCGTCTCCGATGCCTGCGCCGGTCCAATCGAGACCACCACGACTTCGGTGGCCTTGCCGCCTTCCTTCAGGCGCAACGCTTCCTCGACCGCGATTTCGTCGAACGGGTTCATGGACATTTTGACGTTGGCGAGTTCAACGCCCGATCCATCGCCCTTGACGCGGACCTTGACGTTGTAATCGACCACCCGCTTTACCGGCACTAAGACCTTCATCGATCCTCTTTCACTCAATTTGGGAGGGGGGTTATCAACTGGCGCGGAACCTAAAGGCCTGATCCGGCCCGGTCAACGCGTGAAGGTGCCAAATTTTGGACCGCAGAAATGCGCTGCTCAATGGGTCAGCGATTCTGGCCCGGAACCCAGAGCACATCGCCGGCGCCATTATGGTTAGCGGCACGGCTCGCCACGAACAGGAAGTCCGACAGCCGGTTCATATACTGGATGCCAGCGGCGCCGACGGGCTCGCCGGGCTGAGCCGCCAGTTCCACCATCACCCGTTCCGCCCTGCGGCATATCGTGCGGGCGACGTGGAGATGGGCGGCGGTCGGCGTGCCGCCCGGCAGCACGAAGGAGGTCAGCGGTGCCAGCTTGTCGTTGAGCGTGTCGATGTCGTGCTCGAGCCGTTCGACCTGGCTTGCCACCACCCGCAGCCGCTCCGCCTTGCCCTCACGCTCAGGCACCGCGAGATCGGCGCCGAGATCGAACAGATCGTTCTGGATACGGCCAAGCATCGCATCGAGCTCGGGCGCGTCCCCCGTGTGGAGCCGCACCACGCCGATCGCAGCATTGGTCTCGTCGACCGTGCCATAGGCCGCGATGCGCAGATCATATTTCGGACGACGTTCGCCCGAGCCGAGCGCTGTCGTGCCGTCGTCACCGGTCTTCGTATAGATGCGGTTCAGTACGACCATGATGGCCTCCTTGATCTCAGGGGCATGATGTTGCCGGAAAACCGCTGCGCATTTTGCGCTGGCGCGGCCCGCGGGTCCGGATCATGCCCTAGCGCCCCATCGCCCAGACCGCGGTCATGGCGATGACAATCGCCACGAACTGAAGCAGCACGCGCAGGCGCATCAGCTTCTGCGAGGTGTTGGGCGAGCCGCCGCGCATCATGTTGACGAGACCGAGCAGCAGCACCAACGCCACGGCGCCGGCTGCCACCGGCAGGATGAAAGTAGTCAGGAGAGTTGCCATTGGGGGGTGATAACACCGTGTGCGGCAGTCCGCCATCTCCCTATCCCGGTCATTCCGGGACGATGCGACGGGATCGCGCGAAGCGCGACGCCGGAGCATCGAACCCGGAATCGATGTCGCCACACGCCGGGCGGTGAAATGGATTCCAGGCTCGCACGGAGCCTGTCATCGGGCCGCGCTTTGCGCGGACCCGTTGGCGCGCCCCGGAATGACGAGAGGGGAACGCTACCGCCTTCGTGATCTGGCTTTTAGGGCAATAATATCACAAGCTGGCAGGATGATTTCCGATTTGCGCGTGTTGCCAATCTTCTTCGCCTCTCCCCGCTTGCGGGGAGAGAAAGCAGGACAGGGCAAGCTGTGAAGGCCATCCGCTACATCTACGTCGTCGTGATGGATGCGTTCTACACGTTCCTGGCCGACGACGGCTGGGCGATCTCAAGCCATATCGCGCTGTCGACGCTGATGGCGCTGTTCCCGTTCCTGATCGTGCTCACCTCGCTGGCCGGCTTCTTCGGGTCCAAGGAGCTCGCCGACCAGGCGGCCGGGCTGATGCTCGAGGTCTGGCCCAAGCAGGTCTCAGATTCGATCTCGGGCGAAGTCCACGACGTGCTGACCACTACCCGCACCGATGTGCTGACCATCGGCGCGGTGCTGTCGGTCTACTTCGCCTCGAACGGCGTCGAAGCGCTGCGGGTTGCACTCAACCGCGCCTATGCGGTGGTAGAGATGCGGCGCTGGTACTGGCTGCGGCTGGAGTCGATCGGCTACACGCTGGTCGCGGCCTTTACCGCGCTCGCCATGGCGTTCCTGATCGTGCTCGGCCCGCTCATCATCGAGGCGGCACGGCGTCACATTCCGCTGTTCGTCGAATCCAACGAGAGCATCCTCACCTGGCTGCGCTATGGCATCACCATCTGCGCGCTGGTGGTGGCTCTGTTCATCCTGCACGCCTGGGTGCCGGCCGGGCGGCGCAGTTTCTTCCAGATCCTGCCCGGGATCGTCTTCACCATGGTGGCGTCGCTGATCTCGGGCATCGTGTTCGGCCAATATCTGGCGCGCTTCGCCAACAACTACGTGACGATGTATGCGGGGCTCGCCTCGGTGATCATCGCGCTGGTGTTTCTGTACTTCATCGCCGCGATCTTCGTTTACGGCGGCGAGCTCAACGCCGCGATCATCAAGTCGCGGCTACCTCACGGCGTTTCGCTTCAAGCAGCGCAGTCGCTAAAGCCCGCGGAGACACAGGCTTGACCAGGAAGGCGTCGGCGCCGGCCTCGCGCGAGGCCGCCTCGTCCTCGCCGCGACCGGAGACACCGATGATGGGGATCTGGGCCAGCGGCGCCGGCATGGTGCGGATCCGCCTGATGGCCTCGACGCCGTCGATGCCCGGCAGCACCATATCCATCAACACCGCGTCGAAGGCGCCCTGGGCTAGCCGCTCGACAGCGTCCTCGCCACGCCCGATGAACTCGGCATGATGGCCGAGCTCGGTCAGGATGGTGTTGAGCACGACGCGGCCGAACGGATTGTCCTCGACGCTGAGCACGCGCAGTGCCGCTAACGCATCCGTCTCACTGTCGCTCTTCGATTTGCGGGATTTGCCTGATCCCGTCGCATCCAGCGACACGGTCAATGTGAAGGTAGCGCCGCCGCCGCGGCGCGGCGCGACGGTGATGTCGCCGCCCATCGCGCGCGCGAGTTGCTTCACCGACGATAGCCCGAGCCCGGCACCGCCGAAGCGCGAGGCGATGGTGACATTGGCCTGGGTGAACGGACGGAACAGCCGCTTGATCTCGGCCATGGTCAGGCCGATGCCGCTGTCCGAGACCGAGAACGCGACGCCGACCCGGCCTTTGCCCTTCGCCTTGTCCTTGCTCTTCCCTTGGGCCGGACGCCACGGCGCGACCGCGAGCGCCACGCCGCCTTGCTCGGTGAATTTGACGGCATTGTCGATCAGGTTCTCGAGAGCGGCGCGCAGGCGAACGGAATCGCCGACCACCAGTCCGGGAAGTTTTTCGGAAATCTCGACCTGGGCCTGGAGGCCCTTGGCCGCGGCGCGGCCGGCCAGCGAATCGCCAGTGCTGCGCGCGAGCGCGCGCAGGTCGAACAGATCCTGCCGCAGCGTGCCGCCGCTCTTGCCGGCCCCTTTGCCGGTTCGGGCCGCGTCCACGAACAGCGTGGCAAGGCTCGCCAGATGCTCGGCACCGGCCTTGATGGTGTCGGCCCAGCGCCGCTCCCGCTCGCCGAGATCGGAGGTCGCGAGCAGGTCGCTGATCGCCAGAATGCCGGTCAGGGGAGTGCGGACTTCATGGGCAAAGGCGGCAAGCGCGGCCTGAACCACGTCAGGAGCGGCGGTTTTCGCGCTGCGCTTACGCGCCGTGCCAGCCGCCCCGGACTGCTTCCGAGGCGGTCGCCTGGACGTCCGCGTGGTGCGCGCTGCGCGCGTTTTCGCCGCCATAAATCCCCTTCGAAGCATCCCCTTCGACCCCCCGGGGTCGTGAAGCGAGCATGGCACGACGGAACCCCCGGAGTCACGGCGGCGTTTGGCTAAACCCCAGAGAAACTTAACCTAATCCCACCAGCCGGCGGATCGCCGCAGGCGAGGCACCGGCGTCGCGCAACTCCCGCAGTCCGGTCGAGCGGCTCGATTTCGACAGCTTCCGCCCCGCCTCGTCGCGAATCAGCTGATGGTGGCGATAGGCCGGTTCCGGCAAGCCGAGCAGGACCTGGAGCAGACGATGGACCGAGGTGGCGTGAAACAGATCCTGGCCCCGCACCACCTCGCTGACAGACTGGAGGGCGTCGTCCGCGACCACCGAGAGATGGTAGCTGGTCGGCGTCTCCTTGCGGGCCAGGATGACGTCCCCCCAGGCCTCGGGCTGCGCCGGGACGGCGCCGCGCTCGCCGTCGGGTCCCGCGCCCAGCTCATTCCAGGTCAGGCTGGCGGCGCGGCGGCAGGCGGCCGCCATATCGAGTCGCAGCGCATAAGGCGCGCCAGAGGCGATCAGCCGGTCGCGCTCATCGGCGGGCAGTGATTTCGCGGTGCCGGGATAGAGCGGTGCGCCGTCGGGATCGCGCGGCCACGCCCCATCCGCCTCACGCGCGGCGACGAGCTTTGCGATCTCGGCGCGACTCTCGAAAGCGGGATAGACGAGGCCGAGCGCGGAGAGCTTTTCCAACGCGGCGCGATAATCGTCGAGATGCTCGGACTGCCGCCGCACCGGCGTCTCCCAGGAGATCCCGAGCCAGGCGAGATCCTCGTAGATCGCCGCCTCATATTCCGGCCGGCAGCGCGTCGCGTCGATGTCCTCGATGCGCAGCAACAGTCGCCCACCGGTGTCGCGTGCGCGATCGAAGTTCAGCAGCGCCGAATAGGCGTGCCCAAGATGCAGCAGGCCGTTCGGGCTCGGGGCAAATCGGAAAACGGGTGGCGCCATCTGCACAAATCTCGTCATGGCCGGGCATAACCGTCCGAAGAACCGCGACGCTTCCGCTCTACGGCGTCCCGGCCATCCACGTTCTTCGGTGCCACATGCCGACCGTGTCAAGGTCACGGATCAACACGATCACCGCCAGCATGCTAATAATCATGCGCGGCTAGAAAGACGTGGATGGCCGGGACGAAGCCCGGCCATGACGCCGGAGAGAGTAAGCCGAACCACATGACCATCCACCTCGAAACCCAGTCCGATCTCGAAGAGGCCATCCACGCGCTGGTGAAGCGAGATCCGCGCCTCAAGCCCGTGTTCGAGATCGCGGGCATGCCCGCCTTGCGGCGGCGCGAGCCGGGCTTTACCGGGCTTGCCCACATCGTCTGCGGGCAGCAGCTCTCGACCGCGAGCGCGGCGGCGATCTGGGGACGGCTCTCCGCCGCCTTCGATCCGTTCGACCATGAAGCCGTGCGCCGCGCGCGCACAGACCGGCTGGGGCGGCTCGGCCTCTCGGCCGCGAAAATCAAGACGCTGAAACATCTCGCGCGCGAGATCATGGCGCAGCGGCTGAACCTCGACGTGCTCGCGGAAGAGGATGCCGACGCCGCGCATCACACGTTGGTCGCGCTGCCCGGCATCGGGCCGTGGACGGCCGACGTCTATCTTCTGTTTTGCCTGGGCCATGGCGATGCCTGGCCGGCCGGCGACCTCGCCGTGCAGGAAGGGATCAAGATTGGCCTCGGTCTTCAGGCACGGCCGACCGAAAAGCAGATGGCGCCGCTGGCCGAACCCTGGCGCCCCCTGCGCGGCGCGGCGGCGCATCTGTGGTGGAGCTATTACCGCGCGGTGAAGAAGCGCGAGGGTGTGCTCGCTGGATCAGGTTAGCCCCGCAGCCGCACGCGATCGGCACGGGCGCATTCGGCCACGAAGTCGACGACGGCTCGCACCGCGGACAGCTCGACCAGGTCGGGGTGGGCAAGCAGCCAGAGGTCGGCAACACTGACGAGCTTTTGCGGCGCGACGCGCACCAGATCCGGATAGCTTTCCGCGACAAAGCAGGACAGCGCGGAGATTCCTATTCCTGCGCGCACCGCCGCCAGCATGTCGCCCTGCGACGAACAGCGCATCACCATGGTTCCCTGCCGCGTGATCGCATCGCTCCAGCGCGCAAGCTGCGCGTTCGAATCCTGATCGGCGAAGCCGATGACGCTGTGCCCCTTCCACTCGCCGCTCCGTTCCGGCAAGGACCGGCCGGCGGCATAGTCGCGCGAAGCATAGAAGCCCGTGCCGAGACGGCCGATCTTGCGGCCGACCAGATTTTCCTCGCCGCTGTCGACCGGACGCAACACGACGTCGGCCTCCCGGCGACGCACGCTGGCCGGAAACGGATGAGTGATGATCTCGAGGCGGATGTGATCATGCGCGCCCAGGAAGGATCGGAGCCGCGGCATCAGCCAGTGCGACGCCAGCGTCGCTCCGATCGACAGCTTGACCGTGCCGCGTGCCTTGCGCCCGCCGGCGGCAACGGCGGCCTCGGCCCGGAGCGCGGCGGCTGCCATCGCCTCCGCGTGCTCACGCAGAGTGCGGCCATCGGCGGTGAGCACGAATCCATCAGCGGCACGCGCCAGCAGCTTGGTCCCGAGCTGCGCCTCCAGCGCCGCGATCTTGCGGCTGACGGTCGGATGGCTGGCGTGAAGCCGCCGCGCCGCGGCGGTGAAGCTGCCGGTATCGGCCACCGCGACGAAGGTCTTGCAGAGGTCCCAATCCATCGGCGGCCCCGTTCAAAGCTGAATATCCGTATGTTCAATATTGAACGATCCCCTGCCTGCCGTCCAACCCTATAGTGCAGTCAAACCGCAAGCGGCGGACACCCCGCCGGCGCGACAATCGACATGGAAGCGCTCACAATCGGCCGGCAGGCCGGCGATGCGCTTGGTCAGGAGGATCGGATGGCACTGCCCGCCTTGCTCAAGAACAATCTGGAGCTGCCCGTCGTCGGCTCGCCCCTCTTCATCGTCTCCGGACCGGAGCTCGTGATCGCCCAGTGCAAGGCGGGGGTTGTCGGCTCGTTTCCCGCGCTTAATGCCCGTCCGGTCGAGAAGCTCGACGAATGGCTGAACCGCATCGAGGACGAGCTCGGCGAATACAAGTCGCGCAATCCCGGCAAGAAGGTCGCGCCCTACGCGGTCAACCAGATCTGCCACGCCTCCAACGACCGGCTGATGAAGGACATGGAAACCTGTGTGAAGCACAAGGCGCCCATCATCATCACCTCGCTGCGGCCGCCAGCGGAGATCGTCGAGGCCGCGCATTCCTATGGCGGGCTGGTGTTCCACGACGTCATCAACGTCAAGCATGCGCGCAAAGCTGCCGAGCAGGGCGTCGACGGCCTGATCCTGGTCTGCGCCGGCGCGGGCGGACATGCCGGCATGCTGTCGCCCTTCGCGCTGGTGCGCGAGGTCAAGCAATGGTTCGACGGCGCGATCCTGCTGTCGGGCGCGATCAGCGACGGTTTCGGCATCGCCTCCGCACTGACGCTGGGCGCCGACCTCGCCTATATGGGCACGCGATTCATCGCGACGAAGGAGGCTAACGCCGAGGAAGCTTACAAGTCGGCACTGACGCAGCATGCCGCGCACGACATCGTCTACACGAACCTGTTCACCGGCGTGCACGGTAACTATCTGGGACCCTCGATCGCCGCCGCCGGACTTGATCCGGACAATCTCCCGGTCGCCGATAAATCGAAGATGAATTTCGGCTCCGGCGGCAACATGAAATCGAAGGCGTGGCGCGACATCTGGGGCTCGGGCCAGGGCATCGGCCAGATCACCGACGCACCACCCGTCGCCGAGCTCGTCGACCGGATGAAGGGCGAATTCGACCAAGCTCGTCGGGACTTTTTGATGCGCGCCAGCGCCTGACGTCTCGGACCGACAAGAACAACGGGAGGATACCATGAAGCTGGCAGCCGCATTGATCGGCATGTCGTTGTTGACGCTCGCCGCCGTCAGCGCCCATGCCGACGACAGCAAAGAGATCCGCATCGGACAGACCCTGCCCTATAGCGGGCCGGCCTCCGGTTTCGGCGCCATCGGACGGACGCAGGAGGCGTTCTTCGAGAAGGTCAATGCCGAAGGCGGCATCAACGGCCGAAAGGTCAAGTTCATCACGCTGGATGACGCGTATTCGCCACCGAAGACGGTCGAGCAGACGCGCAAACTGGTGGAACAGGAGGAGGTGCTGATGATGTTCGGCTCGCTCGGCACCGCCACCAACAGCGCCGTGCAACGCTACCTCAACGCCAAGAAGGTGCCGCAGCTGTTCGTGCTCTCGGGCGCCACCAAATGGGCCGATCCGCAGAAGAACCCGTGGACGATGCCGGGGATGGCGGCCTACGAATCCGAGGGCGTCGTCTATGCCAAGTACATCCTGCAGTCCAAGCCCGACGCCAAGATCGCAATCCTCTCGCAGAACGACGATTTCGGCCGCGACTATGTCGCGGGCTTCAAGCGTGCGCTCGGGCCTAAAGCCGCCAGCATGATCATCGCGGAAGCGAGCTACGAGACCAGCGCGCCGACGATCAGCTCGCAACTCTCGACCTTGAAGGCCTCGGGCGCCAATGTGCTGTTCGGCGTCGTGCTCGGAAAATTCACCTCGCAAATGGTGAAGGGCGTGGCAGAGATCGGCTGGAAGCCGGAGCTGTTCTTCGTACCCACCTCGGCCTCTTCGATCTCGTTCCTCGAGCCGGCGGGCCTGGACAATGCGGTCGGACTGATCTCGTCGAGCAACCAGAAGGACACGATTGACCCGCAATGGGCCGACGATCCCGGCGTGAAGGAATATTTCGCCTTCATGAAGCAATACATGCCGACGGCGGATCTCTCCAATTCCAACTATGCCGCGGGCTATCACTATGCCACGCTGCTGATGAATGTACTCAGGGCTTGCAAGGACGATGTCAGCCGCGACAACATCTTGAAGCAGGCAGCGTCGTTGAAGGAAGTGAAGTTGCCGCTGCTGTTGCCTGGAATGAGCGTGTCGACCGGTCCGGACGACTATTTGCCGTTCCAGCAATTGCAGCTCCGCCGCTTCAACGGCAAGAGCTGGGTACCGTTCGGCGACATTCTCGATGACCGCTAAAGGACGTCCCATGATCATCAGCGGTGAGCGCCAGATCGATTATTCCGAGCTTCATACACGCATCCGAAAGGCCGCCAGCGGATTTGCAAGCTTCCGCGGCCGCGAGGGTACGCCGGTCGCGATGATGTTACGCAACGATTTCGCGCTGTTCGAGGTCGTCGCTGCCTCCGCCGCGCTCGGCAGGCCGGTGGTTCCGATCAACTGGCACCTGAAGGCGACCGAAGTCCGCTATATCCTGACCGACAGCGGCGCCGACATCCTGATCTGCCACGCCGACCTGCTGCCGCAGATTCGAGACGGCTTGCCGGATGGCCTCACACTCCTCGTCGTCGCGACGCCGCCGGAGATCGCGAAGGCGTTCGACATTCCGGCCGGGCTCACCAGCATTCCGAGTGGCCTGACCGACTGGGACAAGTGGCGTGACAGCCAGGCCGAACTCGCCGAGCCGCCGCGCCGCGCCGCGCCGATGTTCTACACCTCTGGCACCACGGGCATGCCGAAAGGCGTGCGGCGCATGCCGATGCGCCCCGAACAGGTCGCGGCCTCCGAGCGCGTCGGGGCGATCGCCTATGGCATCAAGCCGAACGAGGATCAGATCGTCCTGATGAACGGCCCGATGTACCATTCCGCCCCGCACTCCTACGGCATGCTGGCCTATCGCAACGGCGGCACGATCGTGCTGGAGCCTCGGTTCGATCCCGAGGACCTGCTCCAACTGGTCGAGCGACATCGCGTCACGCACATGCACATGGTGCCGACGATGTTCGTGCGGCTGCTACGGCTGCCCGACGAAGTGAAGCGCCGCTACGATCTGTCCTCGCTACGCTTCGTCGTTCATGGCGCGGCGCCCTGCCCACCCGACGTGAAGAAGGCGATGATCGATTGGTGGGGAGGCGTCATCAACGAATATTTCGGCTCGACCGAGACCGGCATTCCGGTGTGGCATTCCGCCGAGGAAGCGCTGAAGAAGCCCGGCACGGTCGGCCGCGCCATCGAGGGCGGCGTCGTCAAAATCTTTCGCACCGATGGCAGCTTGTGCGACGTCAACGAGCCCGGCGAGATCTACATGCGGCAGGCCTCGGTGCCGGACTTCGACTATCACGGCAAAGCCGAGGCGCGTGCAGAGGCCGGCCGCGATGGCCTCGTCAGCGTCGGCGACGTTGGCTATCTCGACGAGGACGGCTATCTGTTCCTGTGCGACCGCAAGCGCGACATGGTGATCTCCGGCGGCGTCAACATCTATCCCGCCGAGATCGAGAACGCGCTGATCACGATGCCCGGCGTGCGCGACTGCGCCGTGTTCGGCATACCCGACGCGGAATTTGGCGAGCGGCTGTGCGCGTGTATCGAGTCCGAGACCGGCGCGCAGCTCTCCGCCAACGCGGTGCAGGTCTTTCTGCGCGACCGGCTGGCCAACTTCAAGGTGCCAAAGGACATCCAGTTCATGGATGCGCTGCCCCGCGAAGCGACCGGAAAGATCTTCAAGCGCAAGCTGCGCGAGCCTTATTGGGCCGGCCGGAATTCCGGTGGCACCTAGCGGGACGCGGCAAACAGCGTTTAAAACTATGTTGCGGTTGCAGACGCCGCGGGTGTGACGCATGAGATACCGGCACGGACACAAGCCGGGATCTGACATCATGACAGCCACCGACTTCATCGTTGCGCGAAACGACTTCGAAACCTGCAAGACGATCGCAACCACGCTTCCCGATAGCGACGCGCTGCCGCGGGATGCGCTGCTCGTCAAAGTCGATCGCTTCGCCTTCACTGCCAACAACATCACCTACGCCGTGCTCGGCGACGAGCTGAAATACTGGCAGCTTTTTCCTGCGCCAAACGGCTTCGGCAACATTCCGGTGTGGGGCTTTGGCGAGGTAATCGCCTCGAAGCATCCGAACGTGCCGGTAGGGGAGCGCCTGTTCGGCTACTTCCCGATGGCGACGCATCTCGTCATCGAGGCCACCGACGTCAGCAAGCACGGCCTGCGCGACGGTGCTGCGCACCGGCAAGGCGTGGCGCCGGTCTACAACGCCTATGCGCGCATCAGCGGCGATCCCGCTTATGCCGGGCGGCAGGGCGATTACCAGGCCTTGCTGCGTCCGCTGTTCATGCTGTCGTTCCTGGTCGACGACTTTCTGGCCGAGAACGATGATTTTGGCGCGCGCACCGTGCTGCTGTCGAGCGCCTCCAGCAAGACCGCGTTCGGGCTTGCTCATTTGCTGCACACGCGCGGCCGCAAGGTAATCGGCCTGACATCGGCCGGCAACACGGGCTTCGTCGCTTCTCTCGGCTGCTACGACGGGGTCGTCACCTATGACGGCATCACGTCGCTGCCATCAGATGCGCCGGTCGCATTCGTTGACATGGCCGGCAACAGCGCGTTGCGCGCCGGACTGCACCAATACTTCGGCGACCAGATGAGATGCTCCGTACGCGTCGGACTGACGCATCGCGCGACCGAGCCCGACGAGGGCGAGCTTCCCGGCGCAAAGCCGCGCTGGTTCTTCGCCCCCGACCAGATCCGCAAGCGCGCCAAGGAATGGGGGCCGGGCGGCATCGAACAACGCTTTGGCGCGGCATGGTCGGGTTTTGCGCCGTTGCTGGAGCGGTGTCTCACCGTTGTCGAAAGTCGCGGGCCGGAGGCGGTGCAGCAGGTTTATCTCGACACGCTGAAGGGGCGTATTCCCCCTGAGCAGGGCCACATGCTCTCGCTGCTCGGGTAAACCGCTTTCGACGGACTTCGAACCGGTATAGCGTCGACCTCCATAATTGGAGCATGATCTCTTCGGAAAACCGCTCTACACTTTTCCGGATCATGCTCGAGAGGAAACGCCGCGAAGACGGCACGAGGTCGCGCATGCTGGACCGTACCAAGGATATTTCCGTCGCCGCACAAGCTTGGCTCGATGAATTCGAGCGCACGCTGGGCAAGCCCGATCCCGCCGCGCTCGACCGCCTCTTCCTCGCCGACAGTTTTTGGCGCGACGTGCTGGCGCTGAGCTGGAACCTGCAGACGCTTGCTGGCCCCGGTGCGATCGCACGAGAGCTGACGACGCTTGCAACCAAGGCGACGCCGACGAGATTCAAGATCGCGCCGAACCGCGCGACACCGCGCTGGGTGACGCGCGCCGGCGCCAACAACATCGAGGCGATCTTCAATTTCGAGACCGCGGTCGGCCGCGGCAGCGGCATCGTGCGGCTCGTGCCCGATCCCTCGGACGGCGATCGCCTGAAGGCATGGACGCTGCTCACCGCCCTCGACGAGCTCAAGGGGTTCGAGGAGCAGCTCGGCACGTCGCGGCCGCGCGGCCAGGCCTATTCGCGCGATTTCCGCGGACCGAACTGGCTCGATCTGCGCAACGCATCGCGCGACTACGCCGATCGCGATCCGTCCGTGCTGGTGGTCGGCGGCGGCCAGGCCGGGCTCGCGATCGCGGCGCGGCTGAAGCAGCTGAAGGTCGACACGCTGATCATCGATCGCGAGATGCGTATCGGCGACAACTGGCGCAAGCGCTATCACGCGCTCACCTTGCACAACCAGGTGCAGGTCAATCACCTCCCCTACATGCCATTTCCGCCGAACTGGCCGACATATATCCCCAAGGACAAGCTCGCCAACTGGTTCGAAGCTTACGTCGATGCCATGGAGCTGAACTTCTGGACCGGCACCGAATTCGAGGGCGGCGCCTACGACGAGGCGAAGGGCCACTGGACGGTGACACTGCGCCATGCCGACGGCAGCAAGCGCACCATGCATCCACGCCACGTGGTGATGGCGACGGGAGTCAGCGGTATCGCCAACATGCCGAACATTCCGACTCTCGCCAATTTCAAGGGCACGTTGCTGCATTCGAGCCGCTACGAGGACGGCGAGAACTGGACAGGCAAGCGCGCGATCGTCGTCGGCACCGGCAACAGCGGCCATGACATCGCGCAAGACCTCTGCTCAAGCGGCGCCGAGGTGACGCTGGTGCAGCGATCGCCGACGCTGGTCACCAATATCGAGCCGTCGGCGCAGCTTGCCTATGCGACCTACAATGAGGGCACGCTCGAGGACAATGATTTGATCGCGACCTCGATGCCGACGCCGCTCGCGAAGAAGACGCATGTCATGCTGACGGAGCAATCGAAGGAGCTCGACAAGGAGCTGCTCGACGGTCTCTCGCGCGTCGGCTTCAAGCTCGATTTCGGCGAGGCCGGCACCGGCTGGCAGTTCAAATACCTCACCCGCGGCGGCGGGTATTATTTCAACGTCGGCTGCTCCAACCTCATCGTAGAGGGCGCGATCAAGCTCAGGCAGTTCTCCGACATCGAGAGCTTCACGGCCGAGGGCGCGCGGATGAAAGACGGCGCGACCATCGCCGCCGACCTCATCGTGCTCTCGACCGGCTACCAGCCGCAGGAATATCTGGTGCGGAAGCTGTTCGGCGATAGCGTCGCCGACCGCGTCGGCCCGATCTGGGGCTTCGGCGACGGCCTCGAGCTGCGCAACATGTATGCGCGCACGAAGCAGCCAGGCCTGTGGTTCATCGCCGGCAGCCTCGCGCAGTGCCGCATCAACTCGAAATATCTCGCGCTGCAGATCAAGGCGATCGAGGAAGGGATTTTGGGGCGGGAGGTGGGTGCGGTTTGAGCAATACCGTCATTGCGAGCGAAGCGAAGCAATCCAGACTGTCTCCGCGGAAAGACTCTGGATTGCTTCGCTTCGCTCGCAATGACGACGCGGGAACGGAGCCGCTGCACGACAGAGAATAAGGAGAAGGAACCAATGCCAGCCATCCTCGGCACCGGCGAGCACCGCTACCGCGTCGTCGACAACTTCGCAAAACTGCCGGACGGCTGGCAGCTCACCGACGTCGCTTCCGTCGCGGTCGACAGCAAGGACCGCATCTACGTCTTCAACCGTGGCGCCCATCCGATGGTGGTGCTGGACCGCGAGGGCAATTTCCTGCGCAGCTGGGGCGAAGGACTGTTCTCCCGCGCCCACGGCCTGCACATCGATGCCGACGACAACCTCTACTGCACCGATGACGGCGACCACACCGTGCGCAAATGCACCACTGAAGGCAAGGTGCTGCTGACGATCGGCATCCCCGAGAAGCCGTCCCCGTTCATGAGCGGCGATCCCTTCCATCGCTGCACCCATACCGCGCTGTCGCCGAAGGGAGAAATCTACGTCTCTGACGGCTATGGCAATGCGCGCGTGCACAAGTTCACCCCTAGCGGCAAGCTGATGACAAGCTGGGGTGAGCCGGGTACCGATCCCGGCCAGTTCAACATCGTGCACAATATCGCCACCGACGCCGACGGCTGGGTCTATGTCGCCGACCGCGAGAACCACCGCGTGCAGGTGTTCAATGGCGAAGGCAAGTACGAGACGCAGTGGAACAATCTGCACCGTCCCTGTGCGCTGTGCTGCTGCGGCAGCGGCAAGAACCCGACCTTCGTCATCGGCGAGCTCGGCCCCGGCATGGCCGTCAACCGCAAGGTACCCAATCTCGGTCCGCGGCTGTCGATCGTGGATGCGAAGGGCAATCGCATCGCGCGCCTCGGCGGCGGGGAAGGCCCCGGTGTCGCGAGCGGAAAGTTTTTGGCGCCACACGGCATCGCGCTGGATTCGAAGGGCGACATCTATGTCGGCGAGGTCGGTGTCACCGACTGGAAGACGAGTTTTCCGGACGAGGAGATGCCGGCCGAAGTGCGCGGCACGCGCTGTTTGCAGAAGCTGGAGCGGGTGCGGGAATAATCCATCTCGTCATTCCGGGCGCGCCAACGGGTCCGCGCAAAGCGCGGCCCGATGACAGGCTCCGCGCGAGCCCAGGAATGACAGGCGCCCCCTACTCCACCTTGATCCCCGACGCCTTGATGATCGGCCACCAGCGGTCCGCCTCTTCCTTCTGGTAAGCGCGTAGCCCGTCCGGCGATTGCTGCACGAGCGGCGAGACCTGGATGCCGAGCTCGGCGAAGCGCTGCTTGACCTGCGGGCTCGCCAGGATCTGCACCATGGCGGCGTTGAGCTTTGCGACGATGTCTTTCGACGTGCCCTTCGGCACCCACAGCCCGTACCAGAGTGAGGCGGAATAGCCGGGGAGCCCCGCTTCATCCGCGGTCGGAATGCCCGGCCATGACGGCGAACGCGCCTTGCTCGTCACCGCAAATGTCTTGATGCTGTCGGCGCGGACCAGCGCCCTGAAGTTCGAGGCCGGCTCGATCATCGCGTCGATCTGGCCGGCGACGAGGTCCTGCATCGCCGGCCCGTTGCCGCGATAAGGCACGAACTGAAATGTCGCGCCGGTCTCCTTCTGCAACGAGATACCGGCGAGATGGCCGGTGGCGCTGACACCGGCGATGCCGACCGAGGCCTTGTCCGGGTTGGCCTTCAGCCACGCGATCAATTGTTTGAGATCGTCTGCCGGCAAATCCCTGCGGCCAACGATGAGCAGCGGCTCGCTGCCGATCAGGATGACCGGCTCGAGATCCCGCAACAGATCGAACGACAGCGCGTAGAGCCCGCCGGTCAGCATGTGCGTGGTCGAGGTTCCGATCGACAGCGTGTAGCCGTCGGCGGCGGCGCGCACCGCGCGGGCGACGCCGAGCGAGCCGGCCGCACCGCCGACATTCTCGATCACGATCGGCTGCTTCAGCACGGCGTTCAGGCGTTCGCCGAGGAATCGAGCCAGGGTATCGGTGGCGCCGCCCGCCGGGAACGGCACGATCATGGTGACGGGGCGCGCCGGGTAATCCTCGGCCGCAGCCCGGCGAATCGGCGCGACACCAAGCACGGCCGCAAGCAGCACGGCGAGCCAGGCGCGCATGGATCCCTCCCCCAAATCGCGGCGTTTTTGAGCGTTTTGCCACCTCGCCGCCGCATTGCCTGCGTCTGAATAAGTCGCTCAACGGGCTTCACAATCCCGTCACGCTGCATGTAGTATGTCAACACATGCTGCTTCGCAGCGTACATTGGAGGCCGGGAGCGTTACTTGAACGCACATGTCTCGCAAGGCAGTTGGCCGGTGCTGGTCCTGAATGCGGACTTCCGGCCGCTGAGTTACTACCCACTGTCGTTGTGGTCGTGGCAGGACGCGATCAAGGCGGTGTTCCTCGACCGCGTCAATATCGTAGCGCATTACGATCAGGCGGTTCGAAGTCCCACGCTGCAAATGCAGCTGCCGAGCGTCGTCTCGCTCAAATCCTTCGTCAAGCCGACCACCCATCCTGCCTTCACCCGTTTCAACGTCTTCCTGCGCGATCGTTTCGCCTGCCAATATTGCGGCTCGCCCGAAGACCTCACCTTCGATCACATCATCCCGCGCAGCAAAGGCGGCCAGACCACCTGGGAGAACGTGGTCGCGGCATGCTCGCCCTGTAACCTGCGCAAGGGCAATCTCACCCCCGTGCAAGCGAAGATGTTTCCGCGCCAGAGCGCGTTCGCTCCGACCGTGCACCAGCTCCACCGCAACGGCCGTCTCTTCCCGCCGAACTATCTGCACGACAGCTGGCTGGATTATCTCTACTGGGATACGGAGCTGGATCCGTAGGGCAGGTGCGGTGCTGGCTGGCAGAGGTACTGCAATGACGTTCCGCAGCCTACTTGCCTCTGGTGGCGCTTCGGCGGAAGCGCGAGCTCAAAATGCTTTTGGCTGACGTGGCAGCCGTGACCTCCGGCGAGTGGCAACCAGTCTCGTGATGCGGGTGAGCGGAGCCATGCCCCCCGCAAAATCCTTCAGCATTCGTTACCGTCCCTTAAACCTCCAATGGCAGTTTGGCAGGGATCTGTGGACCTGCCGGGCCGCCGATCGGTCAGGTCCGAGGTCGTCGCTCATGTTTGCCGAAACGCTGGAACAGCTCCAGGCCTCGCCGTCAAAGCGAGCGGCTTATGTACGCTTCGTACTGGCGGCGCTGGCCGTGATCGTCGCCTTCAAGACCTTGTGGTTCGCCCGCTTCGGCGGCTGGGCGAGCCGCGAGCTTGCCGACTTCGACGCCTTCCATATCGTCGCACAGCGCATCTGGCTCGGCGATATCGACCAAGTCTATCATTTCAAGGCGCTGCTGAAGATGCAGATGGACGCTGCGGGTGGCGCGACCGGCTTCATGCCCTGGACCTATCCGCCGCAATACGGGCTCTTTCTCGCGCCGCTCGCATTCCTGCAGGTCGGCATCGCCTATCTCCTCTTCACCACTGCGACGCTCGCGGTCTATCTCGTGACGCTGCGCGCGATTGCCGGCGCAAATTTCGCGCAAGTCCTGGTGATCCTGTTTCCAGCCCTGGCGATCACGATCGGCTGCGGGCAGAACGGCTTTCTCACGGGAGCGATGATCGGGCTCGTTTGCCTCAATGTGGAGCGGCGGCAATTGGTCGCCGGCCTCGCACTTGGCGCCATGGTGATCAAGCCGCACCTTGCGATTGCCGTCAGCCTCTACTTGCTGGCGACGCGCCGCTGGATTGCGCTCGGAACGGCGGCGGCCGTCGTGCTTGCGAGTTCGCTGCTCTGCACGCTCCTGTTCGGATGGCAGATCTGGACCGCATGGCTCGGTGCGATCAGGGAGTCGGCGAGCTATCTCGAGCAGGGCTTCTATCCGCTCTTTCGCATGATCTCGGCCTATGCGGCGCTGTACAAGGCCGGCTTTTCGGCGAGCGGCGCCTTCTGGGGACAAGCGACCGTTGCTGCGCTCGCCTTGTTCGCCGTCCTGCTCGGAGTGGCACGCGGCGTGTCGTCCACCTTCGCGCTGGGTATCGCAGCGATGGTATCGGTGATGATCAGCCCGTATGCCTATGATTACGACCTGCCCATGCTCGGGATCGGTCTTGCCCTGGCGCTGCCCGATCTCGCCAGGATGGCGCGCCCGGCCGAGCGTAGCGTGATCTACGGGCTGATCCTGCTCGCCGGCGCCTATGGGCTGGTGCAGTCGGCTCGGCTGGCCGTGCAGTTCGGGCAGAAGGCCGATCCCAATCAGCATTTTGCCCCCGCGCTCGGCGGCTTCGCACTGATCGCGCTGCTCGTCCTGCTGCTGAGACTGCTGTGGCGCGGGACGCAGCCTGTGCCCGTCCTGCCCCAGGCCGCGGAATAAGATCTCTACGCCCGCTGCAGGGCCAGTGTCACGCCGCCCAGTGTGAGCGCCATCGCCCCCCATTCACGCAGGCCCAGCGGCTCGCCCAGGATGAACGCGGCGGAGATCACGCCGATCACGGGAACGATCAGCATGCCGGTCGAGGCCGAGGTCGGCGGCAGGCGGCGCAGCGTCTCGAACCATGTGACGTAGCAGACACCCATCGGCACCAGCGTCATGTAGACGAAGCAGCCGAGCCCGACGGGCGTGATCGCCGTGACATTCGGATGCTCGAACAGGATGCCGAGGATCAGCATCGCGGCGCAGCCGAGCCCGACCTGCCAGGCGACGACGACCAGCGGCGGCATCGGCAGCGGCTTGTGGTTGAGCACATTGCCGAGCGCGAACAGGATGGCGCACAGCAGCGCCAGCACAATACCAAGCAGCTTGTCGGCGCCGAACGCAAAACCGTTGCCGCTCAGGAGCAGCGCGACGCCGGCAACGCCGAGGGCAAGCCCGAAGATGTCCCGCATGGTCGGCCGCGTGTGCAGCACCGGCCAGGCGAACAGCATTGCCCAGATCGGCATGGTGTAGGCGAGCAGTGCCCCTTCGCTCACGGTCACGTATTTCATCGCGACCGTGCCGAGCCCCATCCAGGCAAAGACATTCGTGAGGGTCGCAAACAACAGCCGCGGGATCGCCTCGCGCGGAACGGTGAACGACTCCTTCCGGCTCAGCGCCAGGGTGCCGAGAATGAGCGAAGCGCAGACGCCGGCAAGCCCGCGCGCAAACAGCGGGGGCCATTCCTGGAGCAACAGCTTCATCAGCGGCCAGTTCAGCGCCCAGCCGATCGCCGTCACGCAGAGGCAAAGAGAGCCGATCGTCCTGTCGCGCCGCGCCGAATCCATGGATAGCGCTTAGCAGGCGAACGCAGCCTGCTCCACCTCGGCTGGCGCATGCGGCCATCGCCGAGCAGGGAACCCGAAGGCCCGGCGCCCGTTCAGAGTCGGGGCCGGACGTCTCTCGAACGCGCGTTCTCGCGAGAGCGGTATCCGGCCATACACGGCCCAAGGGGAGACACGCCATGGCCACAGCCGAGAAGGATCACGTCTACAAGATCCTGGAACTGGTCGGATCGTCCGAGACCTCGATCGAGGACGCGATCAAGAACGCCGTCAGCCGCGCTTCCAAGACCGTTCGCGAGATGAAGTGGTTCGAGGTGGTGCAGACGCGTGGCCATATCGAGAACGGCACTGTCCGCCACTACCAGGTGACGCTGCGCGTCGGCTTCACGCTGGAGGGGTGAAACAGCTCACCAGGCGTAGCGAACGCTGCCCTTGCCGGCGTAGCTGCGGGTGACGTTCGAGAACTCGCCTTCGAAACTCGCCGCCGCAGACCAGCCGTTCAACCAGTTCATCTCCAGGGAAGCCGTGGTGAGCGCGGAGTCGCTTGCTTGCGCCGCGCCGTTGACGACGAAGCTTGCGCCCGGCAGCGCCTGGAAGGTGGTGGCGATCGATCGATCCGGATTGAAATCATGCGCCCAGGCCAGGCGGCCGCGCAGCGTGAGGACGCCGTCCCGCACGGCAAAGGATTTGTCGGAGCGCAGGCCGAGTTCGCTGCGGGTGTCCGTCACGGTTTTCGCGGCATAGCTCAGGGCGAATGCGGTCGAGCCGGAAATGACCTGCTCGGCATAGGCCGGCAGATCGAGCGTCGTGAACTGCGCCGCGCCGTAGGGCGTGAAGCCGACGCCGCCGATCCAGGGCGCGACGAAGCGATAGCCGCCTTCGATACGACCGGAATACGCATTGGCATCGAACGCGGCGCGCAGACGATCGGCACCGGCGATGGTCACCGTGCGATCGGTAGTGATGTTCTGCCAGCCATAGGCCAGCGCGGCCGAAATGTACGTCGGGCCGTTGGAATGACGCAGATACGCGCCCGCCTGGAACAGGTCGGAACGGCCGGAGCCGAGACCGTTCACGCCGAAGCTGGTGCCGCCGCCGGCCAGCGCGAAGCCGAGCAGCGTGGTCGGCGAGAGCCGATAATCGGCACCGACCGCGGTGCCGGCGATACGGCTGGTCGTGTCGTTCGAGCCGACCGCCGCGTTGCCGTCTGTCGTCTGCGAACCGCCAAAGCCCGCGGCCCACACGCTCCAGCGCGGCGCGAAGCTCTGCGGCGACGCCTTGGTGACCATGGCAAACGCGTCGGTGCGCTTGCGTGCGGCGTAGGCGCTGGCCTGATCCTCCTCGACAAATCCAGCCGTGCCGCTCGCCGCGCCCGGCCCACCGTCACGCTGCGCAAAGGGATCGGTGAGCACGCCCATGAACTGGCTCATCGCCGCGAACGTCGTCTGCTGCGAGCCCGTTCCCGATTCGCCAGAGGCTTGCGTCAGGCCGGCCGGCGTCAGCGCGCCGTAAATGAGCGGAATGCCGCCGTTGGCATTGAAGAAATTGGTCAGCCCGTTGCCGACCGCCTGCTGATTGCCGTTCAGCCCGCCGGGAATTGCGAAGTTCAGGGCGAGATTGAGATAGGCATCGTTGGCGTCGTAGCTGAGCGTGGTACGGAAGTTCGCCGGCAGATTAGTGTCGACGAGAGAGCCGAAGCTACCGGTGATGCCATTGCCCGCGGTCAGGATCGTGTATTGCTTGGACACGTAGCTGCCGCTCGCGAACACCGCGTTCACCGTGGCGCCGCCGAGCGCTGCCGTGCCCGTGATGCTCGCAAAGGACGCCGTGGACGGATTGACCTGCACCAGATAGATCGCGCCGGATTGCAGCGCGAGATTGCCTTCGATCGCCAGCGAGGTCCCGGCCGTGCCGTTGCCCGGTGCCAACGCGCCGCCGGCCGCTATGGTCACGACGAGCGGATCGACCAGACCGGTGCCGGTCAAGGTGCCGCCGGCATTCACCGTCACCGACGACGTGCCGGTGATCGAGCCTTCGACATCGAGCACGCCGCCGTTCACGGTGGTGGCACCGGTATAGGTGTTGTTACCGGAGAGGGTGAGTGTGCCGCTGGCCAGCTTCAAGCCACCGCTGCCGGATATGGTCCCGGAAAAATCTCCGCCGTTAATGAGCGTGAGCAACCCCGTTCCCGCGGTGACGTTGCCAGCTCCATGCAAATTATTGATCGAGCCACTCTGGTTGGAGAAATCGAGCATCGCGCCGGCATCGACGGTGGTTTGCGCGACATAGGTCATATCCCCGAGCGCGTTTCCAAGCGGCGAGGAGCCGGCTTTCAACGTGCCGCCCGCGATCCTCACGGTGCCGCCATAGAGCAATTCACCCGGCGCGGACCAAATCACGGTCCCCTGGTCGGTGGCTGAACCGAATATCAGATTGCCGTGCTGATAAAGGATACCGTTGAACGTCAGGGTCTGGCCCGTCGCCACAGCGATCGTTCCGGTCGTGTTCGCATTGCTCGTGATCGTGTTCGACAAGGTCGCGGTGAGACCGGTGCGCAGCGCGCCGGCGGTCCCCGTGAACGAAATGCCGCCGGTCCCCGCAGCATCGATGACGCCGTTCGTCTGATGGCTGAGGGTCAGCGTACCGCCGTTGACGAAGGTGCCGCCGGTGTAGGTGTTCGCTGCGGAGAGCGTGAGCGTACCCGTGCCGCTCTTGGTGATCGAGCTCTGCCCACCCGTGCCGCCAAAGCCGTTGGCGGCGTTGCTGCCGCCAGAGCCGTTCTGGTCGGCGATGACATCGGCGATGGTGTAATTACCCGCACCGATCGTCAGCGCCGAGCCCTGCAGAAAGAAGCCTCCGCCGAAAGCGGAGCCAGTGTTGGCGCCGGAGCCGCCTGTCGCGGCGCTCCCCGTGGTACTGCCGCTGCCATTGATGGTCAGCGTGCCGCCCTTGGCGACAAAGACAGCGCCGCCCATGGCGGCGCCACCGCCGCCTCCGGCCGAGCCGCCATCGCCGGCTCCGAACCCGGCCTGGCCTGCGGTAGGACCGGATCCCCCACCGCCGCCGAAGCCACCCTGGCCGCCTACACCGCTCGCAGACCCGTATCCGGCGGCGCCACCACCGCCACCGAATCCGCCGCTCCCGCCGGTCCCGCCAAATCCGCTGCCGCCAATACCGCCGCCACCGCCGCCAAACCCACCGGAGCCTCCGGGAAAGTAGCCGATCGCGCCGCTGCCGCCGCCGCCGAAGCCACCCGCAGCCCCAGCCTGGCCATTTCCAGTCACATCCGGTCCACCGCCACCACCGCCGAAGCCGCCGGCCCCGCCCAGGGTGCCATTGCCCGACTGGCCGCCGAATCCCCCGCCGCCGCCTGAGCCGCTGGACAGGACGCTGCTGATGGTCCCCCCACCGCCGCCGCCTTGGGCGCCCCCGGTTGTCCCAGTGCCGTTTCCGCCGGGCTTGCCCGTAAGACCGCTGACCCCGAGATGGCCGTCCTGCCCATTGCTGTCGGGGCCACCGCCCGCGCCCGTATAGCCACCGCCGCCGCCGCCGTACGGGTATCCGATGCCGCCGGTGCCGAAAATGCCACCGCCTCCCGCGTTGCCGTTGCCCAACCCGCCGCCCCCGGCGCCGAACAATCCACCACCACCGCCGCCATTGAGACCAGCCGGATTTGTCGCGCCTCCGGCACCGCCGAGGCCGCCGCCGCCACCGCTCGTTCCGGCGACACCGGCACCGCCGACGGCGCTGTTGTTGTTGAACGAGACGCCGGTCAGGGTGACGTTTGCCGACTGGTTCACGAACAACGCACCGCCCGCCCCCATCCCGCCGCCGCCGCCATCACCACCAGCCCCGCCCCGCGCGACGGCGTTGGCAAGGGTCAGGTTGCTGATGGCGACGTTCTGGGTCTGTGCGACGATCGAGCCCGCGACGGCCGCGCTGGTCTGCGTCGCATGGTCGACGCCGATGAAGAAGATACGCTCCGTGCCGCCGCCGCTGATCGTGTTGCCGTTGCCATTGATCGTCACCGAATTGAAGATCGGCGACAGCGCGCCGGACAGGGTGACGCTAGTCTCGATGTTGATGGTCACCGGCGAGGACTGCGCGTTGGCATAGGCGAGCGCATAGCTCAGCGTGCCGGCCGCGCCGGTCGTCCCGGTTGCTGAGGTCCCTGGATCGCTAGCAATCGTGACTGTGCAGGTATTGCCTGCACATTGGGCAAACGCCACGTCCGCGCACGTCACATTGGCAATTACAAATCCGATTGCTGCAAGCCAGACGGCATGGACGCTCGTCCGGCGGACCGACTTCATTCCCATCAGCATTTCAAACCCACTCCGCACCGGGCACACGCACTGACTTCGCGGCCTGTCGCGTCCCACGCCCGGCATCGAGCACCGAAACGGACCATAGCCGCGCACCTGTCCGGACGATGTGCCGGGAGTCTCAGCCGCGGATTCATGTCGGCACTGATGCAATTGCATCACAACCCGAACGTACGCCTTGCCACTTCATGCAGTTGCTCCGCATTGGCCGAATGGTTAGATACGTGCGTCGAAATCGGTGCTGCGTTTGGCCTTCGTCCGTGCAGCCGGTGTTATCGAGAACTGGCGTGGACGGAGCAGTCGCGAACGAGGGCATGCCGACGGATAACGGCGAGCGCGGATCGAGCGCGCTGGCGCAGTTGCGCGCAGCGACCGTCGACATCTGCGACGTCATTGCATTGACCCCGGAAGACGATTTCCACATCACCACCGCGACGATGATGGCCGGCAACGCGTTGCTGGTCGATACACGCGCCACCGATCTGGAATACGACCGGACACCCGCGCACATCGCGCGCGGCGGCATCGATCATTATCAGATTACCCTCTGCGTCGAAGGCGAGATGCGGTTCAGCTCGGGACGGCGCGAGGTGACGCTGCGGCCCGGCGACATCGCTCTGCTCGACATGGCACAGCCGAACCGGACCGTGCTGCGCGGCGGTGGCGGCCGCACCCATCTGATCGCGAGCATCCTGCAACGCGCCCTGCTGGCGCCGCGACTCGCGCATCCGGACTCGGCGACGGCAACCTTGTTACCGTCGGACCACCCGCATGCACGTCTGCTCGGCAGCCATTTCGCGGCGCTTGGACTGCCAGCGGAGCCCGAGGCCGGCAACGTCGAGGCGACGATCGAGGCCATCGCCGATCTCGTCGCAGCGGCCGCGGGCGGGACGGCCGACATCGCGACGGGCGTCGAGCGGGCCGAGCGACATCTTTACCTCTCGATGATCAAGCGCCACATCGCGAACAATCTCGAGACCGACGCAATAACCACAGAAGACCTCTGCCGCCACTTCCAGATCTCGCGCGCAACGCTCTATCGGCTGTTCGAGGCCGATGGCGGGCTTGCGCATTACGTGAGGGAGCAGCGGCTGAATCTGGCGTTCAGGCGGCTGATCTCTCCGGCTGAGCAGGATAATCGCCTGATCGACCTCGCCATCGGTATGCACTTCAGCAGCGACTCCACATTCATCCGCGCATTCCGCCGCAAGTTCGGACTGACGCCGGGCCAGCTCAGAGAGCTGGCCGACGATTGGCTCAACGAAACCGGCGCGGTTCCGGCCATCGACACGGTGTTGCACCAATTGGCCAGGCGCCGCACATCGTGATGGATGTCGGCGCGGCATCGCGGTTTGTCGCTCGCGTTCCGACCGGATATGACTCTGATCACGGCCGAATGTTTCGGCCAGGCTGAGAGCCTTGCCATGACCGACCAGATCAAGCTTGTCCTCTTCGACATGGACAATGTCCTCTGCGAATACGACAGGGGAAAGCGGGTCGCATGCCTGGCGGAGCTTGCGGGGTCCACCAGCGAGTTCGTCCACAAGGCGATCTGGGAGTCCGGGTTTGAATTTCTCGGCGACTCCGGCGCCCTCGATGCGACAGATTATTTGCGCGGTTTTGGCGAACGCATCGACTATCCCCTGTCGCTGCATGAGTGGATCGAAGCGCGGCGATGTTCGATGAAGGCCGACCTCGCGATGCTGGAGATCGCCGGTCATCTGCGCGGATCGGTCGATATTGCGGTCCTGACCAACAACACCACGCTGGTCTCCGATCACATCGACACCCTGCTGCCTGAATTGCGAGCGCTGTTCGGCACTAGGATCTACACCTCGGCCCAGTTCAAGAGGGCGAAGCCCGATCCAATCTGCTACCGCCTCTGCCTGTCGGAGCTCGAGGCCAAACCGGAGACCGTCCTCTTCGTCGACGACCTCGCAGCAAATGTCGCCGGCGCACGGATGGCCGGTCTCCATGCGCATCACCACACGTCGGTGGAGACGTTCAGGCAAGCCCTGTCAGGCTACGGCCTGCTTGGAGGGCAGTGAACGAACTCCACGTCAGGCGAGATCGACGCCGCGCCGCTCCGGGATCAGGGTAAGCAGCGCTACGATGTCGATGAGGTAGAGCAGCGCAAGACCCGCGATCGCGGTCGGAAAGCCGTAGGCAGCGCTGACGATGCCGACCACCAGCGGGCCGAAGCCGGCAACCGCCCGGCCGATGTTGAAGAGCACGTTCTGCGCGGTGGCGCGCGCCGCGGTCGGATAGAGTTCGCTCATCAGCGCGCCGTAGCCGCCGAGCATGCCGTTGACGAAGAAACCCATCACGGCTCCGCCGACCAACAATGCAATTGCAGTCGTCAGCTGCGAATAAACCACCACCATGATGGCCGCGCCCAGCATGTAGGTCAGGAACGCAGGACGGCGGCCGAAGCGGTCGGCGACATGGCCGAACAGGAAGATCCCGAGCGCCATGCCGGCGATGGTGACGGCGGTCCAGAGCGCCGATTGCGTCAGGCCATAACCGAACCGCGTCGAGAGATAGTTCGGCAGCCAGATCATGATGCCGTAGTAGCCGAAATTCTGCACCGAGCAGAGGATGATCATCCCGATGCCGATCCTGGTCGTCTCCGCGTCAGCCACGAGCGCTCGAAGTGACGAGCCGGCGTTCGCTGTCTTCGCCTTGTGTGCGATGAAGACATCAGGCTCATGCAGCTTGCGCCGGATCACGTAGGCGACCGCCGCAGGAAATACGCCGAGCGCAAACATCCCGCGCCAGCCGATGATCGGCAACAAGATCGGCGTCACCAGCGCTGCAGTGAGAACGCCGAACTGCCAGCCGAGGCCGACATAGGATGTCGCCCGCGCGCGCTTGCTCGCGGGCCAGGCCTCGGCCACCAGCGCCATGCCGATGCCGAATTCGCCGCCGAGACCGATGCCGGCGATGGCCCGGTAGGTCAGCAGGTCCCAATAGCCCTGCGCCAGCGCGCAGAGTCCGGTGAAGACCGCGAACAGGACGATGCTCCAGGTCAGAACTCGCACGCGGCCAAGCCGGTCCGACAGCATGCCGAAGATGAGGCCGCCAACGACCGCGCCGACCAGCGTCCCCGTCACGAGCGAGGCCGCCTGCGGCTGCGTGAGATGGAGATCCCTGGAAATCGCCGTCAGCATGAAGCCAAGAATGAGAAGGTCGAAGCCATCCATGGCGTAACCGAGCGCCGATCCCCACAGCGCCCGACGTGCTTCCGCGTCGCGATCCCCGGTGAGGGCCGACGGTGTTTCGGCCCCACCGAGAGTGACATCCTGTACCTGGCTCATGGCCCCCTTCGCCAGTTGATCCCTTGAGATCCCGCCCACGCGCCTCAGGCGAGATGACACGCCACGAAATGGCCGCCCGCCCCTTCTTTCAGCTCCGGCGCGACCTCCGCGCAGCGCGGCTGGGCGATCGGGCAGCGGGTGTGGAAGTGGCAGCCTGACGGTGGCTTCATCGGGCTCGGCACGTCGCCCTTGAGCCGGATGCGCTCACGCTTGAGCTTGGGATCCGGGACCGGTACAGCGGACAAGAGCGCCCTGGTGTAGGGATGCTGCGGGTTGCGGTAGAGATCGTTCGCCTTGGCCAGTTCCACGATGCGGCCGAGATACATCACAGCGACGCGGTCGGAGATGTGCTCGACCACCGAAAGATCATGCGCAACAAAGAGGTAGGTGAGGTTCAGCTCGGCCTGGAGGTCTTCGAGCAGATTAATGACCTGCGCCTGGATCGACACGTCGAGCGCGGAAACTGGCTCGTCGCAGACGATCAGCTTCGGTTCGACCGCTAGCGCACGTGCGATCACGATGCGCTGGCGCTGGCCGCCGGAGAACTCATGCGGATAGCGCCGCATGTGCTCGGCCTTGAGGCCGACCTTGACGAGCAGGCCCGCGACGCGCTCTTCGCGTTCCTGCGCCGAAGATGCCAGATTGTGGATCGTGAAGGCCTCGCCGAGGATTGCGCCGACCGTCATGCGCGGATTGAGCGAGGCGAACGGGTCCTGGAACACCAGCTGCATGTTCCGCCGCATTGCGCGCAGATCGTTGCCGCCGAGGCTGCGCACGTCCTGACCATCGAACACGACCTCGCCGTCGGTCGGCTCGATCAGGCGCAGCACGCAGCGCCCGGTCGTCGACTTGCCGCAGCCGGATTCGCCGACGAGGCCGAGCGTCTCGCCGCGGCTGACCGAGAACGACACGCCGTCGACCGCATAGACGCTGCCGACCTGGCGGGACAAGAGGCCGCCGAGCACGGGGAAATGCTTCTTCAAGCCGCTGACGCGCAGCAAGGGTTCGCTCATGGCGCGCCTCCCAACTGTGTATCTCCCAGGTGACAGGCCATGCGGTGGCCGGGCGCAATCTCACGCAGCAGCGGCTCCCTCTCGGTGCAGACGCTCATGGCGTGACGGCAGCGCGGAGCAAAGCGGCAGCCGACCGGCGGATTGATCAGGATCGGCACCGAGCCGCCGATCGCCTCTAGCCGCGTCTTGTGCTCGCTGTCGAGATCGATGCGCGGGATCGAACGGATCAGGCCTTGCGTGTAGGGATGGCGGGGATCGCCGAAGAGATCGTCGACGGGCGCCTCCTCCACGACCTTGCCCGCATACATCACGACGACGCGCTGCGCGGTCTCGGCGACGACACCCATGGCATGGGTGATCAACATCACCGCCATGCCGAAGCGTTCCTTCATGTCCTGCAGGAGGTCGAGGATCTGCGCCTGGATGGTGACGTCGAGCGCAGTGGTCGGCTCGTCGGCGATGATCAGCTTCGGCTTGCAGGCCAGCGCCATCGCGATCATCACGCGCTGGCGCATGCCGCCCGAGAACTGGTGCGGATAGTTGTGCACGCGCCCTTCCGCATTGGGGATCTGCACCAGCTTCAGCATCTCGATGGTGCGCTCGAGCGCCTGCTTTCTCGTCACCGCTTCATGCCGGCGCAGGCTCTCGGCGATCTGCTCGCCGACGGTGAGCACCGGATTGAGCGAGGTCATCGGCTCCTGAAAGATAAAGCCGATCTCCTTGGCACGGATCTCGTCGAGCTGATTGCTTGTCAGCGGCACGAGATCGCGGCCTTCGAAGATGATCTGGCCCGCCGCGATGCGGCCAGGCGGCATCGCGATCAGCTTCAGAATCGACATTGCGGTGACGGTCTTGCCGCAACCGGATTCGCCGACGACGCAAAGAGTCTCGCCTCTGTTGATGGAAATGTCGACGCCGTCGACGGCCTGGAGGATGCCGTCGTCGGTGGAGAAGTGGGTTTTCAGGCCCTTGATCTCGAGCAGCGGCGCCATCAGATCACCCGTCGCGCATCGAGCGCGTCACGCAGGCCGTCGCCGATGAAGTTGATGGCGACCACCGCGATGAAGATCGCGCCGCCCGGAAATAGCGCCCAATGCGGGCCGATATCGAGAAAATCCTTGGCATCATAGAGCAGCCGGCCCCAGGTCGGGGTATCCGGCGGAAAGCCGAGACCCAGGAACGACAGCGTCGATTCCGCGATGATGGCGGCGGCGACGTCGATGGTGCCTGCGATGATCACCGGACCGAGCGCGTTCGGCAGGATGTGGCGCACCACCTGCCGCACCGGGCTTGCCCCCAGCGCGCGCGCGGCTTCGACGAACTCCTTCTCGCGGATCGACAGGAACTGCGCGCGCACGAGGCGGGCCACCGGCATCCAGCGCAGGCCTCCGATCACGAGCACGATCAGGATGAAGATGCCGCCCTCCGGGCCGAACATCGCCTTCAGCCCGTCGCGGAAGAGATAGATCAGAAGCAGCAGCAGCGGCAGTTGCGGCAGCGACAGGAACAGGTCGGTGAGCCACATCAGGCCGTGGCCGAGCGCGCCCCGAGACATCCCGGCGAGCGCGCCGATCAGCGTACCGACGAACACCGAGACCAGCATCGCGGCGAGCCCGACCGCGAGCGAGATGCGCCCGCCGTAGATCATGCGCGCCAGGATGTCCTGACCGAGGTCGTCGGTACCGAAGGGATGGGCGAGCGAGGGCCCCTGAAGGCCCGCGACGATGTCGATGTCGTTGATCTTCACGCGCCACACGAAGGGGCCGATCACCACCGCCAGCACCAGGATAAGGAGCAGGAAGGCGCTGACCACGGCGAGCTTGTGGCGGCTGTAGCGCCGCCACGTCTCGCGCCAGGGCGAGTACGCGCGCCGCTCAGCGGAGGGAGATGCGAGGGTCAAGCCAGCCATACAGGACGTCCGCGATGAGATTGAACAGCACCACGAGGCACGCGAAGACGAAGGTGACGGCCATCACCACCGGCGTGTCGTTGGAAAGGATGGAGGAAATCAGCAGCGAGCCGATTCCGGGGATGCGGAAGATCTGCTCGGTGACGATGGCGCCCCCGAACACCACAGGCATCTGGAGCGCGATCAGCGTGACTACCGGGATCATCGCGTTGCGCATCACGTGCTTCACGATGACCGTGGCCTGCCCGAGGCCCTTGGCGCGCGCCGTAGTGACATAGTCGAGCCGGATCACGTCCAGCATCGCCGAGCGCACGAAGCGCGTCATCGATGCCGCCTGGAACAGGCCGAGCACCGCCACCGGCATGATCGCCTGCCGTATCATCTCGAGCACCCAGCGGATGCCGGTCGCCTTGATGTCGGTCGAGTAGACGAAAGGCAGCCAGTCCAGCGTCACCGAGAAGATCAGGATGAACAGGAGACCGGTGAAGAAGGTCGGCAGCGAGAAGCCGATGAAGGCGAATGTGTTCGCGATCTGGTCGAACAGCGAATAGGGCTTCGTGGCCGCATAAACGCCGACGGGGATTGCAATCAAGAGCGCCAGGATTTGCGCCGAGCCGATCACGTAGAGCGTCGCCGGCAGACGCTGGAGGATCAGCGTATCGACATTCATCCGGCTGACGAAGGAGAAGCCCCAATCGCCGTGCAGCATGGCGTTGAGCCAGTGCAGGTAACGGAGGTAGATCGGATCATCGAGGCCGAACTTGGCCCGAAGCGCGGCCTGCACTTCGGGCGGGACGTTCGGGTTCGTCGCCAGTTCCGAGAAGGGATCGCCGGGCGCGAGCGCCAGCACGACAAACAACACAACCGAGATTCCGAGCAGGCTCGGAATCGCGATCAGCAGGCGACGCAGGACGTACTGACTCATGAGGCAAGGACCCCGTCTAGAGCTGGGGGATCATTCCTCGCGGTACCAGTCAAAGATGTTGTCGGTTTCGTTGGCCCAGCCCGAGATCACGGGACGCAGCGTGTTCGCGGCGGCCTCCACCTTCAGGCGATGCATCGCCGGTATGAAGACAGTGTCCTGCCACATCAGGTCGTTACACTTGACGTAGAGGGCGGCGCGCTTGATCGGATCCATCTCCTTGTCCGCCGCGTCGATCGCCGCGTCGTATTCCTTGTTGACCCAGCGCGGGAAATTCGTGCCCTGCCACTTGTTCTCCTTGCTGGCGACGTAGCGCGAGTGATAGCGGCGCATGTGCTGGGCCGGATCGGGCTGGCTCAGCGGGATCTGGAACATCTCGAGGTCGGCATAGAACTTCGGGTAGGTGTCGGGATTGGCGACGTCCGAAGAGAAGAACACGGACGCGACGACGGACTTCAGCTCGACGTCGATGCCCGCCTTCTGACAGGCCTGCTTGACGATCGCCTGGGTCTTCTGACGAGGACCGTTGATCGAGGTCTGGTACAGAAGCTTCAGCTTCTTGCCGTCCTTCTCGCGGATGCCGTCCGCGCCGGGCTTCCAGCCGGCGTCGTCGAGCAGCTTCGAGGCCTTCTCGATGCTGAACTCCCAGGTCGTGTTCTTGGAGACGAACTTCTCGGGACCGTTGAGGAAGTTGGCGGTGGTGCGACCAGCGCGGCCGTAGATCGCCTTCTTGATGGAGTCGCGGTCGACCAGCATCGACAGCGCTTTGCGTACCGCAGGATCGGAGAACAGCGGATGCTTGGTCTTGATCGAGGAGCGCTCGCCGTCGACCTCGACGTTCGGATCGGTGAAGTTGAGCGCAATGAACTCGGTGTCACCGCCCACGGCATAGATGGTCTTGCCCTTGCCGCCCTTCTCCAGGCGCAGCAGCACATCGTCCTCGACCTGGATGTTCCATCCGAAATCATATTCACCGGTCTGGATCACCGCGCGCGCCGCCGAGACCGCGTCGCCGCCGCCCTTCATCTCGATCGAATCGAAATGCGGACGGTTCGCCATGTGATAATCGGGATTGATCACGCCGCGGATGAGATCGCCCGGCTTGAACTCGACGAACTTGTAGGGACCGGTGCCCACGGGCGAGAGATTGGTCGGGGCCTCGCGGGATTTCGAGCCGATGTAATCAGCGAACAGATGTTTCGGCAGGATCTGACCGGCGCCGGCGCCGACGAACGCATCGGCCCAGAACGGGGTTGGCTGCGGGAAGGTGATCTTGACCGTGAGGTCGTCGATCTTCTCGACCTTGAGGTCGCGATAGACGCCCACAGTGACCGCCGCGGTGGCCGGATCCTTAGCGTATTCCCAGGTGAAGACCACATCGTCGGCCGAGAACGGCTTGCCGTCGTGCCATTTCACGCCCGGCTTCAGTTTCCACGTCACCGACATGCCGTCAGCGGCGAGCAGGCCGTTCTGAACGGAGGGGATCTCCGCGGCCAGCACCAGCTTCATGTTGCCGTCGGGATCCCAGCAGGCGAGCGGTTCATAGAACAGGCGCGAGCCGTCCTGATCCTTGGTGCCGGTGGCGAAATGCGGATTGAGCAGGGTCGGGCCTTGCCACCACAACAGCTTCAGCGCACCACCGCCGCCGCGTTTGGTCGGCTTATAGACTTGGGGACCTTCGGCCATGGCGACGCCGCCGAGCGCGAGGATCTGGTTGGCGAGGGGAGCCGTGAGGCCGACAGCGGCCATGCGCATGATGAAGGCGCGGCGGTCCATCCGCCCGTCCTTCACCTTGCCGATCATCGAACGCAGTTCTTTATCCAGCATCGTTGTCCCCCGTCTGGTTCCCGTATGGATGCAGGCGGCCACGAGAAACGACCGCCGGGTTTTCGCTGGCGGTAGATGGCACACCGAATAGGTCGCGCGTCAACAGGGACCGTGTGTATGCAAACGGTGTTCTGGCTGTCTGTTGGGCAAAACCATGTTCCGCAGCTCAAGCGTTCGGCAATCCGGCGCTAAAACGCGCCGGAATCCGCGCTGCACTGCGGAAAATTTGTTCGCCGCATCAGACGAAGTATCGAGACGAAATTCTACGCCACGGACATGTTGAGCGGCGGCGCGACGTGGTCCGGCAGCGGGCAGACATAAGGTGTCTTGGCCGTCCGCTTCTTGAGGTCAGCCTTGGCGGCCTCGATCAGTTCGGGATCCGTCAACGCCTTGATGCCGATACCGGCCATCGCCTTGGCCGCCTGCACCATGGCCTTGTGGGCGTGTGCACTCTTGCCCTGCGCCACCACCTGCCAGGTGTGGAAGGGCGTACCGATCGCAACCGTGGGTGCATGGACCTGCACGGTCGGCACCACCCAGCTCACGTCGCCGACGTCGGTCGAGCCGACCAGCGGGTTGCGCTTGGCATCGAGCGGCACCAGGAAGTCGGCCAGCGGCCGATCGGTCGGCTCCATGCCGATCGCGTAATAGACCGACGCGATGTCCTTGTCGCTCAGCGTCGCGCGGATCTGGGTGGCAAAGCCGTTGTCCGCGTCGTCGAAATGCGGCGGCCCGAGCTCTTCCATGACCCGGTGCAGCGCCTGCTCCAGCGGCGTGTTCGGCAGGATGTTGGAGACCGCGGAGATGATCTTCATCTCGACCTTGGTCTCGGTCATCAGCGCCGCGCCCTCCGCGATCTTGCGCACACGTCCGACCAGCTCGGTCATGCCGGGCAGATCACGCGCGCGGATCGAGTAACGCACGCGCGCATGCGCCTGCACCACGTTGGGGGCGATGCCGCCGGTATCGAGCAGCGCGTAATGCACGCGGGCATCGCTCGGCATGTGCTCGCGCATGTAGTTCACGCCGACATTCATGAGCTCCACCGCATCGAGGGCGGAGCGGCCGAGATGCGGCGAAGCCGCGGCATGCGAGGTGCGGCCGGTGAAGATGAAGTCCGCGCGCGTATTGGCGAGCGACGGCGTCACCGCAACTTCCCAGAAGCTGTGCGGATGCCAGGTGATGGCGATGTCGGCGTCTTCGAACGCGCCGGAGCGCACCATGAAGGCCTTTGCCGCGCCGCCTTCTTCGGCAGGGCAGCCGTAATAGCGCACGCGGCCGGGCACCTTGTTCTCGGCGAGCCAGTCCTTCACCGCGGTCGCGGCGAGAAGCGCTGCAGAGCCGAGCAGATTGTGACCGCAGCCATGGCCGTGACCGCCGTTCTCGATCGGCCGATGCTCGGCGACGCCGGCCTCCTGGCTGAGGCCCGGCAGCGCGTCATACTCACCCATGAAGGCGATGACCGGTCCGCCCTCGCCCCACTCGCCCATCAGCGCGGTCGGAATGCCGGCGACGTTCTCGGTGATGCGGAACCCCTGATGACGCAACTCGGCGAGATGCTCGGCGGCGGACCTCGCTTCCGTATAGCACACCTCCGGCATGCCCCAGACCTTGTCGCTGAGGTCGATGAAACGCGCCTTGATCGTGTCGACGCCACGCCAGATGTCGCTGCGGTTATCCATTGCTTCGGTCCATGATCCCTTGGCCAAACGAAGCGCCAACGGTTAGCAGCTTCATTGCAGGCCGCCTAGCACCTCGCCGGACACCAGCCATGCGGCCGAGGCCGGATCGGGCCGATCGCCTACCGACTTTAGACGGACAGTTCCTGTCATCTTTGGAAATCGGCGCCGCGACATCTGGAATAGTTGCGGTCAAGGCTTTCAAGACGGCCGTGCCGGGCTTAAATTGCGCATGCTTCGCGCGCCCTCACGGCGACGAAGGACGCTCGCAGATCAGGAGAACTCCATGCCCACCCTGACCGAATGGAGAGTGCCGCCGGCCAACCAGCCGCGCGCGAGCGATTACGTTTTCGATCTCGACCGCGCGCTCGGCTCCGTCGTCGGCCTGCACGCCATCATCCCGCCGGACGCCTTCAGCGCCGAGACACTCGGCACCGAACGCGCCGGCAACGGCGTCGTGATCGACAACGGGCTGGTGCTCACCATCGGCTATCTCATCACCGAGGCGGAATCGGTGTGGCTGCACCTCGCCGACGGACGCGTCGTCGAAGGCCATGTGCTCGGTTTCGATTCCGTCACCGGCTTCGGCCTGGTGCAGGCGCTCGGCCAGCTCGACGTCGAACCCTTGCCGCTCGGCAACTCGTCGGAGGCCCGGATCGGCGACCGCGTGGTGGTCGGTGGCGCCGGCGGGCGCACGCGCTCGGTCGCGAGCCAGATCGTGGCCAAGCAGGAGTTCGCCGGCTACTGGGAATACCTTCTCGACGAAGCCGTCTTCACCTATCCCGCCCATCCGAACTGGGGCGGCACGGGCTTGCTCAACGAGCGCGGCGAATTGATCGGCATCGGCTCGCTCCAGCTCGAGCGCGAACGTGATGGCAAGGCCGAGCATGTCAACATGATCGTGCCGATCGATCTGTTGAAGCCGATCCTCGACGATCTGCGCAGGTTCGGCCGCGTCAACAAGCCAGCGCGGCCCTGGCTAGGACTCTATTCGACCGAGATCGACAACCGCGTCGTGGTGATCGGGATCTCCGCCAACGGTCCGGCCGCGCGCGCCGAGCTCAAGACCGGCGACGTCATCCTCGCCGTCGACGGCGAGAAGGTCACGAGTCAGACCGGCTTCTACAAGAAGATGTGGGCGCTGGGCGACGCCGGCGTCGACGTGCCTCTCACCGTGCATCATGAAGGCGTCACCTTCGACGTCACGGTGACCTCGACCGACCGCTTCAGGCTGCTCAAGGCGCCGAAGCTGCATTGATCCCGAGTTGAGGAAACGGCAATGAGCGAGGCCGTGGTCGACGACATCGTGGCCGTGCTGCCGCCGCTGCTCAATGCGCTGGAAGCGCTCGGCTTCTTCCAGCGACATTTGCATCCGCCGGCCTTTGCCTCGGTGATGAACGCAATCGGCGCGCCAGACGAGGCGCTGCAGGCTGCGCACGCTTCGATTGGCGGGTGGCCCGAACAGTTCGCAGGACTGCGCGAACGGCTCGATCGCGGCTGCGACGAGACCCTCGCCGCCTTTGCCGGCCTGCGCGACGTCGAACGAGGCAATGGTGATCTCGTCGCCGTCTTCCGCGCGCTGCGTCACGTTCCCCGCGCGCAGGAGGCGCTTTATCCGCTGGCGGCGCAGTTTCCGCCGGTGAGCGGCTTCTTCCTCAACGCCGCAAGGCGCGAGGATGAATCGCTGCTGGCGAGCCTTGAAGGAGGCGCTGGCGAACACACCGGCATCTTCCATGACCACAACGAACCGGGCAGCCGCGGCGGCTTCTCGATCTATGTGCCCGAATATTATTCGCCCGATCGGGCCATGCCGCTGGTGATGGCGCTGCACGGCGGCAGCGGCAACGGCCGCGGCTTCCTTTGGAGCTGGCTGCGCGATGCGCGCAGCCTCGGCGCAATCCTGGTGGCGCCGACCGCGACCGGCCCGACCTGGGCGCTGACGGGCGATGACAGCGACACACCCAACCTCATGCGCATTCTCGAGACCGTGCGTAGCCGCTGGACCACCGATAGTTCGCGCATGCTGCTGACCGGCATGAGCGACGGCGGAACCTTCAGCTACGTCACCGGGCTCGACGGCGCCTCGCCCTTCACCCATCTTGCGCCGGTGTCCGCAACCTTTCATCCGCTGATGGCGGAGATGGCGGACGCCACGCGCCTGCAGGGCCTGCCGGTCTTCATCACCCACGGCAAGCTCGACTGGATGTTTCCGGTGCAGACCGCACGCCAGACCCAGGCCGCGCTCTCGGCTGCCGGCGCCGACGTCACCTATCGCGAGATCGACGATCTCAGCCACACTTATCCGCGCGAGATCAACGCGGAGCTGCTGGAGTGGCTGAACGGGGCATGAACGAGCCGTCCTGACCTGCGCCGGACTGCCGCGGAACCACGATTTCGGCTCGACGTTATCCGCCGTCACCGGAGGTTCACCATGCAGACTTTTTTCGGAATGATCTTGGGCGCGCTACTGCTCGTGTGCGGCGTGTACGTCTATGATTCCGTGCAGACGTCGTCGGTCGCCAATGGCGAGGTTGCGACCACCACTCGCACCATCGTGAACTGGGATGTCGCGAAGGCCGATTGGGATGCGTTGCGCGATCGCGCGCACAAGGATTGGGTCCGTATCTCGTCGAAGTGATTTCGATCAACCAATCATGAACAAGACGCCGTCGCGAGTTCGCGTCGGCGCCTTTGTGATGAGCGCAACGAATTCGGCGCTCAGTTCATCTTGGCCTTGCGGGCATCGGCGATGACCCGCTCGAACTCGGCCATGCTGAGCACGCCCGGCACGCGGTATTTGCCGACGATGAAGGCCGGGGTGCCGCGGAAGCCGAAGGCTTCGGCCTGCTCGTTGTTGCGCTTGAGGATGGCGTCGATGTCCTTGGCGTGATCGGTGAGATCGCGCTTCAACCGCTCCATGTCGACCCCCGCGGCCGCCAGCAGCTCGTTGATGCGCGGTTCGGTGAGACGCGAGCTGACGCCCATCATGGCGTCATGGGCCTGATGATACTTGCCCTGGAATTTCGCGGCGAGCGCGATCCGCGCGGCCGTGACCGACACCGGCCCGAGGATCGGCCAGTCCTTCATCACCAGCCTCACCTTGCCGTCGTCCTGAACCACCTGACGCAGCTCCGGCTCGAGCTTGCGGCAATAAGGGCAATTGTAGTCGGACCATTCGACGATGGTGATGTTGCCGTCGGGATTGCCGGCGACGGGCGTGTCGGGATCACGCAGCACTTTGGTCTCGGTCAGCACCTCGTCGTCGTCGGCCGCCGCGCGCGCCGAGGTGATCCCACCCACTGCAAGGGCGCCTGCCCCGATCAGCGTCAACGCCGCGCGCCGCGTCGGCACAAGGCCCTTATTTCTGAATCCAGCCATATCTCGTCCCGTTTCGGTCCCATCTTACGCAAATACGGTTCGGGACCGGGAATTGTTACGGACCATATAGAGGGTCGCAGCCGCAATGTCATCGCACCAGCGGCGTGACCGCCGACTGGACCAGGAACGAGGTCGCCAAAGCGTTCAGGCAATTGGTGATGCCGGCGATCTGGTCGGCGGGCTTCCATCACTGAAACGCTAGGCCTGGATCGAATTCGTCACCTGCGAAGCCGCAACGCGAGGCAGCATCGCCATCAACGTCCCGGTCATGGTGGCAATCAGCGTGGTCTTGCCGTCCTGCTCAGCAAAGGCCTTGGCCTCGCAGAAGGTCAGCGTGCGGCCCGGCTTGACGACCTCGGCCTTGAAGCGGAAGCGCTCGCCACGGGCAGGTGCAAGCAGAGAGGTCTTGAACTCGACCGTCAGGATGTCGGCCGCGCGCGGCATCAAGGTAAAGGCGGCAACGCCACAGGCGTTGTCCAGGCCTGCGGTGATGATTCCGGCATGAACAAAACCGTTCTGCTGCGTGAAAGCGGACGAATGCGGCATTGTCAGCTCGACCTCACCCGGCGCGAGATGGGCGATCGAGATGCCGAGCGTGCGCATCGCCTTCTGTTCTTCGAACAGCGCAGCGGCCGCGGCTCGGTAGTCCGGGTTCTTCGGCTCGAATGCAGCCATGGCTCAGGCCTCGGCCGGTTCGGCGAGATGCCTCAGAGCGGCCTCTCGGATCGCATCCGTGAACGGCGCCGACTTGCGCTGCCTGCGGTCCATGTGCACCCCGGTGATCTCGCAGAACGCGGCGATCTCGCCGGTCTCGGCATTCGTCATGTCGTGCCGGAAGCGGATCGACTTGTCGCGGACCTCGAGCAGGTGGCTGCGGATCTCGACAATGTCGCCGGCGAGCAGCTCTCGCTTGTAGGTGATGTTCTGCTGCACGGCGGCCATGCCGCGGCCGGAGCTGCGCAAATAGCTCGGCGTAAGCCCGAGGCGGGCGAACAGATTCCAGTTGGCCTCATCGAATTTTCCGACATACCACATGATGTTCATGTGACCGACGTGATCGCACTGCCACGGATAGACCGTGCCGCGATAGGTCGCCTCCTGCTCCATCGCAATTCCCTGCCTTGTCTGTTCTTGATCTTGATACGGTAGCGTATCAGCCGCGGGACGCGTTAGCAATACGGCACCGTATCAAGAACCGGTGAGGCTTCCTTCATGAGCGACGGCAAGGGTGACGTCTGGGTCGAGGCAGGGTTTGCCGAGCTCGCCCGCTCGGGGATCGAGGGCGTACGGGTCGAAGTGCTCGCCAAAAACCTCGGCGTCACCAAGGGTGGCTTCTACCGGCGCTTCGCCGACCGCGCCGCGCTGCTCGACGCCATGCTGGAACGCTGGCGCGAGGGGCGCACGGCAGCCATCGCCCAACAGACGAGCCTCGACGGGCAGGCCCCCCGCGAACGGCTGAAGGCGGTGATCCAGCTCTATTCCGAACGACTGAACCCCGAGGGCATGGCGATCGAGCTCGCGATCCGGCAATGGGCCCGCTTGGACGAGAACGCGGCGGCGGCGGCCGCGAGCGTGGACGAGGCGCGGCTCAAGCACGTCGCTGAGCTCTATCGCGCGACCGGGCTCGCAGCCGAGGAGGCCGATGCCCAGGCCTTCCTGTTCTACTGCTTCATCTTCGGCCAGAGCCTGCTGTTCGTCGAGCGCGGCCCGCGCAAGCGATCGCAGCTGGTGGCGAAATCGGCCGAGAAGCTGTTGGACTAGGCGATAGGACTTAAGCGAAATGGCCGGAGCATTGCTCCGGCCATCGCACCAGTTCAAAGTTCAGGCGGCGCCCTTCAGCTTCTTGTTGCATTCGCTGTAGTAGCCGCCGCCCTTCTCGATCCACTTCATGCCGGCATTGGCGTTGGTCGCCTTGTTGGCATTGTACTGATCGACACAGGTGTGGAGGCGGGCCTTGCCGGCGGTCTCCTTGGAATATTTCGGATCAACCGCGTTCGGGAAGACTGCGGGTCCGGTAGCCGCCGGGGCGGCAGCGGGGGCCGCCTCCTTCTTGGCCTGCTTTGGCTCGGCGGGAGCAGCGGGCGCAGCCGCGGCCGGCGCCGCAGCGGGCGTCGCATCCGCGCCGCACTGGGCCTTGCGGAAGTCATTCCACTTCATGGCGCCGAGCGAGCCGTCCTTCTTGGCAGCCTGATATTTCGCACTGCACTCCTGTGCGGTCAGCGCCTGCGCTGGCGCGCTGGCTACCAGCGCACCAAGTCCCGACAACGCAACTGCACACAGCAATTTTGATCGAATGGTCATGCCTCGTCTCCTCCTTGGTCTTTCCCTCGGGGAAAGTGAAATCAGGATTGCTATCCTAGCGTGCCGTCGGTTTCCGACAAGGAAGCGATGGCTCCTGCTGCCAAAATATAGTGATCACGCCGTTCGGATTATTCATGTCGCGTTCAGCAAGGCGAGCCGACGTTCACAACCCTAGGCAATTCTCGCAAGAAGAGCGCAACACCATGACCCTGACCACTCGCCTCGCTGCCGTCGTCCTCGCCTCCCTGCTCGCCTCCGGCACCGCCTTCGCGCAAGCGACTGCGCCGGCCGCCAAGACTGATACCGCTGCTACCGTCGACAAGAAGGCGCCGAAGGAGCGCTCGGCCGAGTCGCTGGAATGCTCCAAGCAGGCGGACGCCAAGGCACTGAAGGGCAAGGAGCGCAAGAAGTTTCGCCGCGAGTGCATGAAGGAAGCGAAGGCCGGCACCGCTGCCCCCGCCGCCGAAAAGAAGTAAATCCGTCACAATACTGCTCGCGAGCTTCAGCGAAGGTGCGCGCATTGCGGCATGACGTAGCCGCAATTGTGCGCCTCTGGCCGATTTGCGATAAGGTGGCGTGAAGCAAATCACCGCCTCCCTGCTGTTCGAATGGCCGAGCCGTGCCAAGATCTTGAGCACGGTGGAGACGCTCGCCATCGGCACTGCCGGTGGCTTGGTGTTTCTGTTTGCGGGCCTTCCCGGCGGGTTGATCTCGGGCTCGATGATCGCGGTAGGAATCGCGGCGATCGCAGGCCGCCAGCTGACGCTGCCGCCGGTTCTGACCCAGACCGTGCTGGTGCTGCTCGGCATATCCCTGGGCTCGGTTGTTTCGCGCCATCTAATCCAGCAGGTCAGCGCCTATCCCCTGACCATCGGGCTGCTTGCGCTTGCAACCTTCTGCTCGACCTTCGGCTCAAGCTATTACCTCCAGCGCATCCATGGCTGGGATCGCACCTCGGCCTTCCTTGCCGGCAGCCCCGGTGCCCTGTCGCAGATCACGATTCTGGCGGTCGAGCGCGGCGCCGACCTGCCGGGCATCGCGGTGGTGCAGACCATGCGCGTCATCATCCTGACCGCGGCGCTGCCGATGGTGCTGGCGCTGGCAGGTGTCGCGCCCTCTGTTGCCCCGTCACTGACGACGACGATCGCTTCGCCACTCGATCTCGTCGAGCTGGTCGTTGCTTCGCTGGCGGCGGCGCTCGTGCTGCGGCTGATCAAATTTCCGGCGAGCTGGATGTTCGGCGCGATGATCGCCTCCAGCGTGTTGCATGGCGCAGGCTGGGTCGAGGGCGGCCTGCCGAACTGGGTGCGCGGCGTGGCGCTGATCGGCATCGGCGCCCTGATCGGCAGCCGCTTCGCACGGATGCGGATCAAGACGCTGGCCGGTCACATCAACGCGGCGCTGGGCTCGTTCGCAGTCGCGATCGCGGTCTCCGCTATCTTCGTCGGCATCGTGGCGCTCACCACGCAGGTGAAGTTCTCCGACATCGTCGTCGCCTTCGCGCCGGGCGCGATGGATGCCATGCTGGCTCTGGCCCTGACGCTGCACATCGACCCGATCTTTGTCGGTGCCCATCACCTATCGCGCTTCGTGTTCGTGACGATCGCGACGCCGGGTATCGTGCACCTGTTCGGTCGCACGCAGGACGATGTAGACGATTAGCGGAGCTCAGCTCTCGTAGCTCCGCCCTCGTATGGGCAAAGCGTAACGTGCCCACCAGCTGCAGACATGAACGCCGATGAACGGTGGGCACGGCACGCAAGAGCGTGCCTTCGCCTATCCTACGGCACCTACGTGCGCTTCGCCGTCGCAGCAAATCCCCACGCGGCGATGCCGGCCATCAGGAGCGAGATCAGCACGTTATAGCCGGCGAGCGAGAGGCCGAGGAAACGCCACTGCACCTCGTCGCAGCGTACCACCTTCACGGTGTCGAGCCGCGAGAGCAGATCATTGGCGCTGCCGAGATTGACGACGGGGCCGGAGCAATCGGTCGGCCCCTTCCAGAACCCCCATTCGACGCCGGAGTGATAGGCGCCGAGGCCGGCATTGGCGAGTGTCGCCAGCGCGAGGATCGCAAGACCTGCGAGCAGCAGCGGCCGCGGAGCACCACCCCGCGCCGCGAGCACGACGAGCAAGCCGAGCGGGAGCGCGAGATAGTACGCGTAGCGCTGCTCCAGGCAGAGCGGGCATGGCACGATCCCCAGCACGAGCTGGAAGAACCAGGCGCCCGCGATCGTGGCTGCTGCAATCAGGGTGACCAGGAGCGAGGCGGTCAGCGCGGGGTTCGCGGCCGCCGGTTTGAACGCAGGTATTGCGGCACTCTGGGTCGTCACGGCAGCCTCTTCCGGTGGGTCGCGCTGCCAAGCCTCTAACCCCGGCCTATGCGGCTGTCGAGAACAGTCGGGATCACTTTGGCGCGGGTTGACCCCGCCCCGTCCATGGCTATAGTCCGGCCGCTTCGTGACGCTCTCATCCGAGGGGCCGACCGAGGGCCCCTGTGGCGGAACTGGTAGACGCGCTCGACTCAAAATCGAGTTCCGCAAGGAGTGCTGGTTCGATTCCGGCCAGGGGCACCATTCCTGAACAGATTTGCAACCGCAGGCGTGGGTTGGCCAGGACACAAGCTGTTCACGCATCGGCCGGGTGAAGCGATCGACCGCGACAAGACCGATTTCAATCGGGAGCGTGGAGTTCCGACCTGGGGCCGCCTTCAAAGCGAGCACGCGTTCAGTCGTTCACCCGATCACTCTTCCTTCGGTCAGTCTCGACGGATGGTCGTCTCGCCGGCTGTTATCGATGTCAACCTCGTCCAGCTCCCGCCACGTTTCGTTGTGGTTGTGGTTGTGGCGGCCTGCCGACCTGTCTGGGCGATATCTTTGGCGAGATAGGCACATGACAGGGCGGCCAGCGCCGTAACGATCATGTAGATGGAGACTGGCCAGCTGCTGCCTCCACTCCATAGCACGAGCGAAGTTGCAAGGAGCGGTGTGAAGCCACCAACGACAGCGCCGCTCACCTCTCTTGCAAAGACGAGGCCGGTAAAACGAATGCGCGTATCGAACAACTCGGAATAGAACGCCGCGATTGATCCGGAAATCGATGCCACGCCGAAGGAGAGGCCAATGACAATGGCCAGCCAGACAACCCAAGTCTCGCGCGTGTCAAGCATCCAGAAAAACGGAAAGGCAAACAGGGCGGATCCGGCAGCGCCCGCCATGATGATTTGGCGTGACCCCAGGCGGTCGGCCAATGCACCATAGATCGGTATGGTCACTGCCGCTGTAGCTGCGGCAATAAACACTCCGATCAGCCCGACGTTCCGGCTCAAGCCCAGGTTTGTCGCGACATAGGTCAGGACATAAATCTGTACTACGTAGGAGTAGCCCACCAGCGGAAGGTTGATTCCCATTCCCAACAGAATGCGCCTGGGATGATCGCGCAGTGCTTCCAATAGTGGAATTTCGGCCTCCGCATGCCGGCCTTGAACGTCGCGGGCAAATTCCGGCGTCTCTGTCATCGCGAGGCGCAAATAGAGGCCGACGCCGGCGACAACAACGCTGAGAAGATAAGGCACGCGCCAGCCCCAGGCCAGAAGGGTCTCATGCGGCATCGCGCTCGTCATGAGAGCGAAGACGCCGAGCGAGAGAGCGATGCCGATAAAGACGCCCGATGCGGCGAACGCTCCGTAGAAGCCGCGCCGGCCGGGATTTTGCTCGGCAAGCACAAGTGCTGCCCCGCCGTATTCAGCACCGGCTCCCAACCCTTGGACAAGGCGAAGCAGCACCAGCGCGATTGGAGCCCAAATTCCGATCTGATCGTACGTCGGCAGCAGGCCCATAACGCATGTCGACATGCCCATGAGCACGAGCGTCGCGGCGAGCACGGGCTTTCGTCCTATTCGATCGCCGTAATGACTGAATATGATCCCACCAACCGGCCGTGACAGGAAGCCGACGGCGAACGTCGCGAATGCCGCGAGGGAACCGGCGACGGTCGAGAACGTCGGAAAAAAGAGCGGTGCGAATACGAGTGCGGCTGTCACGCCATAAAGACTGAAATCATACCATTCGAGCGCAGATCCGATCAGGGCCGTGATGATCAAGCGAATAATGGACGAGTCTTGATCAGCATGCCTCGGAAGCTCGCTTGTTGGCATCTCTTCCAATCCCACATTGGCCTCGGCGCTAAGGTGCGGCCGGACTGCCCACCAGAAGCATCAAAGACAATCCAAAAACATTTGGGTCTGCTGGCCAGGTTTTTGGCGCGGCTTGGTCGGAGGCGGGGCCGAACACGACGACGCACGGACTTCGGCAGGCGACACGCCGAATTCGCGTCTAAAGGCTCGGCTGAAACTCGAAGGATCGGAGAAACACAGGCCCGCAGCAATCTCGCTGATAGGAAGGACACACGAAGGGTCACTTAGCATGGAAAAACTTTCGGAGAGGCGGCGGCGTTGGACGTAGCGGGCGACGCCCCCCTCGCTCTCGAGGACGCGATAGAGCTGGGATCGCGACATAGCTGTCTCGTGACATAGCATGCGCGGGCCGAGCGATGGGCAGCGCAGATTCCTGGAAACCGCTCGACGTACCTTCTCCAACATCGTGAGCTTGATCTGCGGCAGAGCACACGCCAATCGATCGGCGGTCGGAGCGACGCAGGCTGCCACCATGGCCTGAATTGCATTTGGAAGGCGGGCCGAGTCTTCGGCCGACAGATTCGGCAAATGACGTTCCAGCAAATGCAGATAATCGACGAGCAAATGTCCTGGTCCGCTATCAAGCATCGAGCCGACCGCCATGTCCAAGAATTCGCCTATCTCAGAAAACGAATCTCGAGGAAGATAGAGTTGCAGGCGATCGGACACAGTGCGAGAGCTGTCCGAAACCTGTCCGAGCGACCAAACGAAGGGCACACCCGCTCTGGCATCCAGATGCAAATTAGGTATCGAAATCGCCGTTGGACCATTGCGGCAATATGAGATCACCCAATGGTCTATCGGGCTGCGCCGTATGTTCGCCGACGTCCGCACCGTGCGCGTGGCCGGCGCCGAAACCCGTGTGAAACTTAGAGCACCAAGATTCCAAACCGAATATTCGGCGGCGAAGCCAGGCCCGGAAGCGTCTGGAGAGAGCACATCGAAGACAGGCTGGAACCACTCAGCCCACGCTTCCTTTTGACTTCGGACATCAAAGGGACGTGTCGAAAACCGGTGAGGTTCCATCATAGTCCTCGGTTGCACGCTCTATGTCATCTGCTCTGCGTCATCAGCCGCAATCTAAGATTGTAGCAACAGCGGATAGAAGCGACAAGCCGCGAGGCCATTGCTGAATTAGGGCTTATGTGTGTGGATTGCGGCTCAAATGGCCAAAGTGCCTCGCTGATGAGCGAGCCTGTTCCGCGAGCGAGCCGGCACCGCCGCCCTGTCGTCGCTATGTTCTGTATACCATAGCGTCTGTATGCCATAAGGCCGGCGTCCGTAGCGTGCCGCGGCCAGCCCGATCCTAAAACGCGATCAGCCCATGACGGCCCGTCCGATATTGCTCTCCCTTCCGAGAACGATGAGCGCACGGAATTGGATCGCAGGGTTTTGGTTCAAGTTTGGGACGCTCCGCACGCCATTGGGATTCTCTGCCTACAGCACCTCTACGTAGTGGTTTATACTTAAGGTGTGGTCAGACGATCGGTTCAACTTGAGGAAAATACCCTGGGTGCACGTCAGGCCGGGGCTTGGTTATCTCCTGGAGAATGTGAGTACGTCATGTCCTCTCAAAGTTCGTTGGTCAGCCCAAATCCTCGAAACGCCTCTGAAGGTACGAGACGGATCCGCAAGTTGGATTCGGAGTTGGTCGCGCTGCAAGAAGAGCTCCATCGGCGAATTGCGTCTGAGCTTCATGATTCGACATGCCAGCATTTGGTGGCGGCGAGCCTGGGCGTAATGCAGGTAAGGAACGCGATAGGAGACCCACTGAAGACAGAAAAGCATTGCGAGAACATCGACCTCTCAATCCATAGCGCTTTGAAAGAACTGCGCTCTCTCACATATTTGCTGCACCCCCAGAACCTGTTCGAGGGTGGCCTCAAGACGAATATTGAGCGATACGCGGAAGGATTTGGATTACGAACATCGTTGGTGACCAAGGTCTCAATATCGCCGTATGTGGACTACCTCTCACGCGAGAAGCAGCAGTCTTTGATGAGAATTGTCCAGGAAGCACTGACAAACGTCTACCGTCACGCCCGAGCCACGAGGGTCGAGATAACGGTCGAGGCGGAGGAAAGACAATTCCAATTGGAAATTCGAGACGACGGACAAGGCATGATGGCTGGCAACCGCTTGTGTCGCCTCTACCCGCCGCCGCTCGGGACCGGGCTTCGCATTATGCAAGCCAGACTTGAAGAGATGCAGGGGAGGCTGGAGGTCTTGTCCGCCCCGACAGGGGTGGTCCAAGGGACTACACTGCGCGCTACCTTTCCGCACACTTTGGCGCTTGAACAGAGGGGCCGAGGGTGTGCACGCAAGAAAAGGGACTAGCTACGGCATCGGCTTTTCCCGGCAGCTAACCTCTAGGGAGGATCTCTCGTGAAGCGAATCCTGGTAGCCGACAACCATGATTCAGTGCGATGCGGGATACGGGCGGTGCTGGAGCAGCGCTTAGGCTGGAATGTTGTCGCTGAGGCGGCCGACGGAAGAGCGGCGATTGAGGCAGCTCTCGAACAGCGCCCCGACGTTGCGATCGTCGACTTCTTTATGCCGTGCATGACGGGAGTAGAAGTAACAAGAGGGATCAAAAAGCATCTCAAGGAGACGGAGGTGCTGATCTTCTCCGCGCATGAATCCGAAGAACTGGCGCAAGAAGCGTTTCAAGCTGGCGCCCGTGCTGTCCTCGCCAAGTCCGATGCGAACAGACTGCTGTTGGGAGCCGTCGAAGCCCTCATGGCACACAAGCCGTTTGTGGGCGGACGATTCCAGTTGCGTCGAGAGCCCGAGGAAGTAAGCAAGGGCCATGGGAGACTCTCTCCCCGAGAGCGGCTCGTCGTCAAGCTTGTGGCTGACGGGTACAGCAACAAGGGTATCAGCGCTATCCTGAACTCAAGCGTGAAAACCACGGAAACCCACCGGGCATCTGCCATGCGCAAATTAGGCGTGGAATCGGTCGCTGGACTGGTGCGTTACGCGGTCAGGGCCAAGTTGGTCGAGCAATAGCGGAATACTTTCGCGTCATCAGGACGTCGATTATTCTCTTGGCGTCCTGTTGCAGCGCGAGCGTTCGTCGCAGCCTTTGGGTCGGCTCTAGTTGCCGCTCGCCCCACATAGCTGCCGCGCAGAGCCCTGGCAGCCAACGAGCGACAACAACGCTAGATCGAGATTGCTCCGACCGCCAGCGCATAGATGCCAGCGCATGCTGCGATCGCGAGCACTGCAAACAAAGCGGCTTCGGCTGCATTGAAGATCTTTTCCTTGCGTTCGCGCTTGGCGAGAAAGAAAAGCAATGTCCCAGGCGCGTACAGAATTGCCGACAGCAACAGAAACTTGGGGCCGCCGGCATAGATCATACCGGCGGCGTAAATCGTCGCCAAGACGGACCGGGTGCCGTCGACGATGCGAGCGCGCTCGTCGGCGTGATAGGTCTCACCGAGATATGCCAGCTTTACGCCGTAGGCCGCGACGAAGAAATACGGAATCAACGTCATTGCGCTCGTCATTTTCAATGCGATCGTGAACGCATATTCGGCGAACCAGGTGACAAGAAGAAATGCCTGAATGACGCAGTTGGTGAGCCAGAGCGCTCCGGCGGGAACCTGATGCGCGTTAACTCTGGCGAAGAAGGACGGCATCGTGCGGCTCACCGCTGCGGAATGCACGACCTCGGCCGCGAGGAGCGACCATGAGAGGTAATTGCCGAGGACCGAGATCAACAGAGCGATGCTGATAAAAATGGCCCCCCAACGTCCGACCATTGCCTCCATCACGCCGGCCATCGACGGCGTCGGCAGGCCCGCGAGCTCTTGTCTTGGCATGATGCCGTAGGACAGCAGCGTCACAAGGACGAGAAGCGAGAGCACGGCCAGGAAACCGCCAATCGTAGCAATTCCAACGTCGGAGCGATCCTTGGCGTAGCGGGAGTAGACGCTCGCTCCCTCGATGCCGACGAAGACGAACACGGTGAGCAGCATCGTGCTACGGACCTGGGCGGCGACTGCGCCCACGCTCTGCTGCTCGGTTCCCCAGAAATTCTGCGAATACTGCTGAGGATCCAGAGCGAAGATGGCCACCACAATGAAAATCAAAATCGGGATGATCTTCGCATAGGTCGCGATCGTATTGAGCGCGGCCGCTCCCTTGACGCCCCGCAGCACCAGGAAATGGACGCCCCATACTAACAGGGATGCAGACACGATGGCTGTCGGCGTGGTTCCGTCACCGAGTATGGGAAAGAATTGCCCGAGCGTGGCCTTGATCAGAATGAGACAGGCGACGTCGGCGAGGCAGCAGCCAATCCAATAGCCGACCGCCGCCGCAAAACCGATATATTCCCCGAATCCTGCCTTGGCGTAGGCGTAGATACCAGAATCAAGATCCGGTTTGCGATTGGACAGCGTCTGGAAAACGAGGGCCAGCATGAGCATGCCGCTGGCCGCAATGATCCAGGCGACGATGGCTCCGAGCGCTCCAGTGGCCCGTCCAAACGCCGCCGGCAAGGCGAAGATGCCGGAGCCGACCATCGAACCGATGACGAGTGCGACAAGCGCGCTGCGCGACAGCTTTGGATCGTTCGGCGATGCAGCCATGACGGAGAGTGGCCTTCCAGTCGGACGAGGGCAAGCACCACGGGAGGCCGCTCTCGCGGCATCCCGCCTCCCCTAAGGCGCGACGTTAGAGGCAACCTTCTGGCAAGCAAATCAGGGTTTTCCTGTAGAGGGCGGGGGCAAGAAATCGGCATCGGTTTCCTGTCGATCCTCGTCGCACGGGATTGCCCGCGCCTCGATCAGGACCGGAGATCGGCTCCGGAACGGTAGGCCGCGACCAGAACAATGGCCGTCGGAGGGTGAGTTCCGGCGTCGGCATCATGGCGCCACAGGGTAATTGTCCTTACAGACTCGGGTGATCATCCGATGTCCCGAGCATGGTTCGAGGACTAGCCTGGCCCGGTCGCTCAGGTGCGAGGAGGCACGCGATGTCAAACTATGATGATCAACTGGCTGTGGCCGGCGACGCTGCGGTCGCGATCGACGCCGACCGTCGCAGCTACATGCTGGGCATCTACAACCATATGGCCGCTGGCGTCGGCTTGACCGCTCTCGTGGCGTGGCTGACGTACCAGCTGACCGGTCCGGCGCTGCTGCAGAATCCAATTATGTGGGTATTCATCCTGGCGCCGCTGTTGCTGGTTTTCTTCATCAGCGCACGCATCAATACACTGTCGGTGACGACCGCGCGGTGGTTGTTCTTCGTCTATGCCGCCCTGGTCGGGGTATCGCTGTCGACCATCTTCCACATCTATACCAATTCCTCGATCACGCGCGTGTTCTTCATCACGGCCGCGATGTTCGGCGCGCTCAGCCTCTTTGGTTACACCACGAGGCGTGACCTTTCCGGATTGGGCACCTTCCTGTTCATGGGGCTGATCGGCATCATTATCGCAAGTCTGGTCAATCTGTTCCTGAGGTCGACCGGGCTTGACTGGCTGATCTCGGTCGTAGGCGTCGGCGTGTTTGCCGGCCTGACCGCTTACGACACCCAGCGAATCAAGGCGATGTACGACAGCACGGATGATGAAGCCTCCGCGGGCCGCAAGTCTGTGATTGCCGCCCTGTCGCTCTACCTCAACTTCATCAACCTGTTCATGATGATGCTGCGGCTCGCCGGCGGGCGGCGCTAAATCCGAATGTTCCGGAATGCCTGGGAGTGTCGATGATCGCGGCCGCAGGATCAAAGCGACGCGAGCATCGACGCTCCAAACAAGGCCGCCAACGTCAGAAGAGAGATGCATGCCACGGGCCACTGGCGAAGCGCGCCGTCGCATCTCTCCACGAGGGCGCCTAGCGCAAGGCCTGAGTAGCGGAGAGGACCAAAAATCATGATGCGTCCTCGCCAGTACGATTGATCTACGGGTGGTCGTTCCCAGCGCCCCAGCAAGATCGCCGCGAGTACGCCTCCCACGATGGGAAGAAGCATTTTCGATAGCGCTCCAAGGTCGAGCTTGTCCGACGCGATCCCGTGCGGAACCGGCAGATAGGCCTCCCAGGGTACAAGCCCGAGTGACAGCGAGCATAGCGCGAGCGCCAGCGCCGCCATCTCCCGCATGCGCGGCGCGGCACCTTCCAGAATAATCCGCTTGTTTGCAGGTGCCATCGCATGCATCAGCACCAGAACAACATATGCGGCTGTGAAAATGCCGCCCGCCTGGAGCACAACAGCCCACCACCACTGTCCTTTGTCGGCCGCTGCCTGAAGCAGCAGTTCCTTCGCGAAGTAAGCGCCGCCCGGCGGCAGGCCCATCAGCGCAAGGCCACTCAGCGCGAAGGCGAATATGCTGATAGGCAATATCCGTCCGATACCGCCCAACGCCGAGATTCGGTCCTGGCCCAGCGCCGCATAGATCGACCCGGCCGCCATGAACATCGCGGCCTTCGCGGTGGCATGAGCGGCCGCCTGCAACAGACCGCCCGCCAACGCGCCGCCGCTCTCGAGCTGCCCGGAGGCACCGAGGGCGAGTGGAAACATCAGGAACAAATATCCGATCTGGGCGAGCGTAGAATAAGCAATCAAGAGCTTCAATCGCTCCTGACGCAGAGCGACAATGCTGCCGAACACAATGGCCGCCCCGCCGAGCGCAGCGAGCAACTGCGTGGCGGCAAAGCCGGGCAGACCAGGCATGACGTTGAACCAGAGCCGGACAATGATGAAGAAAGATCCCTTCACGACCAGGCCGGACAGGATCGCACTGGCTGGCGCCGGCGCACCGGCGTGGGCGGGCGGCAGCCAAAGATGCAACGGGAACAGGGCGGTCTTGGCAAGAAGACCGGTTGTCATCAATGCTGCGGCGACGAGAACGGCCGGCTCGGGGCCGATGTGGCGCGACAGCAGCACTGTGTCGAGCGTGCCATACATGCCGTACAGGAGTGCGGTGCCCAGCAAGTAGAGGACGGAGCCGAGGAGTGCAAAGAGCAGATATCGCAGCCCGGCTCGCAGGGTCTCCGCACGCCCCTCGAGCGACACCAGCGGTACGGCGGCAAATGTCAGCAATTCCAGGGCAACATAGAGAGTGAAGAGGTCTCCGCCCAGGAAGATCGTGTTCAGCGCCCCCCAGACCGCCAGCAGCAAGGTCCAGAATGCGAATGGCGTACGGACTTTGGTCGCAGGAGAGAAATCAGAGATCGCAAAGAGTGCGACCGCCGAGATCACGACCGCGGTCACGGCGAGCATCACGGCCGACAATCCGTCCGCACGCAACGCTATTCCAAGTGGTGGCGCCCAATCGCCCAGCTGGTAGACGATGGGGCTCTTGCTCTCCCATAGGGCGACGAGAATCGCAACGGCAATCGTCAATCCAAACGGGATCGTCGCGCATGCGGCCAGCCTGACATATCGGTCGCCCAAAACGAAGGCCAGCAAAACGCCCGCGACCGGGACGACGATCGACAGCACAAGCAGGAAACCTCCCGTGGTTGTCGTCCCGTCCAGCGCAGAGGCGGGCGGCATCATCGGCCACCGGGTAGATCGGAGTCGGCGCTCGACGACGCGCCTTCGCTCAGCGTTGTGGTGCCGGCCTCCTGGAACAGGCGCAGCAGGAGCGCGATCGCCAGAGCCGTCGCCGAAAACGCGACAACAACGCCGGTGATCACCAGGGCCTGCGGCACCGGATCATTGCCGACGCCGGCCGCCGCGCCCCGCCGTCCAACGACGCCGAACAGGAGGAACACGCCACTGCCGAGCAGATTGAAGGCGATAATCTTGCGGAGCGGCTGCGGATTCGTGATCAAGCCATAAAGCCCGAGCCCGACCGCGATGGCTGCGCACAATCCGAACACTGTCACACCGCTCATCAATTCACGCTCCGTTGCGGGGCGCCGGCGAGCAGCAGGGCGAGGGTAGCGGCGATCGTCAGGATCATCGCGACCTCGATACCGAGTATCAGGGGCTTGGCCAGCGCCGGTGGATAAGCAAGGAAGGCGGCACCAAGCCAGAGTCCTCCGAGGCCGACGACAAGAAACACGACAGGCCCGGCAACCAGGATGAACCGCAACCATCGACTGCTCGCGGGTGGCACGTCCGTCAATCCGGCCATAATGACCAACAGCCACATGGACGCGAGAATCGCACCGCCCTGAAAGGCTCCGCCAGGGTGATTGGCTCCAGTCCAGAAGATGTAGATCCCAACCACAATACCGATGGGTGGCAGCAAGCGCGCAAGAAAGACCAGGACGCCGTGCGGGTCGGCTTGATGGCGCGGTCCCGGGTGGCCGCCCCAGGCATCGTCCGGTGCCAGCGACCAAACCCCGATGATGGCCAGCAACAATACGCTCTTCTCAAGCATGGTATCCATCGCCCGGAACGCCATGAGCACATTGGTAACCGGATTGGTCAGACTTGTTGCCCACGCGTGCGCGACAACCGCCTGGGTGAGGCTTGGCGAAGACGGAGGCAGCAATAGAACCGCACTTGCCAGCGTCATGGTGGTCAGCACGGACAATATGGCGGCGCTCACCCGCAGAATCTTGCCCGGTGCTTCCGCCGTCAGTTCCGCCCCCCGCAAGCGCGCTGCCGCCCCCAACAGCAAAACGCCTCCCAACCCTCCGCCGATCGCGGCCTCGGTCAGCGCGACGTCAACCGCGTCGAGGCGCAGCCAGATGAGCGCCACCAGCAGTCCGTAGGCGACGAAGCCAACTGTTGCCGAATAGGTCTCGCGCACGACTATGGTCCAGATGCCGAGGCCCAGCACCACGGCGGCAAGCACGATCTCGAAGATCGTTGCGGTGCTCATTTTACGGTTTCGCTTTGTCGCGCGTTGCGCGCGATTAGTTGCGAGACGGTCGCGCCTGCGAGCAGCCCGAGCAACCAGATGCTAATCAGCTTCAAACCGTCGCGCAGGCTCCCCGCCTGCGGCAGCAATCCAAGCACGACGAGACCGAGGCCCAGATTGTCCGCCTTGGTGAGCGCATGTAACCGCGTAAGTGTATCGGGAAAGCGAAGCAGGCCGACAGTGCCGGCCAGAAAGAAGAATGCGCCCGCCGAGACGGCCAGTATCGTCAATATGTTAAGTGCAAGGCTCATTTATCCTCCGTCGATCCGGTCCCTTCGGCTTCGAGGCTGGAAAGCCCTTTCTTGACGAAAGCTATGGACGCGAAGGTGGCAAGAAGGGCCAAGGTCAGCGCCACGTCGACTGCCGCGGGTACGCCCGTCACCGTGCCGACCAGCAGCAACGCAGCAATACCTCCGGTCCCGATCAACTGCGCCGCCATCATGCGGTCGGTGTCTCCGGGACCGCGCAGGATCGATACCAGCCCCAGCGCCAATACCACTAGGATGAACCCCACCGCAGCGGTCAGGAAATCAGTCATTGTAGAGCGCCCGAACCAGGGCCGCTTCCTCAGCGGCGAGCTCTGCGAGTATCGGTTGTTCGACGTCGAGGCAGTGATAGAGAAGCTGGCCTTCGACTTCTCCAGTTGGCACCGTGCCCGGCAGCAAACTGGTGAGCGTTGCAAACACGTTGCGGCGCATCCCGCGTGGAAGACGGGTTCGGTAGGCTACAAACCCGGGGTTCAGGGGTAGCCGGGGGTCGAGGGCGCGTCTTGCAACATCCGCGCCGGCGACGACGGAGTGATAAAGGAAGAGCAGCACCAGCTCGACGATGGCCCGAAGCGAGCGCCGTGAGGCTTTTGGCTCCAGCAGGCGCATGCTCGTCCATGTTGCCGCGAAGACAGCGGTTGCTGCGGCGGGAATATCTGCAGCGTCGGCGCCGGCAAGGACGAGCCAAAGGCAGCTGAACCATGCGGTTCGCGAAGCCGCGCTGGACCACCAGCGCATGGCTGCAACGCCCGTGGGCTCGCTTGGTGGGGATCCGTTCATGTTGGATTCCTCGGGCGGCATCTGCTTGCATCGCTCGTTCAGCGCGGCTTTGAAGGAACCGTGCCTGTACGTTTGCCAAGGCTCAGCTTCCAGCGACGATGCCGAAGTTGGCAACTGCAGCCCGGGAACCAGTCTTGGCATCAGCGCCAATCATGCGAACGTCATCAGAAGTGCGGCGGCATAGCCAACTCCGACTGCTCTGCTTGAGGATAGCACCATGCACTCACGATTGAGTGGGATATATTAGGTGATTGCCTGATCATGCCTCAGGGTTTCCCCGGAGAGCATGCACCGATGAAATGCGATTGCATCCCGCCTCGTTGAGTAGATTTACCGATCCGCAGTCGGGGCATTCGGCAGAAATATAGAAGGCGAAATCGCCGGCAAGACTTGTCTTCTCGTCTTCTTGGCGACATTTTCGAAATTTGAGGGGCTTCCGGCATGCGTGGAAACCGAACGACGCGTCGAGTTCGATCCCTGCTTGTGGGCGCAGCGTGCTCATTGCTGCTGACAGCCTGCGGACGAGAGGCGCAGACGGACGCTGTGGCCCGGCCGCGGCCGGTTCGGACCACGACGGTCGAGAAGCGGGAAACGTCAGTACCGCTGGCTCTCACCGGTCGCGTCGAGGCAGAGGACGAGATAAGCGTCGCTTTCCGGATCTCGGGGCGGTTGCTGACGAATGACACCAAGATTGGCGATCGGGTTGAGGCCGGACAGTTACTGGCCCGACTGGAATCGCAGAACGAGCTGAACACGTTGCGGCAGGCTCAGGCTGGCCTTGCCGCTGCGCAAGGCCAATTGACGCAAGCGCGCAATCACTACGAACGTCAAGAGACGTTGTTGGGTCAGGGGTGGACCACGCGCGCCAATTTCGAAGCCGCCACGCAGGCACGGCAAACCGCCCAATCGCAAGTCGAGGCGGCGGAGGCTCAACTGGACGCCGCCCATGACCTCGTCAGTTTCACCGAACTTAGAGCTGACGCTCCCGGCAAGATCACTGCGACTGGTCCGTCTGCCGGCGAGGTCGTTCAGGCCGGGCAGATGATTGCCAGGATCGCGCGGCAGGACGGCCGCGATGCGGTGTTCGATGTTCCCGCTCAGCTGGTCAGGTCCGCGTCAACCGGTGGGCAGGTCACGGTCAGCCTGGCAGACGACCCGAAGGTGACGGCGCGAGGGCGTATTCGCCAGATCGGCGCGCAAGCCGACCCCGTCACTCGAACGTTCGAAGTCAAGGTGGGCTTGACGGACCCTCCGGCAGCCATGCGGCTCGGCGCGACCGTGAACGGGCGTGTCAATACCAATTCCGGGCCGGTGATCGACATACCGACAACGGCATTGACGCGAATGAATCAGCAGCCGGCCGTATGGATCGTCGATCCGTCGACCAACGTGGTTTCGGTTCGCAACGTCGATGTCCTTCGCTTCGATCAAGCGCAGGTCATCATCTCGCAGGGCCTGGCCGTCGGGGAAATCATCGTCACCGCCGGTGTTCAGGCACTTCATCCAGGCCAGAAAGTCCGCGTGCTTGGGTCTGAACCATGAGGGGGGTCAATCTTTCCGATTGGGCGCTGAGACACCGCTCGCTGGTCGTCTATATGATGATCATTGCAGTGGTCGCCGGCGCGCTGTCCTATTTCCGGTTGGGGCGCAATGAAGATCCCTCCTTCATCATCAAGACCATGGTTGTTCAGGCCGCCTGGCCCGGAGCATCCGTGGAGGAGACGATGAAGCAGGTAACCGAGCGCCTTGAGCGCTCTCTGCAGGAGACGCCTCATCTGGACTTTCTGCGAAGCTTTACCAGGGCCGGTGTAGCGACGGTGTTTGTGAATCTGAAAGGAAGCGCGAATGCGAAGGAAGTCGCCGACACCTGGTATCATGTGCGGAAAACCATCGGCGACATGCGTCATACGTTGCCCGCCGGCGTGATCGGCCCCGGCTTCAATGACGAGTTCGGTGATACGTTTGGCATCATCTACGGCTTTACCAGCGATGGCTTTACCCAGCGCGAACTGCGCGATCGGGTCGAGGACGTTCGCTCAAAACTACTTCTCGTGCCTGATGTGTCAAAGATCGAACTTTTGGGGGCGCAGGATGAGGTGATCTTCGTCGAGTTCTCCACGAAGGAGCTCGCAACGCTCGGCATTGATCGGTCGGCACTCGTTGCCGCGCTTGCGTCGCAAAACATCGTGCGTCCGGCGGGGACGATACAGACGAGCTCGGAAAACATCTCGCTTCGCGTGTCGGGCGGCTTCCAGTCCGAGCAGGACATTGCCAACATCAATTTTGTCGCCAGCGGACGCATGCTGCGCCTGAGCGATATTGCGCGGGTGCGGCGCGGTTATGCCGACCCGCCCCAGCCGCTCTTTCGCATCAATGGCCAGCCGGCAATAGGGCTTGCAATCTCCATGCGGGACGGCGGCGACATTCTTGCGCTTGGTACCAACATCAGGAAAGCCATGGCGCAAATCACTGCGGATCTGCCCATCGGTATCGAGCCCAGCCTGGTCGCAGACCAGCCTGTCGTGGTCGACCAGGCCATCCGCGAGTTCATGGTTTCGCTGATCCAGGCGATTGCCATCATCATGGTCGTGAGCTTCATCAGCCTCGGCGTGCGACCCGGCCTGATCATCGCGCTCGCGATCCCGTTCACGCTGGCGATTGTGTTCCCGATCATGGGGCTCGTCCACATTGACATGCAGCGAATATCGCTTGGCGCGCTGATCATCGCGCTCGCATTGCTAGTTGACGATGCGATGACGACGACAGACGCCACGCTTACCCGGCTGGCGGAGGGGGCGAGCAAGGTCGAGGCGGCAACCTTCGCCTTCAAGACCCATGCGACGGCAATGCTCGCGGGCACATTGGTAACGATAGCGGGTTTCATACCGGTCGGATTTGCGGCGAGTTCGGCTGGCGAATACACGTTCTCGCTCTTCGCCGTAGTCACGATCGCGCTGCTGGTTTCCTGGCTTGTTGCGGTCATTTTCACGCCGCTGTTGGGAGCCGTCATCCTCGTTCCGCCCAGGAAAAGCAGCAGCTCGGAGCCAGGCCGCATCTTCCGCACGTATCGGGGTTTCCTGACGGCGGCGATGCGTGCCAAGTGGGTGACGATCGCGACCTCGCTGGCGCTCTTTGTTGCCTCTTTCCTCGCGCTGCCATTAATCCCGCGGCAGTTCTTTCCTTCGTCGGACCGTCCAGAACTGCTCGTGGACATCAGCCTGCCGCAGAACGCTTCGATCTATGCGAGCGAGGCGGCGGCGAAGCGCCTGGATGCGGCGCTTTCGGCCGATCCCGACGTGGCGCGGTGGAGCACCTATGTTGGACGCGGCGCCATTCGCTTCTATTTACCCCTGAACGTCCAGCTACCGAACGATTTCTTCACACAGACCGTCGTCATCGCCAAGAATGTCGCCGCACGCGAGCGCCTCCATTCCAGGCTCGACAAGCTGCTGGCCGAGGAGTTTCCGCAGGCCATCTCCTTCGTTTCCCCGCTGGAGCTTGGGCCGCCGGTTGGATGGCCTGTGCAGTATCGGGTCAGCGGGCCCGACGTGGAGCAGGTGCGTGATATTGCACACAAGGTCGGACAGATCGTCGCCGGCAATCCGGACGCCAAGCAGGTCAATTTCGATTGGATGGAGCCCGACCGGCAGGTGCGCATTCGCGTCGACCAGGATGAGGCGCGGCTTCTGGGGCTCAGCTCGCAGGCGATCGCCACCGTCCTGAACGCGGTCATATCCGGTACGCCCGTGACCCAGGTCCGGGACGATATCTATCTGGTCAACGTGGTGGTGCGCGCGACCGATGAGCAGAGGGTTTCGCTCGACAGTCTCCGCACTTTGCAGGTGCCGCTGCCGGGCGGACGGACCGTCCCCCTCAGCCAATTCGCTTCCTTTGAATATGACCAGGAATTTCCCCTGATCTGGAGGCGTAACCGCGTTCCTACCTTGACGGTGCAGGCGGCCATCGTCGGTGACAGATTGCCGGAGAGCGTCGTTACTGCGCTGGCGCCGGCAATCGAAAACCTCCGAAAGACCCTTCCTCCCTCGTACAGCGTGGTCGTGGGCGGGACCGTGGAGGAAAGCCAGAAATCGCAGGCGTCCGTGCTGGCTGTGGTGCCCGTGATGCTTTTCGTCATGTTCACGATCCTGATGGTGCAGCTGCAGAGCTTTGCGAGACTTTTCATGGTGCTCAGTGTCGCGCCGCTCGGCCTGATCGGTGTCGTCGCAGCATTGATGCTCTCCGGCAGGCCTCTCGGCTTTGTCGCCATCCTCGGCGTGCTGGCCCTTCTCGGCATGATCAGCAAGAACGCGGTCATTCTCATCGGTCAGATCGATGCCGAACGCGATTTGGGCAAGACGCCCTGGGACGCCGCGATAGATGCCAGCAGCTCCCGCTTTCGCCCGATCATGCTGACGGCCATATCGACTGTCCTTGGAATGATACCCATCGCACCAACAGTGTTTTGGGGTCCTATGGCATTCGCGATCATGGGCGGCTTGTTGGTCGCCACGGTCCTGACCCTGGTCTTCCTGCCAACACTTTATGTGACCTGGTTCGGCGAGAAAGAGAGGGCCGCCCCTTCCGGGCCGCAGATGTCAGGACAGGGGCAAAGCCGATCGGGAAATTCCTGACCTTCGGCTAGGTAATCACCCGATATTGCAGACCGCTTGCGGGGCGCATCGTGCGGGCTGCGGACGGACCGACCGGCCAGCCTCCCTCCGCGTGAGGTCTTGACATGAGTGCGACGCCAGCGACCCAAAAACTCTCGCTATTCGCGCTGACCGCGATGGTGGTCGGATCCATGGTTGGCTCTGGCATCTTCTCACTGCCTCGAACCTTCGGCATCGCAACCGGCCCATTCGGAGCCATCATCGCATGGTGCATCGCAGCGGGCGGCATGTACACCCTGGCGCGGGTGTTTCAGTTTCTCGCGGAGAGCAAGCCGGACATTGATGCAGGTGTCTATGCTTATGCGAAGGCCGGCTTCGGGGACTATCCGGGATTTCTTTCCGCGCTCGGATACTGGATCGGCAGCTGCGTCGGCAACGTTTCCTACTGGGTGCTGATCAAATCGACCCTGGGTGCCTTTTTTCCAGTGTTTGGCGACGGCAATACGGTTGTTGCGATCGCCGTTGCTTCAATCGGCATCTGGCTCTTCCATTTCATGATCTTGAGGGGTGTTCAACAGGCCGCCTTCATCAACATGGTCGTGACGATCGCAAAGATCGTTCCGATCCTCATTTTCATCCTCATCCTGTTGTTTTCGTTCAAGCTGGGGCTGTTTCAGGAGAACTTCTGGGGCGGCGTCGGCATGCCGGACAAGAGTCTGTTCGAGCAGATCCGGGCCACGATGCTGGTCACGGTTTTCGTATTCCTCGGAATCGAAGGCGCGAGTGTCTATTCGCGCTATGCCCAACAGAGATCCGACGTGGGTACGGCGACAATCCTTGGCTTCCTTGGCGTCACCACGCTTATGGTCCTGGTTACCATGTTGCCCTACGCCGTCCTGCAGCGGAGCGATATTGCCGGCATGCGGCAGCCGTCGATGGCTTCGGTGCTCGAGGCCGTCGTCGGCCATTGGGGTGCAATCTTTGTGAGTGTTGGACTTCTCGTTTCGGTACTTGGCGCATACCTCGCGTGGTCCTTGATCTGTGCCGAGGTTCTCTCTGCGGCCGCTCGCACCAGGGATATGCCGGCGATCTTCGAGACGGAGAACGAGAACAAAGTCCCGTCAGCCGCGCTTTGGCTGACCAATATTATCGTCCAGCTCTTCGTCATCAGCACTTACTGGTCAAATGATGCGTTCTCGTTGATGCTCAATTTGACGAGTGTGATGTCGCTGATTCCGTTCTTCCTGGTCGCCGCCTACGGGGTTTTGATGAACAGGCGCGGGGATACGTACAAGACTCGCCCGCAGGAGCGGACTCGCGATCTGATCTTCGCGACGATTGCCGTCGCTTACACGTTATTCCTCATTTATTCGGCGGGCATGAAGTTTCTACTACTATCCTGCATTATCTACGGCCCCGGCACGGCGCTGTATTTCTGGGCGCGCATGGAGCAGCGTGCGCGTCTCTTCAAGCCAATCGAATGGGGAATTTTCATCGCAGCCATCGTTGGCGCGGCCGTTGGCATTCATGGGTTGGCCACCGGCTACATCACCATCTAGGCAAGACAACCCCCGAGAGCATGGCCATGACAAAGTCCACGACGGAATCTGCGACGCAATCCACTCAGACCTTTGGCGTGCATTCCGAGGTCGGCCAACTCCGAAAAGTGATGGTCTGCGCGCCCGGCCGTGCCCATCAGCGGCTGACGCCCTCCAATTGCGATACTTTGCTCTTCGATGACGTGCTGTGGGTGGAAAACGCCAAGCGCGATCATTTCGACTTCATGCAGAAGATGCGAGACCGCGGCATCGAGGTCGTTGAGATGCACACCCTCCTTGCCGAGACCGTGGCCATTCCCGAGGCCAGGAAGTGGATCTTCGACAACCAGGTCGTTCCCGATCAGGTCGGCCTCGGCCTGGTCGACGAGTTGCGCAGCTATCTCGAAAGCCTGAAGCCACGCGAGTTGGCGGAAACCTTGATCGGTGGCGTGTCCACCCATGACTTTCCGGACGCTCACGGCGGCGAGATGCTCAAGCTGGTTCGCGAAGCTGCGGGTATGACCGAGTATCTGCTGCCGCCGCTCCCGAACACGCTCTACACACGGGATACGACCTGCTGGATCTACGGCGGTGTCACGCTCAATTCGCTCTATTGGCCCGCGCGCCATGAAGAGCCGATCCTGGCGGCCGCAATCTACAAGTTCCATCCGGATTTCGCTGGCAAGGTCAATGTCTGGTGGGGCGATCCGACGAAGGATCATGGTCTTGCCACCTTCGAAGGTGGCGACGTGATGCCTATCGGGAAGGGCAACGTCTTGATCGGGCTGAGCGAGCGTACATCGCGGCAGGCGATCAGCCAGGTCGCCGCGGCCCTGTTCAAGAAGAAAGCGGCCGAGCGCGTGATCGTGGCGGCCATGCCGAAGCTACGTGCTGCGATGCACCTGGATACTGTCTTCACCTTCGCTGATCGCGATTGCGTCCTGCTGTATCCCGACATCGTCAACAACATCACGGCGTTCTCCTACCGGCCAGCTGACAATTCCGCCGGCATCGAGTTGCGCAAGGACGAAAAGCCGTTCGTTGACGTCGTGGCCGAGGCGCTCGGCCTGAAAAAGCTGCGCGTCGTCGAGACAGGCGGCAACGCCTACATGCGAGAGCGCACGCAATGGGATAGCGGCGCCAATCTTGTATGCGCGTCCCCAGGCGTTGTGTTCGCCTATGACCGCAACACCTACACCAATACCTTGCTTCGCAAGGAAGGGATCGAGGTGATTACCATCGTCGGCGCGGAGCTCGGGCGCGGCCGCGGCGGCGGTCATTGCATGACCTGTCCGATCATCAGGGATGCGGTGGATTACTAGCCGGATCGTATGGATGCGTGTGAGACCCCTAGTGTCCGTCGCGCATCGAAGGCAGTGGCGGGCGCGGCGTTCTGACTTGGTCACTATTGCTTCCAAGAATGAACCGGTTCCAGCCTGAACAATGGTTGTCGAGACATCATGGGGGCCCCATGCGTGGACAGCAGATGCTTCTCGTTCTGTGGTTGGTCGCGTTTGGCGCGAGCGAGGGCTGGGCCGCTGACTACTCCGTAAAAGCAATTCAAAGCGAGAACTACCAGCCTCCGTCATGGGCGCCGAATTTCAGCATTGTCGGTACGCTCGCGCCTACCTGGACCAACAACGCATTCTTCAGCACTGCGGATCGCCGTAGTGACTGGTTTCTCAACAGCGACATATCGCTGCGACTGGATGGTCGGCTCGCGCCGGACCTCACCTACCGCTTTTATGTTCGCAGCGACCTCGATGCGTTCTCGAGGGAAAAGGACGCCGATGCCTCGGCGGCGTTGTGGGGAGCGCGGTTGACCCACGACATCGCCGGGTGGAAAGCGAGCGCCATTTTCGAGAACCGATACGAATTCGGTGGCATCTACAATGAGCAGCTGTTCACCGCCTACGATGTCAAGGGCGCACTGTCGCGCGACTTCGTGGTCGACATGGCCTACAATGTCATCATCTTCTCGCCGTTCATGCAGGCGCGTTATCGCTTCGCCGACCAGGCCTTCGCCGAATATTTCCGCCTCGATCTCGCGTTGGGCATCGAGGCCAGGCTCAACGAACGCTGGTCGATCGTATCGTCGCCGTTCTTCGAAGCCTATTGGTTCACCAACGGAGTCAATTCAGGTCGGGCGGATCAGATCTATTCGGTGTCGCTGGGTGTGAAGTATAACTTCACGCCGAGCGTCGCCCTGACCACGAGTGTTGCGTTCGAAGAGCGCTTTTCGAATGTAGCGATACGGCGCTACCAGAATATCGATGTCGGGCCGAGACTTAACTTTGCTTTTTGAACGGTCTCGGAATGCGGAGTTGCTGATGAAGAATGGGATGTTTGCTGTGCTCTTTGTAGTAGCCTCGCTGGTTGGGGAGGCGCCCGCATTTGCGCAGCGTGACGGCGCGGATAGGACACAGCGGCTCGACTCGCAGGAGTTTCGAAACGACATCGGGCAGGAACGTCTCAAGGTACCGTCTCATCCTCTGGTGATAGTGCCGCCGCAACAGCCGGTCGCGACCTCGAAGGGGGCCAAAGGCAGGAAATCCAGCGCGGGCGGCGCTAACACGAAATGAAGAACGCCTGGGAAAGGCGGTGACATTCATGTGGCGGCTGTCGGTTTCCCATTGATTGGATGCTCCTTTCCCGGAGCCGCGACGGACGGCTGATCAGCGCATCGAGCGCGCTCTGCAAGGCAAGGCATCAAGTCGGTCTCCCCCTAGCAATCGTCACATTTGCACTGTATAAGCCCTTAGCTTCTTCACTCACCGAAGAGGCTCACATGAACGACCTGCACGCGTGGCTTTCCGAACAGCACCACGGTTTGCGGACCTTCCGGATCTTTCAGCAAAAACTCGAGACGCTCGGCCAGGACGATCCCGCCCAGCGTGGCCTGTGCCGTCTGTTGAGCGGTCTCGTCGGCAGCTATGTCGAGGCCTTCGACGAGACCCCGCTGCCGGTCGAAATTGCCGACGGCGCCTATCACCGCCTGCTGACGCTGGTTGAGAGCATCGACTTCAAGGGTGACGCAAATCGCCGACTTGCCGATATCAATCGCGTGGCGGAGAGCGAGCTCTGGCAGTGACGCGGGGTACCGCCATGTGGCGCGCGCCGGTGGCACGTCGTGCGCTCACCGTTCCGGACCACCATCAAGCCTTCGACTTCCCCGAGCCGGTACCTATATCCTGCAGTAACGTGTATCGATATGCAGTGAGCAGCTTTGATGGCCAGGAGACACACGACGGAAGCGGACGCCGACGACCTCCCCCGCTATTTCGTCTGGGTCCGGGGCCTCGAAGGCCCCGAGCCGCAGAAATGGATGACAATGGATTTCGGCGTCGGTGACTGGAAGCGGCCGCTTGTGCTGGCCTTTCTGGAGCTGCCGGAGGACGAGCGGCGCCTGCCACTGTCGATGCTGGCGCGGCGCTATCCGCCGCCAAGGGTCGACGTCTTGTAGCCATTGATATCTGCGGGATAGGCGCAGCCGGCCGGGCGGCCGGTGCCACGCCAAGGACATCGGCTCCGCCGGGGCTGTCGGTGCCCCATGATTATGGGTGTCACGGCATCGACGCTGCGGATAAACTGGCTCGCGCCGCGGGGGACACGCGGTGCGGGACGATGACCATGACCGAACAGGGCGAGACGGGTGAAGCCATCACCATCCTCCTCGTCGAGGACGACGCGCCGACCTGCTGGCGGCTCCAGGATGCGCTGGTCAAGGCCGGCTACGAGGTGCGCAGCGCCGGCACGCTGGGCGAGGCGCGTTCCGCGCTCGGCGAGGACGCACCGCGCGTGCTGCTGACCGATCTCCGGCTGCCCGACGGCCACGGCATCGAGCTGATCCGCGAGACCCGGCAGCGCTTTCCGGACACCGAGATCATGGTGATCTCGGCGCTCGGCGACGAGGAGAGCGTGATCTCCGCGATCACGGTCGGCGCCACCGGCTATCTCCTCAAGGATGCCTTCCCCACCGACATCGCCGCCACCGTGCGCGATCTGGTTGCCGGCCATTCGCCGATCTCGGCCTCGATCGCCCGCTTCATCGTGCGCAGAACACAAGGCGCCGCGCAGAACTCGGCCGGGTCGCCGCCAGGACCCGTGCTCAACACCGCAAAACTCACCCCGCGCGAGATCGACATCCTCTGGGGCATCGCAAAAGGCTTCAGCTATGCCGAGATCGCGAGCCATCTCGGCCTGTCCAGGCAGACCGTGCCCGGGCACATCAAGAACATCTACCGCAAGCTCGAGGTGCACACGCGCAGCGAAGCGGTGTTCGAAGCAGTGCAGCAGGGCCTGATCAAACTGTGAGCGAGATCGCGGCGAAGGCGCCTGTGCGACCACGACGCCGGCTGATTGTGTCGCGCCTCGCGCCCTATCTGCTGCTTCAGGCGCTGATCGTGATCGCCACCATTCTTGGACTTCGGCTGCTCCAGCCGAGCGACCCCGATGATTTCGCGTTGAGCGGATTTTCGCTGCGGGAGGACGGCGCGACGCGTCCCGTGACGCTGCCCCATTTCACGTCGTCGCGCTATTCGTTGGCCGATCCCCCGCTCTACACCGGCGCCTTCACGTTCGGGCGCGGCGATGCGGCGACAGGATGGTCGGTATTCCTGCCGCGCTTCAGCAACGCGGTGGAGGTCGCCGTCAACGGCGTCGTCGTGCTCGACTCCCGCCGCGACGCGAATGCCAACCGGCCGGACCGCAACACCCCGCAGATCGCGCTCATCCCCGCCTCGCTGCTGCGCGACGGCGGCAACGAGATCACGGTGCGGCTGTTCGTATGGGGGCCGCTGAAGGGCTTTCTCGACACCGTTTATGTCGGGCCGGATACCGCCTTGCGCCCGTCCTACGAGACGCGAACACTGCTGTTCGTCACGCTGCCGGTGGTGTTCTCCGCCTGGCAGTCGATCCTTGCCGTCATTCTCGCGATCATGTGGCTGATGCGGCGTCACGAGCCGGTTTATGGCGTGCTGGCCGTGGCGATGGTGCTCGGCGTCATCCAGGCATTCCTGCCTCCGCCGGTGCCCCCCGCCACCACGTTCCGGCTCACCGCGGTGCTGCTGGCTTCCGCACCGATCGAGAGCGCGCTGATCGTCGTGTTCGGCGTGCTGTTCTTCGGCTGGCGCTGGCCGCGCTACGGCACGCTGTTGTTCGTGCCGGGGCTCATTGTGTTCATCGTCGGATTGATCGCGGGCCCGCCGCTGCCGCGCATCCTGTTTCTGGTGCTCGGCATCCCCACGGTCGGGGTCTGCCTGTTCCTGATGGCTTGCGTGACCGCGACCGCGGTGGTGCGGCGGCAGGACGCGGCAAGCTTCACGATCGGTTGCGCAGTGACCATCGTGCTGACCTGCTGGGTTCACGACATGCTGTCGGTGTCCGAGATCGTGACCAACGAGCGTACCTTCGTCTCTCGCCTGTCCTATTCGGCGATGCTGGTTGCGATCGGTGCCGGGCTGACCTGGCGCTTCGCCCGCGCGCTGAACCAGGTCGACAGCTTTGCCGGGCAGCTCGTGGCGCGCGTGCGCGAGGCCGAGGAGCGGCTGAAGGCGAGCTTCGCCCGCGAGGAGGAGCGCGCCCGCGCTGCCGCGCTCGCCAATGAACGCACGCGGCTGATGCGCGACCTGCATGACGGCCTCGGCGGCCAACTCGTCAGCATCGTCGCACTTTCCGAGCGCGGCCACGAGGGCGCGACCATTACGGACGCCGCCCGCGCCGCGCTGAAAGACCTGCGTCTCGTCATCGACTCCATGGACGACATCGGCGGCGATCTCATGCTTGCGCTCGGCTCCTGGCGCGAGCGCGCGACGGCGCAGTTGCGACCGCACGACATCGTGCTCGATTGGCGCGTGGCGACACCGCAAGGCCTGCCGCTGCACCCCGAGCTCAGGCCGTGGCACGTGATCCAGATCGTGCGTATTCTCGACGAGGCCGTGACCAATGCCGTCAAGCACGCACAGGCCCGCAAGATCGCCGTCACCATCGAGACGCTCGATGGAGACCAGGGCCGCGATCAAGGACCGTACGGCGTGATCAACATTGTGGATGACGGTCGCGGTTTCGCGCTGGCCGGCAATTGCGAGGCCGCGAGCGCGAGCCGGACCGCACGAGGCCTGCGCAACATGAAAAGCCGGGCCGCGCGCTGCGGCGCGGCGCTCGACCTGAGCTCGGATGCCTCGGGCACGCGTGTGCGGCTGCAATTGCCGCGGCATTTTCCCGACAGCGACGCGGCTGCGGGCTGAAAAGCCCCCTCCCCGAACGTGTGGAGCGCACGGAGAGAGGGGACGGGCCGGAGTATTTACCTGCGGAGGACGGGGGATTCGTCCGCAAGACTCCTTCGCCCGAAAATCTCGCTCTTAAATAAAGGCTCAGCGTACGCCGACGCGATTGACCGGACCGCCACGATTCATCGGCGTGCCCGCGCGAACGCCGACGCCGGGGGCACCGACACCGGGGGTAGCCACCGCAGCCGCTGCGACCGGCGCGACCGGCGCGACCACCACAGCCGCGGTCGGCCGCACCACGCAGCCCTTGGGCACGCCGACCGTCTTGCAATAGACCACCGCCTGCGCCGGGCTCGTGCCCAGCGACACCATCGCCGCACCCGCCAGCACCATGATCGTCAGCCCGGCGCTCAGCGCTCCCGCTCTTTTCGACATTTCGCTCTCCTGCTTCCTGTTCGGCGCCCCGGTGCAATTACCGGGTCTCGCAGCCGACGTGCAGCCTGAATGGCAAAAGACCGCGCGCGGATACATGCCATGAAGATGGGGGGCGGCAATCGTCACGGCGCAAGAGCCCGCGTTCCGATGCCATGAACATGGCATGGACCGGCGAGGGGCCCGCGGGAGATGGTCCAGGCCGCTTGATCCCTGGAGGGACCAACGACATTCCCCAATGGAGGTGCTTCATGAAGACTTCGGTTATTGCCGCGCTGCTGATCGCCGCCACCGCCCTGCCCGCCGCTGCGCAATCCGGTCCGACGCCGCAGGAGCAAATGGCCTGCCGCGGCGATGCCAGCAAGTTCTGCGCCGAGCATATCGGCAAGCAGCCGCAGATGAATGCCTGCCTGCGCGAGAACAAGACGAAGCTCTCCGACGCCTGTCGCAAGGTCGTGGAGTCACACGGCGGATAGTCGTTGATATAGCTTGGAAACGAACTGCACTTCCCTTCTCCCCTCGTCGTGGGAGAGGGAAGACGGCTCGCCGGAGCTCCAAACCAAGAATCTCGCAGCGTTAATTGGTCAGGCCATAGACGTCGAGGCGCCCGTCATAGGTCGGGCGATAGATGCGGCCTCTCCAGACGATCGGACGGTTGAACTTGGGATGCATGAAGGCGTGCTCCGGTCCCCAGTTCTCGCTGTCCCAGATCACCTGGAGCCGCCTGGAGCCATCTGCATTGGTGGCGAAATTCTGCGCGTCATAGACCAGGAAGCGGCCCGGGCTTAGCATCATGTTGCTGTCCTGATAGGGCACCATCGCCACGATGATGCCGTCGGCGCCGTTGTTGGCGGCCAGCGTGATGCTCCAGCCGGGCATGCCGCCCGGCGGATGCGGCGATTGCGGCGAAGCGATCTCGTTGCTGCCGGCGAGATAGGCGGTGGTCCCGTCGGCTGCGATCGACCATGCGCGAAGAGCGCTGTTCTCACCGCCGACAAAATGCATGGTGCCATGGATGGCGGACTGGAACAGCAAGGGTGTTCCATGCAGGTGCCGCGTCGCGCCGCCCGGGAACAAATTCAATTGCATCGGTGACGCCGGCGCGGCCGGGACAGCCGGATCGAAATAGGTATACAGGATCGGCGGCATGCGAAGCTTGGCGTAGTTCGCTGCGAAATGGCCGGTCGCCAGATCGCCCGGCTGCGTATTGCCGAGCGCATCGGCATTGCCTGTGTAGAGGATGCCATCTTTGCCGGCCGCAAGCACGGCCCGAGACGAGGCGACATAGACCGGGCCGCCCGATCCGAAATCCTGGTCGGCCCACATCGACTCGTTCATCGCCGCCATGTGGTGCGCCACGACCGGCGCAAGCCGTGCGTCCATTGCGTCAGGACCGGACGTGACCGCGACATGCGCCATCTCACGCGCGTGAAGGGGTTTCAACGCCATTCCCATCCGCTTCGCGTTGCCAATCACAGAGGTCAGGGAGACATTGGACGGTAACGCCGGCTCGTCCTCGTCGTCGGTGGCCACCGCATGCGCGGCGGCGCCGACGCGGTTGGCATCGGTCCACGGGGACCACCACGACATCACCTCGAAATGCGCATGGCTTCCGGTGTGCAAGGCGAGCCGCACGATGCTCTCGCCGAAGTCGCCATGTTGCGGCGAGAATGCCCCGTTGCCGGTGATGACGTAGATCGAGCCGTCGGGAGCGACCGCGGGACCTGCCCCGCTCTGCCACAGTCCGCCGCCCGAGCCGGTGACGGTTGAGCACCATGCGGCCGCAAGATGCCAGGCGTGGACGTCCACCGCGAGCAGCCAGCCGCGCGCCGTCTTCGACGTCTCCGCGATCGTGCCGAAGGGGATCAGCACGTGGTTCCGCGTCAACGTCAAGGCACTGCGCTGCTTGCGCTGGGCCGACACGAATTTCTGCACGGGCAGGCCACCCGGCGGCGTGTAGACGGCACCCTCGAGGTTGAGCAGCCCGTGTACTTTCGAGCCGTCGCGAATCCGCAGCGCCGCAAGGAAATGCTGCCCCTTGGCGGCGCTGCCATCATCGCTGATCCAGGCGCAGGCATAGAGAATACCTGCCCCCTCGTCGATCACGGGGGTCGAGAGAATGCCCCAATTGACGTTGGTCATGTGGCCGTCGATGGCCCTCGTTCCGATGATCGGCCGTCCGAGATTCGTCGCCCAGATCTTCTCGCCGGTGGTCGCGTCGAATGCATAAACCCAGTTGCCCATGCTGGCCTGGAAGATCAGATCGCGGGTCTTGCCGTCAGCCATGTGCACACCGCCGACCGCCAGCGGCTGCGCCTCGAGCCGGGGGTCGTCGGGAATCGGAATGCTGAAAAGCTTCACGATACCTTTGGTGCGGACGGCGGTCGCCGTCAGCGCCGTCTCGGAATTGTTCGCACCGGTCCTGGCCCGGTCATAGCTGCGGGTGGTGACGGAAGCGACCATGCTCAGCCACCAAATGCCAGAGCGCTTCCGGCAGCGAGCAGGCAGGCACCGGCGAACGTCCACCTGCGTTCGGGGCTCGCGTTCCACGATCCCAGCGCCAGCGCTCCGCACGCGAAGCCGAGGCCGGCCATTGCGGTGCTCCACATTGCCGTAAGAGCGATCTGGTCGGGTGCACGCGATACGACATTGTCGATCGCAAGCAGCGGCGGCAGCATGTAGGCCCAGCTCGTCGATTGCGTCAGACGATGCGCGACCGGGAGACCCAGGACCAGCAACACGCCGCACAACATCAGCGTGACCGCGGCAAGACCATCTGCAACCGGCACGCTGACACCGAGCGCGGAGCCCAACGCATCGCAAAAGCCGAACATGAGAATGAACGGCAGCACATGCCGTGCCGGAACGATGAATGCGAGCGCGAAGGCCGCGATGAGACTGTCGGCGGACGTCCAGAAGGGAAGCATTGACACATGATGAAATGACATGGGCTCCCTCAAATGACTTGTGAGGCACGGCAGGTGACATCGATCGAAAAGGCCGAACCGTCGAGCGCGTCCGTGATCGTGACGCGCGGCGGACGGCAGTGCTGATAGGAGAGCTTGATGTCGCAGGGATCGAACACACCGTAGCGGTCGCAGCCGCGGCCCGCACCTTCCTGCGCCTTTGATGCCGGCGGCAACTCTAGCGCAGTGAATCCAACGTCGCGCAAAGTCCGCGCATGCCGCGCCACAAAGTCGAGCAGCCAGCCGGCTCCATCTCCGTCAACGGGAGCCGGCACCACACGTTCGCCCTGCGGCCCGCAGAAGCGACCCCAAGCTAACAGCGCTACGCCCATGACGCGGCCTTTGGCTGGCTGCGTCAATCATGCCTTGAACGGAAATCATCCGGAAGTTGAAACTTGAGGCAGGGGTCGCCACAGGGCAAGCCATCGCTCACGATCGCGTGCGCGATGGCGAATGGGGCTTATCGGGCTAGTTGTTATCGGAACCAAACAGCATCATCCGCGGCACGCCGCCACGCGGACGGCTGGCGAAATACCGCGAATCGGAATCATCGCGGACGTTGCGCGCAACGTCATCCCAATCGGTGCCGTTGCGCATCCAGCGTTGCTCGCGGGAATCGTGACGGTGACGCTCGGCCCAGCGCGCGCGGCGTTCCGTCCGGCGCCGTTCGGACGCGGCACGCTTCACGTCAGGATCGCTGGCCTTGGCATAGGCATTGTCGGTTGATGAGGACGGCTCCGTCGAAGCCTGCAGCTCGGCCGGCTTGGGCGACTCGACCGAGGCCGCGTGCGAAGGCTGCGGCGCTGATGGTTCAGCGCCAGCTTGAGTGGTCTGCGGATCGGACTTTGCCTCAGGCTCTGCTTGGCCCTGTGCCTGGGCGGGTGCGGCGATCATCGCGCCGAAGGCTTGCGAGCCGGTGAGATATTGCACGCGCTCGGACGGCGCATTCGTCATGGCCGGCGCGGCGGCGTCAGCGCGCCGCTCCATCTTGCTGGCGTCCGGGCCCTGCTTGGGCGCGATTGGATTCATGATATTGCCGGCGACGATGCCGCCGCCGAGGCCCATGGCGATGGCGGCGACGATTGTTGCGGCGCCGACGAAATAGGCTGTCGAGGCGTGCATTGGTCCACTCCCTGTCTGGAGTGGGCAACGCCTGGGGGTTGCCGGATGTTCCTGATGTGGAGCGGAGAGCCGCGGAAAGGGACTGCGGATCAGATCTGCTGCGCGACCTTCTCCAACCCGATGATGCGGGCGAGCTTGCGCACTTCCTCTTTCTGGTCGTCACGCAGCTGGAACAGCAGTGGCATCGCGGCCGACTTCAACTGCTGGACCTCGTCGCAGTTCGGATCGATCGGCACGCCCGGCGCGTTCGGATTGGAGAGCTTGTTTGCCGAGATCTTGCGGACGACATTGCGCAGCGCGGTCTCGACCGAGGGCCAGTAATATTCCTGCGACGACGACAGCTTCAGGCGATCCCTGATGCCTGAGATCTGCGCGTCAGACAGCAGCGAGTAGGATTTCTGCGGCTTGGCGACGACCTTCGGCTTCGCCGGGGCTTCCTGCAGGGTGGCCGTGGGGGCCTCTGCGGCGGCAGGCGCTTCAGAAGTGGCGGCCTTCGGCATCGGAAAATCGGCGGGCGTCGCGGCGGCAAAGGCCTGGCGCAGCGGCTCGGTCAAGACCGGGGCCTGCGAAAGCTTGTCGGCGGGCACCTGCACCGGCTCGATCGCCGCCGAGGCCAGCGCCAGCGCTGGAACCAGACGGTCGGCCTTGGCGGCGCGGTTGGTCGCGAGTGGCTTTGGCGGGGCCTGCGTGATCATCTCGGCGCTGACGCTGGGCACGCTGTCGCGCCCGAGGATGGCAGTGGTGGCGGCACCAAGGACGAGGAAGCAGGTCAGAACGATGATGGTGATGGCTCTGGACAAACGTCTCTCCGCGTCCAACTTCAAGTCGATTTGATCACTGCCCGGAAACTGGGCGGTAAATAAGGCTTAACCGTGCCACCGCGGCGGCAATCGCACGGACTGCGGCGACATCGCCCGGAAAATTCAACAAAATCAGGCGGCTAGCGCCAGATCGTAGGCATCCTGGATGTCGGCGACGATCTCGGAGGCCTCCCAGACCGCGCGCGGCTCGACCGATTGCAGCGTCACCGTCCAGTTGCCGCCCCGGCGGGTGCGGGGGACGCTGACGATGTCGAAGCGGACGTTGCGGCATAGCGGATGACGGGCAAGCGCGTGAGCGACGCGGACGCGGATTTCGTCCAGCGATGCCGCCGTCTTGGTGTTGAGAAAATCGAAGTCCATCGCCTGTCCCTCTCGGTCCTGATTGGCGGCCTCGAGGGGGATTGTTGGCGGGGGTTGGTTAATCTGCCGTTAAATGCGGGAGGCCGCAGGAGTGCGGGATTAACTGTGATCGAGACGCTGTGAAGTCTCCACATCGTCATGGCCGGGCTCCGCCTACCGTCCACCCGCCTCACGATATTCCGCGAGCGTCCGCGCAACGAGATCGTCGACCGCCATCACATCGGTCACCCCCGACGTCGAGTGGCCGCCGCTCCAGATATCGCGCCAGCGTTTGGGGCGGCTCTCGCGCGCGGCGACGTCGATGTCCTTGGCGATGTCGATCGCGCCACGCGCCGGCAGGTCGTCGGGATCGAGACCGGCAGCCACGATCGACGGCTTGAGCATGCTGGTCTGCAAGCCTGTGAACGCCGTGGTGAGCAAAATGTCGTCGGCGCTGCTGTCGACCAGCATCCGCTTGTAGCGCTCGTCCGCCATGCTCTCGCGCGTGGCGATGAACTTCGTGCCCATATAGGCGAGATCGCAGCCGAGCACTTCGGCGGCAAGCAGCGCGCGGCCGTCGCTGATGCCGCCCGCGAGCACGATGATGCCATCATAGAACGCGCGCACGGCGCGGACGAAGGCGAACGGGTTGAGCCAGCCGGTCTGACCGCCGGCGCCCGCGGTGAGCAGCACGAGCCCGTCGGCGCCTGCTTCCGCCGCGCGCTCGGCGTGGCGGATCGAGGCAACGTCCGCCAGCACCAGCGCACCGGCATCATGCAGTGGCTTGAGCACCGGCGCGGGCGAGCCGACCGAGGTGATGACGATCTCCGGCCTGTGCCGCAGCAGCACGGCGAGGTCCTGCTCCAGCCGCGCATTGGAGCGGTGCACGATCAGGTTCGGGCAGAGCGGCGCCGCCTTGCGGCCGGTTTGGTGTTCGTGCTGCCGCAGCCGCGTTTCGATCTCGGTGAGCCACGCATCCAGTTGTTCCGTGCTGCGGCAATTGGCGGTGGGGAAGCTGCCGATCACGCCGTTGCGGCAGGTCGCGACCAGGAGTTCGACGCCCGACACCAGAAACATCGGCGCTGCGATCAAAGGCAAAGCGAGACGATCGCGGAAGTGTTGCAGTCGATCGGATGTCACCCAAGCCTCCCTGTCACTCTTGCCTCCCTGCGCGGGCTTTGTCGTTCCATCCCGCATTCTCTGTGCTAGCGTTGCACGCAAACATTGGCACGCCAGAAGCCGATGACAAAGCAACGAGGAAACATATGTCCGATCCGCTCCACGCATCGTCCCCGGCTTGCGCGCAGACGCTACGGGCGCTGTCGCGCTATCCCGGCCGCACCGCGTTCGCATGGCCCGGCGGATCGCTGAGCTATCAGGGCACCATCGACCTGATCGGACGCATCCAGGGCGTGTTCATGCGGCTTGGATTGCAGCCCGGCGCGCGCGTCGCCTTCCTCACCGCCAACCGCGCCGACACCTGGTGCGCCGGCGTCGCGGCGCAGCTGTCTCGGTTCTGCATCACCTGGCTGCACCCGCTGGGATCGCAGGGCGACCAGCTGTTCCAGCTCGAGGATTCCGAGGCGGAAGTGCTGGTGGTCGATGCTGCCGCCTTCCGCGATCGCGGCGGCGAGCTCGCCGCGAAGGCGGGCCGTCTCAAGGCGGTCTTCACCATGGGACCGGCCGACTATGGCGCCGACCTGCTGCAGGCGATCGAGATCGAAGGCCACGCCAGCGCGCTGTGCCTCGCCGGCCCCGACGATCTCGCCACGCTGAACTACACAGGCGGCACGACCGGCAAGTCCAAGGGCGCGCTGCGCTACCACCGAGAAAACGCTGGAGCCGCCGGCGCGATCCTCGCCGACTTCGAGATTCCGGAGGCCGCACGCTATCTCACTGTCGCTCCGATCAGCCACGTCGCCGGCACGAAAGTGCTGCCGACCCTGATGCGCGGCGGCACCGTGCACATGCTGAAGGGCTTCGATCCAGAGGCGGTGCTGGCCACGATCGCGCGCGAGCGCATCAATTTCACGCTGTTCGTGCCGACCATGATCTACGTGTTGCTCGATCATCCCGCGCTGAGCAAGACCGACCTCTCCTCGCTCGAGCTCGTGCTCTATGGCGCCTCTGCGATGTCGCCGAGCCGGCTGATCGAGGGTATCGAGCGGATCGGCCCGGTGTTCTCGCAACTCTACGGCCAGACCGAATGCTATCCGGTCTCGGTGCTGCGCAAGGCGGATCACGATCCCAAGACGCCCGAGCTGTTCCTGTCCTGCGGTTTCCCGATCGCAGCCTGCGAGGTCAAGATCCTCGACGACAACGACCAGGAGGTGAAGACCGGCGAGGCCGGCGAGATCTGCGTGCGCGCCCCGCATGTCATGGCGGAATACTGGAAGCGGCCTGATGTTACCGCCGAGACGCTGAAGAACGGCTGGGTCCACACCGGCGACATCGCGCGCAGGGACGAGCGCGGTTACATGTTCATCCTCGACCGCAAGAAGGACATGATCGTCACCGGCGGCTTCAACATCTTTCCGCGCGAGGTCGAGGACGTGCTGTCGCAGCACCCGGATGTCGCGATGGTCGCGGTCGTCGGCATTCCCGACGAGAAATGGGGCGAGGCCGTCACTGCGATCATCGTGCCGCGCGAGGGGGCTCAACCCGACCCCGACGAACTGATCAATCTCGTGAAGACGCGAAAGGGCTCGGCGCATACGCCCAAGCAGATCCGGTTCGTCAAGCAATTGCCGATGACGGGGGTCGGAAAGGTCGACAAGAAGGTGCTGCGCGCAGGCTTCTGGAGCGGGCGGGACCGGATGGTGGGGTGAATACCCCGGGATTTTACGGTGTCATTGTGGCCCCGGCACCACAACGCGCGACGGAGTGGGCGTCCGCGCTGCCCGCCCGATTGCCGGCGAATCAGGGAATCAACTAGACCGCTGATGGGGCTGGGAAGCGGAGTAAGAAATGAGAGTCGCTTCCCTGGAAAGTGCAGTCGCCGCGGTCACGTTGATCACGGCTATCATCGTGGTGCTGTGGGAGATCAAGATCTTCTACGGAATGTGAACTGGCAGGATGCCACGCATCCCTTCCGCGGCGGCGGAAGCCTGCCATTCAATCGCGTATCGCCGACGCCGCGGGCGCCGGTATCCATAATGGCCGACGGAAGATCGCGGCACAGGCGACACCGGCAAGCGTGATCCCGCCACCGATGACGTGGAAAGCGCGCACGGGCTCGCCGAGCAGCACGATGGCACCGAGCGCGGTGAGCACCGGCAACAGGTTCATGAAGATCGCGCAGCGATTGGGCCCGAGGATCTGCACGCCGCGAACCCACAGGAATGGAAGCACGATCGAGGCAAGCCCGCCGGCATAGGCGATCAGCGGCAGCGTCTCGGCATTCAACGCACGCATTGGCGCCGGCGTGGCGAGGAAGGCCGGAAACATGACCATGAGCGCGCACAGCGCCTGCATATAGGTCGATTGCCAGCCGGCGACAGGCAGATCCCAGCGCTTCAGCAGGACACCATAGAGCGCATAGACCAGCGCGGCGACGAACATCAGGGGATCGCCGGGATGCACGCCGCTGCGCAGCAGCGCGGCAGGATCGCCGCCGCTGACGAGATAGACGAGGCCGGCGAGTGACAGCACACCGCCGCCGATCATGCCGGCGGTCGGCGTCTCCCTGAGCAGGATCGCGCTCAGCATCACCGTGAGCAGCGGCGTCAGGGCGGTGAACACGGCCATGTTGGTCGCGGTGGTGGTTTCGGCCGCGAGATATGACAGGCTCTGGAACAGGCACATCGCGAGAAAGCCGAGAATGGCGAACTGTCCGAGATGCGGCCAGATCACCGCGCGACTGCGCCAGGCCGGCCCCGCGACGAACAGGCTCATCAATCCAACCGCGAGCAGCAGGCGATAGAACGTGATGGCCTCGGGCCCGATGGTGTGGGCGGACAGCCGCGAGACGATGACGTTCCCCGCCCACAGCACGATGGCGAAGAAGGGATAGAGGAAAGCGGCCTTGTTGGTCATGGCTTCAACCGTGAATCCTGGATGGTGAAGCCGGGCGTAATGCTTTCGCGGGCGTCCGTATCGCTCTAGAATGACCGAGACTGTCGAGATTGAGACATGCTGGACGAGCTCACCACACGCCATCTTGCGTTCCACGCCACTCATCGCGCCCTCACCGCGATGGAAGTGGACTATCCGGATGGCGCGTCCACCGGCGTGCACGCGCATCCGACCGCACAGCTGCTCTACGCCATCGAAGGCGTCATGGTGGTGCGATCCGACGCGGGCACCTGGATCGTGCCGCCGACCCGGGCGGTGTGGCTCGCACCCGACCTCGAGCATGAGACGACCATGTCGGGGCGGGTCCGGATCCGCACCGTCTTCGTCGATCCCGGCACCGCATTCCATCTGCCGGAGCAGAACTGCGTCATCGCGGTGTCGCCGCTATTGCGCGAGCTGATCGTTGCGGCCACGCGCATTCCAATCGACTACGACGAAGCCGGCCGGGACGGACGGTTGATGCGACTCCTGCTCGACGAACTGCGTGTGTCGGACGTGCTGCCGCTGCATCTACCCTTCCCCGATGACTTCAGGCTCCGGACGATCTGCGAAGCGATCGCCGACAACCCATCGGACAGCTCGACCGTCGAGCACTGGGCAGCGCGCGTGGGCGTCACCGCCAAGACGGTTCATCGGCTGTTCGCGAAACAGACCGGCATGAGCTTCGCGCAATGGCGGCAGCAGGCGCGTCTCCTGCACGCGCTGCGCCGCATCGCGTCCGGCGAGAAGATCATCGACGTCGCCTTCGATTGCGGCTACGCCAGCCAAAGCGCCTTCGCCGCGATGTTCCGCCGGCACTTCGGCGTGCCGCCGTCGATGTTTTACCGGTGAGGCGGGCAACTGCACGCCCTCAGCGGGAGTCCTCAGGGCGCTCAACACACAACTGACGTCATCGCCCGGCTCGACCGGGCGGCCCCAGTGCGCTCCTCACCGCTTCTCGATCACCAGGCTCTGCACCGCGCGGCCGAAATAACCCTGCCGGTCGGCCAGCCGCGACATCGCGAGGCCCGCACCGTCGGGGCCGATCGAGGATTCGCCGTCGAGCAATATCCACTCGCCGACCGGCTGGCGCGCGAGGCTGATGGTGAGGTCGGCGTTGATGTAGGTCCAGGCGCGGAAGTCGAGCGTCGAGGCGGTGCCGTTGGAAAAGTCGGCGGCGACCACGGCGCGCATGGCCTGCGAGATCGCCTCGCCTTCGATCAGGGGATGTTCGACGCGAAACCAGATCGCGCCGGCGCCGGCCTGGCCGAAGCGGCCCCGCGCAGCGCGCATCGCGACCATGCCCGCGAAAGGACTGGTCGCGGCGTGACCGTCCTCGACCAGCGAGTCCTCGGGCGACGGCAGCGTGACCGGCAGCTCCTTGACGTCATCGGGCAGCGGCAACGTCTGCTGCTTGATCTTGAGCACGGTGGCGCCGACGACCTGCACGCCCTCGGCTAATAGCTTCACTTCGCAGAGCTGGATCTTGCGCCCCTCGCGCAAAACCTCGGTCGCGATCGTGAGCGGCGCCACCGGAACAGGGCGCATCAGATCGATGGTGACGCGCGCGATGTTCATCGGCACCGGCGTCGGGATACGCTCAGCCGCCCATGTCACCAGCGAGGCCGGCGCCGAGCCGTGCTGCATGCGCCGGTCCCACGGGCCTGCGGCGTCCGGGCTGGTGACGACACTGTTGCCGTCGACGCGGTAGATGGCGGCCATCACTCAATCTCTGTTGGCTTAGACGGTTGGTGCTCAGCAAAGGGCGTCGTCCCTGCGAAAGCAGGGACCCATAACCTCAGGAAGAAGTTGTGACGCACGACTCTAAACTTCGAGTTTTCGCCAAACCACTCCCTGTGGCTGTCGCGACGAGCGCAAGCGCTCGCGCGGAGGTCCCGGATCTGCGCTTCGCTTGTCCGGGACGACAGATGAGAGCGCCGGGACGACAGGAGCTTACAACGGCGGATCGATCGCTTCGTCGTATTCCTTCTTGAAGCGCGCGATCAACTCGGCGGCCGGCACGACGCCCTCGATGCTGCCGATGCCCTGGCCCGAGCCCCAGATCTCCTTCCAGGCCTTCGGCTTGGCGCGCTCGCCGGAAGCGTCGGTGCCGAAATTCATCTTGGAGGGATCCGAGGTCGGCAGGTTCTCCGGGTCCATGCCGGCCGCAAGGATCGAGGGCTTCAGATAGTTGCCGTGCACGCCGGTGAAGAGGTTGGAGTAGACGATGTCGTCGGCCGTCGAGCCCGCGATCATCTCCTTGTACTTCTCGACCGCGTTGGCTTCCTTCGTCGCGATGAAGGCCGAACCGATATAGGCGAAGTCGGCGCCGAGAATGCGCGCGGCGCGGATCGCCCTGCCATTGCCGATGGCGCCCGACAGCGCGATCGGGCCGTCGAACCACTTGCGCGTTTCGGCGACGAAGGCGAGCGGCGAGATGGTACCGGCATGGCCGCCGGCGCCGGCCGCAACCAGGATCAGGCCGTCGGCGCCCTTCTCGATCGCCTTGTGTGCGAATTTCTGGTTGATCACATCGTGGAAGACGATGCCGCCCCAGCCGTGCACGGCCTGGTTCAGCTCTTCGCGTGCACCGAGCGAGGAGATGACCATCGGCACCTTGTACTTGGCGCAAAGCTGCATGTCGTGGTCGAGCCGGTTGTTCGACTTGTGCACGATCTGGTTGACCGCGAACGGCGCCGACGGCTTTTCGGGATGGGCGCGGTCATAGGCCGCGAGCTCCTCGGTGATCCGCGCCAGCCATTCGTCGAGCAATTCCGGCGGCCGCGCGTTCAGCGCAGGAAACGAGCCGACCACACCCGCCTTGCACTGCGCGATCACGAGATCGGGCACCGAGATGATGAATAGCGGCGAACCGATCACGGGGATCGACAGACGCCCCTTGAACAAGGCAGGCATGGACATTGCGGAATGATCCTCTATTGGCCGGTCAAACGAAGGTTGGGTATCATACCAACAAGGCAATCTTTCCACTGTCAAGTATTGCGTTTTGACGCCATGGCGGACGCCGTTACCGCAATTCCAAGCAGCGGAATTCCTTCTTCCGTCATTCCGGGGCGCGCGGAGCGCGAGCCCGGAATCCATCGGGCGGCAGCGCGCGTGGCAAAATGGATTCCGGGCTCGCGCTCCGGAATGACGGCAAGAGAGACCAGCGCTCACCCGATCAGATCCGGATTGATCAGCCGCTCGAACGAGAACATCTCGTCCCACTTCTCCTGTGTCAGCAATTTGCGCTCGACCACGACGATCTGGTGCAGCGATTTGCCGCTCTTGTAGCCCTCGCGCGCGATCTCGGCGCATTGCTTGTAGCCGAGCAGTGGCTTCAGCACGGTGACGATGCCGAGCGAGTTCAGCACCATGTTGCGGGTGTGCTCCTCGTTGGCGGTGATGCCGACCACGCAGTTTTCGCGCAGGCTGTTGACGGCGCGCTCCATGGTGCGGATCGAGAAGAACAGCGCGAACGAGATCACCGGCTCCATCACGTTGAGCTGGAGCTGGCCGGCGGAAGCCGCAAGCGTCACCGTGGTGTCGAGGCCGATGACGAGGAAGCTGGTCTGGTTGACGACCTCGGGGATCACAGGATTGACCTTGCCGGGCATGATCGACGAGCCCGGTTGAAGCTGCGGCAGGTTGATCTCGTTCAGCCCGGCGCGAGGGCCGGACGCCAGCAGGCGGATGTCGTTGCAGATCTTGGTGAGCTTGCTCGCTGTGCGCTTGAGCACGCCGGAAAGCTGTACATAGGCGCCGGTGTCCGAGGTCGCCTCGACGAGATCGCCGGCGAGCACGAAGTCGACGCCGGTCAGCGCGCTCAGGTGCCTGACGGCGAGCTTGGGATAGCCGACCGCGGCGGTGACCGACGTGCCGATCGCTGTGGCGCCGAGATTGATCTCGCGCAGCAGTGCGCGCGCTTCCGAGATGCGGTCGACTTCCTCGCCGATCGTGGTGCCCCAGCCCCGGAATTCGGCCCCGAGCGACATTGGCACCGCGTCCTGCAAATGCGTGCGTCCCATCTTCAGCACGCGGTCGAACTCGCGGCCCTTGGTGAAGAAGGCTTCCTGGAGCTGGCGCAGCGCCGTCATGTAGCTCTCGAGCCGCAGGATCAGCGCGAGGCGGAAGGCTGTCGGATAGGTGTCGTTGGTGGACTGGCCGTAATTGACGTGGTCGTTCGGGCTGACGTGCTGGTAATCGCCCTTGGCGAAGCCGAGCGATTCCAGCGCGAGGTTGGCGATCACCTCGTTGGCGTTCATGTTCGTCGAGGTGCCGGCGCCGCCCTGGATGAAGTCGGTGACGAACTGATCCATCATGTCGCCGGCGATGACGCGGTCGCACCCGAGGATGATCGCGTCCGCGACCTTGGCGTCGATCACGCCAAGATCGCGGTTGGCCATGGCGGCGGCCTTCTTCACGTAACCAAGCGCCTTCACGAAGTAAGGCTCCTGGCTCATCGGAATGCCGGTGATGTGGAAGTTCTCCTTCCCCCGGATAGTCTGGACGCCGTAGTAGATGTCGTCGGCGATCTCACGCTGTCCGAGGAAATCCTGCTCCGTACGGCTCATGGGCACTCCTTTGCTCGCGGCGTCCTCAGTTCTGGCACAGCGCGCTGGTGACGAAGGTATCGGTGCGGCAATCATCCGGTTTGCGTTGCCTGCCCGGGATCAGGACCTTGGCCGAGCATTTCTCGGCGGAGTCGGCGTTCAGGCTCTTGCCTTCCTTGTAACCCTTGCTCTGGCAAAGCTGGTCGGCGGCCTGCTTGCAGTCGGGCGCGCCGTTCGAGGAGACCGGACAGGCGATACGGCCCGACACCATGGAGGACGGCTTCGCCAGCCGCGACAGATCGTTCATGGCCTCGCTCGGGCTTTTGATCGGCGGCACGATCGACGGAAGCTTGTCGAACAGCTTGCCCATTTCGTTGATCAGTCCGGGACTATCCTCGCGGGCCGGCGGCGCTGAAGGCGCAGGCGTCGAGGGCGGCAGCGCAGCCTGCGGTCCCTGCTCCTGCATGCCGAGCGCCGGCGGCGCGGATTGCGGCCATCCGGCCCCGCCGGTACAGAGCAGAAGCAGCACAACCGCTGAAATCGGAGCCCCGAGCCGCACGGCCAGGTTGCCGGATCGAACCATCATGACGACAACCGTAGCCGAAGCCGGCGTGGCGGCAAAGCGCGGCGGTTCAGATCAGCTTGATCGCCACCACGAAGCCGAGCACCAGTACGGCGGCGCCGATCGCGACCCACAATCCGAGGTGACGCTCGATCCTGACCCGGATCCAGTCGCCATAGCGGTTGAGCAGGATCGCGGCGATGAAGAAGCGTCCACCACGCGCAATGATCGAGCACAGGATGAACAGTCCAATGTTGTAGCCGGCGAAGCCCGAGGTGATGGTGACGAGCTTGTAGGGGATCGGCGTCAGCCCCTTGAGCAGGATGATCACCGCGCCCCACTCGGCATAGGAGGCGCGGAAAGCATCGACCTTGTCGCCGAGACCATAGACCTGGATCAGCCAGTGACCGACCGAGTCAAACAGCAGCGCGCCGATGGCATAGCCCAACAGGCCGCCAAGCACCGAGGTGACGGTACAGACCGTCGCATAGACCCAGGCGCGCTGTGGCCGCGCCAGCGACATCGGGACCAGCATCACATCCGGCGGAACCGGAAAGAAGGAGCTTTCAGCGAAAGCCACGGCCCCCATGATCCAGAGCGCGTAGGGCTTATGGGCGGCGTCGATGCACCAATCGTAGATACGTTTCAGCATGGCGCCGCGATGAAGCACCATGGGACGGATTTGTCCATCGCCAGTTTTTGAGCGATTTGTGACACTTCTAGTGGCGCTTGCGCGCCACGCGGCCCTCGAGCGCGGCATTCGGCCGCCTGACGGCAACGCGGGGTGATGTAACTTTGGGCAGCTTCATCGGTGACTTCGGCAGCTTCTCGGCGATCCCTAGCATGTCCTCCCGCCTCGCCATTTCGCGCCAGACGTCCTCAGAGCCTGACCGAAAAAGGTGAGCGGTTTTGGCGGGCCTGTGATTCCTTCGGATTTGCGAAGATTCGAGGGAGGACACCATGCCGTGGACCAAAGCCGCTCGTATCCAGTATCAGCGCAGTG
>JAEYRD010000204.1 GCA_023435725.1 Pseudomonadota bacterium | reverse complement strand
CCAAAGACTTCGAAGGCTCTGCTGCCACTGAGCTTGCCTGGCTGCTCGCCGCCCATCTCAGGCTCCTAACCCGCCGCCTGGCCAGACCCTGAAGACGCTGACGCTTTCTGAGTCAGGCTCTGAGGAGCGCGCTTGCGCGCGTCTCGAAGGATGAAGGCCGAGTTGCAGCAGCGGGGCCTTCATGGTTCGAGACGCCGCGCGAGAGCGCGGCTCCCTCACCATGAGGATCATCAATCCAATCCCACGCGCTTCGCCGGCTTTTGCGCCTGCGTCTTCGGTACCGTCACATCAGGTAGCGTCTCGCGCACGATCTCCGTCGCCGCCGGCGCATCGGCTGCGACCGTGTCGGCACGCACCGGAGCCACCTTCATCTCGCCGAGGCGGGCGCGGACCTGCGCGGTGAGGCCGGGATAGGAGGCGACCGGGGTGAACTCCGCGGTCTGGTCGGTGCCGAGGCGAACGCCGGTATAGGCGACGAGGCCATCGGAGGTCGCGATCACGTCGCCGGATTTCAGCGACGAATCCAGCGCGAGATCGACCGGCGCAAGGCCAACCGGATCGCGGCCATTGCAGGTGCAGTCCGAGCGCAGCGCCTTACGGTAGGCGAACGCGTTCTCGCTGTCCGCGTAACGCTCGCCGGTCTGCGAATAGGCGCCGTCGATGTTGGACCCGAAATAGACCTTTGTGGCGGTGGCGGGACAGAAGGCCTGACACATCTGCGCCGGCGAGACGGCGCCGCGCATCAGCGGAAAATATTTGCCATCGCAGCTGCGCACGCAGAAAGCCGGGCCCGAACCGCCGGCTGCGGCCGAGCGTGTCGGCGGTACATATTGCGGATTTGCGGGATTCTGCTGGCCGGTGAAGGGATCGTAGGAGGTTGCCTGCTGCGGCTGCGATCGCTGCAAGCCGCCGAAGAAGAAGTCGAACAAGCCTTCGGCGGAAACCGGGGCCGGGGCCGCGAGCATGGGAACCGCAACGATGGCGGCTACAAGCATGGCGCGACGCTGCCGCGTATGGGACAACTCTTTACGCAAGGCTCACTCCACCCGACGCTACCGAACCGGCCAGGACCTTTCGAGGTCTCAGCACACGATTCACCATATTGCGCGATGGTAAATGAGCAGTTGCGCGGAGGCGGTTTCAAGACGAGGCAGTGACCTCTTTGAGGCCGGGCGCAGCTTTCACGGACGGCGTTGCTTCCGGGTCACGCTTGGGTAAGACGACGGAACCAGTTTCGTCGTCTTACGCTTTCAGGAATTCTGACGCCTTGTACAGCGAGCGGAATGGCAGGCCTGCTGCACCGAACGTGTCGGTGGCGCCTTCCTCGCGGTCGACCATCGTCAGCACCAGCACCACATCGGCGCCGGTCTCGCGCACCGATTCCACCGCCTTCATCGCCGAGCCGCCGGTGGTGGTGACGTCCTCGACGATCACGACGCGCTTGCCCTCCAGAGTCTCGCCCTTTGGCAGCCCCTCGATGGCGAGCCTGGCGCCGTGCTCCTTCGGCTTCTTGCGCACGAAGAACGCCGCGATCGGATGGCCCTTGATCCAGGAGATCTGCGCCAGCGCGCCGGCCAGCGGCACCGCGCCCATCTCGAGCCCGCCGATGAAGTCGAGCTTATCGTCCTTCAGCGCCTCGTAGGTCAGCTCGGCAAGCAGGGTCGCGCCCTCCGGGTCGAGCATGGTCGGCTTGAGGTTGAAGTAGAAATCGCTCTTGCGGCCTGACGCGAGCGTCACCTCGCCGCGGCCGAAGGAGCGCCGGCGGATGATTTCGAACAGGCGAGCGCGGGAGGCTGATTTCGACACGGCGGTCCTCGGGAGCATTTTTGAGGAGGCGGAATTTATCCGCGACCGCCGCGACATTCCAGAGGGAGCGTCTCCCGTCAACAGGGATCGGCCATCCCGGTCCGTCGGTTGTGGGGGTGCAACCTTCTGGAGTAGTGGAGGGCAAACTGCGCACCAAGCCTCCTGGGGGAAGGACAATAGGAATGACCATCGAGCTGCACACCTGGAACACGCCGAACGGCCGCAAGATCTCGGTCGCGCTGGAGGAAATGGGGCTGCCCTACAAGGTGGTCCCGGTGAACATCACCAAGGGTGAGCAGATGGCGCCCGAGTTCCTCAAGCTCAGCCCCAACAACAAGATCCCCGCGATCGTCGACCCCGAGGGCCCCGACGGCAAGCCCGTCAGCATCTTCGAGTCCGGCGCGATCCTGCTTTATCTGGGCGAAAAGACCGGCAAATTTCTGCCGAAATCGCTGGCGGGGCGCATCCCTGTCTACGAGTGGCTGATGTGGCAGATGGGCGGCTTCGGGCCGATGCCCGGCCAGGTCCACCATTTCATCGCGCTCGAGAACGAGCAGGACCGCGCCTACGGTCTGAAGCGCTACATGGCCGAGACGCGCCGGCTCTACGGCGTGCTCGACCGCCGCCTCGATGGCCGCGACTTCGTTGCCGGCGACCTCTCGGTTGCGGATTTTGCCATCCTGGGCTGGGCCTGGCGCCACCCTCGCCACAAGGTTGATCTCGCCGATTTTCCCAACGTCAAGCGCTGGTACGAAGCCCTGATGGCACGCCCGGCGGTGAAGCGGGGCATGGACGCAAAGCTGGATTGAGGGGCGCTCTTTTCTCTCGTGCCCCGGCTCTGCGCAGCAGCGCAATAGCGCTGCAGCGCGTCCGCGACACGAGCGTGGGGCTACACCTTCTTCGCCTCTACCGCCATCCTCACCGCAAGCCCGGCCAGCACCGTGCCCATCAGCCAGCGCTGCACCAGCATCCAGCTCGGCCGGCTCGCCAGAAACAGCGCGATCGATCCTGCCGCCAGCGCGATCATCGCGTTGACGCTGACACTGATCGCGATCTGGATTGCACCGAGCGCCAGCGATTGTGTCAGCACGCTGCCGGCAGCGGGATCGATGAATTGCGGCAGCAGCGCCAGATAGAGCATTGCAATCTTCGGGTTGAGCAGATTGGTGACGAAGCCCATCGCGAACAATTTGCGCGGGCTGTCGATCGCGAGCGTCTTCACCTGGAACGGCGAGCGCCCGCCCGGCTTCACCGCCTGCCACGCCAGCCACAGCAGATAGCCGGCGCCGGCGAAGCGTAGCGCGTCATAGGTAAAGGGAATGGCGAGCAGCAGCGCCGTGATGCCGAACGCCGCGCACAGCATGTAGAACACGAAGCCCAAGGCTACACCGCCGAGCGAGACGATGCCGGCCGCAGGCCCCTGCGTGATCGAGCGCGAGATCAGATAGATCATGTTCGGTCCGGGCGTGAGCACGAGACCAAGGCAGACGAGGGCGAAGCCGAGCAGGGCGGAGGTATGGGGCATGAGTGAACCGGTGCGGGAGATCGCCCGGTTCTAATATGGGTGGCCTCGCCGAGCCATCGCGCAATTGCACGGAGGACAATTCAGGCGGCGCGGCCCATTCGGTGCGCTCCCTCGCCCCGTTCTTACGGGGAAACCGGTGGGGCGAAGGGCTATCTCCGCGAACACGGTGATAGTTCGGGTCTCAGAAAGACACCCCATTCTCCGTCATTGCGAGCGCAGCGAAGCAATCCAGGCTGTCTCCGCAGAAAGACTCTGGATTGCTTTGCTGCGCTCGCAATGACGAGTTGGCTAGATCCTCAACCTACAATGATAGAATGAGCTCTCGGAAGGTCCGCCTAGAAGGCCTCAGTGCGCCTCGTCCCAATTGTTCGCCGCGCGGGCGTCCACGTGCAGCGGCACCGATAGCAGCACGGCCGGGAACGGCGCGTCCTGCATGACGTGCTGCACGACGGGGAGCGTTGCCTCGACCTCGGCGTCCGGCACCTCGAAGATCAGTTCGTCGTGCACCTGCAGGAGCATCTGCGCCGACAGCTTCTTCTGGGCCAGCGCGTCCTCCACGCGGGTCATGGCGCGACGGATGATGTCCGCCGCGGTGCCCTGGAGGCGCGCGTTGATCGCGGCACGCTCGTTGAACGCGCGCACCGAAGCGTTCGACGCCTTGATGTCGGGATAGTGGCACTTGCGGCCGAACAGCGTGGTGACGTAGCCATGCTGCCGGCAATACTCCTTCGTCTCGTCCATATAGGCGCGGATGCCGGGGAAGCGCTCGAAGTACTTCCTGATGTAGGCGGACGCTTCCTCGCGCGCGATGCCGAGCTGGTTGGCGAGGCCAAACGCCGAGATGCCGTAGATGATACCGAAATTGATCGCTTTCGCGCGGCGGCGGACTTCGCTCGGCATGCCCTCGATCGGCACGCCGAACATTTCCGATGCGGTCATGGCGTGAATGTCGAGCCCGTCCCTGAATGCCTGCTTCAGCACGGGAATGTCGGCGATCTCCGCCAGCAGCCGCAGTTCGATCTGCGAATAGTCGGCTGACACCAGCTTGTGCCCCGGCGTGGCGATGAAGGCGCGCCTGATCTTGCGGCCGTCCTCGGTGCGCACCGGAATGTTCTGCAGATTCGGCTCGTTCGACGACAGCCGGCCTGTCGTGGTCGCGGCCAGCGCGTAGGTCGTGTGTACGCGGTGGGTCTGCGGATTGACGTAGGTCGGCAGCGCGTCGGTGTAGGTCGATTTCAGTTTCGAGACCTGGCGCCACTCCAGGATCTTCTTCGGGAAGTCGTAGCCCTGCTCGGCGAGATCGTCGAGCACCTGCGCGGTGGTCGACCACGCGCCGGTCTTGGTCTTGGTGCCGCCGGGCAATCCCATCTTGCCGAACAGGATGTCGCCGATCTGCTTGGGGCTGCCGACATTGATCGGCTCGCCGGCGATCTCCTGCACTTCCGCTTCGACGCGCGCGGCGGTCTGGGCGAATTCGCCTGAGAGGCGCGACAGCACCTGGCGGTCGATCGAGATGCCGCGCCGCTCCATGCGCGCCAGCACCGCGACCAGCGGCCGCTCCAGCGTCTCGTAGGCGGCGGTCATGTGTTCGGCGACGAGGCGCGGCTTCAGCACGCGCCAGACGCGCAAGGCCATATCGGCACTTTCCGCCGACAGCGGCGCAGCCTTGTCGATCGGCACCTGGTCGAAGGTGATCTTGCCCTTGCCGCTGCCGAGCAGCTCGCTCTCCTTCAGCATGGCGTGGCCGAACCAGCGTTCAGAAAGCGATTCCAGTCCATGCGAACCGCGGCCGGCATCGAGCACGTAGGAGATCAGTTGCGCATCGTCGGTGTTGCGCAAGTTGATGCCGTGCTGCGCCAGCATCACGGCGGTGAATTTGACGTCGAATCCGACCTTGAGGATGCCTGATGATTCCAGCACGGGGCGCAGCGCTTCGATGGCGTCGTCATGCTTGACCTGGTCGGACGCGAGGCCGGCGTCGAACAGGCCGGCGCCGCCGCCGGACTGCTTGTGCGCCAGCGGCGCGTAGCAGGCATCATTTGGCGCGAGCGCCAGCGCGATGCCGCAGAGATCGGCCTGCATCGGATCGATCGAGTTTCCCCGGATCTCGATCGCGACATGGCCGGTCTCATGGATGCGCGCGATGTAGGCGTCGAGCTCCCCAAGCGTCTTGATTATCTGGTATTTGCTGCGGTCGACCGGAAGCTTGCGCAACGCTTCCTCGCGCGCTTTGGCGAGCGAGATCGGCGCGCCCTTGAGGCTCGCCGACTTGTCGCCCTTGTCGCCGCCCGTTGCGGTCGCAGCGGGGCCGGCGAAGAGATCGCCGGAGGCCTCGGACCCTTTCGCCTTGGCCGCGCCATCGCCGGCCCTGACGCTACTGCTGTTGCTCGCATCGGCCTCGACATTGGCGGGATCGATCTGAGAATAGTCGGCGACGCGGCGTGTCAGCGTCGAAAACTCCATCGCCTTCAGGAAGGCGATCAGCTTGCGCGCGTCGGGCTCGTGAACGGCGAGGTCGTCGAGCGGCACCTCCAGCTCGACCTTGTCGTCGAGCAGCACGAGCTGGCGCGAGACCCGCGCCTTCTCGGCATTCTCGAGCAGCGCCTCGCGACGCTTCGGCTGCTTGATCTCGGTGGCGCGGAACAGCAATTGCTCGAGGTCGCCATATTCGACGATCAATTGCGCTGCGGTCTTGATGCCGATGCCGGGCACGCCCGGCACGTTGTCGGTGGAATCGCCGGCCAGGGCCTGCACCTCGACCACCTTCTCCGGCGGCACGCCGAATTTCTCGATCACCTCGGGGATGCCGATGCGGCGATCCTTCATGGTGTCGTACATCGTGATCTTGTCGTTCACGAGCTGCATCAGGTCCTTGTCGGAGGACACGATGGTCGTGCTGGCGCCGCGCTCGCTCGCCTGCCGCGCATAGGTCGCAATGAGATCGTCGGCCTCGAAGCCGCCCTGTTCCAGGCAGGGCAGGTCGAAGGCGCGCACGGCTTCGCGGATCAGCGCGAATTGCGGGATCAGGTCATCCGGCGCCGGCGGCCTGTGCGCCTTGTACTCGGGATAGATCTTGTTGCGGAAGGTGACCTCCGACTTGTCGAAGACGATCGCCAGATGCGTCGGTCGGTTATCGGCGGGCATGTCGCGCAAGAGCTTCCACAGCATATTGCAGAAGCCGAGCACGGCATTGACCTGCAACCCGTCGGACTTGCGGTTCAGCGGCGGCAGCGCGTGATAGGCGCGGAAGATGTAGGAGGAACCGTCGACCAGGAAGACATGGTCGCCCTTGCCGGCTGCTTTCGCCGCGACCGGTCTGGCAGTAGCGGGCTTGGTGTCGGCGGCCGCCTTGGGCGCGGCAGCCTTGGTGTCAGCTTTGGCGGTGGTCTTCGGGGAGGTTTTGGGCATGGCCGCAATGTATGGATTTTTGCGGGCTTTGACAGCCTCGGGAGGGGGATTTTTGGCTTGCTGGCGCCGCTATCCCCACTGTGATTCCCACATCCTCACTGTCATTCCCCGGCTTGACCGGGGAATCCAGCACGTTGCGCCCTATCGGTCGATAATCGCGGTCTCTGGAATGCTGGTCGCCCGGTCGAGCCGGGCGACGACGGCGACTGGATCACTCCGCCGCCTGCAACACTGCCGCGGATTTCTTCGGCGCGATCCAGAATGTCTTGGGCCGCTCGAACAAGAAGTCGGCGTGCAGCCGCAAGGCGAGCCGCCAGATGGCGAGCGATCCGACCACGCCGACGATGGTGACGATCAGCGACACCGTGCCGATGTCGTGAATGATGCCGCTGCGCAGCAGCAGCGTCCGCGTCGCCGCCATCGGCAGGAAGAAGGCGAGATAGATCACGATCGAATGCTCGCCGCAGAAGCGCAGGAAGTTGCACCAATGAGCACGCGCGAGCAGCGTGCCTGTCGTGATGATGGCGCAGGCGCCGGCGAAGCCGAGCACGAGCGATACGATCTTCCATTCGCTGGCGCCACACGCGACGAGGCCGGCATTGACCAGCGCCCACGTCCCGAGCGCCGCGAGTGCAAGCGCGGGATGCGTGCGCGCACGATCCGACAGCGCGAACACGCAAGGCGCGAACAGATAGCCCGAATAGAAATACACGAAGCGCGCGCAGAATTCGTCGATCGCGGTCCAGCCGGTCGAGATGCGCGCCGTCTCCAGCGCGGCGGCGACGAGCCAGATGGCGAGCGGCGGGACTCGCCGTGTCAGTTTTGTGACGACGAAGAAGATCGGCAGGAGGTAGATGAACCAGAGCGTGCCGAACGGCTCGACGAAGGATTCGAGATACATGAGGCCAGCATCGTGCCAGCTGGTTGCCGCGGCGAAGGCGGGCGCCTTGAAGCCGAACTGGATTGTCACCCAGACGACATAGAAATAGGCGAAATGCACCACCTTGCGGTCGAGATAGGTTCGCCAGTCCCGATCGATCACCAGTGGCAGGAACAGGCCCGAAATCAGGAAGAAATCCGGCATCCGGAACGGCTTTGCGAAGGCCACGGCTACATGCATGAATCCAGTCTCGCCGGCGGCGAGTTCGACCCCCAGCACCGAATGCATCATCACGACCATGACGATGCAGATGCCTTTGGCGTAGTCGACCCAGTCGACACGTGCGGCAGAAGGGGCCCTGGAAAGCCCGCCTGCGGCGATTGTGCCTGATGGTGCCATGGTGTCCCTTTTCGAGGCGTGTTCCGCCCGGTTCTGTGTAGGCGTGGGGCAGTTTGGAGCTTTGCGGTTTCCGACTTCTTTACCGGTTCAATTCGCGTGCCGGTTTTTGCACGCGCACTGTTCCCTCACCCCTGAGGAAAATGCTAAACCGCCCCGTGTTGGGGTTTCGTTAACCAAGCGAGAACAGGGTTTTTCATGCGAATCGCGATGATCGGAACGGGCTATGTGGGGCTGGTGTCCGGAGCCTGCTTTGCGGATTTCGGCCACGACGTTACCTGCGTCGACAAGGACGAGAAGAAGATCGCAGCGCTGCATCGCGGCGAGATCCCGATCTATGAGCCCGGCCTCGACGAGCTGGTCGCGACCAACGTCAAGGCCAAGCGGCTCGACTTCACCACCGACCTGTCGAAGCCGGTCGCGGACGCCGATGCCGTGTTCATCGCGGTCGGTACGCCGTCGCGCCGCGGTGACGGTCACGCCGATCTGTCCTATGTCTACGCCGCCGCGCGCGAGATCGCGCAGTCGCTCAAAGGCTTCACCGTCGTGGTGACGAAATCGACCGTTCCGGTCGGAACCGGCGACGAGGTCGAGCGCATCATCCGCGAGACCAATCCCAACGCCGACGTCGTGGTCGCCTCGAACCCCGAATTCCTGCGCGAGGGCGCCGCAATCCGCGATTTCAAGTTCCCGGACCGCGTCGTGGTCGGCACCTCCGACGAGCGCGGCCGCAAGGTGATGGGCGACATCTATCGCCCGCTGTCGCTGAACCAGGCGCCGCTGATGTTCACGGCGCGGCGCACCGCCGAGATGATCAAATACGCCGCGAACGCGTTCCTCGCGACCAAGATCACCTTCATCAACGAGATCGCCGATCTCGCCGAAAAAGTCGGTGCCAACGTGCAGGAGGTCGCGCGCGGCATCGGCCTGGACAACCGCATCGGCACCAAGTTCCTGCATGCCGGTCCAGGTTTCGGCGGCTCGTGCTTCCCGAAAGACACCAAGGCGCTGATCAAGATCGCGCAGGACTACGACGTGAGCTTGCGCATCGTCGAATCCGTGCTGGCGGTGAACGAGAACCGCAAGCGCGCGATGGCGCGCAAGGTCAGCCACGCGCTCGGCGGCAGCTTGCGCGGAAAGACCATCGCGGTGCTCGGCCTCACCTTCAAGCCCGACACCGACGACATGCGCGATGCGCCGTCGATCCCGCTGGTGACGGGCCTGATCGACATGGGCGCGAAGGTCAGGGCTTTCGATCCCGTCGGCATGGAGCAGGCCAAGGGCGAGCTGCCGGACATCACTTATTGCGAGGATGCCTATTCCTGCGCGCAAGGCGCCGATGCGCTCGTCATCGTCACCGAGTGGGTCCAGTTCCGCGGCCTGGATATCGACCGGTTGAAGGCGACCCTGGCCCAACCCGTCGTCGTCGACCTCCGCAACATCTTCAGCCCCGAAGACATGGCCGCGGCCGGCTTCACCTACGAGAGCGTCGGCCGGCCGCTCGCACAGGGCTGATTGCTACATATGATTGTCATACGCCGCGAAGGCGGGGTATCCAGTACGCCGTGATCTTCGGAATGGCCGGGATCTGACATGACTGGATCGTCCGTCCCAGCGCGCGATAGCGCGCAAGACGGACGATGACGGACCGAGACTTTTGCCCCGCAGCTTCGACACGCCCCTCCCGATCGATGCCGTGCTCGACGATTTGTCGCGCACGCTCGAGACGCATAACGCCGCCGTGCTGGTGGCCCCTCCGGGCGCCGGCAAGACCACACGTGTGCCACTGGCGCTGCTGGATGCGCCCTGGGCCGCGGGCAAGAAGATCATCGTGCTCGAGCCGCGGCGCATCGCGGCGCGGGCCAGCGCCGACCGGATGGCCAAGTCGCTCGGCGAGCGCGCCGGCGAAACCGTCGGCTATCGCGTTCGCTTCGGCTCGAAGATATCGCGCGCCACGCGCATCGAGGTCGTGACCGAGGGGATTTTCACCCGCCAGATCCTCGACGATCCCGAGCTCTCAGGCATTGCCGCCATCCTGTTCGACGAATTCCACGAGCGCTCGCTCGACGCCGACCTCGGCCTCGCGCTGGCGCGCGATGCGCAACAGGGCCTGCGCGAGGATCTGCGCATCCTCGTGATGTCGGCCACGCTCGATGGTGCGCGCGTCGCAAAGCTGCTTGGGGAGTCGCCCGTCGTCGAAAGCGAGGGCCGCGCCTTTCCCGTCGAGACGCGTTATCTCGGCCGCAAGGCGGACGCGCCGGTGGAGCGGCAGATGGCCGACGCGATCGCCTCGGCCCTTCGTACGGACAGCGGTTCGGTGCTGGCCTTCCTGCCGGGCGCGGCCGAAATCCGCCGCACCCAGAATTTCCTCACCGAACGCGTGCAGGATGCCAGCGTCGAGATCGTGCCCTTGTTCGGCGCACTCGATGCCGCCGTGCAGGATCGCGCCATCGCGCCGGCGCCGAAGGGCACGCGCAAGGTGGTGCTGGCGACCTCGATCGCGGAGACCTCGCTCACGATCGAAGGCGTGCGCATCGTGGTCGATTCCGGCCTCGCCCGCGTGCCGCGTTACGAGCCGGATATCGGCCTGACCCGGCTCGAGACCGTGCGCGCGGCCCGCGCGGCGGTGGACCAGCGCCGCGGCCGCGCCGGCCGTACCGAGCCCGGCGTCTGCTACCGGCTTTGGGACGAACCGCAGACGGCTTCGCTCGCGCCCTACACCCAGCCGGAAATCCTCAGCGCCGACCTGTCATCGCTCGTGCTCGATCTCGCGCAATGGGGCGTCGCCGATCCTGCCGCGCTGTCGTTCCTCGATCCGCCGCCTCAGCCTGCCTGGAAGGAAGCCAAGAGCCTGCTCTCCGAGCTCAACGCGCTCGATGGCGACGGCCGCATCACCGCGGAAGGCAAGAGCCTGCGCGCGCTGGCGCTGCCGCCGCGGCTCGCGCGGATGATCGTGGATTCCCATCGCGCGGGCGCGGGCGAAGCTGCCGCCGAGATCGCGGCCATCATCACCGAACGGGGGCTCGGCGGCGACAGCGTCGATCTGGAACATCGGCGCGACCAGTTTCGCCGCGATCGCTCGCCACGCGCCGCCAGCGCGCGCGATCTCGCGCGGCGCTGGGCCTCGCAGGTGGCGGCGTCGGAGAAGTCCGCGGCGCAGCAGGACGATCTCTCGACCGGCTTGATGCTCGCCTACGCCTTCCCGGACCGCGTCGCGCGCAATCGCGGCAATGGCAGCTTCGTGCTCGCGAACGGGCGTGGCGCGGCGGTGGAGCAGACCTCGTCGCTCGCCCGCGCGCCCTATATCGCGATCGGCGAAATGACGGGAACGGCGGCGAGCGGGCGTATTCTGCTTGCGGCAACCATCGCCGAGGACGACATCGAGCGGCATTTCGCCGAGCATATCGAGACCGTCGACGAGATCTCCTTCGATCGCGGCGCGATGGCGTTGCGCGCACGGCGCAAGCGCGTGCTGCATGCGATCACGCTCTCCGAGGCCACGCTCGCCGTCTCGCCCTCGGAAGTAACGGCGCGCATCTTTGCAGATGGGCTGATCGCGGCAGGCCTCGACCGATTGCCCTGGTCGAAGGTAGCAAAACAGTGGCGCGACCGCGTGATGTTCCTGCGCAAGGCCGAAGGCGAGAGCTGGCCCGATTTGTCGGACGACGGATTGATCGCGCGGCGCGACGACTGGCTGGTGCCCGCGCTCTACGACAAGATTGCGCTGAAGGACATCTCTGCCGGCGATCTCTCCGATGCGCTCATGGCGCTGCTGCCCTGGGAGATGCGCGCGCGGCTCGACCGCGAGGCGCCCACGCATTTCGAGGCCCCGACCGGCAGCGTGCTCGCGATCGACTATGAGGCGGAGCAGGGGCCGACCATCGCGGTGCGGCTCCAGGAATTGTTCGGCCTCAACACCCATCCGTCGATCGCGGCCGGAAAGGTGCCGCTGGTGCTGGAATTGCTGTCGCCGGCGCAACGTCCGGTGCAGGTGACGCGCGATCTCCCCGGCTTCTGGCGCGGCAGCTACAGCGCGGTGCGCTCCGATTTGCGCGGCCGCTACCCTCGTCATCCCTGGCCGGACGATCCGGCGAGCGCATTGCCGACACGGCGGGCAAAGCCGCGCGGGACGTGAGACATTGCGAGCACGCATTAACCGTTCGCTCATCCTTTTCGTCAAAATAGCACCGCCTTGCCGCGGCTTCGCTCGCGGCCATGCGTGCCGCGTGATGAAATCGAGCTTTCGGCTCCGAGTGGTGTGATGCGTAACATTATGATCTTCGCGGCCGTCATGATCGGCCTCGGTACGTTCATGGCGCAGATGGCGGACAAGATGAGCTCCGCTTCCGCAACGTCAGCGCCGCGCACGACGGTCGCGGTCGCAGCGACGGCGCCCGCCGGCGGCCGCAGCCTCAACATTCCCCGCGACGGCCGCGGCCACTTCCAGACCGAGGGCCGGATTGACGGCCAGCGCATCGGCTTCATGGTCGATACCGGTGCTTCCGTGGTGGCGCTGAACGAGACCTCGGCTGCCCGCTTCGGCCTGCGTCCCTCGCGCAGCGAGTACAACGCCACCGTCTCCACCGCCAACGGCACCATTAAGGCCGCGCGCACCCGCATCGCCATGTTGGAGGTCGGCGGCCTCGTCGTGCGCGACGTCGACGCGATGGTGCTCCCGGACGAAGCATTGTCCGAGAACCTGCTCGGCCTCTCGTTCCTGTCCCGCCTGAAGCGCTTCGAATACGCCAACGGCCGGATGGTGCTGGAACAATAGCCCGGCGTCGCCGTCGAGTGGTTCGACGGCGGAACTCCTACACGCGTCGGGGCCCGACAGCGTTCCAATATTTCGGATTGCCGGGCGACTGAATCCGGATCCAGCGATAGGGCGCAAGCGACCACGGTCTGATCTGCGAGGTCAGATTGTCCAGCACCAGGTCGCCGCTCTTCGTGCGCACCAGCAGAATCAGATGGTGCTTGCCCGAGACGGTTACGACCTCGGCGAGCAGGAGCGTGCGCTGCGGCCACCCACGGTTCAGAAGCCTGTGGCGCTTGCTGACTGCATAATCGTTGCAATCGCCGCGCTTCGGGTCGATGAGCCAGGATTCCACCATCGGGCCGAGTTCGGTCGGGTCCGGGATGATGGCGCCGTTGATGGTCTGGTTGACTTCTTTCAGATCTTCCCACCGTGTCTCGGTGAGCTGCACCGGCCCGCCGCGAAAGGGCATGCGGGCGCGGCACTCGTCATGGTAGCGCAGGCAGAATGCGGTGTGCGCCATGGGCGGAAGGGTCGGATTCTCAAACTTGAGATGCGGGGATGCGGTCGGCGAACCGGCTGGCGCATTCAGAGATCCCCCGCTCGCCGCGTGAGCCGCGGGCGTCATTTGAGCGGCGGTCATGGTCATGGCGACCGTGACCGCAACCGGGATCGACACGCTGCGCATGCATTGTCTCCGACGTTCTCGCCGTGAGCAAGCTCGAGAGGCTTTGAGTTAATGCTCAAATTGGACGATCAGGTCGCAATCGAATGCCGGGGCACCGCGGAATCTTCGGCGGGCAAGACGGAATACGCCCGAACAGCATACGCACAGCAGGGCAGTGGTTTCAATATGATTTTGCGATCAGAGATTGTGGCGGCAAATCCTGGTCGATGGTGGCGCGGTCGAGCGCGCTGGCGCTTCAATCCGTGTCGTCCCAATTTCGCCCGGCAGCTTTAACCGTCTACGTTACCAAACTGCCGCAATTATAAGCCATAAGCTGCCATTCCCGCCTTCCGCTGCGGCCCGGCATTCGCTAAGGCTGCATCAATTCCTGCCCTTTTCACGAGACCGTCTCAATGTTTCCCAAGCCGAAATCCGTCTTGTTGCCCAACACCTACGCCTTCGAATCAGAGCCGATGGTGAAGCCCACCGGCTTTCGCGAATACGACGCGCGCTGGTTGTTCAACAAGGAAATCAACCTGATGGGGATACAGGCGCTCGGCATGGGGCTGGGCGCGCTGATTGCCGAGCTCGGCGTCAGCCAAGAGATCGTCACCGGTCATGATTTCCGCGGCTATTCGGCCTCGATCAAATATGCGCTGATCTCCGGCCTGATGGCTGCGGGCTGCAAGGTGCACGACATCGGGCTCGCGGTGACGCCGATGGCCTATTTCGCGCAGTTCGATCTCGACGTGCCCTGCGTCGCCATGGTCACCGCCTCGCACAACGACAACGGCTGGACCGGCGTGAAGATGGGCGCCAACCGCCCGCTGACATTCGGTCCCGATGAGATGACGCGGCTCAAGGAGATCGTGCTCAACGCCGACTTCAAGAACAAGGCCGGCGGCTCCTACCAGTTCCACGAGAATTATCCGGCACGCTACATCGCCGACCTCACCAGCCGCCCGAAGCTGACGCGCAAGCTCAAGGTCGTCGCGGCCTGCGGTAACGGCACCGCCGGCGCGTTCGCGCCGCAGGTGCTTGAGGCGATCGGTTGCGAGGTGATTCCGCTCGACACCGAGCTCGACCACACCTTCCCGAAATACAATCCGAATCCGGAAGACATGGAGATGCTGCACGCGATCCGCGACGCGGTGCTGCATCACAAGGCCGATGTCGGCCTCGGCTTCGACGGCGACGGCGACCGCTGCGGTGTCGTCGACAACACTGGCGAGGAGATCTTCGCCGACAAGGTCGGCGTGATGCTGGCGCGCGACATGTCGGCGATCCACAAGGACGCCCAGTTCATCGTCGACGTGAAGTCGACCGGCCTCTTTATCACCGATCCGGTGCTGCAGAAGCAGGGCGCCAAGACCGCCTATTGGAAGACCGGCCATTCCTATATGAAGCGCCGCACCAACGAGACGGGTGCGCTCGCGGGCTTCGAGAAGTCCGGCCACTTCTTCTTCAACAAGCCGTATGGACGCGGCTATGACGACGGTCTCGTCTCGGCGATCGCGATCTGCGACATGCTCGATCGCGCGCCGGGCAAGTCGATGGCCGACCTGAAGAACGCGCTGCCAAAGACCTGGTCGTCGCCGACCATGTCGCCGCATTGCGGCGACGAGGTCAAATACGGCGTCATCGACAAGGTGGTGAAGCACTTCGAGGGCCTGCAGGCCAAGGGCGCCAAGATCGGCGGCCAGGCGATCCGCGATCTCGTCACCGTCAACGGCGTGCGCGTCACGGTCGAGGACGGCAGCTGGGGCCTGGTGCGCGCCTCCTCCAACAAGCCCGAGCTCGTTGTCGTGGTCGAGAGCCCGGTCTCCGAGCAGCGCATGCACGACATGTTCGAGATGGTGAACAGCGTGCTCCGCACGCATCCCGAGGTCGGCGAGTACAATCAGACGATCTGATTTTTGGCCGAGCCATCGCTCCGGCGTTGGTCCACTCCCTCGCCCCGCGCTTGCGGGGAGAGGGTTGGGGTGAGGGGCCTCTCTCCGCATTTGAGATCGTCGAGAGACCTGTACCCCCTCACCCGGATTGCTTCGCAATCCGACCTCTCCCCGCAAGCGGGGAGAGGTAAAAAAGCGACTCACGCCGTCCGCAGCGAACCCAGGAAGCCGTCAACCTCGGCCTTGAGACGGTCGGACTGCGATGACAGTCCGGCCGCGGCCTGATGCATCTTCGAGGCGGCTACGCCGGCCTGTTCGGACGCTTTGCTGACGCCGGCGATATTGTCGTTCACCTCGCGCGTGCCGGTGGCGGCCTGTTGCAGGCTGCCCGCGATCTCGCGCGTCGCCAGGCCCTGCTGATCGACGGCGGTGGAGATCTGGCCGGAGATCTCGTCGATCTCGGCGATGGTCGAGCCGATGGCCTGGATGGCGTTGACGGCGTCGCTGGTCGCGCTCTGGATGGTCTGAACCTGCGCGGAGATCTCCTCGGTGGCTTTCGCGGTCTGGTTCGCCAGCGCCTTGACCTCGCTCGCGACCACCGCGAATCCCTTGCCATGCTCACCGGCGCGGGCCGCCTCGATGGTGGCGTTCAGCGCGAGCAGATTGGTCTGGCTCGCGATGTTCTGGATCAGGGTGACGACCTCGCCGATCTTCTGCGTGCCGCTGGCGAGGCCCTCGACCACCTCATTGGTGCGGCGCGCTTCGTTCGCGGCTTTGGCGGCGATTTCGGCGGAGCGGGCGACCTGCTGGGTGATGCTGGTGACAGATGCGGTGAGCTCCTCGGTCGCGGCCGCGACCATCTCGACATTGCCCGAAGCCTGGTTCGACGCACCGGCGGCAGCGGCGGTCTGACGCGCGGTGTCGGCGCTGTTGCTGCTCATCGCGGACGAGAGCTGCTGCACTTCGACGGCGGCGATTGCCACCGCCTGCACGATGCCGCCGATGCTACGCTCGAAATTGCTCGCGAGCAGCTGCTTGGCCGCTTCGCGCTCCTCCTTGGCGCGCTGCTCAACCTCGCCGCGCTCGCTGTTGGCGCGCGCTTCTGCGGCCATCGCGGCCTGCGCTTCGGCCGTTTTCACGGCCGTGGTCTCGAACAGCTCCTGGAGCTTGTGCGCCAGCGCGATCAGCACGCCGGCTTCGATCAGCAGGATCACCGCATGCAGGACCACGCGGCCGAAATCGGATCCGCCGGGATAGATCGCCGCAGGCAGCAGGAAGTTCAACGCCAGATGATGCAGCGCGACCGCAACCGTCGCGGCGACGATCGGCCGGTAGTCGCAATAGGCGACGGTGCACGCCAGCGCGGCGAAGAAATACATGTGCATGTCGATCTGCCAGGGATGCCCCTCGAACTGATAGGTGAACATCGACACGCCGCTCATCAGTGCGACCGAGAACGCGAGACGGGTGGAAAGACCGTTGCCCGACATGCGCCAGGACAAGGTCGCGGCGAGCGCGAAGATCGCCATGAACATTGCGGGGACGAGCCATGGCTTGCCGAGTGCAAGGCCGATCGTCATGCTGATCGGCACGTGCAGCCAGAGCGTCGCGACAAGGATCTTGCTGGTGGTCTGGCGCAACGATTCCAGTCCGTCGTTCTCGACAATCATTTCATCCTCTCCAGGACTTCTGCCAAAAAGCTATCTGCCAAAACATGCTGACACCGCTTGCGCGTCCATCACGAACCAGGCGCCGGCCTCATGCAGGCGGGCCAGTCCGTGATGGTCATCCGGGCGGACGACGAGGATGGTGGGGAGGGCGGTTGCCCGCACGATCGCCGCTTGCGCCGATCCCGCAGCCTGAAACACCTGCTGCGTGCTCCACCAGGGCGGAAAAGCAACTGCGACAATTGTCGCGCCCGGACGAACCTGTAGGATGAGGATTGCAAGCGCGATCCAGCCTGCGACCAGCAACGCAGTCGCATTCGCCCAGGCAGGCCACCGCCGGGACGGAATCGCCGTTTCCCCCTCCATGCCGCAACGATAGGCGGTCGGACCTAATTCTCGGTAAATATCCGGTTAGGGTCGGGCTCGTGGGGCGACCGTCCGCTCGGCGCGGCCTGGAGGTAGGCAGGTGATCTAGCCGCCGGGCGGGCCGAAGAGGGCGCGAAGTTTTGCGCTGGCGCCTTGCGCCTTCCAGGCATCGCCCAGCATCGCGATCCATTCGCCGAGCGCGATCCGGATCGGGTTGAAGGACGGCGTGCCTCCGACGAGACCGAAGCGGAGTGTCTGGCCGGAGGGGGGCTCGGCAAAGGTGCCGAACAGGCGGTCGAACACGATCAGGATCCCGCCGTAATTCCGGTCGAGGCACGGCTCGTTGCAGGCGTGATGCACGCGATGATGGCTCGGCGTGTTGAGCACCCATTCGAGCACACCGAGATGGGTCGCGAAGTCGCCGTGGACGAGGAACTGGTAGAGCAAATTGATCCCGAGCGATCGTCACGATCGCGAAGGGATGAAAGCCGATCAGCGCCAGCGGCAGGAAGAAGAGAAAATTGCCGGATATGTTGCCGGTCCAACCGAGTCGAATTGCCGCAGTCAGGTTCAGTCGCGTCGTCGAGTGATGCACCGCATGCGTCGCCCACATCCAGCGAATGCGGTGTGACGCGCGATGCTGCCAGTAATAGAGAAACTCGCTGCCGAGGAACAATCCAGCGAGCGCGAGCGGGCGGGCCAGCGCGAAGTCGAACAGGCGGTGCTCGTAGAGGAAGGCGAACGGCACGGCGAGAATTCCGGCTTCGATCGCGCGCAGCAAATTCTGCCCGAGCGCGACGCCGAATGAGGCCACGCTCTCGCGCCAGTCATGGGTCTCGCGGTGGACGAGCAGGCCGATGCCGTATTCGAGCAGCATCAGGCCGATCGCGGTTGCCAGGATCACGCGCCTGACTGTCGGGTCGAGCAGGAGTGACGCGTAACCCATGCGCCCTCCTATTTCGGCGAGACGCCGGCGCTGATCGCGCCGTCTCTGAGCGCTTGTGCGCGCGGCAGGGCCTGCGCACAGGACGAAGAGAGTTGGCCGGCATGGGATTGCAGGCAGGCCAGAATGCGTCCACCGCCTGGCGTGACGTTATCGCAGAGCCGGTCATAGTCGCCGCGGCAGGCCTGCATGATGGCGCGCGCTTCACTGCGCTTTTGCGGAGTCATCTGCGTCTGCAGCTGGGATTGGGCGAGCGATGGCGACGCGGTGGCAATGCCGAGGGCAATGATGGCCGCGGCCTGTGTGAGCGATGCGGAATTGAAAATGGACGGCATGGTGATTGATCTTTCCGATCCTGGTGGCGATGGACCGTCGTCGCGCGGGGGGGGGGACGACGGCAACGGCGAGTTCAGCGCGAGATCGTGCCGGTGCGGGTGTAGGTGTTGCCGGCCGGGCCAGTGCGGGTGACGTTGCGTGTGCAGCTACCGTTGGCGCAGCCGCCCGTTGCAGTGACGCTCGACGTCCCGCGAGGGCCGTTCGCGGTGGCCGACCGCGTCCAGGCATTGGCGTCCGCGGCGGCCGCGACTGACAGCGCGGCGATGACGAGGGTGGAGAGGAAGAGCTTGTTCATGGTCGTCTCCTTGACGGTGGGGGCGTTCCGTGACCGGGCGCCATGCGAGGAGACTGCGTGGGCTGCGTCGATGCCGCTTTGCCGGGAGGAAACGATTGTTATGGCTTTGTCTGGCGCATGTAACAGTGTGTAACAACGGTGCCCGCGCCCTTGCGCGAGCCGCGATGTCATCCACAATGCGGCGATGAATACACAGCCGGCCGCGATTCTCATGGTGGAGGACGATCCCGAGATCAGTCGCCTCGTCGCCGATTTCATGCGGCGAGAGGGGTTCGAGGTCGCTTGCGTTGCCGACGGCAAGGCGATGGATGCGACGCTCCAACGCCTGCGGCCCGATCTCGTGATCCTCGATCTGATGCTGCCGGGCGAGGATGGGCTTTCGATCTGCCGCCGCTTACGCGCTGACGATTCCATCCCGATCCTGATGCTTACCGCCAAGAGCGACGAGATCGATCGCGTCGTCGGCCTCGAAATGGGCGCCGATGATTATCTCGCGAAGCCGTTCGGGCCGCGCGAGCTACTGGCGCGGGTGCGCGCCATCCTGCGCCGCGCCAACGGTGCGCCGGCAAAGCCGCTGGTCCGGCGCTTTGCATTCGACCGCTTCGTGATCGATCTCGATGCCCGCAGCGTGGAAGCAGTCGAGAACGAGGTCGCGGCGCTGCAATTGACCAGCGCCGAGTTCGACCTACTCGGCTGTTTCGTGCAGCGGCCGCGGCGGGTGCTCACACGCGATCAGATCCTCGACTGGACGCGAGGACGTTCGGCCGAACCGTTCGACCGCACCGTGGACATGCTGATCTCACGGCTCCGTCGCAAGCTCGACGGCGCAAGCCCGGGCTCCAACCTGATCACGACGGTGCGCAACGGCGGCTATCTGTTCACCGCGACCGTCAAGCAGGTGGCGTGATGCTACGTGTGACGCTTGCCGCCCGGTTGGCCCTGATCGGATTGACCGGGTTCACGGTTGTGGTCACCGTGATCCTGGCGATCTTCTACCGGACGACGATGCAGGAGAACGAGCTGACGCGGCCCTTACCCGCGCGCCTCGACGCGCTCGCAGCGCTCATCGAGCGAAGTGCCCCCGATACGCGGCAGTCCGTGCTCGATGCCGTGTCGTCGCCGCAGTTCAAGGTGCGAATCGCGCCGGATGGCGTGCCGGTCAGCGGCGAGACGCCGCCGCCGCAGCAACAATTGCGCGAGACCTATGCGGCAGGTCTCGCTGGGCGCCCGGTCGAGATCGTGTCGCCGTCCGATCATCGCGCCAGCCGCTGGTTTCCCCGTATCGCGCGGCTGATGGCCAATGCGATCGAATTCCGTATCGGCCTGCGCAGCGGCGAGATGCTGATCATCGATGCCTATACCCGCCTGCCGGTCACCCCGCTCGGTCTGCCCGTCGGCTTCGGTGCGGGCCTGTTCGGGTCGATCGTGGCGCTGCTCGCGCTCTTGGTCATGCAGCGCGAGACGCGGCCGCTGGCGCAGCTTGCCGCCGCGGTCGATCGCGTCGACCTGTCGGCCGACCCGCCGCCGCTGCCGGATGCTCGCCGCAGCGCGCCGGAGATCCGCGCGGTCATCGCCGCGTTCAACCGCCTGCAGGGGCGGCTCGCGGAGATGCTGCGCGCACGCATGACGCTGGTCGGCGGCATCGCGCACGATGTCAGGACCTTTGCGACCAGGCTGCGGCTGCGCGTTGAGCACATCCCCGATGATGCCGAGCGGCAGCGGGCGGTTGCCGATATCGACGATATGATCCGGCTGCTCGATGACGCGCTGTTGTCGACGCGGGCGGGCGCCGGCGGTCTGTCACAGGAAATGGTCGAGCTGGCCGCGCTGATCGCGGTCGAAGTGCACGACCGGCGCGTTCAGGGTGCATCGGTCGATCTGGTCGCAGACGAGCGCGCGTGGAACGTGGTCGTGCTCGGCGACCGACTGGCGCTGCGGCGGATCCTCGCCAATATCATCGACAATGCGATCGCCTATGGCCATGCGGCACATGTCCGGACCGCGCTAAAAGACGGGACCTTTGTCGTGTCGATCGACGACGAGGGCCAGGGCATTGCCGCAGATCAGCGGCAGGCCGTGCTGGAGCCGTTCCACCGGCTGGAGAAGTCGCGCAATCGCGCGACCGGCGGGGCCGGCCTCGGCCTTGCGGTGGTGCGCAGCCTGGTCGAAGCCCATGGCGGGACGATCGAGATTGCCACGGCCGGAGGCGGGGGCACGCGCGTCAATGTCGCGCTGCCGGTATTTCAGCCGGCTTAGAGCTAGAGCGTTTTCGAGCGAAGTGGATACCGGTTCGCGTGAAGAAAACGCGTCAGAACGAGAATCTAGAGCTTCGGTTCTTATGCGATCAGAACCGAAGCTCTACGCATCAGGCCACGACCACCGCCGGGATCGGCAGGGCGGTGACCGACTTGATCTTCTCCATCGCGAAGCGCGAGGTGACGTTCTTCAACGGCACGGCGCTGATCAGCTTCTTGTAGAAGATGTCATAGGCTTGCATGTCCGCAACCACGACGCGCAGCATGTAGTCGACGTCGCCGGCCATGCGATAAAACTCCATCACCTCGGGCATGGCGCTGACGGCTTCGGCGAACTTCTTGAGCCAGGCGTCGGAATGGTCGGAGCTCTCCACCGACACGAAGACAGAGATGCCGAGCCCGATCTTGTTCTGGTCGACCAGCGCCACCCGCTTCAGGATCACGCCGTCGGCCTCCAAGCGCTGGATGCGCTTCCAGCAGGGGGTCGAGGACAGGCCGACGCGGTCGCCGATCTCGGCGACGGACAGGGAGGCGTCTTCCTGGAGGACCATCAGGATCTTGCGATCGATGGCGTCGAGGCGACGGCTGGTCTCGGGGATCTGGACGGCGGCGTCAGTCATTTGAAGAACTTTGTTCCATTATCGGGGCTTGTCTCACTCATATATAGAAGAATCTTCTATCGCAAGCCCATAATCTCGGCGGCCCGGGTGCGGTAATTCCCACCTATCTGCCTAAAAACTCTTCAACTTCAAAGCGTTGCGGGGCCGCTTGGCCGCCTCCATGGCGGGCGCATTTCAGGGCTGCGGCGGCCGCGGCAAATCGCAGCGCCTCGGGGATGTCGCCACCTTCGGCGAGGCGAAGCGCAAAGGCGCCGTGGAAGACGTCCCCGGCCCCGAGCGTATCGACCGCCTGAACCGGGAAAGCCGGTGTTTCCTCCAGCTCGCCTGTTCTGCTCAGCCAGATCGTGCCGCGCGGTCCGCGGGTGGCGGCGAGGAACGCCGGCGTCAGCGCCGCCAAACGCTTCAGTGCCGCGGCATCGTCGCCCATGCCAGTTGTCTCCTGCACCTGCTCGCTGGCAAACAGGAGATGCGAGGCGGCCGTGAGCAGGCCGTCAGTCAGCGCCATCGCGCGGTCGACGCCGACGATGACGGGAACGCTGCGCCGGCGTGCTTCAGCGCAGAGATCGATGCAAAAGCCGCCGCAGCGGCTCTCGACGAGGACCGCCTGGCAATCGGTCAGCAGCTCGTCGGCGTCCGGCAGCTTCACGTGCCACAGGGCAGGATCGCGATGGATCGCGAGCGTCCGCTCGCCTGTTGCGTCGATCATGATTGCGGAGACGGGCGTCATGAGACCCGGCATGCGAACGATGTGCGTGGTTTCGATGCCCTCGGCAGTCATGCGTTCGAGAATGAAGCCGCTCGACGTTTCCCGCGCATCGCCCATCGGCCCCGCAAACGCGACGCGTCCGCCGAGCCGGGCGATCGCAATCGCGGCATTGAGCGCGTTGCCGCCGCAGATCTCCGCGAGATGGCTGGCGTTCGCCTTGCTGCCGCGCTCGGGCACGGCCTCGACCCGAAAGGTCAGGTCGCGCACGGGGATGCCGATGCAGAGGATGCGCGGTGCGATCCCTGATCCAGCCATCGCTGGGTGTCGCCTAGGCGCCGCTGGTGTCGCGTACCCAGCGGCCGAGGAGGTGATGGGCGATGGCGAAGGGATGCGGCCCGGCGAGCCCGTCCGGGTGGGTCCGCTTCAGCATCAGGGCGGCCTCGTCGCGTGTGAACCAGCGCGCGTCCTCGAGCTCGGAATGGTCGACGACGATGTCCTCGTTCAGCGCACGCGCGCTGCAGCCGATCATCAGCGATGACGGGTAGGGCCACGGCTGGGTCATGTAGTACTGCACGTCGGTGCAGCGGATGCCCGATTCTTCGATGATCTCGCGACGCACCGCATCCTCGATGGTCTCGGCGGCCTCGACGAATCCGGCAAGGCAGGAATACATGCCCGGCGGAAACTGCTTCTGGCGACCGAGCAGGCACTTGTCGCCGGAGGCGACCAGCATGATCACGACCGGATCGGTCCGCGGAAAGTGCTCGGCCTTGCAAGCGGGGCACTCGCGCTTCCAGCCGCCTTCCCTCATCGCGCTGCGGGTGCCGCAATTGGCGCAATAGCCGTGGCGTTGATGCCAGCCCACCATCGACTTCGCCATCGCGATGGCCGAGAGCTCGTCTGGCGGGATCGTGCCCTGCATCGCCATGCCGCGGAGCTCGGTGACGGTATAGTCCTCGCGGCCGATCAGTTTTTCGGCAGCGGCCTGTGGCAGGCCCATACCGAACATTGCGGCGCCGTCGCGAAGCCCCAAGAAGATCGTGCCGGGATTGGCGCCGCATTTCAGCGCCTCGTCGATCGACAGCAGCGCGCGCGCCTTGTCGCCCTCGCGCTTCACCAGCAGCGAGTCGCGATAGACGACATAGGCGCGCGAGGATGGCTTCTGCTCCATCGCGAACAGCTTTTCGTCGTCGCGGCGCAGATGGGCGGCGCGATCGAGGACGTTGGTGACGAAGGCCGGCTGTCCCAGCGGAAACGAGTCGAATGCTGACATTATTGTTCTTTCAACCCAATCGTTCTTTCAACCCAACCAGATCTTGCGGCGCAGCGCGCTGATGAAATTCTGCACCTCGGCGGCATCGTGTGCCAGAGGCGGCATCACGCCCCAGACCGGTCGCGGCCAAGCCGCGTCACCGGTCCGGCGCGCAATGATGTGGACGTGAAGCTGCGGCACGAGGTTGCCGAGCGCTGCAACATTGAGCTTGTCGCATTTGGTGATCTCCTTCAGCGCGCGCGAGACGCGCGAGATCTCCGTCATCAATTGCGCCTGCTGCACCTCGTCGAGATCGATGATCTCGACCGCATCGGGCCGCCGCGGCACCAGCAGCAGCCAGGGATAATGCGCGTCCTTGATGACCAGCACCTTCGACAGCGGCAGGTCACCGATGTCGATGGTGTCTTCTTTCAGGCGGGAGTGCAGCGACCAGGCAGGATCGGGCATGAAGGTTTCCGGATGGCCCGACGCGATCGGGCTTGGCGGGGCGGAACCCCTGACGATTTCCGACCATACGATACCGAGTTAGCGAGGGGAAGGATCGGGGCTCCGCTGCCACTGCATACACGGTCGTCGTCTTTTCTCCCTCTCCCCGTTCTTACGGGGAGAGGGTTGGGGTGAGGGGCCGTTTCCGCAATCACGGTGGGAGATGTATCCTCGGAGGCTCCCCCAA
>JAEYRD010000152.1 GCA_023435725.1 Pseudomonadota bacterium | reverse complement strand
GAACAGGATCAGGTCGCGATATGGAAAAGCCTCGCCGCCGGGCAGCGTGAACGGCAGCGCCAGCGCCGCCGCGAGCGACACGGCGCCGCGCACGCCGGTGAACGCGAGCACGAACGGCCATTGCCATGGCGGCGACGGATCGCGCGTGCGTAGCGACTTGCTGAGCATTCGCGGCAGATAGGTCGCGGGATAGAGCCAGACGAAACGCGCGAGAACGATGATGACCATGACCACAGCGGTCGCGATCATGATGTCGTCGAGCGGGAACGTCTTCGACTTCTCGTAGAGGGCGCGCATCTGGAAGCCGGTGAGCAGGAACAGCAGGCCCTCGATCAAATAGATCACGAGGTCCCAGAAGAAGATGCCCTGCAGGCGCGTCGACGCCGAGATCAGCAGCGGACCGTTCCAGCTCACATAGAGGCCGCAGGCGACGGTTGCGATCACGCCGGAGCCGCCGACATGCTCGGGCAGCCAGTAGGACACGTAGGGCGTGATCAGCGACAGCGTCAGCTCGACCTGCGGATCCCTGGACCATTTGCGGAAGCGGAGGGAGAGCCAGCCGACGCCGATGCCAAAAGCGATCTCGCCGGCGACAATAAGGGAAAACTCGCCGGCCGCCAGCGGCAGCGAGAAATGCCCGACCATGATTGCGGCGAGCGCAAAGCGGTACAGGATCAGCGCGGTGGCGTCGTTGGCGAGCCCTTCGCCCTCGAGGATGACCAGGAGCCGGCGCGGCATGTTGAGCCGGCGCGCGATCGCGAGCGGCGCCACCACGTCGGGCGGCGCGACGATGGCTCCCAGCAGGAAGCCGATGGTCCAGGGCAGGCCGATCAGATAATGCGTTGCGGTCGCCACCATCGCCGCGGTGAAGATCACGGCGCCGACCGCGAGCAGCACGATCGGCCGCAAATTGTTCTTGAACTCGCGCCAGCTCATCGCGACGCTCGCCGAGTAGATCAGCGGCGGCAGCACCATCAGCAGTACCAGTTCCGGCGGCAGCTCGACCGGCGGCATGCCCGGCACGAAGGCGAGGCCGACGCCGGACAGCATCAGGAGAATGGCGGGCGCGATGTTGAAGCGGCGGGCGACGAGCGCGGTGCCCGCCAGCACGGCGAGCAGGATCAGAAAGGTCTGAAATTTCGCTGCGATCATGGCCTGTCTTCACCCGGAAGCGGCCGCAAGGTCAATGCGCGGCCGCTTACGCCAGCCGTTCGGCCACCATCCGTGCGATACGTGCGAACACCGCCTCGATCTGCGCCGCACTCGGCTTGCCGCCCTGGGTATAGGCCGCGATCAGGATCGCCGTATCGGCCTTGTTGTCGGGCCAGACCACCGCGATATCGCCCGCTGCGTCCTTGCCGTTATTGCCGGTCTTGTCGCCGATCTTCCAGCCTGCCGGCAGTCCGCCGCGCAGCCGGTTCGCGCCGGTCTTGCAATTCACCATCCAGTCGGTGAGCTGCGTGCGCGAGATCGGCGACAGACTTTCGCCTGTTACCAGCTGGCGCAGGTTCCCTGCCATCGCTGCCGGCGTCGTGGTGTCATTGGGATCGCCAGGCGGCGAGCGGTTGAGCTCAGGCTCGTTGTGGTCGAGCCGCGAGGTGGTGTCGCCGAGCGATCGCCAGTACGCCGTGAGCGCGGCGGGGCCGCCGACCCGCGCCAGCAGCAAATTGGCGCAGGTGTTGTCGCTGAGCTCGACAATCGCCTTGCACATCTCGGCGACCGACATCGCACCGGCCGCCAGGTTCTGCTTTGCGACTGGCGCGTAGTCCAAAAGGTCGGTCTTGCCGTAAGGGATCATGGCCGCAAGCTGCTCCTTGCCGCGATCGACCTGTGCCAGCACGCAGGCCGCGAGCGAAGCCTTGAATGTCGAACACAAGACGAACCGCTCGTCGGCCCGCCAGGCAAGCTTCGCGCCGGTCGCGAGATTTTCCGCATAGACCCCGATCCGGCCGCCGCTCTCGCGCTCATAGCTGGCGAGTTCGGGCGGCGCCTCCGCGGCAAGCGCGGGAGAAGCGGCCATCCAGCACAGGGAGGCGAGCAGGGAACGGCGGTCGAGCAGCATGGGGAACCTTGTGTGGGATGGTGGGGAGCAGACTTACGCCTCACTCACATCGTCATTGCGAGGAGCTCGCGACAAAATTGCTTAGCAATTTTGCGCTGAAGCGACGAAGCAATCCAGATTGTCCCTGCGGAGCGATGCTGGATTGCTTCGCTTCGCTCGCAATGACGGAGAATGGGCGATAGCGCACCCGATTTCGGGCCTCGGAAGGTTGAGCCCCCTTCACTCCCTCAGGTCATACCGGTACGACTTCGACACGATCTGCCAGCCGTCCGCGAGCTTCATCGCGACCAGATAGTCGGTGAAAAAGCGCGGCGGCAGCTGGCACCTGACCTTGATGAAGGCGGTCTTGTCATCCGAACGGTCGATGGTGACGATGAAATCCTCGCGCGGCTTGCCCTCGGCCTTGGCGGAGGCGCGCTTGCGCACGCGGTCGAGCCAGTCAGGCACGGTCAGGACCTGAAGCTCGCCCTTCTCGACCCAGCGCAAATCGGCCGAGGGATGGAAGATGGCGCCGAGCTTTTCCGCATCGCCCTCATAAAGTCCGTCGAAATAGGATTGCACGACGGCTTCGACGCTCGCACGATTCTGGCTCATGGGTCATCCCTTTGCATGATGGCTTGGGCGGAACTTAGCCGTAGACATCAAATTGCGCTATGGGTGCCGGTACCATTTGCGCGAGGACATCGTGATGCCCGGATCAGAGAATTCGAATGCTCGTATCCTGACTGGCGAATGCTATTGCCGCGCCGTGCGCTATGAGGTGGCGGACCAATTCTCCTATGCGCTGAACTGCCACTGCTCGAACTGCCGCCGCACCACCGGCTCCGCCTTCAAGCCGTTCGCCGGCATCGAGCAGGAAAAGCTTCGGGTCGTCAGGGGCGAGGACCAGCGCCTCATCTTCGGCGACGACACCACCCATGACGCTCACTGCGCCCGCTGCGGCTCGCTGCTTTATTCCCGGGTACGCGAGGGAAAATGGGTCCATGTCGCCATGGGGACCCTGGCCGATGCCCCCTCGATCCGGCCGACCGCCCACATTTTCGTGGGTTCGAGGGCGCCCTGGCATGAGATCACGGACAATCTGCCGCAGTATCGGGGGCACATCGGTGACGGC
>JAEYRD010000042.1 GCA_023435725.1 Pseudomonadota bacterium | reverse complement strand
ACCCGGAGCGATGCCGCGGTCTACATGGATGCCGCGGCCAGGCATATCGCTCAATCGCTGCTCTGGTCCGCGCTCGACGCCTTCTGGCGCGATCAGAGCAGTATCGTCACCAGCCAAAGATCGCTGTTCGAACTTCGCCAAACCAAACTGGCTTTCGACCTGGAGCAGAACCGGACCCGCAGCGCCGACATGCGCAAGCTGATGGACGCTTTTCCCGACCGGTCGGAGACGACTGGGGGCACGATCGTTTCCCCCGAAAACGGCGGAAGCCGCTTCCTGTCCCCTTTCGCCCAATGGGTGGCGTTGGAAACGAAGGCATCGGAGATTCAGGCGGACATCCGCGCGGCGCGCTTCGACCTGGAGAGGCTCGGCTGGGTCGACCGCTTCCTGGCCGCCACGCGCGACCAGCGCCGCGACGTGCGATCCGGCTTCGCGCGGGCCAGCTGGCTCGAAAACAAGAAGAACGAGATCTTTGCGTCCGCCACGACACCGGCCGCGGTCCAGGCGCGAGAAGAAATATCGTACGCCATCGCGGAGGCGCGTGCCCGGGCCGAACGCATCGGCTTCACGGTTGCGCCCGTCGTCGATCCACGTCCGGTCTGGACCCGTTCGCCCTTGCCGGTCGCCCTCGCAGTGTTCTTCGCCGCGGCCGCGATCCTCTCGTTGCTGCTGGCGTTCTACAAGCTGCTCCGGAGGCTGGACCGTCCCAAGGACGAAATCTGGCTCGCCTCGCACGATCCGCTGTTCGCCTGGTTGCCCCTGCGGCTGCGGAAGGCGCTGTTTCCCTACGAAAGGCCTTCGCCGGTTGACGACAAGGCCTGAGCGCGCAACGTCAGGCGCCGCTCGGCCAAAAGGCGTTCGAGCACCTGCCGGAGCCGAAGCCGCGCGCTCCATCCCAGGATCTGCGCGGCCTTTGCGGGATCGCCGAGCTGGCTCAGACGATCGCTGGGCCGTCGCCTGGCATCGTCGATCTCGATCCGGATGGACCGTCCGAGACATGCGGCGAGCTGCTCGGCGACCACGCCGACCGAATGCTCCCGTCCCGAACAGAGGTTGAAGATGTCGAACGGGTCGGGCCGCGGATCGCGCAGGATGGCGACCAGTCCATCGGCCACCTCGTCGGCGTGGACATAGTCGCGGCGGGGCGACAGATTGCCGAGACGCAGCGCGACCGTCTCGCCGGCCGCCGCCTGGAGCTGTCGCAGCATGTCGGGCACGAGATGCGCGTTCGGGTCGTCGCCGCCGAGCGTGTTGAAGATGCGCGCCACGCGCCCTCGCCCGCCGCTGCGCCGGCACCAGAGGCGCAGTTGATGCTCGTTGCAATGCTTCGACAGCGCATAATTGTCCTGAGGTTCGGTCGGCGAGGACTCCTCGCTCAGCGCCTCCTCGCTCCAGGCATAGACCGCGCCGCTGGAAGCGATCACGACCTGGTCGACTTCAGCCTCCTCCGCGGCAGCCAGCACGCGCTCGGTCCCGGTGACGTTGACGTCGAGGCACAGCGCGCGCTGCGCTTCGCAGGTCGGAATGTGGTGCAGGGCGGCCAGATGAATGATCGCGTCGGGCCGAAACTCGCCCACCACGCGGCCCAGCGCCGCATCGTCCCTGATGTCCCCGCGCACCGCCAGCGTGGCTGCCGCCGGCATCGGCAACCCGCTGCCGAGATTGTCCAGGACCGCCACCTCCATCCCCCTGCTCAGGAGACGGGTGACAAGACGATGGCCGATCATGCCGGCGCCACCGGTGACGCATGCGCGCCGGATCGGCGTGCTGAGCGACTTGCTCGAACTCTCGGACATCATGACGGGGGCAGCACTTTCTGGTCTCGACCTGTCCGCATATCCGGCTGGCTGACGGCAATGAGGAGGCTCGCCGCGAGCGCAAGATGGAGCGAGAAGCCGTAGAATGGCAAATAGAAATCGAAGAGGCCGAGGCCGAGCAGCGTGACCATCCAGATGCCGGCCCAGCGCAGCAGCGTGCGATCTCCGCTTTGCAGCGCCGGAGCGACGAAGGCGACGACGAGCGCTGTGAATGCGACGAGCCCGGCCAGCCCCGTCTCCGACAGGATTCCGAGCAGCAGGTTGTGCGCGTGAAGCTCGCCGCGCAGAAAGCGGCCTCCCGTGAAGTCGGGCGTGAGGAACTGGAACACGCCGGGCCCGAGGCCGAACCAGGGATGGCCGCGCCAGGCATCGATCGCTCCCGCCCAGATGTAGGTCCGTCCGAGCGAGAACATCGTCAGCAGGCTTTCCTGGGACGCACTGGTGAGTTCGTCATAGCGCTGCCAGACCAGCGCGAGGGCAAGGCAAGCGAGCAGCGCGAGCAGGGCCAGCGCGATCCGGCGCGGCCGCCCGCGGCGAATCATGGCGAAGCCGCACGCGAGAAGAAGCAGCGGCACAAGCGGATTGCGGGCCTCGGTCAGGACCAGCACAACCGCAAGCCCGGCACAGGCCGCGGCCAGCGTAGGGCGTCCGATCACGCCGCGCTCGTGGAACTGTGTCGCCAGGACCGCCACCAGCACCGCTACGGCGCCGAAGATATTGGGATGCTCATAGAGCCCCGATATCCGCGGCAGATAGCGAAGCACATCGGCCGAGTGGAACATCAGAGCGATCTCCCGTGCCGGCCCGATCGACCATCGGCTGCCGAGACCGAGCAGGATGCCGATCCACAAGCTCGCCACCGCGGCGCGCACCAGCGAGGCATGAAGCCGCGGATAGGCGACGACCAGATTGAGGATGCACCAGAGCATGGCAAGCTGCGTGGCGTAGCGAACGGCGAATTTCGCCGCGATCAGCCGATGATCGGACAACAGCGCCGAGACCGCCAGCACACAAAGGCAGGCCAGGATGGCGATCACCGGGAGGCGAACGGCCTGCGGCACACCGCGCCGCCTGAGCAACACGATCGAGACCACCGCAGCAAAGATACGCATCGCGACGGAGCCGAGCGACAGGCCCTCGCCGAGCCCGTGCCCGACCACGACCTGCTGAAGCGCGAACAGCAGAAACAGCGCGGTGCATCCGGCCACCTCGACGATGGCCTGGCCGTCGAACGACGCCGAACGCGGCCGGGATTGAGCAACGAGCGTCATCGCCCTGCCCGGCGCCCCCGCCCGAATTTGAATCCGAGGAGAAGCCAGGCATAGATCGCATTGGTCCGCAGATAGCGCCAGCCGAGCCGGCGCGGCTCGAGCAGCAGCCGAAACAGCCATTCGAGGCCTGCGCTCTGCATCCAGAGAGGCGCACGCGGCAACCGGCCCGAGACGACGTCGAACGCCCCTCCGACACCCATTCCGACCCCGACGCCCAGACTCTCCCAATTCCTGCGCAGAAAGATCTCCTTCTTCGGCGAACTAATGCCGATGAAGAGCAGGCGAGCTCCCGATGCCCTGATCGCGGCGACGACGTCGCGCTCCTCCTCTTCGGAGAAATAGCCGTCACGGAAACCGCTGACCACCAGTCCCGGAATGTCCCGCGCCAGCCTCTCCACGGTCGCAGCGACCGTCTCGGGATGCGCCCCCAGCAGGTACACGCCGATCCTGCGCTGCGCAGCCATCTCGCAGAGCGAATGCATGAGATCTATGCCGGCGCGGCGCAGCACATCGATACCGGCGGTCGCGAGCCCGATCACGATACCCTTGCCGTCGGCATGGACCAACTCGGCTTCGTCCAGTGCCGCCATCAGCGCGGGATCTTCCCGTGCCTCGATCAGCTTGGCGACGTTAAGCCCTTCGATCCGCAGGCACGGCCCTTCGCCAAGGGCCGCGGCTTCGGCGCGCGCCAGAATCTCTTCGACGCCGGCGACGTCAAGCGGGCAGCCAAGAAACCTCATGCGTTGCGTCGTCGCATTCATTGCGCGACCACCCTCGCATCGTTCGCGCCCCGTGCCTTGCCATCGTAGAGAGCTGCGATCTCGGTCGCCCACCGCTCCCATGTAAAGTGGGCGAGCGCCGCCGCGGCGATCCGGCCGGCCGGCATCTCGGTGACAGCCCGGCGAACCGTTCGCGCGAGCTCCGCAATGTCGCCGAGCGGATAAAGGCCAGCCTCGCTGCCCGTCGCGCCCAGGATGGCCCGGTTGCCCGGAATGTTGCTCGCGACCAGGGGCCGCTCCATCAGCATCATCTCGATCAGTACGGTCGGCCCGCCCTCGGCGCCCGATGTCAGTACGAAGCAGTCGGCTCCTGCCGCCATTGCCGCCACCGTTTCGTCCGGCACGAAGCCATGAAAGATGACGCGTTCGGCGACGCTGATCCGCTGCGCAACGGCCTCGAGGCGCGCCTTGTCCGGACCGATCCCGACCACATGCAGCATCGCGGCCTCGAGTCCCGGCTCGCGCAGAGCGGCGATGGCATCGTCGAGACGCTTCACCGCGTCCAGTCTGCCGACGCTCAGCATCGCAGGCCGCCCCTGCAGCGGCATCGCGGCGGCCGGTCGGGCCAGACTGCTCCGAGCGAGAATGCAATTGGGCAGGATGACGGGAGACGAGACGACGAAGCCCCGCTTGCGCAGTTCGTCGAGCCAGAACGGAGCGAGCAGCACCGTGCTGTGGCTACGACGAAGCATCATCCGCTCCAGCGTCCGATCCCAGCAGCGCTTGGCCATGCGCTTCAGCCACGGTCCGTCGTCATAGTAGCAGTGCGGCGTGTAAACTACGCGCTTGCCGCGGATCAGACCGATCAGGGCCGCCATTGCTGCGATCGGATTGCGCGAGCCGTGCACATGGACGGAATCGGCCCATCCGATCTCCCGCCACAGCCCGGCGAAGCCGCAAGCACGGACCTCGTAGCCTGCAACACCGCGCACCGGCCGCGCTTTTGGCGCCGCCACGCGCACCGCGAGGCCGAGATCGGCCGTCACCGTTGCCAGTCCGTGGATATGACGCGACACGCCGCCGCCGCCCTGGTCGGGCGCGAAATCGCGATGCACGTGCAGCACTTTCACGGATTTCACGCCAGGGCCTCCGCCAGACGTGCTTCCGGAAGCGGAGTCTCCCTCTCCGGCGATCTGGACAACGCGCGCATCTGCCCGCCGACCATCAGCCACAGCGCAGCCGATCCGGATACGGCGAAGATGTGTTCCGAGGTCACGAGGGTGGTGGCGATCCCGACCATCAGCCAGAAAGTCGCAAGCGCGAAATCGGCATCACTGTCGCGGTGCGCGCGCCAGAGTCGGCCGAGGCACGCGATGTAGAAGCACAGAAAGGCTGCCGCGCCGGGCAAACCGACCTGATAGGCCATGGTGAAAATCGAGCCCTCGCCGCCACCTACAAGCGCCTCTTGCGTCTGCGCCGCGATCGCCCCTTGCGCGCCGGGCCCGTAGCCGAGTGGCGGGATTCCGAACAGACCGTTGAGATTGAGCCTGAGCGCGTACCAGTGTCCGGGGCTCGATCCGTCCGCGAGCGACCATGTCATCATCACGATGTCACGGGTGACGAAGGCGGTGACGGCCACAGCGGCGAGCGCCAGAACGAGCCGGAGCCGCGGATCGGCAAGCACGGTGCGCGCAGTCGCGAGATAGCCTGCGAGCGCGAGCGCGCCAGCGAGCATGGCGCCACGGGTGCCTGACATCCAGATACCCCAGATCAGGAAAGCCAGCACGACCAGACTGAAGCGGCGCAACAAGCCGCTTGGTGCAGCGGCGGCCAACACCCCGGCGACGACCAGGAACATGCCCTGCGCAAGCGGTGCTGCGAGCAGGCCGGCGGCGCGGCGGGTGAGCTCGAGGTCGCGATAGAAGCTCCATGGCAGGCCAGTCAGCGGGTGGGCGCCGAGCAGCACACCCTTGACGCGTTCGGTGAAGATGCCGAAGTGCAGGGTATCGGTCCAGAATTCGCTGTGACGGATCTCCCACATCCCGAACGCGACGCTTGCGCAGGCGATGAGCGCATAGAATCGCGCGAGTGCCGCGATCTCGCGGTATCCGCGCAGGCAGTAATATCCGACGAGGAAGAACAGGATCGGGATCATCAGAGTCCCGAGCGAACCGAGGACCAGCCCGGCGGCCCGTCCACCCAGGCTCTGCAGCGAGGCGAGCGCGACGAGTGCGCAGTAAGCCGTGAGCGTGACGAACAGCGAGCGGGCCATGCGAACGCTCGCCAGGCACAATCCGGCCACGACAATCACCGTGGCATCGCGGATCGGCCGTAGCAGAACCGCTTCGGGGTGCGTGCCGCCGTCGTAGAACCACGCCGTCGCGAGATCGCCGACATGGATCCAGAGGACCAGTGCGGCCAGATAGAGATGCCTCATCGCCATTGGTCGAACTCGGCCAGCCATGCGTCGTCGGCAACGAACGTCCGCTGCAGCCATTCCTCCTGGCGGGATAGCGCCTCCGCGAACAATGCGCGGTCCGCAAGCAGCCGCTGCAGCAGGTCGCCGAGCGCCGCCGCATCGGGCGCGGTCAGTGGCGGCCGGCCGACGACGAGAGCTGCCTGCGACATCGGCGCATCCCAGTCCATCCCGACGACGAGATGACCCCGGCACGCGGCCTCGATCAACGCCGTCGAACAGAAGCCGACAATCAATGCCGGGCGCGCATCGGGCTCCAGTGCGGCATGTGGCGGATGCCGGCAGAACGCGGCGCTCGGCCCTGCCCCATAGGGATGGCCGAGACGAACCTCCTCGGGATGAAGCAGGATCGCAAACCGGTCCGGTCCGGGAAAGCGCTGAGCCAATACCGCGGCGAGCGCAACGAAATCCGCAGCTAGCGAACGTCCATAGATGGACGTGTGTGTCTGGGACACGAGCCGAATCGTCGTGGGCAGCTCGGCCCGTCGTTGCGGGAGATCACGGGCCGGACCGCAGCGCAGCGCGTCGGGGGACGTTCCGCGCCCGGCATACGCGGCGCGGCTGGTTTCTCCCCACACGAGCTGGAGTCGGGCACGGGTCGGAAAGAACTCGTCCGTCGGCAAGCCATGCTGAACGCACAGGCTGTCCCATTTGCCTTCGCCCGCCTCAATCGCGGCGACGTTGAACAATTCAAAATCATTGTGCAGGACGAGGCAACCGCGCTCCCGTCCCGACAGCGTTGCCTGCCAGGCCCCGCGCCACAGCCGCAGACGAAAGAGGCAGCATTTGACGATGAATGCCTCCGACCCCGCCATGGCAAAACGTGTGCGCAAGGCGGCGAGTGCGTGCCGCCAGGCGGGCCCCGCCGGCCGCGACGGAACTCGTTGCTTGCTCATCTGGTGCAGACGCGGGTGAACGATGAGGGCCTGCGCGATACCTCGCCCGCTCAGCGCGCGGAGACTCGGTTCGAGAGCAGCAAGCCCGTTCGGGCCGGGCCGGCTTGCGATCGCGACGACATCGGTCGGCAATACGGTCGCCTGAGGCAACCGGAGACATAGCCAGGCGTCGCGCAATCCCGCGAGCAGCGCGCGCATCGCGGCTGGAAGCCGGGAGCGGCGCTGCGTGATGAAGAAGATCTCATGCCTCGCACCTGCAGCCTCCGTCCCGTAGCGCCGCACGAGGTCCTCAAGAAACTCATGAAAGCGCATGACGTCCGGTCCAGCCTGCCCGTCGCAACCGGCGCCATTGCCGCCAGCGCTGCCATTCGCCGACCGCGCCCGCGCCCAGCAATCTGAGCACGGTCGTCTTGGCCAGCCGGCGCCAACTCCAGCGAAGCGCCGTCTCCCATGAGATCCGGTTGAGCAGCGCGTCGAGCAGTTCAATCTCGGCCTGAGGGGCGGCGTCCATCTCCGTCGGCGGCGACAACGACTGCGGTCGCTCCAGTTCCAGCCAGATATTGTCCGAGAGCGGTCCGCCATCCGGATGAGGTCCGCAGAATAGCAGCCGAAACCCTGCAGCGCGCGCCAGCCGCGAGAGCGTTTCCGGCGTGAAATAGGTCAAGTGAGCCGGATGCACGTAGTCGGGGGCCTTGAGACCGCACATGAGGTTCGGCACCTCAATAAACGCCCGGCCTCCCGGCTTCAGCGCGCGCAGCGCCTCGGCCATGAACGCCCTTGGATCGGGAAGATGCTCCAATACGTGAAAAGCCACGACAATATCAAGGCTGGCAGGCGGCACAGCCGATAGCCCCGCGCGGAAGGCGACACGGATGCCATCGAGCAGTCGAGAGCGGCTGGCGATGTCAGGCTCGGACGCCTGCAGATCGGTCACGCCGGCTGCGGCGAGCGCCTCCAAAAACGCACCGAAGCCGGAGCCGGCCTCGAATATCCGTGTCGTCGGGGAGAGGACTGGCGCCATCCGCGCCAGGCGCATGCGCGCGACCACCCTGTCACCGCGCCAGCTGAAAAAACGCTGCTCGCTCAGCCACGGCGTCTCCGACGGAAACAGCTTGCGGTAATGCTCGGCGTAGAACGCCTCGAATGCCGATGGCTGAAGATCGGGCGCGAGATAGACTGCAGCGCAACGCCCGCAACGACGAAGCTGCTGTCCGCTGCGCGCGTAGGATTCAGGACCGACCGTTCGCTGCGCCTCGCAGCTCCCGCAGAGCCTGCAGGCCCCGCGATCCTGCGCCAACTGAAATACCGATGGGCCCTTCGGTTGCAGTCTGGAACGATAGCCCTCAAACATAGATGGACCGGTACCACAGGGCCACCGACAGGGCTAGCCAGAAGGTCGGATGCAGGGCTCCACGCGCGAAGTCGCTGCGCAAGCGCCCGACATCGAGATAGTCGCCCAGGGAAGCTGGCAGGTCATCGAGAAGATTGCCGAGCGGCAGCTCCCCAACGAGGAACTGTTCGGCGTGGCCAAAGCCGGTCGTCTTGCGCTCGGCGACGATGCGCTGCGGCAGCTCTCCGGCGAAGGCTTCGCGCAGCAGCGCCTTGCCCTGGAAACCGCCGATCCGTCGATCGACCGGCGTCGCCAACGCCCGCTCGACCAGCCGATAGTCGAGGAAGGGAGATCGCACCTCGACGCCGAAATGCATGGAGTTGCGGTCGGTCATGCGCAAAATCATGGGAAGGTTGGTGGAGAGCACGTCCTGGCGCATCCTTTCACCGAGATCGCGACGCCGGTCGTCCCGCAGCTCGGCGAGGCGCTCTCTTCCCTGATCCCACAGCGCCTCCGACATGATCGCGACGCTGGGCCGACGACGCCTCAACAGGCCCGCGAGGACCGACAGAGGCAGGTCCCAGGCCATCCGATTCAGGATCAGCGCGGGCTCCGCACTCCGGCACGCCACGAGCGCGAACGCGTCCGCCAGGTGTCCGCTCCGCAGAGCATCGCGCGCAGCGAGGGAGTGATAGGGCCGGACATAGCCACCGAAAAGCTCATCTGCGCCCTCACCGGACAAAACCACCTTGCAACCGTCATCGCGCAACGCGCGATACATCCGAAAGCTCGCGAGAATCGACGGCGTACAGAACGGTTCATCCTGTGCGGTGACCAGCTCCAGCAGTTCGTCGGGACCGGCAACGGCCTGCAGACGCCGCACCTGATGACGAGCAGTCTCGCCCAGTTCGTCCATGAAGGCGCGAGCCCGCGCCGTTTCGTCGAAGCGGGCGAGCGCCTCGTCCTGGTAGCCGTAGGTGTAGGCCCCGGAATAGTTCACGCGCGGCAACGCTCCAGCCCGCAAGCCTAACTGCGTGATGATCGTACTGTCGAGACCGCCGGACAGAAAGGAGACCGTCGGCACGTCCGAGCGCAAGCGCAGCAGCGTCGCATCCGCCACGAGATCGTGGACGGCGCCAGCGTCGAGCGCGGATGCCTCGCCATGCGTGGGCCAGCGGTGATAGCTGCGCGAGAGCGTGCTGCCGTCCGGCCTGATCCGGAGAAGCGCCCCTGCCGGAACGGCCGATATCCCTTCAAAAAAGGTCTGCGTCCCGTGCTCGGAGAGGCCGGCCGTCAGGAAATCGAAGATCGCGTGCGGGTTCGGCGCCGGGTAGCCGTCGCGCATGGTCGCGATGGCCCGTATTTCACTCGCCAAAACCACCGTGTCGCGGTCGCGATGCAGATAGAGCGGCTTGACGCCCAGCCGATCTCGGCAGGCGATCAGGTCGCCGGAGCCACGGTCGAGCAGCGCCAGCGCCCACATGCCGTTGCAGCGTGAGAAGACCTCCTCGCCCCAAACCTGCCATCCCCTGAGAATGACTTCAGTGTCGCTGTCGGTCCGGAAGCGTTCGCCGCGCGCTTCGAGCTCGTGGCGCAGCTCGAGGAAATTGTAGATCTCGCCGTTGAAGACGATTGCGTTGCCGGTCTCCGGACAGAGCATCGGCTGGGCCGCTGCGGCTCTGAGGTCGATGATCGACAGGCGGCGATGTCCGAGCACAGTCGCAGGCTGCCCTTCGAACTTCAGAAGCCCCTCGCCGTCCGGCCCCCGATGGGCCACTGACGATAGCGCCCGCCGGACGATGTCTTCGCCGGCGAGGCCATCCGGGCTGCGCAGTGCGATCAGGCCGCACACGCCCGAGTGCTCCTGTCCTGCCGCCACCTGCAATATGTTTCGCCTTGCATCACCACGACCGAATGTCCCGACGCGTGAAGACCGGCCTGCCGCCGGCGATGCAAATGAGCGCGAGCACGAGCATGGCGCTGCTCGCGGGCCAGAGCCACGGCATGTGTGGACCCAAGGAGACAGCGAAGATTGATCCGCACAGCAGGAGGCCGGCAAAGCGCGGCGAAATACCGCAGGACAGCAGGCTGACAGCCGTCATCCCGAGAGCGCACATGGCGCGCACCCACACGACGCCCTCCGCCGATTCCGTCACGGTTGCCAGGATTTGCAGTATCGCGCCGACGGCAATGCCGATCAGAATGATCCGCGCAAGGACACCTTCCCGCCTGCGTCCAATCATCTCCGTGGCAGCGACACCACCCATCGTGGCGATTGCCCAGGCGAGAATCGTCGGCATGACGAGTTCCGGCTGCAGGCCGGCGACTTCGCCGTCCATCGCCCGCATCAGCAAGAGCACGACCTGCAGCATCAGGCCGGTTCCAACGAGGACAGAAGCGGTCAAGCCGAGCGACCAGCGCAGCCCGACTTCGCTCACGACCCTTGGCAGGAGCAGCCTGTTGATCTGACTGGCGATTCCCGACAAGCCATTCAGCCCGTGCCCGAGCAGCAGGAAAACAGGCAGAAACCTTGGGGCCAGCAACGACACCAGAAAAGGAGTCACTCGGTCATAGGCGACGCCGGCAAGTCCGATCGTCGACAAGCTGAGGGCCGCTCTCAGCAACGGTGCTCCGCCCACGAGCGTCGGCAGCAGATCCCCCGGACGCTTCCACGCCGCCAGCGATGCAGCAAGCTGTACCGCGAACCCGATACTCACCAACATGCCGACCTCGCCGGCCGAAATAGCCTCGCCGGCGAACGCGGCCCACAGGAAAAGCGCGACCGGCCAGGCCGACTGCTGGACGCAGAACGCGGCAATACGCCGCCCCTGTGCAAGAAGCGGCGGCCAGAGGCTGGCCACGAAGAACAGCGCCGCCGGCAGCGTCGCAACGAGATAGGACAAACCGGTGCCATGCGTCCCATAGGTCAGCAACCAGCCCGCCAGTGCCGCGCCGTACAGGGCCAGGGTCGCGACGAGTTTGTGGGCAAGAGCCGCCCGCCACAGTCTGCTCCACCCCTGCTGCGATGGATCTTCGCGCAGGAACAGCGAGCTGTAACCGAGATCGCCCGCGAAGCAGATCAACCCGAACAGCAAATGCGCCAATCCAATGTCACCATAACCGGCCAGGCCGAAACGTCGCGCCAGCAGGATCTGGAACAGTAGATTGCAACACTGGCCGACGACATGCGTCAGGGCGCAAACGGTGAGCGCGCCTGCATCCGACCGCAAGAAATCTGAGAGACGCCTTCGGGGGATCGAAACCACCGTATCGCTGGCGCCGGCCATTTCGGCCCTCACGCCGCGTCTGTCGCTCATCCGTACGCGCTCCGCCCCGATTCCCGGAATTGCGGCAACAGGCTCATGGCCGCAATAACCTCCGCGTTTGGCAACGGTCGCGCCGGCTCGACGACGGAATATCTCCGGCCGGGAACGTAGACGGGTCAGGCGCGAATGCCTAGCGCCATTTCCGTTCCAATGGAAAGAGACTCCAGATTCCTGCTTTGATGCGTTTTCATCGCACGAACAGGTTTCCCCTTCGCCCGAAAACGCTCTAGAGGTTTCGTCTGCCCGAGGCCACTCGCGACCAACGATGATTCGAACGTATTCTTGTGTTTCCCAAGCGCCGAAGTCCTGCCGATCATGGCGGAGCGGCGCGCCTGCGAGACGCCGATGACCGTCCAGACCAGGCTCGGCGACCAGGTTCTCCTCGACATTCCGCCACATATTCTGACCGATGCAGACCATGCGGGCTTCAGGTTGGCGCTTGCCTGCGCACGCGCCCGGCGAGATTCGACCGACGCCGCGATCCGACGCAGCGCCGCTGCGGTCGACAATTGGCCGAACGCCCTGAAGGTCATTCGCCGGCATCGGATGGTGGGCCTTGCGCATCACGCGCTGGCAGGTGTCGACATGCCGGACAACACGCGGCGAGCCCTCGCCATGCAGGCAGCGGAGCAAGCCCGCAGCGGCCTGGCGCTGGCGGGCGAAGCCCTCCGCCTCGCCCAGGCGTTCGCGAGCGGAAACCTGCCCGTCGCGTTCCTCAAGGGTCCCGTGTTGTCCCATCAGTTGCACGGGGATCTCGGTCGCAGGCACAGCCGCGATCTCGACCTGATCGTCGCGCCGACCGACAGGGAACGGGCCGCCGCATTGCTTGCGACCCTTGGCTACCGCGCCGAAGGAGATTTTGACCTCTCTGCCGCGGGAGTCTGGACCGACCGTCTCAACGAATGGCAATATCGGCACGCAAGGAGTGGCATCGTCGTCGAGCTGCATTGGCGCTTCTGTCCCAACCACCGGATGGCGGAGCCCTTGTCTCGTCTAGCCACCTGGAGCGACGTGACCATCGGCGCCGGGCGCGGGTTGCGAACCCTGACCGGAGATTCGCTGGCGGCCTATCTCTGCCTCCACGGCAGTCTCCATGCCTGGAGCCGCCTTAAATGGCTGGCGGATCTCGATGCATTGATGTCGACGCAGGGACCGGAGGCTCCCGAGCGGCTGCTGGTCTTTGCCGCACGCGCGGAGTTGACGCGACCGGTCGGTGTGGGCCTGGCCCTGGCCGCGACGCTCCTAGACATGCCGTTATCGCAGGCGACGAGACGGCAGCTCGTCGAGGATCGTGCGCTGCGCGCGCTCGGCCGGACAGCGATCGCAACCATGACGACGGGTCATGGCAGCACCGAGCTCGAAGCAACGCGCTTCGGCAACACGCGCGTACGCCTGTCTCATTTCCGGCTCGGCCACGGCTGGCCTCATTGGTGGGCACAAGCGGCCGCCGCGATGACGAGCGGCGCGGACCGCGCTGCGATCAGGCTTCCGGCCCCGCTCTCGCCTCTGTACCGTGTGCTGCGGCCGTTGCTCTGGGCGTCACGGCGTCTCCGGCCTCCACAGGCCGGCCGACCACCGCGGGCTGAAGGACCCCGTGAGCGATGAAGGTCATCCTCTCTGCTGACGCGATCCGGCAGCCCCTGACCGGCGTCGGTCGCTACAATCTCGCGCTCGCGCGCGAGCTCGCCGTCATGCCGGATGTCGATCTCAGCTTCCTCCAGGGCACGAAGTTGCTGCAGGACATCCCCGCGCCGGCGCAGGGGAGCAAGACGGCACCGGTCCTGCGCGACCTGCTCACGGAGTGGAAATTGCCGACCGAGATCTATCGCCGGCTGCTCGGTCGCGCCCGCTCCCGGGCACTGCGCCATCAACCCCGCGATACGATCCTTCATGGCGCGAACTATTATCTGCCGGCCTATCGCGGACCGAGCCTCGTCACGATTCACGACGTCTCCGTCTTCCTGCTGCCACAGCATCACCGCGCCGACCGCGTCCGCTACATGCGGCGCGAGGTGGCCTTGGCGCTCGAGCGGAGCGCCCTGGTCCTCACGGTTTCGGAGTTCTCAAAGGCCGAGATCGCACGCGTCCTCGGCGTCCCGACCAAACGCATTCGCGTGACACCGCTGGGACCCGATTCGCGTTTCCGGCCACGACCAGCCGGGGAGATGGATCTTCGCGCCCTGCACGACGGCCTGGAAGTCGGACACTATTGCCTGTTCGTCGGTACGGTCGAGCCGCGCAAGAATCTGGACACGCTGCTGGACGCATTCGCGCGCCTGCCGCTCGCGCTGCGTCGACGATATCCGCTCGTCCTGTGCGGCTATCGCGGCTGGGGCAGCGAGGCGCTGCACGAACGCTTCGCCGCCGGCACGCGCGAGGGCTGGCTGGTCTATCTCGGCTATGTCCCCGACGAGATGCTTCCGGTGCTGGTGGCAGGCGCCCGCCTCTTCGTTTATCCGTCGCTCTACGAGGGCTTCGGGCTGCCGCTTCTCGAGGCGATGGCGAGCGGCGTTCCCGTGCTCCACTCGCGCATTGCCGCACTCGACGAAGTGGCCGGCACGGCAGGTGCCGCGTTCGCTCCGCTCGACGTGGAAGGCCTGACCGCGACGCTTGCCATGGCGCTGCAGGACGAGGCGTGGCGCGCCAAGGCCCGTCAGGACGGGCTCGCGCGGGCGATGCTGTTCAGCTGGCGCCGCTGCGCCGAACTGACCCGCGATGCCTATCGCGAGATCGTGCCATCGTGAGGGCGTTCGGGCAATGAAGGTCCTGCACTTCTACAAGACCGCGCTGCCGGAGACGGTCGGTGGCGTCCAGACCTGCATCGACCAGCTCGCAACGGGATTGGCGCTGCTCGGGACCAACGTCGATCTCTTGACGCTCTCGGAACGACCCGACGCGGACCAGCCGATACTGCACAACGGCTATCGGCTTCACCGCGTGCGGCGGAATTTCGAGATCGCCTCGACCGGATTTTCCGCAAGCGCCCTGCCGCGCTTCCGCCGCCTCGTCGCCGAGGCCGACATCGTCCATTACCACTTCCCCTGGCCATTCATGGATGCCGCGCATCTACTGCTCGCACGCAGCAAGCCGAGCGTGGTGACCTATCACTCCGACGTCGTGCGCCAGAAGATCTGGCGGAAGCTCTACGAGCCGCTCGGCCGCCGCTTCCTCGCCGCGGTGGACCGCATTGTCGCGACCTCGCCGCACTATCGCGAGACGAGCCCCGTGCTGCGGCGGCACGCCGAGAAAGTTTCGGTCATTCCGCTCGGGATCGACCCGGCCGGCCTCACGGCGCCGCCGCCCCAATCTCGAGAGGACTGGCGGGCCCGCATCGGCGAGGGCTTCTTCCTCTTCATCGGCGTGCTGCGCTACTACAAAGGCCTCGAATTCCTGATCGAAGCCGCGCGACAGACCGGCTTCCCGACCGTGATCGTCGGCGGCGGCCCCGAGGAGGAGCGGCTGCGCGCGCGCGCGGCCGCCGTGCCGAATGTCCGTGTTCTCGGCCACCTCCCGGAGGAGGACAAGGCGGCCCTGTTGTCGCTTTGCGGCGCGCTGGTGCTGCCCTCGCATCTACGCGCGGAGGCGTTCGGTATTGCGCTGCTCGAGGGCGCGCTGTACGGCAAGCCGCTGATCTCCTGCGAGATCGGCACCGGCACGAGCTTCGTCAATGACGCAGGCCGCACCGGGCTGGTGGTGCCGCCGGTCAATCCGGAAGCGCTCGCCGGCGCCATGTGGCAGCTTCAGCGCGATCCCGACCAAGCCCGCAGCATGGGCGAACAGGCGCGCCGGCGCGCGTTGGACATCTTCAATGCCCGCCGCATGGCGCAGAGCTATCAGGATCTTTATCGCGATCTGCTGGCGAGCCTCGCGAACCTTCCACAGCCGGGGTGAAGCCCGAGCGGTTGCCCTCGACCGCGAGCCTCAACAGACGAAAAGCGGCACGAGGATAGCCCGTCGTGATCGCGAACGCATCGATCCGGCGCCGGCTTTCGGAGGCAAGGACGGACGCCTCCACAGTGGAGGCGGCAACATCGGCGGCAGATCCAGGCCGGGCGAAGACGCGGAGATTGCCAGGGTGAATGCCATGCGCCTCCCGGTCCTGCCGGATCACCATGAAGCCGTGCCGGTCCAGCAGCATCTTCAGCGTCGGCGGCGTGAAATAGCTGCGATGCGAGACGTGAACATGCGTAAGGCCAAGCTTCGCCCAGTCGCTGACGTCAGGGACCTCGATCACCAGCCAGCCATCGGGAGGCAGCCAGCCGGCGACAAGCGATAAGATCGCGCCGGGATCCTCGAGATGCTCGAGCACGTGAAACAGCGTGACGATGCGCGGACGGAACGGCAGCACGCGCGCCGCAGTCAAATCGTCCCCGGCGACATGCCCGCCGAGCCCGAGCTCGGCCTCCGCATATTGCCGCTGCACCGGCCCCGGCTCGATGCCATGATAAAACCGGCTGCCCGACTGGCGGCAGGCATCGAGGAAGAAACCAAGTCCCGTCCCGATGTCGAGTATCTCGTCGAGCGTTCCGATGACATTGCGAAGGACATCGGCCCGGTAGCCGGCCGCAAGGCGCTGCGCGCCGATCCGGGCAGGATTGCAATCGGCCGTCCGCATCAGGCGCTGGTAGGTGCCGCCGTAGAACGAGGCTGCGGTTTCCTCCGTCAACCCGCGCGCCAGGTAGGTCATGCCGCATGCGCCGCAGACCGACAGCCGCACATCGAGGAAATAGCGGTCGCGGCGCAGAATCTCGACCGGCTCGTCGGCATCGCAGAGCGGACATCGAAGCCGCATCAAGCGGCGATTGAGCCGCCAGAGATCGATCGGCAATGAGGGCAGATGTTGAGGCATGAGGGGCGAGACGAGAGAAGCCGGACGCGCGGATGTTGCGCTTCTGCACGCTCGGCTCCCGGTGCGCAAGCGTCCGGTCCCGGATATTTGCAGCGGCGGCAAGGCACGCTAGAAGAAACCGGGCACCAAGCAGGCATCGGCGTGGCTCGATCATTGGCCAGTATCTGACGGGCGTATTGGCCAGAAAGCGCGCAAAACATGACCATCACGGGAGCGATCAATTTTACCGAGAATCCGCCGGACCTGCAGCGTGCGTTGCGCGCGATGGCGCTCGGTTCCGGAAAGCCGCGGCTGCATCGCGCCCCCCTTGCCATGCTGGGACTCTGTGACGAGGCGGAGCTTGCGACGACCGAACGGGTCACAGTGCTAGTTCACGGGCGTCTCGATGCGGTCACCGACCCGGACCTGCCTTGCGCGGGGCGCTCCGCCCCGGACATCGTCATCGACGCCTACCGGCGCTGGGCGGAGGACTTCCCGCAGCGACTCATCGGGGATTTTGCTGCGCGCTATGGGACCGCGCGGCATGAATAAATACCGGGAAGGAGCGAGCAGCGACGCCTTGCCGATCCGCGCCCTGCTGCGCCTTCTGACCGCGATGCCGCGCGCGTGCGTGCTCGCGCTTCTCGTCCTGATGGTGCTCAGCGGGATCAGCGAGGGAGCAGGCCTGCTGCTGCTCGTCCCGTCGCTGGAGCTGCTCGGATCGGCCCCGCAGACCGGAGCGGCGCACGGCCTCGGCCGCGCGCTCGCCTGGTCAGGCCTGCCGCTGGCTTTGCCGACCGTGCTGATGCTGTTCATCGGCGTGGTCATCGTGCGGAATGCGATCCAGTATGCGCGCGAGCGGCTGGCCGCGAGCGTGCATCTCCAGCTCGTCGACGCCCTCCGCCACGATTGCGTGACGGCCGTGCTCAATGCCGAGTGGCGTTGGATCGTCGGACAACGGCTCGCCGATCACGCCAGTCTCATGCTCAGCGACATCAATCGCGCCGGCGTCAGCCTCAATGCAGGACTGTCGCTGCTGGCCGGCAGCGTGATCACGTCCGTCTATATCTGCGCGGCGGTCCTGCTGTCGTGGCAGATCACCGCGCTGGCGGTCGCGAGCGGCGGCACGGTGTTTCTGGTTCTCGCCCGCCACCGTCGCATGGCGCTGCAACTCGGCTCGACGCTGGGCGAGACCAATCGCGCGCTGCAATCGAACGTGCAGCAGAGCCTCGCAAGCATCAAGCTCGCCAAGATCCTCGGCGCCGAGCATCTCGTGGGCGAGAAGATTCTCGCCACCGGCCGCAATTTGCGGACGTCGCAGCTCGCCTTCAACGCCGGAGCGAGCCTGTCCAAGGCCATATTCCAGACCGCGGGCGCGACCCTCGTGGCCGTCTATGTCTATGTCGGACTGACTCTCTGGCAGGTCCCCATGGCGGAAATCCTGACGCTGGTCGTGGTCTTCGCACGCCTGATCCCGTTGTTCGGCAACCTGCAGCAGCAGACACACCTGTGGATGCATGGCTTGCCGGCCTTTGCCGAGATCGAGGCGCTGCTGACGGAATGCAGGCGCGTCGAGCAGCCGAAGCATCATGTCGGCGATCCGCCGCTGCCGCTGCAGCGGGACATCCGGCTCGACGGCGTGACGCTCCGCCACGATGGCACCAGAAAAGCCGCGCTCGAACGGATCTCACTGCGGTTCCCGATCCGCACGACCACGGCGATCATCGGCCCTTCCGGTGCGGGCAAAAGCACGCTGGTCGATCTCATCGCCGGATTGATCGTCCCGGACCATGGCAGCGTCTCGGTCGACGATGTTGCGCTTGCAGGATCGGCGCGGGCACGGTGGCGACAGACTATCGGTTACGTGCCGCAGGATTTGTTTCTCTTCAACGATACGATCGGTGCGAATCTACGCTGGGCGCGCCCCGATGCGACCGACGAGGAATTGCGGCAGGCGCTGCGTCAGGCGGCCGCCGAGTTCGTCCTGCAGCTTCCCTTCGGCCTCGATACGCCGGTCGGCGATGCCGGTGTGCAGCTTTCCGTCGGCGAACGCCAGCGCATCGCGCTCGCCCGGGCCCTGCTGATGAAGCCCGATGTCCTCATCCTGGACGAGGCGACCAGCGCGCTCGATCCCGACAGCACGATGCGAATCCAGTCCGTGCTCGACGCGATGCGTGGGCGCCTGACGATCTTCATCATCAGCCACGGGCAGCTCTATCTCGACCGCACCGACATGGTGGTCGCGCTGCGTGACGGCCACATCGCAGCGGCCGGACCATGGACCGGCGTCGCGAGCGCATTGGCCACCTCGCCGGCAGCAGGGCCGGTTTAAATTTCAGATCGCGGTCAGCGGGTTAGACTACGCCATGCATCCTGCTGACGACCTTTTTAGCGCGGCTGGCTCTGTTCTTTCTATGCCCCGGAGGTCGAGTGCCAGGGCGCTGCCGGATAATCCCCACGATGGCCACACGCCCGCAGCCGTCACGCGCGGCGCCCGGTTCGGCAAGATCGAGCGTTACGCCGTCTATGTTCTCCAGCAGCCATCGAACGCGCGTTGCTCAATCGGGACGAACTCCGCTAGGATGCGGTAATGACGACGCAGTTTTCTTCGCTCGGCGCCGAGATCGCGCTGTCCTATCGGATCGGCCAATCGACGGTGGGAGCCAATTTGGAGCGCGCGGCGCAGCGCGGCGACGTCACGGCTCACGAGGATGGCACCTGGGAGCTCGCAAACTTTCCCTTTTCCACGATCAACTGGCAGTTCGGGCCGACGCCGACGCCGTTTCCCTGCATGAAGCTCTTCGGCTTTCTGTTCCGGAATGCCTATGACCGGGGCGCGGTGCCGGTCGGCTGCAGCCGCTGCTTCAAGGTGCAGATCAAGCCACGCACGCTGCGGGAGCTCAACGCGAGCTTGCGGATCGCCGAGGGGATGAAACACCCCTACAAGGCCGGCACGGGCCTGTCGGCGCGCTATCACGCCGGTCCCTATTCCACCCTGTTCTATTTCGACGGGCTGGAGCAGGCCCGCGCGGCCTATAAAGTCATACGCAGCGCGACCGATTCGGAGGCGCGGCTCGGGCCGGACGTGCAGGTCTCGATCAAGCGCGGCTGCACCGAATATGAGATCCATTGCGGCCCGTCCGACCGTTTTACCTTCGATCCGTCGCTCGAAGCCGTCGAGAGCGCCTTGTTGTCGCGGCTCCGCCAGTTGCCGAGGCCCGAGGTGCAACCGCCCCAGGCGGTATTCATGCGCTGGCTTCAGACGGCTTTCCAGATCGGCGACGAGACCTATCGCGACTTTACCGGCGGCCTGCCTCTCCATCGGGCTCCGGTGACATACGCGCCGGAAAGGGCCGATCCAAATTGATCGGCGCACGAGTCTTTGCTAAGGCTTCGAAGCCCTTATGGGCATCGGAACATCTCTCCGCTCGGAGCCCTTATGATGAACGAACAAACTGAAGCCGTGCGGACTGAACGGGATAAGTCCGAGCGCAAGCCTTGGGCCAAGCCGGACTTGATCGAGATCCCGGTCGATCTCGTGACCGCGAGCCTGTACTCCGTGGGCGGCAACGACGGCACGCCTACGCTCAGCAACATTTCCTGAAGCCGATCCCTCCGAAGCAAGCTGGAGGATGAGCGCGTTTGCCGGTTGGCTGTGCCTGAACGAATCGGGTCTTCTCCCTGACGCACGGCTCGAAAGCGTCTTCGCCCAGACGCTCGATAGCCCGGGCATGGAGCCTGCCCGGTCATGGCGGGGCAACGGTATCCTCCTCACGCATCGGCGGCGCATCACCGCGCCCGAAGATATCGCTGACCGCCAGCCACGGCACGGTGGCGAATCCCCCCTCGTCCTCGTTTTCGACGGCTATCTGATCAATCGCGAGGATCTGGCGCAAGCTCTCGGCTGGCCGTCCGAGGCACAAGGTCGCCCCGACAGCGCCTTCGCCCTCGCCGCGTGCGAGCGCTGGGGGGACGAGGCGCCGTCGCGGCTCCTCGGGGACTTCGCGCTCGCCTTGTGGAACGAGCGCGAGCGGACGCTGCTGCTGGCCCGCGACGGCATCGGGCAGCGGCCGCTGTACTATCATCTTGGCCGGAATTTCATCGTCTTCGCGACCACGCCGCGTGCGGTTCTCGCCTTGCCGGAGGTGCCGAGGGCGTTGAACGAAGGCTATTTCGCGCGCTTCTTGCTCGATCTTCCGCCCGCCTCCGATGAGAGCGTCCATGCCGGGGTGAGGCGCCTGCCGGCAGGACATCAGGCGGTCATTGCGAACGGACATTTCCGGCAGCGTCGCTACTGGGAACCGGATTATGCGCGTCGCATCACCTTCAAGCGCGACGAGGACTATGTCGAAGCGGCGCGGGAGTTGCTGGACCGCGCCGTCAAGTCCTGCATGCGGATCGAAGGGACACCGGTATCGGCCCTCACCGGGGGGCTCGACTCCTCGGCCGTCGCGGTGACCGCGCTTCGGCATCTGCCGGTGGGTAAGCTGGCGACCGTGACCGCGGTCCATTCCGCTCCCACCCTAAAGCTCGACGGCAAATATGCCGACGAACGCCCCTTCGTGGAGGCGATAGCGCGCATGCATCCCGGCATCGAGCCCGTCTTCCTCTCCGGCAGCGGACTGCATCGCTGGGACGAGCGCTGGACGGAGATGTTCCTGCGGACCGGCGTGCCATGGCGCAACGTCATGAACCTCGCCTGGCTCGGCCCGAGCCGCGACCATGCGCGCGAGATCGGCGCAAAGGTGCTGCTCTCCGGCACCCTCGGCAACTTCACGCTATCCTGGAACGGGCTGGAGGGATTGCCCGGTGCGTTTCGGCGGGGCGAACTGGTTTATGTCGCGCGCGAAGTTTCGGCACTGGCGGCCGCCAGCGGGCTCTCGGTCCCGCGGCAACTCTGGCGCAGCGTATTGTCGCCGCTGCTGCCGGCCGCAGCCCGGCGCAGTATCGACCGCCTTCGCGGGAAGTACGATCCGCAACACTGGCTCAGGTTTTCTGCCGTCCGGCCCGAATGGGCCGAAGCGCTGGCGCTGGAGGGGGAATCGGTTCGCCACTGGAGTGCTCCGGCAACTTCGACGACGGCGATCCGGCGCATGCAATTTCCGGCCATACAGGGTTTGATGGAAGCCGCGGGGCTGGGCCGCGCACTGCACGGCCTCGAGCTGCGCGCACCGCTTGCCGATCGTCGCCTTCTCGAGTTTTGTCTCGCTGTGCCGGATCGACAGCAGTTGCGAGTTGGCGTCTCTCGTTCGCTCGCCCGACGCGTGCTGGCCGACCGCCTGCCTGCGGAGGTGATCGAAAACCGGCAATCCGGCTGGCAGGGCGGCGATTTCTTCCACCGCATGGACCTTCAGCGACAGGCTATCGCGCAAGGCGTCGGGGAGCTGGAACAATCAGCCATGGCCAGCCGCATGCTGGACGTGCCGCGGATGAAGTGCATGCTCGACGACTGGCCCAAAGACGCGGCGACGGCATCCCCGGCCTATATGGCAGTGCTGCATCGCGGCCTGCACTGCGGCCAGTTCATACGCTGGCTCGAAGGAGGCAACGGCTGAGGCATCGAATTGAATACCGTGCCCGGTCCGATGGTCCATCTCGTTATTTCTGCACCGGCTTTTCCCAGGGCACCATGCTACAGCGCATGCCGGTGCCCAGGCGGCCCCGCGTTCGAAGATACCTACAAATACCTCAGCCGCCGCATCATGTCGCCGTGCGCCGTCTCGATGCGCGTGGCCTGTGCGGCCGTGAGCACCGTGCGCCAGCCGCCAGTCTCTCCCTTGCGAAAGAAACGAGCCGCCACGGGCGAGCGCTCATGGAAACCCTGGCGCTCCTCCGCCGCGCGCAGCCGGTCGAACCGGGTATTTTCCACGGCCGACGCAATCGCGTCCTCCGTCGCAGGCCAACCGACATAATCGGCGACCCGCCGCAGCTCGCGCGCCGGATCGGCTAGCATGTCCTCGTAGCGGACGAGCAGGGCCGGACGCATGCCCGGCGCCGCAAGCCATCCCGCGACATGGTCGGACCAGCTACCGAGAACCTGCGGCAATTGATCGAAAAGCCGGTCGCGCTGCCGCGCGAGCTGGGCATCGGAATTGCCCATGTGCGATATGACCTTGTCGATCTCGTCGCCGCTATGGTGGGCAAAGGAGACCGCCACGTCCCTTGGATCGCGCACGATGCAGAGGCTGCCTTGTGTGACGGAAGGCGGAAACAGCGGTTCGCCGGGAGCCGTCAGCACCCAGGCGTCGTGGACCTTGCGAAATTGCGGCTCGACCAGATTTTCGGCCTGGGCCTCATAGCATCGCGGCCGCAATTCGAGGATCTCCGCCGGCGTCAGGTCGGACGACTCGATGCCCAGCGCGAGGTCGAAGCCGGCGCGACCCGCGGCGACGGGCGCGAAATCGGAGCGTTTCGAAAAGTCCACCCCCCCGCCCTCCTTCAGACAGAGCAGGGCAAACCGCAGCCAGGTGTTGCCCGATTTGGGGTAGGAGGCGAGCCAGAAGAACCCGCTCATCCGGGCGCCCGTGCGCCATGGAGGCCGACCAGACGGTCGATGAGCCCGTCGAGCCTGCCGAGGCCGCTCGGCTGGGCCAGCGACCAGTGCTGCGGAATGCCGCCGGCCATGCGCGTAGCCCGGGAGATGTGGGCCGGGCGGTCATGCGCGGCGGCCCGCGCCAGGATACGGTGCTGGTAGACCGCCTGCATGAAGCGAGCGGTCGCGTGCAGCCCTTGCAGAGGGCGCAACCCGGCATGCCGTTCATCCTCGACACGCGAGAAATGATAGACGGCCGCCAGACGCAGTGGTGTGCGGCCGAAGCCTTCCGTCAGGGGGACGGCATATTTCTCCATTCCCTCGCGCACGCGCTCGCACGCCGCCACCGGATACTGGAAGCGCTCCATCGTATCGGGCCACAGCCGCACGCGCGGAAAGCTCGGCAGCGCCCAGACCTCGCCATCCGGACGCTGCGACAGAGCCGTAAGATCGTCGGCCAGGACGTGGTAGCCGCGCCTGACGAAGGCAGAGGCCAGAGTGGACTTCCCGGAGCCGGACGAGGCGGCGAAAGCGATCGCCACGTCGCCGTTCGCGCTCGGCACGCGGATGCAGCAGGCATGCACCGGCACCACGCCACGCCGCAGGCAGATGATCGCGAAGACATTGCCGAGCAGAAAGGCACGGATGACCGGGGATTCGGGCGGAAGATCGGTCGCAATCGTCACCTGGCTTCCCGACGGGTCGACGAGAAAGGCCGGTCCCCGCGCGATACCGATCCGGCAGGTGCCGTCCTGGGCGACCTGAAGGATCGGGCCATCGAAGACCGGATCCGGCAGCCTGTCCGGCACGGCGCCAAAATCGACGACCAGGTCCGGTTGCGGCGAGAGCGGCCCGCGTACCGCCGGCAGTTCCGGAAGCGGCAGCGCGCTTTCGACCTGCCAGCCGCAGATTTCCACCCGGGCTCTCACTTGGCCTGCATTTCCGGAAAACGGACGAAGGGGCTGAGCGCGCCGACCGGCCCGCCGCCGCAGACAATTCCGCCATCGGCGCCCTCGACCACCAGCCAGGCATGAGCCGACAGCTCGGCCTCGCCTCGTCGCACACCGAAGCACATGGCTGAGCGATGGCCGCGCAGCCGCAGCATGAGGCCGGCGACGGTCGCCTGCGGCAGGCAGAGCGGCCGCCAGGGCAACTGAAGTGCCGCGGCTTCGACGGCGCGCCCCACCCCCCGCGCCGGATACGAGGCGGCAGGCCCGATCTGCTCGACAGCAGGCGCGATCTCGATTCCGGCGATCCCGAGCAGGCGCCGTACCGACATGACCTTGGTGACCAGCGGGTAGACGCTCAGCAGCAGCGCCGCTTCGATCACCCGCAGGCGATGCCGCAGGCGTAGCGCGCGCCGCTCGCTCAAGCCGATGGCTCCAGCAAGTTCCGTGCGGCCAGCTTGTCCAGGAGCTCGATGACGTCGCTTTCGATCTGCGTGGTATCACCTTCGTAATCGGCAGCGAGTTCAACGCAGAGATCGGCGACGCTTCGGCGTGTCTCCAGCCGCTTCCAGATATCGCTGCCAATGGCGTTGAGTCCAAAATAATGCCATTGGGACACGCTCATCAGCACGAACTCTCCTCCGACTTCGGCGGCGAGAATGTCGCTCTTGCGGCAGACGAGTGAGTCGCGGGTAATCATGCAGGCTCAGACCAACATTCGGACAAGAACAGGATGTGATGCTAGAAGCATACCGGCTGGCCGTCGGGGCGACAAGCAGATTGCCGGCTGCGGGAGCGCATGAGCCTGTATAGCACCCTTTCACGCCGACTCGACCGGCTGAAACCGATATTGCGGCGGCTTCCGGGCTTCGTGGCGCTGGCGCGCGGCGCGCGCTATGGTCTGGATGCCCGCTACCGCTCGGAATTGCATCTGCTCCGGGCCTCGGCTCCGGAGTTGTTTCAGATCGCGGGCTACACCACACCGGGCCGCTACCCGCTGCTCTTCGAGGGGCTGGCACGCGCACTCGAAGGTCGCATTGCGCCGCGGCTCCTGTCCTTCGGCTGCTCCAGCGGCGAGGAAATCGAGAGCCTGCGCGGGCTTCTGCCGGAGGCCACCTTCGTCGGAATCGACATCAATCCGCACAGCATAGCTCTGGCGCGACGGCGTCTCGGTCATCTCGGCGTCCGGCTGATCCACGCCGGGCGGATCGGAGCGATTTCGGAGGCCCCCTTCGACGCCATCGTCTGCATGGCGGTGCTGCAGCGTACCGAACTGAACCAACAGAGGCCGCCGGTGTGCTCGCCCCTGCTCTCCTTCGCGAGGTTCGAGGCGGCGATCGCGGAGTTCGACTGCAACCTCCGAACCGACGGGCTGCTGCTACTCCACCACAGCAACTTCCGCTTCACGGACACGGCGACTTCGGGGCGCTATGTCCCCGCGGCAGAGTTGCCCGCGTTCATGCCGAAAACAGCGAAGTACGGGCGGGACGACCGGCTGATCGCGCATGTCACGAGCGAAGCCGTGCTCTACCGCAAGGTCGCTGCCGCGGTTTGAGAGCAGCTCCATCGCGCGACCCTCGATCTGTTTGGCCGGCACGGTACCGGTGCCTTAGAAGATAGACGACCAAGCCTCACCGGCAAACGTATCTTCAGCCAATCTCCCGCCGGACCTTGGCCGCGGCATCACACATCGCCTTCAGCTTTCCGAATGCGGTTGCGCGCGGCATGTATTTCATGCCGCAATCAGGGGCCGGGACAAGACGATCCGGTGCTACATATTTCAGGCCATTGCGGATGCGGTCGGCGACGGTATCGACGCTCTCGATCGCGGGGTCTGCGAGGTCGAGCACGCCGAGCATGATCTTCTTCGACGAGAGGTCCTTCAGGACACCGAGGTCGAGCTTCGGCTGCGCCGCCTCGATCGAGATCTGGTCGGCGATGGTGTCGTCGAGTTCGGCGAGGAACGAGTAGCCGGCTGGCTTGTTCGACCCCGGGACGACAGCCGCATAGCCGAAGCAGAGATGCACGACGGTCGGCACGGTGATGCCCTGCAGCGCGCGGTTGATCGCCTTGACAGCGTAGCGCTTGGCAAGCTCCGGATTGTTGCGCACCCAGGGCTCGTCGAGCTGAATGACGTCCGCGCCGGCCTTCTGCAGATCGAGCGCCTCGGCGTTGACGGCCTCGGCGAGCGCCATCGCGAGCTCTTCCTCGTCCTTGTAGAACTCGTTCTTGGCCTGCTGGCTCATCGTGAACGGGCCCGGCAAGGTGATCTTCGCAGCACGGTCGGTATTCTTGCGCAGGAACTGCATGTCATGCAGCTCAACCGGTCCCTTGCGCTTCACGGGACCGACGACGCGCGGCACCGGCGTTTGGGTGTTGCCGGTGCGCGCGACGATCATTGCGGGATTGTCGCCGTCGATGCCGTCGAGCGCGGTGGCGAAGCGGTTCGAGTAGCTCTCGCGGCGGATCTCGCCGTCGGTCACGATGTCGATGCCGGCACGCTCCATGTCGCGGATCGCGACGATGGTGGCATCGACCTGTGCCTCCTCCAGATGCTCCGCCGGCAACCGCCACATGTCGTGCAGGCGGGTGCGCGGCACCACCTTCGACAGCATGGCGCGATTAACCAGCCATTCCGGTTGCGGATAGCTGCCGACCACCGTGGTCGGGAGGATGTGCGTTGGCATGGGCATTGGGACCTCCTTCTTCTTGTTGTTGAGCGCTGCTGTTCAGGCCGCGCGCGTCGCCGTAGCCGGCACCTCGTCTTTCACGGGATTGCGCAGGATGCCGATGCCGGAAATCTCGACCTCGACGACGTCACCGCCCTTCATCCACAGCGGTGGATTACGGTATGCACCGACGCCGCCGGTCGTGCCGGTCACGATGACGTCGCCCGGCGCAAGTTCGGTGAAGGTCGAGCAATAGGCGATCAGGGCCGGTACATCGAAGACGAGATCCGAGATCGGGGCCTTCTGCACCTCGACACCATTGAGCCGCGTGATCAGCGTCTGCTTGCTGACATCGGTCAATTCGTCGGTGGTGACCATCCAGGGCCCGAAGCCGCCGGTGCCGGCAAAATTCTTGCCCGGCGCGAATTGCGAGGTGTGGCGCTGCCAGTCGCGAATGCTGCCGTCATTGTAGCAGGCGTAGCCGGCGACATGGCCGAGCGCCGCTTCGCGCGAGATACGACGGCCGCCCTTGCCAATGATGACGGCCATCTCGCCCTCATAGTCGAAACGCTCGGATTCCAGCGGCCGGATCATCGGCTCGCCATGGCCGACCTGGCTGTTGGCGAAGCGGGTGAAGATCATCGGATGCGCCGGCGTCGGATGGCCGCTCTCGGCCAGATGCGTGGCATAATTCACGCCGATGCAGAAGATCTTGTCGGGATCGGGCAGGGTCGGCAGCAGCGCGACGTGCTGCAGCGCATAGTCGGGCTGCTCGCCGTCAAGCTTCTTCAACTCGTCGAGCGACCCCTTCGCAAGCAGCGTCTTTAGCGTCGGAAACGCCCTCAGGCGTTTGCCGGCATCGACGACACCCTTGTCGGTGACGATGCCATAACTCGCGGTGCCAGCGATCGTGAAGCTTGCGACTTTCATTGGTCAAACACTCTCTTCGATGGAGGAAACGTAGTCGTTGATAGGAAGTACGATCTCGCCACTGCGGATCGGCACGCATTGCGGCGGGAAATCCTGGCGGAAGCGGGCGCCCGCGGCCTCGGCGCGGTCGAGGAAGCGCTCGAGATGATCCATCGCCCCGGTTGGAAGATCGTGCAGCACCATCAGCGTCCAGGGCTGCCGGCTGCATTGATCGAGCGCACGCTCGGTCCAGCCGTCGGGATCGTCCCAGTCGCGCGGGATTGCATTCCAGAGCACACAGCTGTGCTTGTTGCGCACGAGATAATCGACGACGGATGGCTTCAGCAGCCGCGCATCCAGGTTGCCGCCGCCCCCGAACGGCCGGAACCAGCGCTGCGGATGCGAGAGATCGCCGATCGCTTCCTGCGTGCGGCCGATCTCTCTCTCCGCCGTCCCGCTTTCCGACTGCTCACCGAGCGGTATGGTGTGCGTGAAAGTGTGATTTCCGATCCAGTGCCCCTCCCCGCGCGCACGCGCCGCAAGGCCGCGCCGCTCGGGATCAGCGAGCTTCTCGCCAATGACGAAGAAGGTGGTTTTGATCCCGCGCTCCCTTAGGATGTCGAGCACACGCGGCGTCACGCCGGGATCGGGGCCATTGTCGAATGTCAGGGTCAAATCGTACACGCCAATACCTCAGGTCGCCGGCTGCATCGCGCCCGACGTGATGTCGTCGTTGGCCTGGCCGGCACGGGTACCGGTCTGCCAGATCGCCGCCTTGCGCTCGATCCACCGGATCACGGCGTTGAAGGCGATGGCAAGGAACAACACCAGCAGCACGCCCGCGAACACGTGCGGGCTGTCGAGGATCGTGCGGTATCGCGAGATCAGATAGCCGATGCCGGCGGAGGAGATCAGCATCTCCGAGACGACGACGCCGACAATGACCAGCGCGCCGCCGACGCGGAGGCCCGACAGCACCGTCGGAATCGCCGCGGGGATAATGACGCGGACCAGCCGCTGGCTCAGCGTGGCGCCCATGCTGCGCGCCGCGAGCAGGAGTTGCGGATCGATGGTCTGGATGCCGGCGGCGGTAGCGAGCATGGTCGGCAGGAAGCCGTAGATCGACGCGAAAGCGATCTTGGACTCCGAGCCGATGCCGAGCCACACCGTGAAGACGGGATAGAGGATCACGAGCGGCACCGCGTAGAGGCTCGACACCATCGGCATGATCAGGATGCGCGGACGCGGCAGGCTGCCGACGATTGCGCCGAGCAGAATACCGCCGCCGCAGGCGAACGCCATCGACACCACGACCTCGTAGAGCGTCACCGCGAGCGCATGACCGTATTCGCCCGCATCCGTCCATCCGGCCATCAGCGTCGACGACAGGGACGGCAGGAACAGCTCTGGAATGAGACCGGTGCGCGGCAGCAACTCCCATAGCGCAATCAGGCCGATCACGATCAGATATCGCAGCGTTTTGGCGCTCATCTCCGCCTCACGCCGACTTGCGGATGTGGCGCCAGATGCGGTCACGCAGCGCGCCGAAGGCGTCGCCGCTCAGCATCTCGTAGGTGCGGGGCCGCGGCAACTGGACCTGGAGATGGTCCACGATCCGGCCGGGCCGTGCCGACATCACGATCACCTCGTCGGCGAGATAGACGGCTTCGGTGAGGCTGTGCGTGACGAAGACGACCGTCTTGCCGGTTGCAGCCCAGATCCGCAGGAGCTCATCACCCATGGTCATGCGGGTCTGCTCGTCGAGCGCGGCGAACGGCTCGTCCATCAGCAGCACCGGCGGGTCCTGCACCAGCCCGCGCGCGATCGAGACGCGCTGCTTCATGCCGCCTGACAGCTCATGCGGATGGCGTTTGCCGAAGCCTTCGAGCCCCACCAGCTTCAGCGCATCCTGTGCCTTGGCCCGGCGCTCGGCCTTCGGTACGCCGCGCAGCGCCAGCGGAAACTCGACATTGTCCTCAGCGGTCAGCCAGGGAAACAGGCTCGCTTCCTGGAACACCACGCCGACCCTGTCGGGGTCGGGCTGAGGGATCGGAGCGCCGCTGATGGTGATCGTGCCCGCGGTCTGCTGACGCAGGCCAGCCATCATCATCAGAAGGGTCGACTTGCCGCAGCCGCTCGGCCCCACCAGCACGACGAAACGGCCGGGCTTGATCTCGAGCGAGACGTCCTCGAGCGCGACGACGTCCTGCGACCTGGTCTTGAACACCTGGCCGACATTCTTCACCTCGATCGCGCCGGCCCGCGCGGCGGGCTTCAACGGGGTCACGTTCGCCAATGGCTGCATCGCGTTTCCACCCATCTGACAAGTTCATTGAAGGTCATGGCGATCACGGCGACCATCACGACGCCGGCGAGGAGCTGCTTCATCTGGAAATTCTCACCCCAGGTCGCGATCTGGTGACCGATGCCGTCGCGCGAGGCGTACATCTCGGCCAGGATCACGCCGGTGAGGTTGAAGATCATGGAGATCCGCAAGGCTTCGAGCAGCACCGGCAGCATGCTCGGCAGATAGACGCGGAACGCGGTCTGCATCGGCGTGGCGCCGTAGGAGCGCGCCACCGTCAAATGCTCGACCTTGACCGACTCCACCGCCGTCGTGGTCGACATGATCACGATGAAGATCGTGGAGAAGAAGCCAAAGCCGACCTTCTCGGCGAAACCGACGCCGAACACCAGGATGAACATCGGCAGGAAGATCGACTTCGGGATGCTGAAGGCGAAGAACAGCAGTGGCTTGGCCACATCCGCAAAGTAGCGGTTCTCCGCGACCAGGAAGCCGATCACCGCACCGAAGGGCACGGCCAGCGCGAACGCGGCCAGCACCTCGGTCGCAGTCACCATCAGATCCTTCTGCACGGCCGCGCGCTGCAGGAGGTCGCCGAGCGTCACGAACGTGTCGGACGCCGACGGCAACAGGCGCGGATTGACGATGCCGGTGCGCGACAGCACCTCCCACAGCGCCAGCACCGCGATGATGATCGCGATCCGCGCAAGGTTGATGGCGAACGTGGTCTGCATCGCTATTGCTTGGTCGGGACAGGCTTGAACTTGGTCGAGATTACGTCCTCGACCGGCACGATGTCCTTGAGACCGCCGAGCTTGGCGAGATCGAGCGAGAGCTGCACAGCCGCGTTCACGTTGGTCGCGCCCATGTCGCCGCTGGTCTCGAGCTTCATGATGGTGTTGTCGTATTCGAGGGCGGCGATCTCCGGCGGCATTTCGTAGAGCTCGGCGATCAGCTTGACGGTGACGTCGCGATTGGCGCGCATGAACGCGACCGCGCCATAGAGGGCGTTCACGGCCTTCTGAACCAGCTGAGGCTTTGTCTCTGCGAGCTTGTCGAGCACGATCCAGCCGGCGGTGAGGTTCGGCGGAACCGCGGTCGCGTAGTCGAGGATGGTCTTGGCCTCGCCGGATTTCGATATCTGGAAGCTCAGCGGCGAATAGACCACGGCCGCCTCGACGTTGCCGGCCAGGAGGTTCGGAACCAAGCCACCGCCACCGACGGGAACGCGCGTGAAGTCGATCTTCTTGTCCTGAATGGTCCAAAGCGCGAGCAGGTCGGAGCCGGAGCCAGCCGCGGTGATCGCCACCTTCTTGCCGTTGAGATCCTTGACGTCGAGCGTCGATTTGGTCGGCACCATCAACTGCCAACCGAAATTGCCCATCGCAGCATTGGCGACGATCCGCGACATCACGCCCTTCTTGCGCCCGGCAGAAACCAGCGACGGCGGATCGAGAATGATGTCGGCCGCGCCGGCTGCCATACCTTCGAACGTCTCCGCGCCGCTGCGGTAGATGGTCAGCTCGGCCTGAATGCCTTCCTTCTCGAACAATTTCTGGCGCACGGCCGTCTCGGCGATCGTCGTCGGCCAATAGGTTTTCGTGGGCAGGCCAACGCGAATGGTTTCCGCGGCGCTCGCGGGCCCGGCAAGGATTGCGGCGACGACGAGCGAGATGAACGCGTGACGGCGATCGATTTTCATTGTTGATTTCCTCCCGATCTCTGTTTTTGTTTGCCGGATTTTTCCGGATCGTCAGGCTGCGCCGCTCACCTCCGCAATGCGAGAGGCGGCGAGCTCGACGAACTCTTTGGTGATACCGAAGTGCTTTGACAATGCGCGAACTGCCGCATCCGCATCGCGCTTCACCACGGCGGCTACGATCGCCTTGTGCTCGGCCTCGACGTCGCGCGGCTTGCCACCAACTTCCCTGCGGATCGACAGGCGGCGATATCGCTCGCTCTGCTCGTGCAGCACGTCGCGGAAGCCGAGCAGCCATGGCGAGCCGCAGGCATTGACCAGTGCACGATGGAAGATGCGATGACGGATCACCCATTCCTCATAGTGCACGGTCGGATCGTCGGGGTAGCGATAAGGAACGGCCTTTAGATCCGCCCAGGCCGATTTCACCGACGCGAGCCAGGCATCGTCGCCCCGCTCGATCGACCGGCGTAGCGCAAGCCCCTCGATGTCGATCCGGGTCTGCGTCACGTCGGCGAGATCGGCGAGCGACACCGGGCTGACACGGAAACCGCGTTGGTCGGACGCCTGGACGAGCCCGTCGGCGACCAGACGCGACAGCGCCTCGCGCACGGCCGCAAGGCTCACGGAGAACTGCTTGGCGAGGCCTGCGATATGCAGCTTCTGCCCTGGTAGCAGCCGCGTCGCCAAGATGTCCGCGCGCAGGCGTTCGTGCAGCGCCGAGGTCAGGCTGCGGGGACCATCCCCGAGGCTTCCGGACATATGGAACTGGAGCGGACCCATAGTGCGGATGATTGCAAGGCGGCGCGCGAGGGTCAATAGAAAATCGAAAATCGATTTTTTCGGGGTTAGGTTGCGTGGCGCTTTCCTCGACGTCCTAGAAAATGCACCACCCCGGATGGCGGCAGATCCAGGCGAACGGCGACGCCTTCCAGTTCCGGGCTCGGCGCCGGATGGAGCTTCATCACCAGCGGATCGTGACCGGGGATGATGTGGTCCGCAGCCGCAGCCGCGGCCGAGGAATTTCAGGAATTTATCGGGAATTTGGTAGCGGGAGTCCGCTACATGGCTAGACCCACTATTTCGGAGACCCTGTTTTCGTGTCGGCGCGCAGCGTAACTGCTTGGCGGCGCTTTGGTAGTCCACCCAATGCCGCCCCTTGTGCGCGATCTAACTACGCTTCGAAAGCTGCCGAGAAGGTTCAAGTCCCGGAAGCGCAACCACCGATACCGGCATTCGGTTCGAGTGCGATTTGGCAGACCGCGCTGCGCGTCAGAACGCTGAATATCTTCTAAGCTATTGATTTTTTTTGGTGCAGCAGTTGGTTACGTCCCGTTTCGATCACGCTCGCTTCATCCTTTTCGTTGCGGCGTTCTCAAGGAAGAACAGGATCGCTCGGATCGACATGCTTCGGATGCGCGGTTCCGGCTAATTCTAGAGCCGAGTTAGCTATAAGTGGAGCGCGGCTGACACAGTTCGGCCAAACGTACCCAGAAGCGCATTCCGTAGGGTAAAGCCGCGTCGTTGAAGTCATAGTGCGGGCTGTGCAGATTACGTCCACCAGCATCGGGCCCGTTGCCGATCCAGACGTAGGCCCCCGGCTTTTGCTCCAACATGAAGGCGAAATCCTCCGCTCCCATACTTGGCGGACGATCGGTAACAACGCGATCGCCGCCAACGGCGAACGCCGCTGCCCGCCGAGCGGTCGCGGCTTCGACAACTGAGTTGATCGTCGCGGGATAACGGCGCTGATAGACAAAACGGCAGCTCGCATCAAACGCCGCGCAGATCTTGTCCGCCCGCTGCGCCATCTTGGCTTCGAGGAGATCACGCACCTGCGGATCAAACGAGCGCACTGTCCCGCACAACACGAGCTTATCCGGAATAACATTCCAGGTATCGCCGGCATGGATCTGGGTGACGCTGATGACCGCAGCATCGGTCGGGCTGACGGAACGGCTGATAATGGTCTGCCAGGCGATCTGCAATTGCGCGGCGATGGTGATCGGATCGACACCTTGATGCGGCATGGCGCCGTGGCTGCCTTTGCCTTCGATGGTCGCCTCGAAGGTATCGAACGCGGCCATGACCGGCCCGGCGTGCACGGCGAGATGACCGCAGGGGAGCCCCGGCCAGTTATGCGCCCCGTAAACCGCGTCAACCGGAAAGCGCGAGAACAGCCCCTGCTCGACCATGACGCGGGCGCCGCCCTCATTCTCCTCTGCCGGCTGGAAGATGAAGACAAAAGTGCCTTCTTTCGGCCTGGCCTCTGCCAGCACGCGCGCCGCTCCGAGCAGCATCGCGGTGTGGCCATCATGACCACAGGCATGCATGCGGCCGGAATGCCTCGACGCGTAGGACAATCCAGTGGCTTCCTCGATCGGGAGCGCGTCGATGTCGGCACGCATGCCGATTGAAGGTCCATTGCCGCAGCTCAAGACCCCGACCACCCCCGTGCCGGCAAGGCCGGTATGCACCTCCAGCCCGAATGAAGTCAGCCGCTCGGCGATGAAGGCGGCCGTGCGTTTTTCCTCGAAAGCGAGTTCGGGATGGGCATGAAGGTCGTGCCGCCATTCCACCACGTCAGGAAGAATGCTGTCGATGCGCTTGTCGAGTTCGCCCATGCTCAAACCTCTCAGCCTTGCGCGTTGCGCGCCATAAACGATTGCGGAGAGCCTTCGTCAGGGTTCACGAAGATGATATCCATTGGGTCGCGCCGTGGCGTGTCGACCGACAGGAAGACCACCGGATGCTCAAACAATTTGGGCATGGCGTGCACCGTGTTGCGGGCGAAGAACAGGAGCTGCCCGGGTTTGAACTCCGCCTCGGTGGCGGGATCCTCCATCCAGAAGGTGCCGCGGCCGGAAAAGACGTAGAGATACTCGTCGCAGGTCGCGTGATAGTGCGGCGGTGTCGGACGATAGACACGAAACACCCGCGCGCTCGCTTCGGCCCGGTTGGTCAGATATTCATCAATGAGCAACGTATTGGCCGTGTCGGGAAAGCTTGCTGCGATCGTTGCGATATCGAAGCGCCCATTCCCGGTCGCGCCCTCCGTAACCTGCGGTACTGTCGTCGACCGCTGCCTAGCATTCGTCATCAGTTCGGATCCCGTTGTTGGCCGGTGCGCCCCGTTGGATGGTTCAGTCGTAGACCTTGATGAGCGCCTGAGTACCGTCGCGAAGGCCCCCGCTTTCGGCAAGTGCGGTGTATTGGCCGAGTGCGGTCGCGAGGCCCTTCAGCTGGAGCTTGGCAGCGCCGGCCTCTTCGCTGGCAATGCGCAGATCCTTGATCAGGTGCTCGACGAAAAAGCCTGCAGCAAAATCTCGGTTCACCATCTTTGGTCCGAGCATGTTGAGCAGGAAGCTGCCCGCCGCGCCGGTCCCGATCGAGGCAAGGACCGCATGTGCATCGAGCCCCACCCGGCCGGCATAGGCAAGGCCTTCGGCGACGCCCAACATGGTGCCGGCGATCACAATCTGGTTGGCGAGCTTGGTATGCTGTCCCGCCCCTGGACCGCCTTGACGACGAATATTGGTGCCCATCAGCTGCAGGATCGGCATCACGGCGGCGACATCGGTCTCCTCGCCGCCGATCATGATCGAGAGCTTGGCATCTCGCGCGCCGATATCGCCACCGGAGACCGGCGCATCGATCGCGCCCACGCCTCTCTCGCGTGCCGCGGCAGCGATGCGCTTGGCCAGCGAGGGGCTCGAAGTGGTCATGTCGATCATCATCGCGCCGGGCCGCGCCTGTGCGATGATGCCGCGCGCGCTCAAATAGATCTCTTCCACGTCCTTCGGCAGGCCGACCATTGTGATCACCACGTCGGCTTTGGCCGCCGCTGAACCTGGATCGTCGTGCCATGTCGCGCCACGTGCCAACAGACCTTCGGCCTTGGCGCGGGTGCGGTTATAGACATGCAGCGGATGGCCGGCGGCCAGAATGTGGCCCGCCATATGCGCGCCCATGAGGCCAAGGCCTATGAAGGCGACGGGGGCTCGGGTGTCGGTCATGTTTGCTCCTTGTTGGTCCTGCCGCGCAGCAGCTCGCGCAGATACATTGGGCTTAGCGGCTGGCGATCGACGATGACGCCGAACGGCGCCAGCGCGTCATTCACCGCGCTCGGCAACACACCCAGCGCGCCCATCACACCCCCTTCGGCCATCCCCTTGCTGCCGGTCGCCGTGCGCCGGCTCGGGGTATGTTGCGAGATCACCTCGATCGGGGGAATTTCGACCGCCGTGGCCAAGAGATAGTCAGCAAAGCTGCCAGTGCGGTTCTGGCCGGTATCGTCATAGATGACTTCTTCCAACAGCGCGCCACTGATGCCCATCGCGATCGCACCTTGCTGCTGACCGCGCACGATCGCCGGGTTGTAGACGGTACCGCAATCCTCAACGACCAGGTAACGCTCGATCGCAAGACCGCCGGTCTCGACGTCGACGCGTACCTCGCACGCATGCGTTGAATTCGAGAACGTCATGGGCGGCGGATCATAGGCCCGATGCGCTTCGAGGCCCGGCTCCATGCCCGACGGCAGGCGCAACGGGTCGAGATAGGCGACGTGGGCGACATCGGCGAGCGAGATCCCGGCATCCGTCCATGCGCCACCGAGTCTGCGCTCAACGCGTCCTGCGTGCAGACGCAGCTCACTGTTGCTGTTCAGCCCGAGCAGCGTGGCGGCAATGGTCAGCACTTTTTCGCGCAACGCTTGCGCGGCAATCAGCAGCACGCCGCCGCCTGCCGTGCCGCCGCGGGCGCCGCGACTGCCCATGCCGTAAGGTGCAGTGTCAGTATTGCCGAGATGGATTCTCACATCCGACGGATCGACGCCGAGCGCTTCGGCGACCACCTGCGCAAATGTCGTTTCGTAACCCTGGCCCGACGCCATCAGGCCGACGGATGCGTTGACTGCTCCAGAGGGCTCGATCTTGACCCAGCCCGCCTCGTGGCCGGAGCCAGGAATGCCGGCGGCCTTGTAGAAGGCCGAGCCGTAGGTCGTAGACTCGACAACGCAACAGAGGCCGAGGCCGCGGTAGATTCCGCGAGCGCGATCGGCCGCCTGACGGTCGCGAAAGCCAGCGAGATCGATCGCGCGCAACGCGGTGTCGAGCGTCTCACGCGGCGTGATATCCTCCGCCACGAGGCCGGTCGGCATCGCATAGGGCATCTCGGAGGCCTGCAGCATGTTGAGGCGCCGGACCTCGATCGGATCGCGGTTTACCCGCCGCGCAATCGCCTCGATGGTGCCGTCCATGACCCAGCTCGTGATCGCCATCGGCGCCCGCATCGGGCCACTGCCGCACTTGTTGGTGAGCGCGATCTTGACGTCGAACGCGTAGTCCTGAATCCGATACGGGCCAGTCAGGATCATCGCCACCACGCGGGCAAGATAGTTCGCCGGGAAAAAGCAGTAAGCGCCGAAGTCCTCGGCGATCTCGAGCTCAAGCGCCAAAATCCGACCGTCGCGGTCGACGGCCGCCCGCGTTCGCGCCACGTCCTCGCGAGCATGGCTCGCTGCAATCAGGTTCTCCGCCCGGTCCTCGCGCCAGCGCACCGGTCGACGCAGCTGACGTGCCAGCGCTGCGGTGGTCAATTCCTCGCGATAGAGCGCGATTTTCTGGCCGAAGGCGCCGCCGATGTCGGGACAGAGTACCGTCACCTCGGACTCAGCAAGGCGCATGCGCCGCGCGAGCTGCGTGCGCAACGGATGCGGCACCTGATTGCCGATATGCATCGTCAGATGCCCGCGGCCATTGTCCCAGATGGCGCAGCACCCGCGAGTTTCGATCGGCGCATGAGTCTGCCGCGGTTGACGAAATTGAGCCTCGACCACGAGCGGAGCATCTGCGAAGCGGCGCGCCGGATCACCGGCTGTAAAGCTCTGATGCGCAATCAGGTTTGACGGCAGGCTTTCATCGACCCGCGGTGCATCGGGAGCGAGCGCGCGCTCAAGGTCAGCTACGGGCTCGAGTTCCTCATAGGTAATCTCCACCAGATCGGCGGCATCCTCGGCGAGATAGCGGTCGGTCGCAACGATACAGACCACGGGATCGCCGATGAAAAGAACCTTGTCGATCGGCAGGGTCGGAAACTCGGTCGGCATCAGCCCTTCGATCGGCGGAGCCATGCGTAGCGGCGTTGTCCATTGAGCGAGTTCGCGCCCGGTCACGACCGCAACCACCCCCTCGGCCGCGGCAGCCGCTTTGCAATCGACCGACAAGATGCGGGCATGGGCGTGAGGCGACCGCACGAAATGCGCATGCAGGCACCCGGGCACGGCAATGTCATCGAGGTAGCGCCCCTGCCCAGTGACAAGGCGATAGTCCTCCTTGCGCGGCAGCGCTGCGCCGATGGTGGGCTCACCGTTCATCGCGCGCCTCCGCACGGCGCCGCGCCGCCGCTTTTCGGATCGCCGCCACGATGTTATGATAGCCGGTGCAGCGACAGAGATTGCCGGACAGCGCGTCTCGGATCTCGGCGTCGCTTGGTTCTGGATGCTCGGCGAGCCAGGCTTCCATGGTTACCACAATGCCCGGCGTGCAAAAGCCGCATTGCAGCCCGTGTTCCTCGTGCAGCGCCTGCTGCACCAGCGAAAGTTCGCCATCGGCGGAAAACGCCTCGATCGTCGTGATCTCGTGCCCTTCGGCTTGAATGGCATAGATCAGGCAGGCGCGCGCCGGCGCGCCGTCCAACAGGATGGTGCAGGCGCCGCAGACGCCGTGCTCGCAGCCGACATGAGTGCCCGTGAGGCCGCAATCCTCGCGCAGCACGTCCGAAAGCAGCCGCCGCGGCTCGGCCAGCACGCGATGGGTGTTGCCATTTACCGTGAGTCTGACGGGGATGGATTCCGTACTCATGACGCGCGCTCCAACGCCTCATCCAGGGCATCGCGAGTCAGTCGCTCTACCAGTTCGCGACGAAAGACGATCGGGGTTCGTTCGTTGTCCTCGATGTCGACTGCCCGGGCGACCGCCGAGGCAATTCGCGCGGACCAACCTTCGCCGATCTTGGTCGCGCACTCGCGCGGCACGAGATCATCCACGCGCAACGGCACCGGTCCAATGCCGCCGATGGCAAGGCGCAGCCGCTCAATCGCAGTGCCCTCGCCTCGCGTCACGGTCGCCGCGACCGATGCAATAGCGAAGTCGCCGGAGCGACGGTTGAACAGCCGAAATCCCCAACCCTCGCGCCGAACCGGCAAGGGAATGCGGATTGCGGCAAGCAGTTCGTCCGGCTCGAGTGCGGTGGAAAAAATGGAGACGAAGAAGGACTCGGCATCGATGTGCCGCGCGCCAGCCGCCGAGCGCAGTTCGAACTCGGCATCGAGCACCAGCGCCGCGAGCGGCAGTTGCGCCGCGGGATCGGCATGGGCAAGGCTGCCGCCGATCGTGCCGCGCTGACGGATGGCATAGTGCCCGATCGTTTCCGCAGCATGGGCGAGCAGCGGCGCATGACGTTTTACCAGATCGTCGCGCTGAAGCTGTGCGTGTCGCACCATCGCGCCGATCCTCAGCCGCTCATCATCGGCGTGTGTACCCCCCAGCTCGGTCAGTCGGTTGATATCGATCAGGTGATCCGGCCGTGCAAGTCGCATGTTCAGCATCGGCGCGAGGCTCTGGCCGCCGGCGATGATCTTGGCATTGTCGCGCCAGTTGGCGAGGCTGTCCAACGCCTCGCCCAGCGTCGCTGGCGCCTCGTAAGAGAACCTGCCGGGCTTCACGATACCCTATCCTCGGCCAACGTCATGCCGGTGGCCTTGTCGAACAGATGCAGCCGCTCGGAAACAAGCCCGAGCCGGATTGCGGCGCCCTCCTGGTGCCGAGCTTCTTTATCGACACGGACGAACACGTCGCTGCCCTCGACTTTCAGGCCAAGGAAGCGGTCCGAGCCGACCGGCAGAACGGAATCGACGGTGCCGTCGAGGCTTGGTGCGGTGTCGTGTTCCATGCAGACGTCTTCGGGACGCAGACCGAGTACGACGTCCGACGTTCCGCCCGACGAAAGTCGCGCCGCAAATTTCGGCGGAAGCTTAATGGAGAGCGCGCCGCGCCGAAACAGCGGGACGCCGGCTCCGGACTCGATGGTGCCCTCCAGGAAATTGATGGCTGGATTGCCGAGGAAGGCGGCGACGAACATGTTGCGGGGGCGCTCATACACCTCATCCGGCGTGCCGATCTGCTGGATCAGGCCATCTTTCATCACCACGATCCGGTCCGCGAGTGTCAGCGCCTCCGCCTGGTCATGGGTGACATAGACAAAGGTGGTCTGCATCGCATTGTGCAGATGCTTGATCTCCGCGCGCATGGAAATACGCAGCGCAGCGTCCAGATTTGACAGCGGCTCGTCCATCAGGAACACCGCCGGCTGGCGTACCATGGCCCGGCCGAGCGCTACGCGCTGACGCTGGCCGCCGGATAGCTGGCTGGGCCGACGCTCCAGCAGATGAGCGATCTCGAGCTTTGCCGCCGCATCGCGGACCCGACGGTCGATCTCGGCCCCATCGACGTGACGCATGCGCAAGCCAAAGGCGATGTTGTCGTAGACCGTCTTGTGCGGATATAGCGCATAGCTCTGAAACACCATCGCGATATCGCGCTTGTGCGGCGGCAGGGCGTTGACGATCTGCCGGTCGAACCACAGTTCACCCTCGGTGACCTCCTCGAGCCCTGCGATCATGTTGAGCGTCGTCGACTTGCCGCAGCCGGAAGGTCCGAGCAGGACCACGAACTCCTTGTCCTTGATCTCCAGGTTCAGATTGTTCACCGCGATCACGTCGCCAGCGTAACGCTTGGTTACAGATTTGAATTCGATCCGGGCCATATCACTCTCTCATCCCTTGACGGCACCGGCAGTTAGTCCGGCCACGATGTAGCGTTCGAAGATCAGCGCGAGAATCACCGGCGGGATGATCGCCAGCACTCCGGCCGCGTTGATGAAGGAAAAGCTGATGGTGAAATCAGAGGTGAAGGAAGCGACAACGATCGGCAGCGTCTGCGAGGCTGTCGTCTGGGTGAACATCAGCGCCAGGAGAAACTCGTTCCAGCTGGCCAGAAACGCGAACAGAATGACCGCCACCAATGAGGGGCGCGCCAGCGGCAAATAGACCCGCAGCAGCGTCTGCCACCGCGAGCAACCGTCGACCCGCGCCGCCTTGTCGAGTTCGTCGGGCAGCGACTCGAAATAGCTGACCAGCACAAAGACCGAGAATGGGACGGTAACCGCGAGATAGGTGATGATCAGCGACGACAAGCTGTCGAGGAGCCCCAGATTCCGGATGAAGAGGAAAAATGGCACCACGAGCGCAATGTCGGGGATGACGCGTGTGGCGAGAATGGCGTAGATCGAGCCCTGCCGACCGCGGAAGTGGATCTTGGCCAGCGCGTAGGCCGCCGGTATGCCGACCAAAAGATTGAGAATCACCACTACGCTCGCCACGATGATGCTGTTACGCATGGCTGGGAGCAGGTTGGAGGCCGTGGAAGGGATGAATCCGCCGCTCGCCGGGTCGGCGGCCTTGCGGGTCTCGTAGGTGACCGCCTTGTCCTTGGCGGTAAAGATCGCGGCGAAGTTCTCCATCGTCGGCGCCTGCGGAATCCAGTGCGGCGGCTTGGAGATGATCTCGTGCTCGCTCTGAAACGAGGACGACACCAGCCAGGCGATCGGTGCGAGCACATAGGCAACGAACAGTAACGAGGCGAGCCCCAGCGCGATGCTGCGGCCCATACGGCGCAGCGGCGAATGGGTGCGGTAATGACGAACATTCGGCGCCGAAGCGGCAGTCTCCAGCGTCATCGTCAGATCCTCTGGGCCAAGGCACGAATGATCACATAGGCCAGCACGAGCGTTGCGAGCGCAAGCACATACGCCATGGCTGCTCCGGTGCCGAAGGACAGGTTACGGAAGGTCTCGACGTAGATGCGCCAGGCAACGACGTGGCTGGCGTCGCCCGGCCCGCCTTCGGTGAGAATGAAAAACAAATCAAAGTGACGGATCGCCATCATGGTTTCGTAGACAGCAACGAGTCCAAAGGCCGGCTTCAGCGCAGGCAGCGTGATGTGGACGAACCGCCGCAGGCCATTGGCCCCATCGACCTTCGCAGCCGAATGCAAATCGGACGGAATCGTCTTCAGGCCGACCAGCAAAAGAATGGTGGCAAGCGGCACCTCTTTCCAGACGAAGGCGTTGGCGATCAGCGGCAGCGTCTTGTCTGCGTCGCCAAGCCAGACCATGTAGGAATTGATGAAATCGAGCTGATAGAGCAATCCATTCAGCGCGCCGTAGTTGGAATCGTAGATCCACTTCCACATCAATGCATTGGCAACATAGGGAATTGCCCAAGGCACGAGCAGAATGGCGCCGAGCGCACGCCGGCCGGGGAAGTTCTCGTTGAGCAGCAGAGCAACAAGCAGCGCCAGGATTGAGATCGCGGCAACGGATATCACCGAGAAATAGGCAGTGCGCTGCACCGCAAGCCAAAATTGCGGGTCGGTCAGGACCGTGACGTAGTTGTCCAGGCCGACAAACGGCATTCGGCCCGGTCGCGTCAGTTTCAGCGAGAACAGGCTGACATAGAATGAGTAGGCGATCGGAAAGACCGCGACCGCGAGCAGCACGACGGCGAGCGGTGCCATGAACAGAAGAGCCGCTCGCTCGTCGTAGGTCAGGCCACCGCGACGCGGCCGTTTCGCGGCAATGGCTGCGCTGGACGTCATATTGAAGCCCTCAACGCCCGCCTCAGCCTTGCTTCTTCAGCTCGGTCCATTTCGCAGCCGAGGTATTCAGCGCCTGCTCGACGCTGATCTTGCCCATGACCGCCTGCTGCCAAGCTGTACCGTTGACGTCGTTCCACTCGCCGAACCAGGGCGTGATCACGTCCTTCTTGCGCGCGAGTGATTGCTGCTGGCCGATCAGGTCGACATCGCCATAGGCTGCATAAGCGGCACGGATCTCCGGATCGTTGAATAGCGATTTCACGCCGAAGCCGGAGCCGACGTCCCTGAAGAGCATTTTCTGGAACTTGTATTCGCCATCAGCCTTGCCGCCGAACCATTCCATCAGCTTGACGCTGTTGGCGGCGCGCTCCGCCTCCGCCTGCGCCCGGGGGGTCATGCCATAAAAGCGCATCCAGCCCACAGTGGCATGCGATCCCTTGTCGCCCTTGGGCATCAGTGCGATCTTGGCGCTGCCGGCCAGCTTGCTCTGGGCGGGGTCATTCAAGGTCCGCAGACGATACTTCGGGATCAAGGCGAAGGCATGCTCGCCCGAGGAGAAGGCCTTCAGAACGGCGAGCTCACCGGTCTCGACACAGGAAGGTGACAGGATCTTGTGCTTCTGCACGGCATCAACGAGCCAGCGCAATGCGGGCGCGGCGCCATTCGCCGGGTCCTGCATGACCGCATTGCCCTTGTCGTCGGTGAAGCGACCGCCGTTGGAAAAGACCATCGCAGTCATAAACTCGATCAGCCAACTTTCCTGAGCCATCGAGATCAGGACAGGCCATTGCGCCAGCCCCTTGTCCTTGATGATCTTGGCCTGTTCGACTACCTCGGCCCAGTTCTCCGGCGGCGCCTTGATGCCCGCCTTGGTGAGCATGTCGGCGTTGTAGATGAAGGCCATATAGTCGCTGTAATAGGTGTTGCCGTACTGCTTGCCCTTGTAGGTCATGGAGTCGACGCAGAACTGATCGACGTCGGAGTTGTCGGTCAACGACTTGTACTGATCGACCGGCGCGATCCAGCCGGCGTCCGCCCACTCCGGCAACCAGCTGTCCGAGACCCAGAGCACGTCGATCGGCGCCTTGCCGATGAACTTGGTGATGGTGGCCTCGCGATATTGCGCCCAAGGAGCATTGCCGTAGTTGACCTTGATGCCGGTCTTGGCCTCGAAGGCCGCAAGATGGCTCTTCACGGTATCGACCGATGCCGACCAGGTCGCGAAATTGATCGGTTCACCGGCGCGCGCCTGACGCAGGCCTGTTGCGGCCGAAAGGCTGGCAGCGGCAATGCCGGACGCGGTTGTCTTCAGGAAAGCACGGCGGCTCAACGGGGCAATCGAGGTCATGCGTTTTGATCTCCCAACAGGTTGATTGTCCCCAGCTCGCGCCAGGGCGGCGCTCTCCGGGCCTAGGGAAAAACTAGCATGCAAAGATTAAGTCGTAAACTGACGACTTATAGGCAGGCCGAACATTTGTTGGGCGCCAGGTGGTGCCCTCCTAGGCAGCCGCCTCGAAAGCCCGCGCCCGCTCGTTGAGGCCAGCGAAGCCCGCAACGAAGGCGCGCACATGCAGCGCCAGGATGCGCTCCTCGGGAACATCAAGGCTGGCGGCGTACAGATGCTGCCGGATGGCAAGATGGGAAACGGCACCGTGAAGCGTCCAACCGACCTCACGTATCAAGCCAGGATCCGTCGGCAATTCCACCTGCTGCTCGTGGGCCGTCTCGCGAACGATGGTCTCCAGGAGGTCGAACACGATCGCCGATATATAGTCAGGTGCCATGCTTGCTTCAGCGAGCGAGGCATAAAGAAAGAGACGCATCCATTTGCGCGTCAGCACGGTGGCGTAGTAATTCTCGTAAAAATCAAGCAATCGCTGTTCTATCGGGCGACTGCGATCCCGTAACTGGACGAGCCAGACCGCCTTGAACGGCGACACGATCGTCTCGCGATAGACCTCATCGAGCAGCGCCGACTTGGAAGGAAAGTATCGGTAGAGCAACCGCTGCGCGACGCCGCAAGCGGCGGCCAGCGCCCTCGTCTGCCCTGTGAGGCCGTACTCAGCAAAGAAGTCGCTCGCCTTGGCAAGAATTTGCGCCCGGCGCTCGGCCGGCGGCAATCGCGGGACCACGGCTGCCTTCGCGGACGACCGCCCCGCCCGTTCCCGCGGACGCACCTCCGGCGTTCCGCTGACCAATTTGGATCGCGCCCGCATGCGGATAACCCTTCCAGTAAATCGTCGCTTGACGACAAATTATGATTGCACGGCTCCCGAGACAAGCTACTGTCGGACCTTCCCAGCGGCAGGCCGCGCTTTGCGTGACAGGACCAATCCCGATGATCTATGAGCACCGCACCTATCAGATTCAGGCCGGCAAGGCCGGAGAATTTCTGAAGATCTACGAAGCCGAAGGGCTCGGCGTTATCACCCGCTACGCCCGGCTGATCGGCTGCTGGACCAAAGAATCCGGCGTCCTCAATTCAATCTTGTTCATCTGGGCCTATGATGACTTCGCCCATCGCACCGCGCAGCGCCAGAAGCTTGCACAAGATCCGGACTGGGCAGTGTTCACCCCGAAAATCCTGCCCTTCCTGGTTCACCAGGAGAGCACGTTCCTCATGCCGGTCGCATTTTCACCCCTGAAGTGAAGCAAACGCAGCGTCTTGATATCTACAACCACGCGACAGAGATTAGGGAGCGGCTGTGCCAGTCAGCGCCTTTGAACTGTTCAAGATCGGCATCGGACCTTCCAGTTCGCATACGGTTGGTCCCATGCTCGCAGCGCACCGATTCCTCGATGAAACCAAAGCGCACGGGGTATTTGACCGCATAAGTACTCTGACGGTGGAATTGTTCGGATCACTCGCCCTGACCGGACAAGGGCACGGTACTGACCGCGCCATTCTCTTTGGCCTTCTGGGCGAGAAACCGGACACTATCGATGTAGCCAACGCTGTGGCGCAAGCTGAGGAAGTTCGGCGATCGGGCCAACTGCGCCTGCTCGCTCAGCGCACGATTGCATTCAATGAAGATACCCACCTGCTGTTTCACAGGAAGGACAATCTGCCGCGTCATCCAAACGGGCTGCGCTTTTCTGTCCATGACGTCACCGGCGCCCTCATCTTCTGGCGCAACTACTATTCGATCGGCGGCGGGTTCGTGATCGGTGAGGACGAAGAACCAAACGTCTCGACCTTCGCCGAGCACTTGCCTTTCGACTATCGATCTGCCCAAGAGCTACTTGATATGGCCGCTTCTGCCGGGCTCAGAATTGATGGAGTCGCTTTTGCCAACGAAACCGCGAAACGATCCCCCGAAAATGTGCGGGCGGGATTGGATCGGATCTGGAGCGCGATGCGCGCATCGATAGACCGCGGACTGAGTCACGATGGAGAGTTGCCAGGGGCATTCCAGGTGCGACGGCGTGCTCCAGCCTTACATCGACGCCTAAATAAGGATTACGGAAGCAACGCGCCCGGTCGCCCCCTGCAAGAGCTGGATTGGGTGACAGCTTTCGCCATAGCGGTCAACGAGGAGAACGCGGCCGGTGGCCGAGTGGTGACGGCGCCAACCAATGGAGCCGCCGGGATCATTCCTGCTGTGCTCGCCTACTACTGCCGCTTCTATCCGACCGCCGACCGCACGGACATTCATCGCTTCCTATTGACCGCAGCAGCGATCGGATCGCTCTACAAGGAAAACGCTTCGATCTCAGGCGCGGAGGTCGGGTGCCAGGGCGAGGTGGGAGTGGCCTGCTCGATGGCCGCGGCCGGGCTGACCGCAATGCTTGGAGGCACCAATCGCCAGATCGAGAATGCCGCCGAGATCGGGATGGAGCACAATCTCGGTCTCACCTGTGATCCAGTCGGCGGTTTGGTTCAGATTCCCTGCATCGAGCGTAATGCGATCGGCGCGACCAAGGCGATCACCGCCGCACAGCTTGCCCTGTCAGGTGATGGTCACCACTACGTCACGCTCGACAGGGTGATCGAAACCATGCGGCAGACTGGCGCCGACATGCAAAGTAAATACAAAGAAACGTCGCTTGGCGGACTGGCTGTCAATGTCACCTTGTGCTGAGAGAAGTCCTTTGCCGCCAGCGTCTCAGCGATGACCACTTCGGTACGCGCGTCGATAAGGGCGATCGTCTAATGCTCGATTCTGAAGCTTGGTCGCTGTCCCCGTTGAATCGGCAACTGGCTATCGCAAGAAGCCAGTTCGTGGGCCAGAAGTGGTCGTCAAGAGTACATCGTTTCTCCCGCCTCAAGCCGAGGCATCGTGGCCGTGACCAAAGCGCTCCGTACGCCAATATGTCGACTTCAGCGGAAGCGGCTGACGTCCCGAGGCGCCCCTCCACTTCTGCGAGACAGATAGTCACGCTTGGTAGCGGGGGTCCACTACATCGCGAAACCCACTATTCCGGAAGCGCTGTTTTCCTATCGGCGAGCAGCCTAACTCGGAACGTCGGCTCTCGATAGTCCGCCAAAAGCCGCCGTTCGTGCGCGATCCGTCGCCGCCCAAATGGCCGGTGAGTAGGTTCAAATCGGGGAGGCGCAACCACCGATACCGATATTCTGTTCAGGTTGCGATCTGAGCGACCAATCGGGGACCATCTCTCGCACTCCGAACTTTTAGCTTGATAAATGTCGTCACTGCAGGACGCCAGGTTGGAAGGCTCCCGCAAGGGTCGGACGCTGTCACTCGCGTCTCCGCCGTCCGTCTGGCAGAAAATCCAGCGAAATCACTCCGTTTCTTGCTCTGTAATCCAAATCTACCGAACGGTCACCTCACGATCAGCCTGTACCTCGAGTTGCGGGGTCGAACACCCCCTCAAGAAACCTACTGATGCGGCCATCGACTCGCAGCGATTTACCCTTCGCTTTGAGGGGGCCGTCCAATCAAAAGCCCAAATGCTTTGCCGCAAGCCCAAGCTCGCTGCGCCCAACAAGGTAATTGTGTCGTTCTCGAGCGATGGCGGCTTCCATCTGCGAGATCAACCACGATGTCGCGCTGGCGCAGGAGTAGCTTGAGCCGATGCCTCGGTTCGCGAGACAATTTCAGATCCGGTCAGTTGCCTACGTTTCGCAGTTTGGCAGGGCCAAAGTCACGATCGACCGAGTTGACGCAATACCATTCCGGTTGACGCCGCTGCCTTCCCTTAGGCTAAACATCCGCTTTCCGCGCCAAAGAGCACACCTCGAATGCCATCTCGTAATTAAGATCGCATCCCAGGTCGGCGCCCCGCACTCCTTACGCCAGCACGATATCGAGCCAGCCGAGGTCATTGACCGTAATACGATCGCCGGTATTGACCACCACCGTGGTGGTTTCCGCTTCGACGATCGCGGGTCCGTCGATGGCATGACCGGGCTTCAGCGTATCCGCCGCATAGACCGGCACCTCCCGCCATGTCCCGAAATACGCCTTGCGCTTGCCCGACGGTGCGCAAGCCGACGCTGCGGCGGCGCTGCGTGGCACGCTTGCGCCTTGCGGAATGACGCCGATTGCAGCAACGCGCGCATTGACAAACACCACTTCCTGATCCGGCGACGCATACGTGTAGAGCTCTTCATGGCGGCGATGGAAACGCTGCTCTATGCGATCGACGATATCGCCGGAAGCCCAGTCGAGGTCATTCAGCGGGACGTCGATCTCGAAAATCTGTTCGCCATAGCGCATCTCGGCCGAGCGCTCGATCACGACTTCACCGTCGAACCAGGACGTCAATCGGCCGGCGGCCTGCCGTTCGAGGTCGGCAAAGATGGCTCTGACTTCTTGCGGCGTGATACGCGGGCCCGCGCTGTAATATGTGCTGCTGACCTCGTAACGCAGGTCGCTGGTCAGCATGCCCCAGGCCGACAGCACTGATGCCGCAGTGGGCACGATGATGCGCTTGATCTCCAGTTCGCGCGCCACTTCGGCGGCATGCAGACCGGCGGCGCCGCCGAAGCTCAGCATCGCGTAGCGGCGCGGGTCAACGCCGCGGCGCAAAGTCATCAGGCGGATACCGTCGGCCATGCGCAGATTGACCATGCGATAGATGCCGGCAGCCGCATCGTCGCGCGACAGTTCGAGCGATGCGGCCAGACGATCGACGGCGGTCTCGGATGCCGCGCGATCCAGCGGCCGCCGGCCGCCCATGAACGCCGCCGCGTCGAGATAGCCGAGAATGACATTGGCATCCGTCACCGTCGCTTCGCTCCCGCCATTGCCATAACAGGCAGGTCCGGGAACCGAACCGGCGCTTTCTGGCCCGACCCGGAATGTGCCGCCGACATCAAGTGACGCAATCGAGCCACCGCCTGCCGCGATGCTCGCAATGTCTAGACTGCGCAACGCGATGCGCTGGTCGGCAAGTCCGCCATCAGCGGAGAGCGATGCCCGGCCATCGGTGATCAGCGAAATGTCGGTGCTGGTGCCACCCATGTCGAACGGCACGAGATCGGGGATGCCGAGCAGGTCGGCGCAGCGACGGCCGCCGGAAATGCCGCCGGCCGGACCGGACAGCACGGTGCCTGCGGCCAACCGCGCGGCTTCCTCGACCGGTGCCATGCCGCCATGGGACAGGATGATGAACAGGCCGCTGGCGAGACCGGCCTCCTTCAACCGCATTTCCAGATTATTGAGATAGCGCCGCACCGCCGGGCCGACATAGGCATTGACGATGGTCGTCGAGACACGCTCGTATTCCTTGATCTGCGGCAGCACGTCGCTCGACCGCGAGACGCCGACATCGGGCAATTCCCGCTGCAATCGTTCCACTGCAGCGATCTCGTGTGCCGAATTGCGGTAGGCGTGCAGGAAGCACACCGCAACCGATGTCGCCCCCGAGGCGCGGATCGCGGCAATCGCCTCGCCGAGCGAGTCGTGATCGAGCGGGATCAGCACCTCGCCATCCGGCTTGATGCGCTCGCGCACACCAAAGCGCAACTCGCGCGGTACCAGCGGCTCGGGCGGCGCCGTGCGAAGATTATATCGATCCCCCTTGAGACCTTCGCGCATCTCGATGACGTCGCGATGCCCCTGCGTCGTCAGCAGTGCAACCTTCGCGCCCTTGCGTTCCAGCAGTGCATTGGTCGCGACCGTCGTGCCGTGCACCAGGCGGTCAGTCCGCCCGAGCATGTCGGCACGCGACAGCCCCAGCCGGCGCGCGAGTTCCTCGAGCCCGGTCATGACCCCGACCGACTGATCAGACGGCGTCGACGGCGACTTTGCGAACACGGTGCGACCCTGGCCATCGATTGCAACCAGGTCAGTATAGGTGCCGCCGACATCAACTCCAATCGTATACATCTCAAGAACCCTGCTTGGTCGTGACAACATTGGTCGTAAGGCCTTGCGCCGCATCGCGAGCCCGGGCGTCCGGCGCGCGCTGCTCCGCCGGGCCCCATCCGCCACCGCCGGACGAGCGGATTTCAAAGCAGTCTCCGGGCAGCACCTCGATACCCACCTCCTTGGTGCGCAGCACGCGTGGCGCGCGGCCCTGCGAGATCAGCGCATAGTGATGCGGCTTGCCGTCGCTACCGCCCAGCATGCCGCAGGCCCCGTGCCGGGTGCCCTCGCCCGCGGTGTTGGCGCGCGCGGGCTTCGCCGTCTCCATCACGAGGTCGAGCGAGACGCCGAGGCCGCCGCGATACTTGCCCTCGCCACCGGAGTCGGCGCGGAATTCGTGGTGGCGGAAATGCAGCGGGAAACGCGCCTCGGCGACTTCGATGCTGCCGAACTTGATGCCGCCGACCGTGTGCCACTCGCCGATCGACGACCAACCATCGCCGCCAGACGATGCGCCGCCACCGGGCCGCGCCTGGAACATGTGCCAGATGAAGCCGCGGCCGGTACGCGGATCCTCGCCCTGGATAGCGATGCGAAAGCGTCGGCTCCAGCCCGCCATGGCACGCTCCGGGCAGGAGCCAGACAATGCCTTGACGATAGCCTCGACAATCTCGTTGGAGGGATGGCTCGTGCACATGGTCACCGGCAGGCCCGGATCGGCCCAGACGATAGTGCCCTGCTTCGCAACCACCTTGAGCGGCCGCAGCGCGCCGGCATTCTTGGGAATGTCGGCGTCTATCAGATAGGCAAACGCCATCACCACGGCGGCCTGCATATTCGCGTGCGATGAATTCACAAAGCTCGTGCTCTGCGGATCGGAGTCCGAGAGATCGATCTCGATATCGGTGCCTCGTTTAGTGACCTTTGCTGCGATCTTGATGTCGGTGCGGCCATGGCCGTCATCGTCCAGAAAGGCCTCGCCATGGAATACGCCGTCCTTCCAAGTCGACAACACGGCACGGGTCTGCTGCTCCGCAGTATCGAGGATCGTCTCGACCGCAGCCTCCACTGTCTCGCCGCCAAATTCAGTGAACAGGCGCTGGATCCGGCGTTCGCCGAGATGCGCGGCGCCGACCATCGCCGCCAGATCGCCACGAAAATCGCGCGGGTTGCGCACATTGAGCGCCAGCATGTCGAGCAGATCGTCGCGCAGCCTGCCGGATTCATACAGACGGATCGGCGGTACGCGCAGCCCCTCCTGCCAGATATCCGTCGCACCTGGATTGTAGGCGCCATGGGTGGCCCCGCCGATATCGCTCTGATGCGCCCGCACAATGGTCCAGTACAATCGCCGCTCGCCATCGAACACCGGCACGAACGCGGTGAGATCGGGTAGATGGCTGCCGCCATGATAAGGATCGTTCAGGAGCAGGACGTCGCCCGGTTTGATGTCGTTGAAGCGCTCCTCGACGGCGAGCGTCGCCCATGACAGCGCGCCGACGTGGACCGGGATGTGATCCGCCTGCGCGATCAAGCGTCCTTTGACGTCGCAAATCCCGAGCGAGAAATCGCGGCTGGAGTTCAGGATCTGCGAATAGGATGTGCGCAGCATCGCTTCGCCCATCTCGTTCACGATTGAACTCAGGCGATGTTGCACGACGGAGCGGGTGATAGGATCGATTTTCAAGGTCATCGCGAGCCTGCCTGCGAGAATGGTAGTTCCGATCCGGCGCGATCAGGCGCCGGTTGGAGCAGTTTTAGGTGTCTATGTCGCCCGGTCAGCCGAGCGCAGCGACCTCTTGCAGCGACGCGGAAGCCGCAGCGATGATCTGCTCGACGTCAGCATCGGTCATCGGAAGCGACAGGGCCATTAAGCCGTAGTTCGCCGCAAAGATTCCGCGATTGAGCAGGCCGCTATTGAACACCGTCTGCCGCCGGGTTTCAGCCTCGTTCAGATAGGCCGAACGGTAATCGCGGATCTCTCGGTCGGTGAAATGGATCTTGAGCAGCGAGCCCAGGCCGACGGTGCGGCCGGGCACCCCGGTCTTGCGAAACGCCGCATCGATGCCGTCCCGTACCGCCTTGCCGATGGTGTCGAGCCGCGCGAAAGCCGTCGCGTCGAGCAGTTCCATGGCCGCGAGGCCGGCCCGCATGGTGACGGGATTGGCCGAGAATGTGCCGCCATGGGGCAATGCCGGCTTGCCGGAGGTCGGATCGAATACCGACATGAATTCCTTGCCGCCGGCGATGGCGCCGACCGGAAAGCCACCGCCGATGATCTTGCCGAGCGTGGTGAGATCCGGTTCGATGCCCCACCGGCCCTGTGCGCCATGATAGCCGAGACGGAAGCTGATCACCTCGTCGAAAATCAGCAGCGCACCGACTTCACGCGTGACCTGTCGCAGAGCCTCGAGATAGGCCTTGTCGGCAGGCACCAACCCCGCCCGGTTCGGCATCGGATCCACCAGAACGCAGGCGAGCTCCGGGCCGTGTTCGCGGATCAGGCTGACCGCCGCTTCGATATCGTTGAACGGAATCGTCACGACATCGGCGAGCACGTTTTCCGGCGTACCTTTGGCATAGGCGACGGAGACCGGTGCATTGCCGCCCCATGCCGACGGCGCCGGATCGAGGCTGACCTCGGCATAGTCGTAAGAGCCGTGATAAGCGCCTTCGCATTTCATGATCTTCGGCCGGCCGGTGTAGGCACGCGCAGCCTTCAACGCCATCATGACTGCCTCGGTACCGGAATTGGCGAAGCGAACCTGATCGACCGACGGCAGGCGCTCGGCCAGAAGTTCGGCGAGATCAACTTCGGACTGCGTCGGCATGCCAAAGGCGGAGCCGAGCGCGAGTTGCTTGGTCGCCGCCTCGATCAGGGCCGGGTGCGCGTGCCCATGGATCAACGAGGTGAAATTGTTGATGCAGTCGATATATTCGTTACCGTCGATATCCTGCACACGGCAGCCGGAGCCCGATGCCGCATAGATCGGAAACGGCTTCATGAAGACGGTGGTTCGAGTGTTGCCGCCCGGCAGGCTGTTCAGCGCGCGCTGGTACAGATCGCGGGACTTAGCATGATTGTCGGGATACATATGATCTCCTTGTTTCCGGGTTCAACGGCCCAGATATGCTTCACGCACACGCGCGTTGTGTTTGAGTTCGCTGGCCGGCCCGTCGAGCACGATGCGGCCGGTTTCCAGCACGTAAGCGCGATCGGCGACTGACAGCGCCAAGACGGTATTCTGTTCAACGACCAGGATGGTCAGGCCGGTCTTGCTGATTAACCTGACGCGTTCATAGACCTCCTCGGCGAGCCGCGGCGCCAGACCGAGCGACGGCTCGTCGAGCAGCAGCAGCTTCGGCCGCGCCATCAGCGCACGCCCGATCGCAAGCATTTGCTGTTCGCCGCCGGACAGCGACCAGCCGAGCTGCCTGCGACGCTCTTTGAGGCGCGGAAACAATTCGAACACGCGATCGAGATCGGCCGCGATGGATTCGCCCCAGCCCCGCCAGCTCACAGTGGCGAGCGACAGGTTTTCTTCGACCGAGAGCCCTGGAAAGATGCGCCGCCCCTCGGGCGCCTGCGCGATCCCCTTGGCGACGCGCCGGTCGGTCGACCATTCGGCGATCGACACGCCTTCGAGCTGAATGTCGCCGGACGCCACCCGGTTGAGGCCGGAAATCGTGTGCAGCAGCGTGGTCTTGCCGGCGCCGTTGGCGCCGATCAGCGCGACCGTTTCACCGGCATCGACCTTCAGCGTCACGCTCTGCAACGCGACGATGTCGCCGTGCGCGACAACGAGTTCGTTACACGTCAGCATGGACATATCCCTCGCCCAGATAGGCCGACAACACCGCGGGATCGGTCTGGATCTGCGCCGGCGTGCCTTCCGCGATCTTGCAGCCGAAGTTGAGAACGAAGATTCGTTCGGCCAAGCGCATGACCATGCCCATATTGTGCTCGATCAGGACAATGGCGAGCCCGTGCGTGGCGCGGAGTTGCGTCAGCCGGTCCATCAGCTGATCGACCTCGCCGGAATTCAGACCTGCCGCGGGCTCGTCCAGCAACAGCACCTGTGGCCGGCACGCCAGCGCACGTGCCAGCTCCACCATGCGGCGGCGGCCGTAGGACAGCGAATCGATTGGCTCATGCGCCTCCGCGGCGAGCCCCATTTGCGCGATCACCTCCATCGCAGCATCACGCAAGGCGGCCTCGCTGAGATCGCCAGGGATGGCGGCGCCGGTCATGACGTTCTCCAGCACGTTCAATCGCGGAAACACCCGCCCGTGCTGGAATGTGCGGCCGAGACCGGCGCGAATCCGCTTGTTGGTGGCCATGCGGGTGATAGCCCGGCCATTCAACAGCACCTGCCCCTGATCGGGCATCGCCAAACCAGTCAGGACATTCAGAAGCGTCGATTTTCCGGCGCCGTTCGGCCCGATCACGGCGACGAACTGCCCCCGCATCACAGTCAGATCGACATCCGCCAGCGCTGCGAGACCGCCGTAGCGCTTGTGAATGTTGCGCGCCTCCAACACAGTCATGACGTCACTCCCGGTGCGCGAACGGATACCGGAGACGGCGGCCTGCTTGGCCGACGCAGACGCTGGCCGAGACCGACGAGACCTGTCGGCAGGAACACCAGGATGCAGAGCATCAGCAATCCGAAGAAGAACAGATAAGCGGTGCCGAGGAAGCGCAGCCATTCCGGCAGGAAGGTGAGCAGGATCGCACCGAGGATGGCGCCCACGATGGTGCTCTCGCCGCCGACGATGAGCATGGCCAGATAGGTGATGGAATGCGCATAGGTGAAATCTTCCGGCGCGACGAAGCGGACATGCAGCGCGAACAAGCAGCCGGCAATCGCGGCGCAGACCGCCGACAGCACGAAAGCCGTGATCTTCACCCGTGTGGTATCGATGCCAATCATCTCCGATGCGATCTCGTCGTCGCGCACGGCCATCATCTCGCGGCCGTGTCGGGAGGCATGCAGGATTGCCGCCATGGCGGCGACGACCGCGAGGACCATCAGCACCAGCCATAAGAACCGGTGCTCGCCGGAGAAAGCAAACCTGCCGATGGCGAGTTCAGGAATCCGCGCGATGCCATTAGTACCGCCGGTCAGTGCGATCCAATTTGACGTAACGATGTAGAACGACACGTTGAGACCTAGCGTCGCCAGTGCCAGATAGTGGCCGCGCAGGCGCAGCAGCGGGTATCCGATCAGCACCGCCAGCACCGCGGTAGCGATAATCGCCGCCGGCGCCGCGAGCCAGGGCGACCAGCCGCAGCTCACCGTCAGGATCGCCAGTCCATACCCCCCCATCCCGACAAAGGCCGCGTGGCCGAGCGAGATCAGGCCGGCATAGCCGAAGGCGAAGTTCAGGCCGACCACCGCAACCGCAGAGATCGCCGACAGGTTCAACAGCCGCAGGTAATATTCCGGAAGGACCGTCGACAGCAGGCCGCCGATGACGACGATCGCCGCAGCGATCAGGAGCGGGGTGCGCAGCGCCATTGAATCAGCCCCGATCCTGGATCTTCTCGCCGAACACGCCCTGCGGGCGCACCAGCAAGAAGATGATCATGATACCGAACGAGATCAGATCCTTGTAGGCCGACGAGACATAGGACGCGCCGAGGACCTCACTGAGGCCGACGAACAGGCCGCCGACAATGGCGCCTGGTAGACTGCCGAAACCGCCGATGATGGTGGCTGCAAAGGCCTTCAACGCTATCGGGTCGCCCATATTGACGTCGGCAAACCACATCGGCCCGAGCATCAGGCCGGCAACGCCCGCGAGAACCGCAGCGAGCACCCATGACAGCGCCAGCAGTCGGTTGACCTTGAGCCCCATCAGTTTTGCGGCCTGCAAATCCTGCGCGACCGCGCGCATGCCGACACCGGCCGATGTGCGATTGAATAGTAGCCACAGGCCGCACACCATGATTGCCGTCACGCCGACCACACCGAGAGCATGGGTCGAAACGATCGCACCACCCAAAGTGAGCACACTGTCCTCCACCGGAGAGGGCAGGCGGAACGGCCACGAGCCGAACGACAGCAGCGCCGCATTTTGCATGGTGATGCTGATAGCGACGGTTCCGATGATGATCGTGACCACCGACCCGCGCCGCAGCGGCAGATAGACGGTGATGAAGAACAGCGCGCCGAACAGCGCCATGATGACGAGGGCCGCACTATAGGCGAACGGCCAGGGCAGTTGCGCATTGATCAGCGTCGCGACGCCAGCGAAGGTTCCAAACATCACGAACTGACCGGCGGCGAAATTCACCACGCCCGTCGCCGAATAGACGATGACGAAGCCGATCGCCGCCAACGCGTAGACGCTTCCAATCGCCAGTCCGTTGACGAGTAGCTGGACGAAGTCCGCCATAGTGCTATTCCCTTTCCCGCCTCGCGACCGAAAGGATCGGTCGCGAGGCCTTTCGGATCGCGATGGTTAGTTGAGGGTGACGGGCTGCAACAGCTCGAGCGTCTTGGTGCCGGCCTTTGCCTTCACCACCGCGAGATCGCGCACGCCGTTGCCCTTGGCGTCGTAAGCATAGACGTGACCGATGCCCTTCCAGTCCTTCACCGCGGCGAGCCATGCGCGCAACGCCTTGGGATCAGTGCCGACCTTGCGCATGCCCTCGGCCATCAGCAGCGCGCCATCGTAATAGGCGAGGCCATAGGGATCGGGATCGATGCCGAACTTCGCCTTGAAGCGCTCGACGTAATCCTTCATCTGGCCGCCGACGCTGACGTCCATGAAGGCATCGACCACTCCCCAGACACCGTCGAGATCGGCAGGCGAAAGCAACTGCATCGCTGCCGGCACCAGCGCCGCCGACGACGTCACCAGCGGCATCTTGAAGCCGAGCAGCTTGGCCTGGCGAAGCACCAGCGCGCCGTCCTGCGGATAGTTGAAGATCAGGATGGCGTCGGCGCCCTTGCTACGCAGACTGAGCAGCTGCGCGGAGAAATCTTTGTCGTTCTGGCCATAGGCTTCCATGCCGACAACCTGAATGCCAGCCGACTCGAAGCGTTTGGCCGCAGTCTGCGCACCACCCTGACCGAAGTCGTTCTGGATATAGAGAATGCCCGGCTTCTTCGCCTTGATCACGTCGACCGCGGCCTTCACCATCCCCTCGGCGGAGACGCTGTCGGCAGGCCGAATGCGGAACATCCACTCATTGCCACCCTCGGCCACGGCATCCGCGCCGCCCGCATACATCGCCGGCACCTCGACCTTCTTCAGCTCAGGCGCGACGGCGAGATTTTGCGTCGAATAGCTCGACAGGAAGAAGAACGCCGGCTTGGTCTCCTGGGCCAGCTTGACGAAGGCATTGACCGCGGTACCGTTGGACGCCTGCGTGTCCTCGAATACGATTTTGATCGGGCGACCGTTGATGCCACCCGCCTTGTTGATGTCTTCTTCGGCCATCGCGAGCGAGTTCTGATACTGCTTGCCCGTCAGCGACAGCGGTCCCGTCATTGGAACGGTAGCACCGACCAGGATCGAACCTGTCTGCTGTGCCTGCGCCGTCCCGACCAGCGACAGCATCGTCGCTGCGATGACCGAACCGAAAAAGTCTTTCCGAGTGATCCCCATGCCGCACCTCCTTCAGAGAAAATAAAACCGCGTCGAGCTGCCCCATGCGATTTGGGGGCTTGACAAGCCGTTCCGTTTTTCGGAACTTTATTCCGAATAATGAAACGGTAATCAGCGAGTGCGCTCGGTGTCAAGTCGTACAAATTGGCGCACTCCGCCCAACAATTGGTCAGATCGATGCCGACAGACGATGCCTCGCCCGGCCCCCTTGCCCGCTATATCGACGTACTCGAGTTGATCGCGGCATTTTCCGGCACCATCACGCTGGCCGATGCGTCGGCTATTCTCGATCTGCCGAAGACGACGGCGCACCGGCTCCTGAAGGGATTGGTACGCGCGGGGTTGGCGAATGAAGGCGACGGCGGCCGCACTTATCATGTCGGCGATCGACTGACGCGCCTGCTGCATGCCAGCGCTGATGACGGCTGGCTCGTTTCGCTCACGGGTCCGCATCTGCGCGCGTTGACCGAGGCGACGACCGAGACCTGTTATCTGACAAGGCTCGTTGGATTGCGCGTCGTGGTGGCGGTGTCGTATTCCCCCGATGTCAGGTGGCGAGGCTATGTGCAGCCGGGTATCGAAATGCCAATCAATGCCGCTGCCACCGGCAAGGCAATCATGGCATTTCAAAGCAAGGAACTGATTGCGGAGGCGCTCTCACACGAACTGCCTAAGCCGACCATCAATTCGCATACCAGTAAGAAATGGATCGAGCAGGAATTCGCCAGGGTACGGACGGCGGGTTACGCAACTTGCATCGGCGAGATCGATGAAGGCCTGGCTGCCATCGCGGTGCCGGTGACGCTGCCGAATGGAACGGTGCTCCATTCTATTGGTATGACAGGCCCTCTGGAGCGCATTATGAACAAGCAATTGCCCTCCAGGCTCACTGCGCTGCGGACAACAGCCGCGATTTTAGCCAAAGCGCTGGCGCTCGGCACGACCATAAGAGATCGAGCACTTTCGTGATTTTCAAAGGCCGAAATATACGTGTCTCCCAGCAATGGCCTCTTGCGGAGCGACATCAATCGAGAACGTTAAAACGTCAGTTTGGCGTTCGGAGTGGGACTCCTATCCCACCTTTCCTTCGACTTATACTTGGAGTGGGCGCGGCAATCGGCGGCGGTATGGGGCGGTTACGGCAAGACCGGCAGTCGATGGTAGGACATGCCACTGGCCGATAATCGTCCCGATTGCCGAGTGCGTTCGGACGTCTGCTTGCGCAGCTCACCGTCCTTTAGGATAGGACGCACTGAATTAAGACGTTTCAAACTTGGAAGTTCTCGGTACTGTTCTGAATGGTGCTCCACTCATAATAGAACCACACTTATTTTGTTGGGAGTGCTAGCTAATTCCAGTCCTTGCCGAAGATGGTGTGCGCGGAGAGAGCAGCTCTCTCTGCTGAGTTCGGTTGTCGGGGCTCAGATCACAGGTCCGCTACATCGCGAATGTGTTTAGTCCCGGCATTTTCTGGAGCGGATTGAATTTGAATCGTTCTGGCTGGGAAGTCCAGCATTTGCTGATGTATTCGTAGGGTGTGAGGCCCTTCAGGGTCTTCAGCCGCCGAGCGTAGTTGTAGGCGTTGATGAAGTCGGCAAGGTGGGCTTCGAGCTGATCGTGTCGATCGTAATGATAGCGTTGGACGGTCGCCTCCTTGATCGTACGGTTCATGCGCTCGACCTGGCCATTGGTCCAGGGATGCTTGACCTTGGTCAGCCGATGTTCGATCCCGTTCTCTCGACAACGCATATCGAACATATGTGTCGCGTATCTTGCCGTCGGGCCGTCCGCGTAGCGCGGCGGGAAAGTGAACTGGATTCCATTATCGGTGAGAACCGTGTGGATCTTGTAAGGGACAGCCGCGATCAGAGCTTCGAGGAAGGCCGAGGCGGAGGTCCTTCCCGTCTTTCTGACCAGTTGCACGAAGGCGAACTTGCTGGTGCGATCAATAGCGACGTAGAGGTAGAGCTTGCCTTCAGCGGTTTGGAGCTCGGCGATGTCGATGTGGAAATAGCCGATCGGATAAGCCTTGAACTTCCTCTTCGCAGGCTTGCTGCCTTCGACCTCCGGCAATCGACTGATGCCGTGGCGCTGGAGGCAGCGATGCAGGGATGACCGCGCCAGGTGCGGGATAGTCGGCTGTAGTGCATAAAGGCAATCATCGAGCGGCAGGAGCGTATGCCGCCGGAAAGCAACGATAATCGCCTCCTCCTCGATGGAAAGGACAGTCGACTTGGCTTCTTTGGGGCCTGTCGGCAGATCGGCGACGGTCCCACGTTTGCTTCCACTTCGCGACAGTCTTCTGGTTGATCCCGTAGCGCTTAGCGAGGGCTCTCAGGCTCTCTTGACTATTTTGTATTGCTCGACGGACTGCCTCCGTCGTGGTGGCGCAGCCGTGTAAAACTTGTCCCATAGCGCTTCCTTCGAATCGTGCGATAAGGATGCACCATCAAAGTTTGGGACCAAACACCTAGCACTCGCGGCTGGAAACACCGTCGTGCTGAAGCCGGGCTAACAGGCACGACAGCCTAGTGTAGTTGGGTCTCTCTGACAGAGCTAGCGCACACGCGGACATCGCGCCCAGGCCTTTCGAGCGCTACCATCGATCGTATGAAATCGCAGAAAATCGTAGTTTGGCATAGAAAATCGTGGCCGTTGGTAACGGAGGTCCACTACATCGCGAAACCCACTATTTCCGAAGCCCTGTTCTCCTATCGGAGGGCAGCCTAACTCATGACGTCGATCCTTTGTAGTTCGTCAAAAGCCGCCGTTTGCACGCAATCATCCCCGGACTTGGATGGTTCCCCAGTAGGTTCAAATCCTGGAGGCGCAACCACCGATACCGCCGGGCCGGAATCCGGAATAACGCACCGGCGAGGCGGCGCGCGTGCCGCCAAATGATTGCAAAAGCCCTAACACATTTCCGACAGCGGGTGCATGCTGAGGTCGCTGTAGTACTGGGGCTGCTGGCCGGGCCGTGAGGAGAGCTTGGTCATGCGTCACCCATCCAAACCGCTACTCGACAAACGATGGCTGACAGAGCGGGCGCGATCGGTCTCGGGTTGCTTCCCATCGCCATGGCGTTCGCTGCGGTCCTCGTACCATGATCGGAGGGTCGCCCGTCTAGCCCGAGCGGATCCGAAGAGCTATGTCGGTGACAGCGGGACCGGGTGGCTGGCCGTGGCACCCACATCCTGGCACCCAGTTCATGTCTTGATCTCAATGCTCGACAAGGCAGGCCGGCTGACGAGCCGAATCCGGTCAAGAACGATCGACGAACACACTCAAGAATGCCCTGACATCGCGAGGTGGTATGCGCAAGAGGCGGCCTGGCGTCCCCCGCTGCATCAAGTCGCCGTCACACCAGGCTCGACTTACCGCGGCTCAGCACCTCGCCTGCGCCCTTGTCGCCCACGATCCGGCCCTGCTCGTACACCACCCGGCCCCGCGCAATGGTGGTGACGGGCCAGCCGGTGACGTCGAATCCTTCCCAGGGCGTGTAGTCCGAGCCGTGGTGCAGATCGGCCTGCCGGATCGGCTTCGTCAGCTTCGGGTCCCACAGCGCGATGTCGGCATCGAAGCCGACGCCGATCGAGCCCTTGCGCGGATAGAGGCCGTAGATCCGCGCATGGTTGGTCGCGGTCAGCTCGACGAACTTTTGCAGCGTGATCCGTCCTT
>JAEYRD010000202.1 GCA_023435725.1 Pseudomonadota bacterium | reverse complement strand
CCTAACGGGGGAGGCGCGGGTGCCGCACCATGGTACTTGTCGGTCACCGGTGGTCAGAGATCCCGCTCCCAGGTCTCGCCAACCAGATTCTGCCCAAAGCTGCGATGCGGCGCGGTGGCGGTCAGCTTGAAGCCGGCACCGTGGTAGATGCCGCGCGCGGCGACCAGGATGCTTTGCGTCCACAGCGTCATCCGCCTGTAGCCGCAGGCCTGGGCGAAGGAGACGCATTCTGCGACCAGCCGCTGGCCGAGGCCCTGGCCGCGCGCTGCGGGGTCGAGCAGCAGAAGCCGCAGCTTGGCGACGTCGTCGCTGCCCTTCACCAGAAACACCGAGCCGACCGGCCGGCCCTCGATGTCGGCGATCCAGCAGCGCTCGCGCGATGGATCGTATGAGGTCATATATTTGGAAACAATTTCGGCCACCAGCGCCTCGAAGCCGGAGTCGAAGCCGTATTCGCTGGCATAGAGCGCGCCATGGCTCTGCACCACCCAGCCCATGTCGCCGGGGCGGGGATCGCGCAATGTCGCGCGCGGAGCCGGCGCGCGCGGCAGTCCGAGCAGCCGCTCGATCGTCTCCATCGACCCGGTCAGCCGCCGGCGGTCGTCGTCCGGCAGCGGCCGCAGCATCGCGGCGACGTCCTCCTGCGTCACGCGTTCGAGCTTGGCAAAGGCCTGCCGGCCCTTCGCGGTCAGGCTGAGCTGATACTGGCGGCGGTCGGTCGCAAGCGGCTTGCGCGCGATCAGGCCGCGCTCGTCGAAATTCTGCACGATGCGGCTGAGGTAGCCGGGATCAAGCCCGAGTGCGATGCCGATCTCCTTGGCCGATTGCTCGCCGCCAGTTTCCTTGCTGCCAGTTTCCTTGCCACCATGGGCGAGCTCGTAGAGCACGCGTGCCTCGCTCAGCGAGAATGGGCTCTTCAGGAGTTGCTGGTCGAGCACGCCGAGCTTGCGGGTGTAGAAGCGGTTGAAGGCGCGAACCGCCTGGACCTGCTCGTCGGCGACCTGTGCGGTCGCGGGGCTTGATGGCGCAGAAGGGCTTGATGGCATGGGTCACCTCGATATTTGCCATTGTCAATTAATTATTTGACTTTGGCAAGTATGTGGTGGCCCTAGCTGACCATGACGATCCGGCTGCGCAGCATGGTCCGCGACGAGCGGCCGAGCCGCCGGAGCAGCCGCGCCTCAGAACGGCGGGCCTGCGGCGGGTAGCCGCCGATCCGGTCGTAATGATCGCGCGCGATCAAAAGCCCCTGATCGCCCAGTGGGCCGACCAGCTTGCGCGCGATGGAACGCAGGATGTCGCGGAACCCGGTATCGGCGTACGGGGACCGGGCATAGCGGAACACCGCCGCGCGATCCCGGCCGCTGGTCGAGACAGCCTGGATGAACTGGGTGGTCTCCTCGATCCAGCCGGTTTCCAGCACGGCGCCCGCGGGGAGGAACATCAGCCAGGGTGAACGGGCCTGGAGCGCGCCGGCGGCGAGCGCCGCGCCTTGCGAGGATCCCTCGAAACCGATGAAACGGCAGCCTGCGACGTCGGCAACGCGCTCGATGACGCCGTTGCGGGTGCCGTCCACCAGGAGCACTTCCCGGATGATGCCCGCAGCGGCGCCGGGTACCAGCGCGGCCAGAGTTGCGACCGCCGTCTGCTCGACACCTTCGGTCGGAATGATGACACTCAGCATGATTGAGGCTTCGGTGTCTGCACTTCGGGAGAAGCGTAAATTGTTATAATGTTGTCATAACCACGCGGCGTTGCCGAGTGCAACCTTTCGGCGGCGTTGCGGTGTTCGATGGTAAACCCCTGTCACAGCCAAATGCGTCGCGCGCAGGGGGGAATATTGCCGGATGTTTCGCCGATTGCGTCCTCCGGACGGATGAACCGGGCGGGTTTGATGCGATCGTCGACCGTTGAGGGATCACATTTGCGCAGACGTTCGGTGTGTCGAATGGCGGGTTCAGGCAGGAAAAATATGCAATGATGGAGCCTCGTGGTCGCCCCGAGCAGGATGTTCGCGTGAATGCCGATCAAGCTTCCGTTGGCGCGCCGCCAACATCGCCGAAGCAGGAAGCCGCCCCGACCCTGCGCATCCGCGCCGTGATGCTGGGGGAACGCGTCAATCCGTCCGGGCTCGAGATCGGTGCGCCCGTGTCCTCGACGCCTGCAGCCTTTCGCGTGCATGCCGGCCTCGTCGTGATCTTCCGCTACGGCGTCGTGGTGCTGATCGGCCTCCTTCCCTCGGAGGAGAAGGTCGTCCTCGACAGCCTGAAGCTGCGCGTGATCGGCGAGCTCAGTCCCCACGAGGAGGAGACAGCGCAGGCACAGCTCTGCAAGGACGAAAACGCCGAGGCGATCCAGCCGGGCGGGCCGATCTACCTCGCCAAATTCTCCGACGAGCGGCTGCTTCTGATCGCGGACGCACTTGCCAAGAGTACGTCGCTGGCGCGCGACGAGCGGCGCGTCGCTGCGGTCTTCGACGTCATCGAGCCCTTTGCGCGGGAGCTCGCCGAGCACGGCCGCACGTGGCGGCGGCGCAAGGGCATCTTGCAGCTCATCGGCAATGCGCTTCTTGTCCAGCAGCGCGTGGCCGGCCGCGTTGCCGTTGCCGAGAAGCCCGACGTGCTCTGGGAAAAGCCACAGCTCGACCGGCTCTATGCCCGTCTCGAAGACGAGTACGAACTGAAGGAGCGCCTCGACACGCTCGAGCGCAAGCTCACCGCGGTGTCGGAGACGGCCAATGCGCTGACCGACATCATCGACACCCAGCGCTCGCTCCGCCTCGAAATCGCGGTGGTGGTGCTGATCGTGATCGAGGTCGTGATTGGTTGCATCCAGATCTTCGCCGGCACTCACTGAGACGCGTCGGCGTGTCCCGGCCGTCGTTCGCCGGTCTGCGATTGCCATGTCGCGATCTCGGCGAGCTCGGCTTCCGGTCGCGTCTCCGACGTCTGGCAGCGTCCGAGATAAATCTGCCCGGCGTCGCCCTCAATGGTGATCCAGTCGCCCTCTGACAACGTCGCATCGGCCAGCCTGGCGCGCCGCGCGTCAGGATCGATCTTCAGCGCGCTGCAGCCGACCACGCATGGCTTGCCCATCTGACGGGCGACCAACGCCGCATGCGAGGTCCTCGCCCCGACCGCAGTGACGATGCCGTCTGCCACCGCGAAGCCCGCGACGTCGGCCGTGCTGGTGTCGGGACGCATCAGGATGACCGGCTCGCCCGCCGCCGAAAGGCGCTTGGCGCCCTCTGAATCGAACGCCGCGCGGCCGACGCCGATCCCGCCGGAAGCGCCGATGCCGCCCGCCGCCGGCATGCCGGGCGCGACCAGCGCGATTTAAACGAGCGCGGG
>JAEYRD010000129.1 GCA_023435725.1 Pseudomonadota bacterium | reverse complement strand
CTCAAAGCGCGATGAGATCAGGATGAATTGTCATCGCGCTTTAGGTCGTTGTTTGAGCAGATCTTTTCGGAAAACCGCTGCACACTTTTCCGGATCATGCTCTAGAGAAAATCGGCGCCCGCCTCGGCGGCGAAGCGGCCGGGATCGCCCTCCCAGACGATCCGGGCATGCTCCAGCACGTAGACGCGGTCGGCGTGGGGCAGCGCGAAGGTCACGTTCTGCTCGCCGAGCAGCACCGTGATCGAGGTGGTCTGCCGCAGCTTCTCCAGCGCCTTGGACAATTGCTCGAGGATGACGGGGGCGAGGCCCAGCGTCGGCTCGTCCAGGATCAGGATCTGCGGCTGCATCATCAGCGCGCGGCCGATCGCGAGCATCTGCTGCTCGCCGCCAGACAGGGTCTGCGCCAGTTGGCCCTGGCGTTCCTTGAGGATCGGGAACAACTCGAACAGCCAGGCCAGTTGCGCCGCGCGCTTGTCGTCGGCGAGGTGCTGGCCGCCGAGATCGAGGTTTTCCCGCACGCTCATCTCGCCGAACAGCTCGCGCGACTCAGGGCACTGCACGAGACCGCTGCGCGCGATCTTCGCCGGGCTCGTGCCGCGCAGCTTGTCACCGCCGCGCACGATCTCGCCGGTATAAGGCAGGAAGCCGGAGATGGTGTTGAACAGCGTGGTCTTGCCGGCGCCGTTGAGGCCGACGACGGAGACGAACTCGCCCTCGTGGACGTGGATCGAGACGTTCTCCAGCGCCTGCGCCTTGCCATAGAACACGCTGACATTCTCGACCTGGAGCAGCGGCACCTTGTCCTTGAAGCTGGTCTCGGGCCGGGCATGGGTCTCGATCGCACCGCCGAGATAGACCCGTCGCACGGTCTCGTTCTTCATGACGTCGTCGGCATTGCCGGTGACGATCTCCTCGCCGAGATACATCGCGAGCACGCGGTCGACGAGCGCGGCGACGCTCTTGACGTTGTGGTCGACCAGCATGACGGCGCGGCCCTCGTCGCGAAAACTGCGGATCAGGTCGGAGAAGACGTCGACCTCCGCTCGCGTGAGCCCGGCGAAGGGCTCGTCCACCAGCACGACCTTGGGATCGCGCGCGATCGCTTTTGCAAGCTCGAGCCGGCGCAGGTCGGCAAAGGGCAGCGTCGGCGGCCATCGGTTCATCACTGCACCGAGCCCGACACGATCGGCGATCCACTTGGCACGCTCGACCAGCGCCTTGTCCGGGAACAGCATGAACAGGCTGTCCGGCAGGAGCGCGACCATGATGTTTTCCAGCACGGTCTGCCGGTTCAGCGGCCGCGAGTGCTGGAACACCATGCCAAAGCCTTTTCGCGCGATCTTGTGCGCGGGAAGGCCGGCGACGTTCTCGCCCTCGAAGACCACTTCGCCCGCGGTCGGGCGCTCGATGCCCATCACGCTCTTCATCGCGGTCGACTTGCCCGAACCGTTCGGCCCGATCAGGCCGAAGATTTCGCCGCTGTTGACCTCGAAGCCGAGGTTCTTCACGGCCGTCAATCCGCCGAAGCGTTTGGTCAGGCCGCGGACTTCGAGCACGGGTCGATTTGAAAGCCTCTGGTCCATTACGAGCGAGCCTCGCGCGAGAGGGCCGCTCCGAGGAAGCCGCCGGGGAAGAACAGCACGACGAGGAGGGCGACCGCCGAGACGATGAAGGTCGCGAGCTCGCCGGTCGGCCTCAGGAATTCGCCGGCCACGATCAGGAAGATCGCGCCAAGCGCCGCGCCAAGCACGGTGCGCCGGCCGCCGAGCACGGCCGAGACGATGACATTGACGCCGACCGCGACGTCGACGACGGTGCCGACGGAGGCGGTGCCGAAGTAGAACACCAAGAGCGCGCCCGATAGTCCGGAGAAGAACGCGCTGACGACGAAGGCGGCGAGCTTGTGCTTGACGATGTTGAAGCCGAGCGCGCCGGCCTGCACCGGGTCCTGGCCGCTGGCTTGCAGCACCAATCCGATCGGCGATTGCGACAGGCCGTAGAGGATGGCGGCCGAGATCGTCATGAAGCCGAGCGCAATCCAGTAATTGGCACCGGCGTTGATGGTGATGACGTCGGGGATGGTCAGGCCGATCTCGCCGCCGGTGAGATCGGCGAACACCACGATGAAATTCTGCAGCATCAGGACCGCGACCAGCGTGGTCAGGCCGAAATACGGGCCGCGCACCCGCAGCGCCGGCAGCGCCAGCACGAGACCGGCGATGACGGAGGCGAGCGCTCCCAACAGGATGCAGAGATAGACCGACCAGCCGAACTGGTTGTTGAGGATGCCGGCCGTGTAGGCGCCGACGCCGATCAGGAAGGTCGGGCCGAAATTGACCTCGCCTGCGAAGCCGAACAAGAGGTCCCAGGCCATCGCGAACACGCCGAAATAGAACGCGACGGTCAGGAGGCCGAGCACATAGCCGGAGACGTAGAGCGGCAGCGTCGCCGCGATGATGACGAGCGCAAGCGAGACGAAGAACAGGCGCGAGGTGAAGAAGGTGGACATCTCAGCGCCTCCCCAGAAGGCCCTGGGGCCGGATGTACATCACGAACACGAGCAGCAGCAGCGCCGGAATGGTCCGGTAGGCCGGCGAGACCAGGTAGGCCGTGAGGGTTTCGAGATAGCCGACCACGAAGGCCGCGATCAGCGAGCCGGAAACACTGCCGAGCCCGCCGAGCACGACGATCGAGAATGCGCTCGCGGTCAGAGGTCCCACGCTGTAGGAGCTGACCCCTAAGAACATGCCGAGCAGCACGCCGGCGATGCCGGCGAGGATGCCGTAGATCGCCCACACCACGATGTAGATGTTGGTGAGCTCGAGCCCGAGCAGGGTGACGCCGCGCGGGTTCATCGAGGCCGCCAGCACCGCCTTGCCGGTGCGGGTGCGGTTCACCAGCAGCCAGAGCAGCGCAATCACGAGGCAGCACACGATCGCGGTAAAGATCTCGTTCTTCGGCGTGCGGACGCCGAGGATCTCGACCACGCCCTCGACGATCGGCAGCACCGTCTTGGCGTTGTTGGTGAAGAAATAGGCGATCAGCTCCTGGATCATGATGCCCCAGAGCAGCGTGCCGGTGAGGACGAAGATCTCCTTCTCCTCATTGGGAATGCGCCGGGAGTCCTGGATCGGCTTGACCACTGCGAAATAGGTGGCGAAGGCGGTGAGGAGGGCGACGGCGACCCCGATCAGCGCGCCGGCATAGGTGCCGACACCAAGGATGCTGGCGGCGGCCCAGGCCGCCACCGCTGCCGCCACCATGATGGCACCGTGGGAGAGATTGAGCACGCCGGAGACGCCGAAGATCAACGTGAAGCCGGTGGCACCGAGAGCGTAGAGAGCGCTGATGGCAAAGCCATCGATCAGAATCTGGAAAGCTCGCATCTATGATTGGCCGGGTGGCAGCCGCGCTGCCGCTTTGAGGAAAGGTGCTGCGGGGAGCCGCATGTGGAAGCTCCCGGGAGGTGGTCCCGGGAGCTGTTCCGGCTAGTTGCTGAGCTTGATGAAGCTCGGGAACTTGACGTCGACCTTGGCGACGTCCTTGGGCCAGACCGCGCTCTGCTTGCCGTCCTGCCATTGCAGCATCAGGCCGGTGATCAGGCCCTTGCCGTATTTGATCGAGTGGGTGAACGGATCGTCCTTGCCGTAGAACTGGACGCGGCCGATCGTGCCTTCCCAGTCGGTCTTCTCCAGCGCATCGACCAGCTTGTCGGCGTCGGTCGAGCCGGCCCGCTTCACCGCGTCGGCGATGTAGTAGACCTCGTCATAGGAGGTGTAGCCGGCATAGGACGGGTAGTTGCCGTACTTCTTCTTGAAGTTTTCCGCGAACGGCACCGACTTCGGCGTCACGGCGACGCCGGGCCCGGAGACGCCCTGGTAGAGCACGCCTTCGGCGGCCTGGTTGGTGTCCTTGCCGAAGGTCTCGTTGGTGGCCTGCGAGGAGATGCCGAACATCGGGATCGGCACCTGCTGGTTCTTCCACTGCACCGTCGGCTGCACGCCGACATGGGAGATGCCGGTGATGATCACGTCGGGCTTGGAGCCCTCGATCTTGTTGAAGATCGGCGTGAAGTCGGTCGTATCAGGCGAGAAGCGAATGTGGTCGAGTACCTTCAGCCCGATCTTGGGCAGGCACTCCTCGTAGCCGACGTCGAGCGGCTTGGTCCAGGCGGCATCCTCGCTCATGATGACCGCCGACTTCATGTGCATCTTGTCGACGAGCAGATCCTTGGCGGCGTCGCAGACCGAGAGCGCCAGCGCCGCCGAGGTCAGATAGCCGTGGAAGGTGTACTTGTTTTTCTCGTAATCGGCGTGAACGCTCTTGCTGATCTCGTTGGAGGCGGCGCCTGGCGTGACGAACGGCGTCTTCAGACGCGAGGCCCAGGGCTCCAGCGCCAGCACCACCTCGCTGATATAGCTGGCGATGACCGCGTTGACCTTGTCCTCGTTCACCGCGCGCTGGAACGCGCGCACCGAATCTGCGGAGGAGGAGTGATTATCGTAGCCGATGATCTCGATCTTGCGGCCGTCGACGCCGCCCTTGGCGTTGATCTCGTCGGCGGCGAGCTGTGCCGCTTGTGGAATCGAGGCGCCGGCAATCGCCTGCGCTTCCGCGATCACGCCGATCCGAATCGGATCTGCCGCAAGCGCCGCGCCTGAAGCTGCCATCACCGCGCCCATCGCGGCTGCGCCAAGCGCTATTCGTAATGCACCAGAGAGTGCTTTATTCATGTTGTTCTCTCCCTTGAACCAAGCTTCTTTTGAGCTATTGGGGCGCGACTATAACGGCGACGGCATTCTCGGCAAGAGAAACCGCGTTCAGGATTGTGAGAGCCGGACTAAAGTCTACCGCTGCGCAAATAGCGGGCAGGATAGGTGCGGGACGCGTTTCGCGCGCAGGCATGCAGATTTGGTCGACGGGCATGCATAGGTATCGTAAGCGCACAACAACACGGTCGACGAATAGCGATGCTGTCGAATAGCTTCAGCGTGCGTGCAGTAGCGCCGGGTCGAGCGGCTGAAGCCGGGCGGGATCGAATGGCGAGAGGTCAACGTCGCGCGCTGCACCCTCGGCGATCAGTTGCGCCAGCGCTTCGCCCGTCGCGGGCGCATTCAGGATGCCCCAGACATTGTGTCCGGTTGCAACATAGAGGCCGTCACTCCGTGGCACCCGGCCGATGAGCGGCAGGCCGTCTTGTGTCACGGGACGGAAGCAGGCCTGCTGCGCGATAATCCTCTCGGGACGGAACAGCGGTGACAGCCGCGCGGACATGGCTTGCAGACGCCCGATCGCGTCGGTGTCCGGAGTCACGGCCGCAGGGTCGATCGGCAGCGGCGCGATATCGGACAATGCCGTGATGTGCGTGCTGCCGTCCGCTCGCGGGAAAACCTCGATCGACACGGCGCCGTCGTCGCCCTCATACTCCAGGAACAGCGCAGCGGCCGGCACATTGGTGCCGGTGTCGTAGACGATGCTTGGGCTGCGCTGGCCATAGACGGCGGGCAGGCTCATCCATCGCGCGGCGAGCACCGACCAGGGGCCCATCGCGATCACGACGGCGTCAGCCTCGATGGCGCTGCCGTCGATCTCGACGCCGTTCGCGGTTGTGCCGTCCGCGTCGCGTACGATGCCGGTGACGCGGCCAATGCGAAGTTCGGCGCCTAGCGTGAGCGCCGTGTTCATCACGGCCGACGTGAATTTGCGGGGATGAACGATCGCAGTCGTGTCCGTCGTACCGATGCGCTGGGCAATGACGACGCCGTTGGCGAGCCAGCCGAGCGCGGATGGCGCGTTCCGGCGCGGATCGCCGTCGGAGGCAACGAAACCGCTATGAGCCGTCATCGGGCGATAGCCCCAATCGCCTGCGATCTGCCCGGACAGTTGCGCGTGAAGCGCAAAACTGCGCCGCGCCAGCGCGTCGAGCGGCGTGCCGGCGCACCAGTCGCGCGCCAGGAAGCCGCCGGCCTTGCCGGAGGCGGCGGCCGCCACCTCGGTCCGCTCGACCACGATGACATCGACGCCGTGGCGGCGGAGGAAATAAGCGGTGCAGGCGCCGATCACGCCTGCGCCGCAGATGATGACGCGCATGGAGGCTTCCCTGGAATTCTCTTCGCGTGTCGAGAGGCCTACTCAAACAATTCGGCGCCGGCGAGGCGTGCCGGCGCCGAATTGAGCAGGCCGCGCGCCGCTTCAGCCCGGGCCGGCGCCTTGCGTCGCCGTGTACACGGCATAGAGCGACTGGCTCGCGGCCATGAACAGGCGGTTGCGCTTGGGGCCGCCGAAGCAGAGATTGCCGCAGACTTCCGGCAGGCGGATGCGGCCGAGCAGCTTGCCCTCCGGCGACCACACCGTCACGCCGCTGTAGCCGACAGCGCGGCCGGCATTGCTGGAGGCCCAGACATTGCCGTTGACGTCGCAGCGTACGCCGTCAGGTCCGCATTTCACGCCGTCGATCACGCAGTCGGAAAAGCGCTTCTGGTTGGACAGCTTGTTGTCGCTGCCGACATCGAAGACGAAGATCTCGCCCTTGCCGCCGGGGCCGGTGTCGCCCGGTCCCTTGCCGGTTGAGACGACATAGAGCTTCCTGAAGTCCGGCGAGAAGCATAGGCCGTTCGGATCGGGCACCTGCTCCTCGGTGACGACGAGATCGACACGACCTGAGGGATCGATGCGATAGCAGTTGGTCGGCAGCTCGCGCTTGCCCGGCGCGAAGCCGGCCGGCTGTCCGATCCGCGGATTGAGCTTGCCGGCTGAGTTGCTTGGGCCGCCGGGGCCATCCGGCTCGCCTTCATAGAACTGGCCGCCATAGGGCGGGTCGGTGAACCAGTAGCTGCCATCGGGATGCGCGGCGACGTCGTTCGGCGAGTTCAGCCGCTTGCCCTGATAGGAGTCCGCCAGCACGGTCGCGGTGCCGTCGTGCTCGTAGCGCGTCACCCGGCGCGTCAGGTGCTCGCACGAGAGCTGCCGGCCCTGGAAGTCGAACGAGTTGCCGTTGGAGTTGTTGGAAGGCGAACGGAATACGCTGACGTGGCCGTCGTCCTCGCTCCAGCGCATCTGCCTGTTGTTGGGGATGTCGCTCCACAACAGATAGCGGCCCTGGGCGCTCCAGGCCGGGCCCTCGGCCCACAAGAGGCCGGTGTGAAGCCGCTTGATTGCGGTGTTGGGCTGCGCGAGATCGTTGAAGGACGGATCGACCGCAATGATGTCCGGGTCCCAGAAATAAGTCGTCGGTGCGCCGCGGGGGCCGAAATCGCGTGGCGGCGTGGTGATCGTGGTTGGCGGCGCGGCAGGTCCGGCCTGCGCCAGCGCGGGGCTGGCACCGGCGACTGTGGCCGCGGCGCCGAGCGCGAGCCCCTGGACAAGTTTTCGTCGTGAAAGCGCAGCATCCTGCTCACGCTGCTGTTGGCGTGTCATCGCGTCCTCCCGATCATGTTCGCTGGCCGGTTGATCCGGCCGAGCAGGGGAAGGTTAGTCCGCTCCGCGGCCGGTTGCGAGAGGCGCGTTCGCATCCTCTGAGCGATATCGAGTCCGCGAAGCGCTGCAACGTCGAACATCGAAACGACAAATTCGTCGGCGCTCGAGGGGTTATCGGAACTGGTCTGGGGGCATGTCAGGCTGTGAAGCATGTCAAGCCTTGATCTTCTCCGCGATGCTGGCAGAACGTCTTTCGGGGCAAAGCGGAGTTTATGGTGCTAGGCGTCGTCGTACTGGTTTTGCTGCTCGGGATCGCGTTTGCTGCCGGTTATTTCACCCGCGATTACGTCTCCCGCAAAAGGCGGGCTGAGGCGCGCCGCTGGCGCGAATATACCGAGCCGGATTGGCTTAAGGCCAACGCACCTGCCAACACCAACGAGATCGCAAACATCAATCCGATTGCGCCACCTGCAACCGGCGAACTCGGTCAGATGCTGGACCGCTGGGAAACAAGGGCGCGCGCCCGGCGCACCGGCTAATCGCGCCTGCAATCAGGTCAGCTATTCTGACCATCTTTTGGCGTTGCAGTTGCCGCCGTTTCTCGTCTAGAAACAGCGCATCGAGCCTCCCGGCAACCAACCGTCAACGGTTTTGACCGAGGATTTCAGGGCTTAAAAGGGTCTGGCAATGCTGATTCGCGGCCAAATCGATGGGATTTCGGGGGAGGTGGCTCTGGCCGCCGCCACGATCCCGGCCGCGCTGCTGTCCACCCTCCTTATTGGCGGGCTTCTTCTTACTTGCCCCTGAGGGCCGGCTGGGCGCCACGCGCCTGGGCGCTCAGGGGTTGTACGAGATCACCGGACACCTCAAGCGCCCAGTACTGAACGGCGCAAAAGCTCAAAAGGAAATCTAGCAATGGCCACCGTGAACAAGTCCGAGAAGGACCGCGTCATCATTTTCGACACCACGTTGCGCGACGGCGAGCAGTGCCCCGGCGCCACCATGACCTTCGAGGAGAAGCTCGAGGTTGCCGAACTGCTGGATGATATGGGCGTGGACGTCATCGAAGCCGGTTTCCCGATCACCTCCGAAGGCGACTTCCAGGCGGTCAGCGAGATCGCCCGTCGTTCCAAGAATGCCGTCATCGCCGGTCTGTCCCGCGCTCATCCCGCCGATATCGACCGCTGCGCCGAGGCGGTGAAATTTGCAAAACGCGGCCGCGTCCACACCGTGATCGCGACTTCGCCGCTGCACATGCGGGTGAAGTTGAACAAGACTCCGGAGCAGGTGATCGAGACCTCGGTCGCCATGGTCGCGCGCGCCCGCAACCAGATCGACGACGTCGAATGGTCGGCCGAGGACGGCACCCGTAGCGAGATGGACTTTCTGTGCCGCATCGTCGAGGCCGTCATCAAGGCCGGCGCGACCACGGTGAACATTCCCGACACGGTCGGCTACACCACGCCCGACGAATACACCCACTTCATGAAGACGCTGATCGAACGCGTGCCGAACTCGGACAAGGCGGTGTTCTCCGTGCACTGCCATAACGACCTCGGCATGGCCGTGGCCAACTCGCTGGCCGGCATCGTCGGCGGTGCGCGCCAGGTCGAATGCACCATCAACGGCATCGGCGAGCGTGCCGGCAACGCCGCGCTGGAAGAGATCGTGATGGCGATCAACGTCCGCAACGACAAATTTCCGTACTGGAACAAGATCGACACCACGCAGCTCACCCGTGCCTCGAAGGTCGTGTCGGCGGCGACCTCGTTCCCGGTCCAGTACAACAAGGCCATCGTCGGCCGGAACGCCTTCGCCCATGAGAGCGGCATCCACCAGGACGGCGTGCTGAAGGATGCCTCCACCTACGAGATCATGCGGCCCGAAATGGTCGGCCTGAAGCAATCCTCGCTGGTGCTTGGCAAGCATTCCGGCCGCCATGCCTTCGTGCACAAGCTGGAGGAGATGGGCTACAAGCTCGGCCCGAACCAGCTGGAAGATGCGTTCACGCGGATGAAGGCGCTGGCCGACCGCAAGAAGGACATCTACGACGAGGACATCGAGGCGCTGGTCGACGAGGAAATGGCGGCTTCGCACGATCGCATCAAGCTGACCTCGCTGACCGTGATCGCCGGCACCCATGGCCCGCAGCGCGCGACCATGAAGCTGGACGTCGACGGCCAGATCAGGATCGAGGAGGCCGAGGGCAACGGTCCGGTCGACGCGGTGTTCAACTGCATCAAGCGCCTGGTGCCGCATGAGGCCAAGCTCGAGCTGTACCAGGTCCATGCCGTCACCGAAGGCACCGACGCGCAGGCCGAAGTCTCAGTGCGCTTGTCGCAGGACGGCCGTTCGATGACGGCGCGCGCAGCGGACCCGGATACGCTGGTGGCCTCGGCGAAGGCCTATCTCGGCGCGCTCAACAAGATCGTCATGAAGCGCCAGCGCGACACGGTGACGACAGCAGCGGCAAGCTGACGTCCGTTCACACGGCCAATCTACAAGAACGCGGCGCCCTCGGCGCCGCGTTTTTCGTTTGGCGCGCAATCACGTTATGCGAATGTGTATCGCAACAAATATGTTATTAACATGTCATGTTAACATTCCATTAACCGGCAGCATCGCGCGCCCCGCTTTGCTGCTGGAGAATTTGAAATGCCCCTTATTGCTGGTTCCATCGCCTTCACCGGATTCAACGGCGACGGCAACGACAATTTGTCCTTCGTTGCCCTGACCGACATCCCGCAGGGTACGGTGATCAACTTCACCGACAGCAACTGGAACGGGACCAGCTTCGCCACCGGCAGCAGCGCCGAAAGCACGATGGCCTGGACCGCGACCAGCGCGATCGCCGCCGGCACCGTCATCGACATCAACAACATCGGCAAGGGCACGCTCGGCACGAGCGCCGGCACGATCGCCTTCACCAACGCCAACAACACCGGCCTGTCCAACGACAGCGAGGTCGTCTACGCCTATGTCGGCTCCTCGACCTCGCCGACCTTCCTCGCCGCGATCTCCAATGTCGGCTACTCCAGCAGCGACGGCACGCTGACCGGCACCGGCCTCGTCGCCGGGCAGACCGCGGTCAGCTTCACCGGCGGCCTCGACATCGTCGGCTATAACGGACCACGCTCGGGGCTCGCCAGCTTCGCGGACTACCTTGCCGCGATCGGCAACACCGCCAACTGGCTCACCCAGAACGGCAGCGGCGACCAGAGCACGGACGGCACTGCGCCGGACGCGCCTTTCCCGATCACCGTCTTCACCGTGGCAGCCCCCGCCACGCAGACGATCTCGTTCTCGCCGGCGAGCGTGTCGGTCATCGAGGGCGACAGCGGCACCAAGACCATGACCTTCACGATCGTACGCACCGGCGGCACCTCCGGCGCGATCAGCTTCTCGGGTAGCTTCGCCGCCGGCACAACCGATGCCGGCGATTTCGGCGGCACGTTGCCGAACTCGATCTTCAGTGGCAGCATCGCCGATGGCGCCAGCTCCGCGACGGTCACCATCACGATCTCCGGCGACACCGCCGCGGAGCCCGACGAGAGCTTCACGTTGACGCTGACCGGCGCCAGCAATCCGGGCGCTGCGGTGACGATCGGTACCGCGACGACGACCGGCACAATCGCCAACGACGACGGCACCCTGGTTTCCGGCAACTCGTCGAACCCCATTACGCTCGCGAACAACGATCACCTGACCGTCCTTTCCGGCGTGACGCTGTCGGGCTCGACCCCGGTCACCTGGATCGGCGGCAGCACCTCGCCCGGCGCGCTGGTCGACAATTTCGGCACCATCACCGGCACTAGCCGCGCCATCTACACCAGCGGCTCGACCAGCGGCAGCTTCACCATCCACAACGAGGCCGGCGCCATCATCACCGCGACCAAGGACGGGGTGAAGATCTCGAACCTGGTCTCCGGCACCAGCGGCACCTTCACGGTCAACAACGAGGGCACGATCTCCTCGACCGGAACCGGCGGCAGCTCCGGTCAGGCGCTCGATCTCGACGACATCAACTCGAGCGGCGTCCATACCGTGATCAACAATGCGGCAACCGGCGTGATCTCGGCGGCGGATGCAGACGCGATCCGGCCCGGCGCCAACGCCACCGTCAACAATTACGGCCTGATCATCAGCCATAACGCTTCGGCTGCGTCGACCGGCAACGATGCGATCGACTTCCAGTCGGTCAACACCGGCGGTGTAGTCAACAACTTCGCCGGCGGCGTCATCGACGGCGCGCGCCACGGCATCACCGGCGATCAGCCGATCGTCGTCACCAACGACGGCACGATCATCGGCCGCAGCGGTTCCGGCATCAACATGGATACGGCCGCCAACACGACCACGACCGTCACCAACCGCGGCACCATCACCGGCACGTCGGTCGGCGGCGCCGATGCCGACGGCATCGATGTCGACGGCTTGGTCTCGATCGACAATTTCGGGACGATCAGGGCGGTCGGCCTGGTCAGCGCCGCCAACGGCCTCAATGAGGCGCTCGCGATCGGCGGCGGTTACGTTCACAACGAGGCGGGCGGCCTGATCGTCAGCGACCAGCGCGCGATCACCGTGGACGACAGCAATGACGGCAGCGCCTTCGGCGCCACGACCATCGTCAATGACGGCATCATCCGTGGCAACGACGGCGAGGCGATCTCGATCGTCGGCGCGTTCGCCGACACCATCACCAACACGGGCGCCATTTTCGGCAGTATCGCCACCGACGGCGGCAACGATGCGCTCACCAACAGCGGCTCCATCACCGGCGACGTCTCGATGGGCACCGGCGACGACAGCATCAATCTCGTCATCGGTTCGGTCGTCACCGGCACGATCGACGGCGGCGACGGCTTCGACACGCTCACGCTGTCGGGCACCGGTGCCCTGCTCGGCGCCGTGATCAATGTCGAGACGCTCGACATCCGGGGCGGGGTGTGGAGGATCAAGGACGCCACCGGCTATTCCGACGTCGAGGTCGAAGGTGGTGCGGCGGTCGTGCTGGATGGCGCGGCCGATGGAATGGTGGTTGCCGCGGGCGCCGCGCTAGCGGTCTACGGCTCTGCCTCCAACTCGGTGATCTCGGGCAATCAATACATCCAGGCCGGCGGCTCGGCCGACGGCACGACCGTCAAGACCGGCGGTGAGCAGGACATTCTCGGCGGTGGTATCGCGACCAACACCACCATGGACGGCGGCACCCAGAATGTCTTCGGCGTGGCGATCCAGACCACGATCGCGAATGGCGGGATCCAGCATATTCACAACAACGCCTTCTCGACCACCGTCAATGCCGGGGGCGAGCAGAACGTCTACATCGACGGCAGTGCCACCGGATCCACCATCAACGCCGGCGGCATCCAGATCGATTGGGGCTTTACGATCATCACGACGATCAGCGGCGGCGGTCAGTACGTATTCGGCTCGGCGAGCCTCACGACGATCAATTCGGGCGTGCAAGTCGTCGAAACCGGCGGCACGGCCTCGGACACGACGATCCATGGCGGCGGGCAGGACGTCTATTCGGGCGGAACCGCGATCAACACCACCATGGATGGCGGCATCCAGTCGGTCTATGGCGGCACCGTGGTCCAGACGACGATCAGCAACGGCGCCTTTCAGTATCTCCATGGCAACGCGTCGGTGACAACGGTCAACGCCGGCAGCCAGCAGAACGTCTACGCCGACGGTATCGCGACCGGCACCACGGTCAACGCCGGCGGCCTGCAGCTTGATTGGGGCGCCGCCAGCGCCACCCTCGTCAACGGCGGCGCGCAATATGTGTATGGCAGCGCGACCGGCACGACGCTCCTGGCTGGCACGCAGCACGTGCAGTCCGGCGGCAGCGCGGACGACACCACGATCGGCTCGGGTGCGGTCGCCTATGTCCATGCGGGCGGCACGATGGACGATGTGATCTTCGCCGGTCCCAGTGCCTCGCTGGTGCTCGCCCAGGCGTCGGCCTTCACCGGAACGATCTCCGGCTGGCAGGCGAATGACAGCATCGACCTCGGCGACATGCTGTTCAGCGACGGCGTGACCTCGTTCGCCTATGCGCAGAACAACGACAACACCGGCGGTACGCTGACGGTCTCCGACGGCACGCACACCGCAACGCTGAGCCTGCTCGGCCAGTACAGCGCGGCCGACTTCGCGCTGTCCTCGGACGGACATGGCGGCACTCTGATCAGCGATCCCACGGCCTCCAACGCGCTGCAGCAGACGCTGGTGGCATCGCTCGGCCACTGAGCGAACAATTCGTTTACAGACCGACCGCAAGATGAACTGCCCGGCTCATTCGAGCCGGGTATTTTTTTGAGATGCCGGGGGCGACCAACACTGCGTCGCGATAGGTAACGAGTCGTCGGCAGCGCCGGCGCGCAGGCCCCAGTGCAGGCCCGTCGGGCTGACGAGCCAAGGCTGAGGTTCGCTACGATGACGAAGGCGAAACACCGGACATGCCCGGCCCCGGGGCCGCGGCCAGATGTCCCGCGCAGGTGGCGAACGCCCTCGCGGCACTGCATTTTTGCAAGCCGCCCCCTGCTAACGGGCAATAGCGCCGGTACCCGCTTCCCGATAATCCTGCCCTCAAGTCTTGAATTTAAGCCTTGAAGCTAAGTCTTGAATCCAAGTCTTGGGGCCGGCGGTACGTGCCCCACAAGGATATACGGGAGGAAGCATGCGGAAACTGATTTGGGCTGCGGCATCGATTGCGGTCTTGACCGGGGCGTTGGCGTTAACCGGGCCGGCATCGGCCCAATCGCCGATCATCATCAAGTTCAGCCACGTCGTGGCCACCGACACGCCGAAGGGCAAGGCAGCCGAGAAATTCAAGGAACTCGCCGAGAAGTACACGGCCGGCAAGGTCAAGGTCGAGGTCTATCCCAACTCGACGCTCTACAAGGACAAGGAAGAACTCGAAGCGCTCCAGCTCGGCAGCGTGCAGATGCTGGCGCCGTCCAACTCCAAGTTCGGTCCGCTTGGCATCCGCGAGTTCGAGGTGTTCGATCTGCCCTACATCCTTCCCGACCTGAAGACGCTGCGGAAGGTGACGGAGGGGCCGCTCGGCCTCAAGCTTCTCAAGCTGCTGGATTCCAAGGGCATCACCGGCCTTGCCTATTGGGACAACGGCTTCAAGCAGATGAGTGCCAACAAGAAGCTGGTGACGCCGGCTGACTATCAGGGCGTGAAGTTCCGCATCCAATCCTCGCGCGTGCTCCAGGCCCAGTTCAAGTCGCTCGGCTCGCTGCCGCAGGTGATGGCGTTCTCGGAAGTCTACCAGGCGCTCCAGACCGGCGTCGTCGACGGGCAGGAGAACACCTGGTCGAACATCTACACCCAGAAGATGCACGAGGTGCAGAAGTACATCACCGAGACCAATCACGGCTACATCGGCTACGTCGTGATCGTGAACAAGAAGTTCTGGGACGACCTGCCGGCCGACATCCGCGACCAGCTCGCGAAGGCGATGAAGGAGGCGACCGACTTCAACAATGCGCAGTCGCAGAAAGAAAACGACGACGCGCTTGCCGAGATCAAGAAGAGCGGCAAGAGCGAGATCATCAAGCTCACGCCGGAGCAGGACGCGGCAATGCGCAAGGCGATGGAGCCGGTCTACAAGGACGCCGCAAGCCGCGTCGGCCAGCCGCTGATCGACGAATTCCAGAAGGAAGCGAAGAGCACGACGAACTAATCTAGACAGACGATGAATGATGAATGAAGGGCTTCCGCGCCCGGCGCGGAAGCCCTTTGTTGCGAATGATTTCAGATTGCGTCTGAACAGACATTCAGGGCGGTGACATCTGCGTAAGAACGCGCTCCCTGTCCAAGTTGTAAGTTGCGCGTCAGCTGGTCGGCGCTCATCCTCACGGGCATCCTTCCAAAGGAGGTTCGTATGAGGAAGTTCACCATCGCCGCCATCGCCGTGCTCAGCATCGCCGGCTCGGGCGCGGTTTATGCCCAATATCATCATCGCCCGTGGATGGAGCATTTCCGCCACATCCGCATGAACCCGGAAGACCGCGCCGCCTTCGTCGACGCGCGGATCGCCGCCGTCCATGCCGGGCTGAAGCTCAACGCCGACCAGGAGAAGCTCTGGCCGCCGGTCGAGGCTGCCGTGCGCGAGTTCGCCAAGCTGCGCATCGACCGCGCCAATGCGCGGATGAATGCCGGCCCGGGCGACGCCGACAAGCCGGAAGACCCGGTTGCCCGCCTCCGCCAGCGCGCCGAGGATATGGGCGCAAGCTCCGCGGCCCTGAAGAAGATCGCCGATGCCGCCGATCCGCTCTACAAGACGCTCGATGAAGGCCAGAAGCGGCGTCTCGCCGTGCTGACCCGTCACCGCGGCCCGTTCGGCGGCGGCGAGGACGGTCCGCACCGTCGATTCATGGAACGCGGCATGGACCGCATGATGGAGCGGGGTATGGACCGCTTCCAGGGCGATCGTTTTGACCGCGACGGCGGCCAGGACCGCGAGGGCCGGCTCTGAGCCTTCGAGGGCTTTCCGGAGATCAGCCTTGGCGAAGCCGCTGGAATCCAGCGGCTTTTCGCTTTTTCGGCCCTGTAGACGAACCCTTGGAAAACATTCATCGCATCGCTTGCCAGACCCGGATCGCTTTGCTAAACGACCGGCCTCGCAAGGCATTGACCGCCTTTCGGGCGCATAGCTCAGTTGGTAGAGCAGCTGACTCTTAATCAGCGGGTCCCAGGTTCGAGCCCTGGTGCGCCCACCATCAAATCTCCTGACAGTTCAGTGGTTTGAGGTGGCTTCGTTTCGTTCTTTTGGCCGCCATACGGCACGTTTTGCGCCAAAATCTGTCGCACGCCGTGATTTCAAGCTAATCGCGCTTTTGCCAGGGGCGGCTCTTGTCGCTCGCGATCGCGCGCGCTTGTCGGATCTGATCGTGGCTGAGCTCGGCCTTCAGTTCGTCCCATGCCCACCGAAACAGCGTCTTGGCTTTGTTCAGCGAGCTCGTGCGGCCGCGATGGTTCGATCGCTGCGGCACGTTGGAGAGAGCGCGGGACCAATTCCAGATGTCGTGGCCGCCGACGCCGGGTGCCTTGTCGCCGGATGCGGTCTCGCCGCCGATCACGGTGCGGCGGAGGAAGAGGTCTTCGGCCACGAGTTGCTCCCTCGATCAACGTTTGGTGGAAATGCCGAAGATAGAGCTCGCGCAGAACGAGCCGTCGTTCGAAGTTTGTGTGTGCATGATAGCTCGAAGACCTCGACGTGCCGCCTTGGTTCGATCATTTGACCCGGGGATGGCCCATGATACGGGCCAACATTCCCACATTCATCGTCTTGATTGTTTTGATCGTCGGCGTCGTTTGGGCCAGCCTTCGGCTGGGCTTACGCAGCCATCGTGAGCAGTCAGGCTGCCGAAATCAAGCTGCCGGAGCGACAGAAAGGCCAGGCATAGGCAGTGCCACGGCCAAGCCGCCAGCGCGCCGCCTTGCGGCTGCACGCTTATGGTGACGCCCGAACGGCTGAGCGCCTATCGGTCGAAAACATTTGGCGATGGTACCACCTCGCAAAGGTCTTCGTGGGCATGAACCCGGACGGTTCGCAAAATAAGCGCATCATGAACACAAATCTCTTCGCGAATCTTGACCAGCCCGTCGTTGTTGGAACGCTCTCGGTTCGTGCCGATAAGCCGACTCCCGAATACGAAATAAGTGAGTTCAACAATCGTTTTGCGATCATCGTGTTCAGCGAAGGCATGCCTGAGTGCAATGTTGACATTCAGGTCAGCAGTTAATTCGCCAGCCTAAAGTCCCTCCTTGCCCAGAAACGCGACAAGCTTGTCGATCGCAGCGTCGGCGCGCTCGGCATGTCCGGCTGCGATCAGGCTGGAGAGCGCGCTGGCTTGGTGGGGAGAGGCGTCGCGTCAGCCTGGACATGACCTGGTCGTGCAAGCGAACGGCCTCGATCCGGGCGAGATCGACGGTGACGACTTTGACTGCGATGGCAGCTTTGAGGCGCTCGCCGAAGGCTACGAAGGTCCGCCAGCATGAGCTTCGAGGAGCGTCACCGACGCAATGCCCAAGGAGCGTCAACAATGATTGCCGACCTCGTGCCATCTGCAGGCAGCGATATTGCAGAGGCACCGCGCTAAGAGCGGGTCATCGCTCTTCCCGAGCGTACACAGGACAGTCATGAGGCCGCGGAAAGTCAGATCGCAAGAGGCGACCGCGCGATATCCACAACACCGTGCTGGTTGTCTCGCTTTCCGACCTCTAGCAGCCAGCGTGCTGGACGATTGATCAGAGGAGCAATAGTTTAGTATTGCATTTGAATCGAAAGTATTCTCCCGGAAGAAGGTCTCGCTTGTGACTGCGATTGCTGTTGTCGGCATTGGCTGCAGACTACCGGGACATGTCGACACACCAGACGCCTTGTGGGACGCGCTGCTGGCAGGCATCGACTTCGTTACCGATATCCCGCAGCAGCGCTGGAATGCCGACGACTACTACGTGCCCGTGGCAGGCGCGCCGGGCGGCTCGGTCTCACGCTGGGGCGCGTTTCTTGACGACCCATCGGGCTTCGATCATCGTTTTTTCGGCATCGGCGAACCCGAGGCCGTCGCCATGGACCCACAGCACCGGCTGTTGCTTGAGGTCACTTGGGAAGCCGCCGAACATTCTGGTCGCGATCCGCGGTGCCTGTTTGGAGCCGACGCCGGCGTGTTCTTCGGCCTTTCGCATCAGGACTACATGCAGGTTACCCGTGACGCAGGTGCGATGGGCCAAGCCTACACTTTCACGGGAACGCCCTTCAGCATGGCGTCAGGGCGGGTTGCCCATGCGATGGGCCTCACGGGTCCAGCTATCACCATGGACACGGCCTGCTCGTCCAGCCTCGTCGCCGTGCATGCGGCTCGGCGAAGCCTGCTTGAACGCGAGTGCCACGTTGCATTTGCCGGCGGGGCAATGTTGATGTTCTCGCCCACAACATTCGCCTCGGCGTCGGGGCTCGGCATGCTGTCGCCTACAGGGCGGTGTCATGCGTTTGACGAGCGTGCCGATGGCTTCGTGCGTGCCGAAGGCTGCGGCGTAGTGATGCTGAAGCGGCTGAGCGACGCCCTGCGCGACAACGACCGAGTGCTTGCCGTTATCCGCGGCAGCGCCGTCAACCAAGACGGACGCACGCACAACATACTGGCACCTTCTCGCGCGGCGCAGATTGCGGTGATCGATCGTGCCCTTTCCGAAGCGCAGGTTGACCCCTCGTCCGTCGGCATGATCGAGGCGCACGGCACCGGTACGCCGGTGGGCGACACTGAGGAGTTCCGCAGCCTCTCAACGCAGTATGGACGACAGTCGCCCTGCGCCCTCGGCTCGCTCAAGAGCAATCTCGGCCATGCGGAATCAGCGGCGGGCGTCCTTGGCCTGATCAAAACGACGCTCGCACTCGCGCACGGCGTCGTACCGCGATCACTTCACTTCCATCGGCTGCCTGCGCATCTCCAGACAATCGAGACGCGGCTCTTCGTCCCGACGGATACCGTGCCCTGGCCCTCGACTGGCGCGGACGGACTCCGCCGTGCAGCCGTATCGTCTTACGGCATGTCCGGCACGAACGCGCACGTCGTTCTCGAACAGGCTCCTCAGGCACCTGCCTCACTTCTTCCGCTAGAGAGCACCAGAACACACGAACCCCCGTGGCTGTTTCCCATTTCTTCCACCTCGCCAAAGGCGCTTCGCGCGTCGGCCGGGCGCCTTGCGTCTTGGCTGGACGCGACCGCCGGCAGTCATCGCCCGAGTGACGTAGCGCGGACCCTCGCCTGCAGACGTGGGCACCGGCCAGTCCGGCACGCGCTCATTGCGAAAACGCTCGACGATTTGACTGCGCAATTGCGTGGGCTCGCAGCCGATGAGTCTATCGATGCAGATTGGGCCGACCACGATGGCCGCGGGCCCGTCTTCGTATTCTCTGGCCACGGCTCGCAGTGGGAGTCGATGGGAGCGGTGCTGCTCGACATCGACGCGGTCTTCGCCGAGGTGGTTGCCGCCATTGAGCCTCTGATTCAGGCCCTCAGCGGCTTCTCGGTGACCGATACCCTGCGTCAGCCCGAACAACTCAACGGCGTCGAACGTGTCCAGCCCGCCATTTTTACTGTACAGGTCGCGTTGGCGGCGTCCCTGAAGGCCCAGGGTGTGGTGCCGTCGGCAGTGATCGGCCATTCGATGGGCGAAGTGTCGGCGGCAGTCGTGGCCGGCGCACTCTCGCTCGAAGACGGCGTACGGGTGATCTGTCATCGCGCCATGCTGTGCCAAACGCTCGCTGGCTCCGGTGCAATGGCAGTTGTCGGGATGGCGCCAGCGGCGCTCCGCGAAGATCTGAGGCGCCGACTGATTGACGACGTGGAGATCGCCGTACTGGCGGCCCCGGCATCAACGGTCGTCGGGGGCGCTGTCGAGGCCGTGCAACGCCTCGTCGCTGCTTGGCAGGCCGAAGGCCTGTTCGCCCGCGAAGTCGCAGTCGACGTGGCCTCACACACTTCCCAAGTCGAGCCGATCCTCGCGCAGCTGTCGGAACGGCTCGCGGGAGTGACTGCGCGCACGCCGCATACGCCGATGTACTCCACCGTCCTGCTTGATCCGCGCGAATCCCCCGTTTGCGATGGCGCTTACTGGATCGATAACCTTCGGCACTCGGTTCGCTTCCGTCCCGCCGTGCAGGCGGCGCTCGAAGACGGACACCGCGTATTTGTCGAGCTTTCGCCGCATCCGATCGTGACCCGCGCGGTGTTGGAGAATGCTGCCGCGATGGACTTCGCCGTCCGCGCGCTTCCGTCGATGACGCGCGGCGAGCCCATGCGCAACGGGCTTCTGGACTTGGTCGGCGCCATCTATGTCGCCGGCGCGGCGATCGATTTCAGTGTCCTGTATCCGGATGGCCCGCTGCTTGACCTCCCGTTGCCGGCCTGGACGCACTATCCCCTGTTCCTTGCGCCGGCTACGCCAGCGGCAGGTGCGCATCACGTTCTGTCAACGCACCCGCTTTTGAACGTCCACCGCGCACTGCACGAGGAGCCGGAACGCCACATCTGGGCGTCTGAGGTTGGCCTCAATGCCCACCCGTGGCTTGCGGACCACCGGGTGAACGGAATGCCGCTTTTCCCGGGCGCTGGTTTCTGCGAAATGGCGCTTGCCGCCGCGCGCACGGCCCTTGGCACATCGCTCGTCGAAGTGCAGGCGATGACGTTCGACCGCGCGCTCCGGTTGGAACCGTCGATGCCGATTGTCTGCACGGCAGTGCTGGACCGACCGGGTGAGTTGAACTTCAGGCTCGAGAGCCAGGCAGAAAGCGAAGCGCAGGTCCATGCAAGCGCTCAGCTCTGTGCGGCTGCCTCTGCAAGGCCGCCTGCTGTGTACGACATAACCGCGCTGCGCGCCGCTCACGCTACGCCTGTTGCCGCGGACGAGGTGTGGCGGTGGTTCGACTCGCAGGGCATTCAGTTCGGACCGTCATTTCGTGCACTGGCCCCTAGCTTGGCCTTGTCTGCTGACGGCGCCTCGCTCTTTGCAGACCTTCGGCTCCCGACGTCGCTCCGAACGGCCGCGCGTGGCTACACAGTGCATCCCGTACTGCTTGACGCGTGCTTCCAGTCCGTTGGCGCTTTCGCCGAGGTCGTTTCGGGGACAAACGGGCGCCTGCTGCTGCCACTCTCGGTGAGAAGCCTCCGGCTCCACCGCGCAGACGCCGAGGCCGCGCACTGCATCACTCGCTTTGTCGCGATGGACGCACTGCACGTTGAGGTGGACATTGATCTGCTCGACGCATCCGGGCGCGTCCTGCTCAGTGTCGATGGGTTGGCAATGGGCAGCGGTGCGGCCGGACAGCATGCTGACGCCGTCGCCTGCAACTCGCGCCTGCTCGACGTAGTCTGGGAGGCATGGGACATCCCGCGTGCCACGGTCAAGCCGGGCGATGGCGCTTGGTTGCTGCTCGACGCCGATTATGCGGGACACCAGTTGGTGATGGAGTTGGAGGGAAGCCTGCGCGAGCAGGGGTTCAAGACTCGCATCCTCAGCAGCGCCGGGGCCGGGAAGGGGGGCGTATGGCGCGAACAGATCGAAGACGTTCTGCATCAGCATCGCCCTGGAACTGTGGTGGTGGTATTGCCGCGCAGCAATGAGCCAGCGACTCCGGACGCAGCTCGGGCGAACATAAGCGGCCTGCTGCACGTGACCAACGCGCTGACCGATTGCGAGCGGCGTCCCCGCCTCTTCGTCGTCACCTGCATGGCCCAACGGGCACTGCCGGACGACACCGTTCAGCTAGCGCACGCCGGTGTGCGTGGGTGGCTGCGAGCCGTCGGCGCCGAATTTCCCGCACTCCACCCCACCCAGATAGACGTGAACCTGCAGGCGGACCTGTCACTGCTTCAGTCTCAGTTGCTGAGCGGCTCGGACGAAGACGAAACGGCGCTGCGCGGAGCGAGCGTGTATGTCGCACGACTGCAGCGAAGCCCCCTTGGTCACGCTGATCGCCGCACGGTGGACCGCGACGCGACGCGCGATGGTCTTCGCTTAGGAATCCGCGTGCCCGGTGACCTACAGAGCCTGGAGATGGTGGAGTTCGAGCGGCGCGCGCCGGACGCAGGCGAGGTGGAGGTGGCCGTCCATGCCACGAGTATCAACTTCGCCGACGTGCTCGTTGCCCTTGGCCGCTATCCCACATTTGACGGTCGTGCGCAGGGGCTTGGCCTGGACTTTGCCGGCATTGTCACCGCCGTCGGGCCGGGCCTCTCGCCGTTTCGCGTCGGCGACCGCGTGGCCGGGCTCTGCTGCGGGGGCGCTTGGGGCACGTATCTCACTTGCGATGCGCGCCTGCTTGTCCCGATACCCCGCACGCTCACGGATGCCGAAGCGGCCGCCATTCTCACGACAACTGCCACGGCGTGGTACGGCCTTAAGGATCTGGCGCGGATCGGCCCCGGCGACAAGGTGCTCATTCACTCGGCGACCGGCGGCGTCGGGCAGGCGGCTGTGGCCATTGCGCGCGCGGCCGGTGCAGAGATATTTGCAACGGCGGGCTCCGAGGCGAGGCGAGAGCTGCTGCGCGCCGACGGAATCAGCCACGTGTACGACTCTCGGACCGTGGCATTCGCCGAGCAGATCCGGCGGGACACGGCGGGTTACGGCGTGGACATAGTCCTCAACTGGCTCACGGGCGCGTCGCAGCGCGCCGGCCTGGGGCTCCTCGCGACGGGCGGGCGGTTCATTGAGATCGGCAAGAAAGACATCTATGGGGGCACGTGGCTGGGGCTGTCTCCGTTCAAGCGAAACCTTTCGTTCTTCGCCGTCGACCTGGCGCAGATGTGTATTACTCATCCGGCGCGCGTGCAGGCACTGCTGTCGCGCGTCATGCGTCTTGCCGATGAGGAGCGGCTGACCCTGCCAGACATCGCTACCTATCCTCTTGCCGATGCGGCTAGTGCCATTCGCGTTGTGAGCGGCGCCGGTCACACCGGCAAGCTCGTGCTCACCGTTCCAAGGGCCGGCCACTACCGCGTGCTGGAGGCGCCGAAGCGCTTCACACCGTTCAGGCGCGATGGCGCATACATCGTCACCGGCGGCCTTGGCGGGCTCGGCCTGTTCCTCGCCGATGCGATGTCCGCCGCCGGGGCCGGTCGCGTGATCCTCAACGGGCGCTCCAAGCCGACCGACGCGGCCACGAGCATGCTGGTCGCGATGAGAGCGCGGGGCACCGAGGTCGAAGTGGTAAGTGCGGATATCGCGGAGCCATCGACCGCGCGGCGCCTTGTCGAAGCTGCCACGGCGACGGGCCTCCCGTTGCGCGGTGTCCTGCACGGCGCAGCCGTCGTCGAGGACGGCATCCTCCCCTCCGTCACCGAGGAGAGGCTACATCGGAACTGGGCACCCAAGGCGGAAGGCGCCTGGCATTTGCATGAGGCGACGCTGAAGCAACAACTCGACTGGTTTTGCTGTTTCTCTTCGGTCGCGGCGCTCTTTGGTTCGCCTGGGCAGTCCGCGTACGCAGCCGCTAACAGCTGGCTCGACACGTTCACGCAGTGGCGGCGCGCGCAGGGGCTGCCGTCGTCGGCAATCGCCTGGGCCGCGTGGGCGGACATCGGCGCCGGTGCGCATCTCTCGGCACGCGGCGATGCGCGAATGATCGACCCACGCGACGGTGTTTACGCATTCGAGACGCTGCTGCGGCACGACCGCGGATATGCCGCATACGCCCATCTCGACGGCGCACCGTGGCTGACGGCGCTATCCGCGCGGAGTCCGTTCGGAGCGGCCATGTCGCAGGCTCCAGAGGCAGCGGGCGATCCGGCGCGCCGCCTGCGCGTGGAGTTCAGGCGCACGCCGCCCGACGAGCGGCCGGCCCTGTTGCGGCGTCTGATCATCGAGCATCTCGGTGTCATCTTGCGCCGCACAGTGAATCCAGACCGCTCATTTTTCGATTACGGCCTCGACTCACTCGGGACGCTCCAACTGCTGATCGCGCTCGAAGCCGACACCGGCATCCGGCTCCGCGCCGTGGACGTGACGACCGTGCGTGCACTGGCCGACACACTGAGTGGGGCGATGCAAGAATTGCAGCCGGCCGGGGCAGATGCCTGTGACTGATCTGCGTCCGCTGCACGACTGGTCAGGGCCTCCTGCGACGCTGACTCTCTGGTGTCCGTCTGCGGCGTCGATCGAAAGCGTGAAACGCGCGCCGGTGTCGCCCACATTACCGAGCTACGAACAGGAACAGCATCTGCGCGCCTTCCGCGCGTGTGAGCAGCGGCACGAGGCGATGGCGCGACTGCTTGTCGTTGTGTGGGACGAACCCGGGCGGTGCGACCTCAGAGCCATGACCCATGTGGTGACCGCACATCTGCGCAGGCACGACACTTATCACAGCTGGTTCGAGGAGCGCGGCGAAGCAATAGTCCGACACGTACTTGCCGACCCTGCGGCCATCCAGATGGAGCCTGCGACGCTCGGCGAGGTGAGCGCGGAGGATTGGCAAAAACATGTCATGGCGACCCCTACGCCGCTCGCATGGGATTGCTTTCGGTTTGGCATTCTCCAGCGCGCGAGCGGGTTCACTTGCTTCGCAAGCATCGACCACTTGCACGCCGACGCGACCGTCATCGCGTTCCTGATGGCAGAGATCCGCTCGGTGTATCGCGCCGTGCTCGACGGCGAGACGCCGCTTCAACTCGGACCGCCGGGGAGCTATCTGGATTACTGCACCAATCAGCGTCAGCGGGCAGCCATGACAACGTTAGCGGATCCTGAGGTGAAGGAGTGGATCGCGTTCCTGCACCGCAACGACGGGCGGATGCCCTCTTTTGCGCTGCCGCTCGGTGTGCTGGAGGATCGCTATCACGCCGAGTATGTACACGTAGATATCCTCGATGATCACGTCATGGCCGCGTTCGAGTCCGCGTGCCATGCTTCCGGCGCGCGGGTCATCGGCGGCCTGTTGGCCTGCGCGGCCCTGACCGAACGGGAATTGGCTGGGCGCTCGCACTACAGTGTCGTCACTCCCACAACGACGCGAAGATCGCCACAGGCTTTCAGGACGACCGGCTGGTGCGTGGGAGTTGTGCCAATCGACTTCGACGTGCAGGAACGAACGTTTCCTGAACTCGCCTTCACCGCCCAACGTAACTTTGACGAACGGCTATGCCTTGCCAACGTGCCAATCGAGCTCGTACTTGAACTGGCCGCCGGGCTGCCGACGATTCGATCCGTCGCCACAGGTGGCGTCATGCTATCCTATATGGATGTGAACGTTCCTCCGCTCAGTGCGCACATTGCGCGCGAATGGCATCAGGGGAATGGGCGGGTTTATATCAACCAAGGCGTGGCCGCGCAGGTTGCGCTCTGGTTGTTCCGTACGCAACGCGGGCTCTCGCTTACGGCGGCTTATCCGGCGAACGGGACAGCCCGCGCCTCGATGCACCGCTATGTCAAAGCGCTTACGGGCGCATGCCGCCGGGCCGCCGATGCATTGATACCGACGTACTCGGATGTCGGTCGTTAACGATGACGCATGCGATGTCTCACCCAGAGAACGTGTCGAATATGTCGCCGCCCTTCCTCTCATTTGCAGATCAGGGCATTTACCTTGCGCATATCTCACATGGGCAGCATGCGGTCATTCAGGTGCTGTGGCGCTATCTGCGGCCTGTAGACCTAGACGCGCTGACACGGTTCCGTGACAATCTCGCGCACGGTCATCTGGCGCGGCTGATCCGGCCGGCGCTGCTTCCGTTCGGACGGCACCAATGGGTCAGCGCGCCACCCCCGTCGGCTGCTCTAGCTGTCGCGGAGGCGCCGCTTGCCCCTGAGGCGATGCAGGCGTGGGCCGACGCGCAGGTGGAGCTTCCATTGGATCCTGCGCGCGGACCAGCATGGAGCTTAACGATCCAAACCTTCACCGACGGCTCCACGGTGGTCTCGCTTGTAGTGTCGCACTGCATCGCGGACGGACTGACGACGGCAATAGCCGTGAGCGAAGCCGTGCGTGGAGAGCGACGGCCTCCAGTCTATCCTGCATGGTCGGTCTGGTCAGTGCACCGCGCCGCGACAACACTGGGTACCGAGCTCCAACGCATCGTGCGGGACGCGCCAGCGACGCTCCGGGCGCTGGCCCAGCTGGCCCGTACAGCATATGCCTCGCGCGCCACGTCCAACGCACCCGCCGCATCGCCAGTCGTGACAATCGCAGATGACCGGACAGTCGTGTTTCCGTCAGCCTTCATACGCGTGCCCATATCTGTCTGGGACGCCAGAGCACAGAGCCTCGGTGCGAACCGCCTCACGCTCCTGACCGCGATAACCGCGGCGTTTGCCGAGGCGCTCGGTCGCGTCCGTGACGACGATGTGACCTTGTTGATTCCCGTGAATCAGCGAGAGGGTCTGTCGCACACCGGAGGGAATGGCGTCGGACTTGCCACGTTGAAGGTGCGTGTCGACGAGCCGCGTGGGCACCTGCATACGTTGCGGCGGCGTCTGCGGGCTACACTGCTGCGGACGAGACGGGAGCCCAATCGACTTGCCACGCTGCTGCCCTTGGTGCCCTTTGTGCCTAGACGCGCATTTTCGGCCGCCAGCCATCTAGCGCTTGACGCGCTCGCTGACCTGCCGGTCACCTGTTCGAACTTGGGCCACTTGCCCAAGGACGTGCTCCAGATCGATGGCGGCGCGGCTGATCGAATCTGCTTTCGCGGCATCGACCGTCCGGTCGCGCGCCGCGCGATCGAGGCGCGTCAAGGTGTAGCGACTCTCTTCGCCGGCGACATACCCGGATTTCTCGCTCTTAGCTTCGTTGCCTACCAGCCCGGCGTGGTAACGGAGCCTCAGCATCTTCGTGCGCTCGTCGAACGGCTCTTGGCTGACTACGAACTCGCCGGCGAGTTTTTCGATGCTTGAGACGAGCACGCCCGGCACCCCTGCATACGCGCGGCACCGCCTCGCGTGGCTGGACCAACTGGCCTACGAATTGTTCAGGGTCACCGGCCGGAGCCAGTTGATGCAATGCCTGTGGCTCTATGACCGCGACGTGAACCTCGCCGCGCTGGTGCAAACATATGAACGACTGACCGCACTGTCCTTCAATCGGCTCATTGAGCCGTCCCCCCTCCCGTGGGGCAGGCCTCGCTGGGTGGCCGGGACGTCCGTTCCGTTCGAGCAGAGTTCGGATCCGCTGCCACGATCGCGGCTGCTGCAGTGGGCTAACCAGCACGCGCGGGCGCCGGTAGACCCTGTCATCGGTCCCGCCGGGCGAATGGCCATACAACCATTCGACGATGGCAGCACAGCCGTGAGCATCATCGGATCGCATCTGCTGCTCGACGGGATGGGAGCCTTGCGCGTCATCGCGGCTGCCGTGAAAGGCACCGGCGTCCCGAATCCGTACTTGCCCAAAGGCGCCCGCAAGCGGCTGTCCGGGTGCGTGTCGGACGCGTGGCAGATCCTCGCCGACGCCCCGCAGACGGTTGCCGCACTCGCTCGGATTGCGCAGGCGAACTGGTCGAGACCCGTCGCCCCCGAACGAAGTCCGGCCGTTGCAGCAGCAGAAGCAGCTCACGACCCATCAACGATCGTGGAGCTTCCAGCTGTTGCGGTGACCGTCGACTCGCGTGTCTGGCTCGCGTGCGAGCAGCGGCTCGGTGGTGGCATGAATACGCTGCTGCCGGGCTTCGTGGCATCCTTGGCATCGCATCTGGGCCGCCGCCGTTTCTCGGATGGCGCTATCAGCCTGCTTGTCCCAAGAAGCCGAAGGCGTGGGCTGGCCGACGAACGAGCGTTGGCGATCGAATTCCATATGATGAACGTCGCGCCTGAAGGCCTGACCGCGAATCTGGAGCCCGTGAATGCAGCGAGGGCGCTGCTTCGTGGCGCGAGGAAAAGTCAGACCGATGTACTGACTTCGTTGCTCCCTGCCATCGCTTGGATGCCCCGCACTGCCGCAAAGATGCTTGTGAACCGGTTGTTTGATTATGCCGATGAGCTGCCGGTAAGCTGTTCCGACCTTGGAATGCTGCCGGAAGGGCTCGCGCGCATCGACGGTGCGCCGTGCCGGCATTTGCTAACGCGAGCCGTCGATGTCAACGTCACGCGTCAGGACCTGGAGCGTTCCCATGGTCATCTCGTCGTCGTGGCCTCCCGCTACGACAAGACCGTTTCCCTCTGCATCGAGGCCTGCCAGTTGGGGCCCACACCAACCACGACTGACGAACTTCGCCGGGTGGCCTCGCGAACACTCGCCGAGTTCGGACTCGACGCGATCATTGACGCCTGATCCCAGCGCGCCTCGGGGCGGTTTTTGCATGTGGATTCCCGGTCAACAACGGATAAGCGTTCTCAAAATCGAGCTAAATTGACATACGATTGATGAGTCGATAGGGGGTAAGTGCTCGTTTTTCCAGGCTGCGGCAATCCCAGCCTTCTGGAGTACAACGACTATTCAGCCGGATAGCGTAGGGGGCTCGTGCTGATTCCGCATTTCGATTTGATCCTGACCGACTGCGACTTTTAGACCGCCACACCACAGATGTGCGAGACAACCGCGCACGCGACGAGTGTTTTCATCGTTGCCAACCGGCTTCCGGTCGAGTTTCATGTCCATGGCGGCTGGCGATCTTCGCCTGGCGGGCTTGTCAGCGCGCTGGAACCCGCCCTACAAAACCTGAGCGCGGTGTGGGTGGGCTGGCGTGGCAGCGCTATGCCCGCAGGTAGCCGCGAACCGACCCCAACGCTTCCACCACGCACGGCAAACATTGCCTATATCGAGGTTCCAATTACGCAACGGGAAGCGAGCTATTTCTACAACGGTGCATGTAATGGCGCGTTTTGGCCCCTTTACCACGGCGCGGTCATTGACCCGGTGTTTCGCGACGACGAATTCGCGGTCTACCGCCAGGTCAACCAGCGGTTCACCGATCGTGTGGCTGACAGCGCGCCAGCCGGAGCGCTGGTGTGGGTGCACGATTATCAACTCCAACTCGTGCCAGCCTTATTGCGTGAGGCCAGGCCGGATCTCCGCATCGGCTTCTTCCTGCATGTGCCGTTTCCCGCATCCACTGAGTTCGACACGTTGCCATGGAAAGAAAGCGTCCTGAGCGGACTGCTAGGTGCCGACGTGGTTGGCTTTCAGACCAACGCGTCTGCTGAGCGCTTTATCACCGAGGCGTGCCTTCGTTTGTCGGCTACCCGCGACGGGCGGGACGTGCTCTTGCGCGAGCGTGCGGGCAGGAGACGCGTGACAGTGGATGTGTTTCCCGTGGGACCAGATGCCGAGCGGTTCTCGTATCTTGCGGCCACGCCCGCGATACGCGAATGCGCCGCAAGGATTCGCGTGGAGTTCGGTGCGCCGGAACTGATACTGCTCGGTGTGGACAGGCTCGACTATACGAAGGGCATCGACGTTCGAATCCGTGCAGTGGCGGAGTTGCTCAAGAGCGACGAGTTCAGGCGACGCGACATCCAGTTCATTCAAGTGGCCATGCCGAGCCGCGGCGAGCTTGCAGCGTATCAGCGACTGCGCGCTACGGTGGAGGAAACGCTGCGTGTAGCCAATGCGGAACTCACCGCGCTCGGCCTCCGACCGATCCACTACATTTACGAAGCGTTGCAGACCGAGCAGGTCGTGGCGCTGTACGTGGCCGCAGACGTCATGCTTGTCACCTCGCTCTCCGACGGCATGAACTTGGTGAGTAAGGAGTTCGTCGCCTGCCGCAATGAGGGAAGTGGCAGCTTGGTGCTCAGCATGACGGCGGGCGCCGCAGCACAGTTGCGTGATGCTTGGCTGGTCGATGCATCCAACGTCGCTGATTTAAAGCGCGGAATCGGCGACGCTATCCGTGCCGGAGCCGATGAGACCCGGGATCGTATGGGCCGCCTGCGGCAAGCCGTATTCAATGCCGACGCAAGGCATTGGGCGGAGTCGTTTCTCGTCCGCCTGCAAGAATCCCGATGAACATCCCTTTACCGCAGGCTCCCTCCCAACGGCTGGCAAGAGTGATGCCGTGCGGTGGCTTCGCGACGACCGGGGTGTCGGAACGCGCGGCGCTCAGCGTGCCCACATTCGTCTGGAAATACCGAACCTTGACGGGCGGCGGTCGCATCGCGCAGCAAAGAACCAGGGGGCTTGAGGGGTGAGCCCTTCTGCCAACAAACTGCGCGGACGCCGCGGCCGGCCGAGCGACGCCGGCGCGGACGACGTTCTGTGCTATATGGACCAAGGCTCATTCGTAGGATTGCGCGCGCTCGGACGCGGGCCAGCGCTGCATCTCACCTGGTTATATCCGCACGCTATCGATGAAGCCGCCGTGAGACAGTTCAGCGAGCGCCTTGCACTGGGGTTGCTAGGGCGCCTGCTGCAGCGTTCACCATTGCCATGGGGGCGGCACCGTTGGGTGGCCAACCCTGTGCCGGGCCCAGTGACGTGGTTTCGAGACCCGCTCCCCAATGAGTGTCTGCCCGAATTGCGGCGTATGCTGCTCGATCTACCTGTGGATCCCGAGCGCGGACCAGGCTGGCGCCTGGCAGTCCAAGCGCTGGAGGGCGGTGGCTGCGCGCTGACGATGCTGGTGTCGCACACGACCGCTGACATGCAAGCCACCAGTCAGGCCATCGCTGACGCGGTGGCTGGTCGATGTTTCGACCATGGGCTCCCAGCGCCATCTTGGCGATGGTCTCCAGTGATGCTGGCGCGCGACAGCGTTGAGAGCTTGCGCGCCCTGCCTGATGTTTGGCGCGCTCTGGTGGCTCTCGTGCGGCGGTCGCGGAAGGGAAGGGCGGGCTTGTCGCGTTCGAGCTCCCGCGCGCGAAGCAGCCGCGACCACTTTGAGCCGGTAGCGGATGTGCCGCTCGTTCAGGTGGTCATGGATGCAGGAGCGTGCGAACAGCGTGCGTCGGATCTGGGCGTGGCAAGTAACACGCTGATCATGGCGTTCGCGGCACGGCTCGCTTTCCGGATGGGCCGCGTGGACGAGTCAGGACGCGTGAAACTGGTGCTGCCGGTCAGCGACCGTCATTCGGGTGACCGACGCGGCAACGCGCTGCGGTCGATCACCGTGATGGTGGAGCCCGATACTTGCCGCAACGATCCGCGCGTCTTGCAGCGGGATCTCAAGGCTGCACTCGCCTCGCTGATCCGGAACGGCGATGAGTTGTCGCCGCTGTTTCCGCTGATCCCCTATGTGCCGCTGTGGCTGGCGCGCCGTCTGGAGCGGGCGACGCTCGGCGCGGACCTGCCCGTTGGATGCAGCCTGATCGGCGAATTGCCGCTGGACGTGAACCGCCCCTGCGGCGAGGCGTTGCTTCTGCAGCTTTCGCTTTTGGAGCGCTATGCGGAACCGGAGCTCGAACGTCTCGGTGGCCTCCTCTTCATCGGGTGCTACCGTATCGGCGAACGGCTATCTTGTACCGTGTCCGGCTACGTGCCTGGCCACGTAACGACCCGGGCGGGCCTAATGCCATTCGTGCGCGGTGCGCTCGCGGACATGGACCTGCGCGGAACGATAAGCTGACGATCACCGATCAAGAAGCAGATAGAAGCGAAGCTTGATCAAAGACTCCCGGCGAGCGAGGAGATGCAGTGGATGGCGGCCAAAGCGTTGCCGAGCGCTCAAGCGACGCGCAGCGCGTCGACGATCTTCATGCGGGCCGCCCGCACGGCCGGCAGAAAACCGCCGAGAAAGCCCATCACGAGAGCGAAGACGAGCGAGCGCAGCACGATTCCGGGCGTCAGCACAAACCGAAATGCGAGCTCGGAGAGTGACGTCCAGTTCAGAGTCGAGATCTTCACCTGTGTCATGAGCGATGCGAACGAAAGCCCAACGACCCAGCCGATGAGTGAGAGCAGCAGCGCCTCGACAAGGAAGGCAACGAGGATTCGCGAGCGCCGAAATCCGAGCGCGCGCAGAACCCCTACCTCCATCATGCGGCTGGCCACGGCCGCATACATCGTTATCGTCGCACCGATGACCGCGCCGAGCGAGAACAGCACCGAGAGCGTGAGCCCGAGAATCTGAATGAACCCGGAGAGCAGGCGTGACTGCTCCTCATAGAAGAGGCGCTCGCGCTTGGCTTCGATGGTAAGGCGGGGATCCGCTTCGAGGCGCGCCTTGAGCGTGTCGAAGCCGGAGCGATCGGCGAGCCGTACCGTGATCGAAGAGAAAAAGTCTCGTCGGAACGATTGCATGAGTTGCTCGCTATCGCCCCAGATCTCGGAATCGAACCCGCTGCCGCCCGCGTCGAACCGGCCTACGATCCGCCACTCCCGCTGAGCAAACCGGAGGCTCGATCCAACCTCGATGTCCTCGAAGCGCCCCGCGAGGGCTCGGCCAATTACGATCTCGTTCGATCCCGGACGAAACATGCGCCCCTCGGCGATCCGCACGTGCGGACGTACGGCGAGAGCGGCCGGACCGACGCCGCGGACCAAAACGTTGCTCGCCTGCCTGGTCCCGCGCCTTGGCCGCGATATCAGCACGGCCGCTTCCTTCGATACAAGCGGCGCGCCTTCGGCCCCGATGATGATTTCGGGCTGGCTTTCGATGATCCTGGCCTGCCGGCGGTCGATCAGGCTCTGGATCTCGACTTCTGCGGAGCGGCGTACGAAGATGACGTTCGTGTCTTCGCCGGTCGCGACGAGCGTCTGCTTGAGTCCGGAGTCGAGCATGAGCACGGCAGCGTAGACGAACACCACAAGGGCCATGCCTGTCGCGGTGAGAAAATTGGTGAGCTTGCGCTCCTGCAGGTTACGTAGGCTGTAGGAGAGCAGCAGTGGCATGGTCAGCCCAACGCCCGAAGACCGTCGATGATGTTGACACGGGCTGCCCGGCGCATCGGCAAGACCGCGGCGAGAATCCCGACCACCAACGCTGCAAGTGCCTGCAACATGACGGTGTTGACGCTCACGATCAGGGTTGGGAAGAGCGTGGCGGAGAGCTCGGCAAGGCGTGCGGCGACCGGGGGCGTGAGCCCGATGCCGATCGCACCGCCGATCAAGGCTATCAAGATGGATTCCCCGAGGATCAATCGCGCCACGTAGCCGGGGCTGAAGCCAATGGCCTTCAGGGTGGCGTACTCGCGGAGCCGCTCGCGGGCCGTCATCGCCATGGTGTTCGCCATCACGGCCAGGATGATGAAGATGACCACGAACGAGACGATACGGATGGAAATGAGGATCGCTTCGGTCTGCTTCACGAAACCGATCTGGAAAGCGCGCTCGGTCTCGGTGAGCGTCTCGGCAAGCGAGTTTCGAAACACTTCGTCGATGGCTTGACTGACGTCAGCGACGCTATCCAGGCTGGCGACGTCCACGGCGAACAAGCCCACTTGGTCAGCTTGTGCCTTGGAGCGCACACGTAGTGTTTCGTTCAGGTAATCCCAGCGGAAGAAAAGCTGCGAGGTGTCGGTTTTGGGGTCTCGGCCGTCAAAGACGCCACAGATCACAAACTCCCAGTTACCGGGAAAAATGGTCCCGCGCAGCTGGATCACGTCGCCTGGCTTGAAGCCGTAGCGTTTGGCGAGTTTGCGCCCGACAATCGCGCCGCGGCGCTCGCGCAGGAAGGCGCGCCGCACCTCGTCCGGAACCAGGATCTCGGGGTACATATCGAGATAGCTTGCGGCATCGATCGCAAACTGCGGAAAGAAGTTCTTCGAATCCTTGTAGATGCCGCCGAACCAGTTCATGTGGGTGACGCGCCGCACGCCTTCGATGGCGCGGATGCGCTTCTGATAGGATTGCGGCAGCGGCAGCGCAAAAGAGATGGCGTTGCGGATGAGCAGCCGCGAAGGAACGGCGCCGTCCACCCCCGCATACCAGGTTTTGACAACGGTCTGGAGCACACCGAAGGCGAGGATCGCGACGACGAGCCCGACGAGCGTCAGGGACGTGCGGAGCCGGTGACGCAAGACGTTGCGCGCCACGAGCGTGAGCCACTGGCTCATGACCGGCACTCACTCAAGGCGCTGCTCCACCAGATAGGAGAGATCGCCCTTCTCTAGGTGCATGATGCGTTTCGCGTGCGCGGCTGCACGTTGGTCATGTGTGACCATCACGATCGTCTTGCCCATGTCGCGGTTCAGCCGCTGCATGATCTCGAGCACCTCCTTCGCCGACTGCCGGTCGAGGTCGCCTGTCGGCTCGTCGGCCACCAGCACCGTGGGGTCGGTGACGATCGCCCGCGCGATCGCCACGCGCTGCTGCTGTCCGCCCGAGAGCTCCGTGGGCAAATGTTTGACGCGATCGCTGAGGCCGACCAGACTGAGTGCGAGTTGTGCACGGTCTCGGCGTTCGCGCCGCCCCAGGCTCGTGAGCGTGAGAGGCAACTCGACGTTCTCGAGCGCCGTGAGCACGGGCATCAGGTTGTAGAACTGGAAGATGAAGCCCACGTTCGCCGCGCGCCAGTCGGCGAGTTCGGCTTCCGGGAGGAGCGTGATGTCCTCGCCCCCCACCTTGATCGAGCCGTGATCCGGACTGTCGATGCCGGCGATCAGGTTGAGCATCGTCGATTTGCCCGACCCCGACGGGCCCATCAGGGCAAGGAACTCCTTACGACCGATGTCGAATGTGAGTTTGGAAAGGACCGGGACGATCTGTTCGCCGCGCCGGTAGTTCTTGCTCACCTCGCTCAGCGCGATAAGCACGTCTTCCCCGATCGGCGCGTCGGAGGCGCGAGGCACGGTCACTTCGCGGCCTGTTTGACTGCGCGCCCGTCAGCGATATCTTCCGGCGGTCGGATCACCACGCGCGCGCCGGCGTTGAGGTCACGTACCTCGATCTGGTCGCCCACCTTCGCGCCGAGATTCACGCGCCGCAGACGAGCTTTGCCATCCTCGATGACGTAGACGTGCTGTTGTTCACCCACCTCGAACACGGCCGTCATCGGCACTGCAAGAACAGGCTTGCGCTCTGACTCGGCGACTTCACGCTCGAGGAAAGCCACCTTGGCGCTCATATCCGGAAGCATCCGCGAGTCGCGCTGCACGAACCGGATTTTCACGAGGGTAGATGCCTTGGCGCGATCCACGGTCGGGACTATCCGGTTAACCACGCCCTCGAAGCGCTCGCCAGGGATCGCGTCCAGCTGGATCTCCACCGGTTGCCCCACGCGGATGCTCAGGTACGACGACTCCGCCACGTCGGCTTCCACTTCAAGCGAGTCCATATCGGCGATGGTGACGACGGCGCCCTTGGTGTCGACCGCCTGCGAGAATGGTGTGATCGTGTCGCCTACGTTGGCGTGCCGCGTGAGGACAACGCCGTCGAAGGGCGCTCGGATAAGGGTCTGTTCGACGGCAACTTCGGACACGCGGAGATTAGCCTGTGCAGCGGTGATGCCGGCCTCGTAACCAGCAAACGCTGCTCGCGCTTTGGCGAGGCGTGCCTCAGCGCTTTCGCGCATCGAGTCGCTTATGATGTTCTTCTCGCCGAGGGCCTCGGAGCGCCTGAACCCGATTTCCGCTTGCGTGAGCTCCGCCCGCCCCTGGGCGAGGTTGGCTTCCGCAACATGCACGTTAGCGGCTGCCTGGTCGCGCATCGCCTGCGTGTCGCTGCTCTCAAGCCGGGCGATCACCTCACCCGCGTGCACCTTGCTCCCTTCGAGTACCCCCAACCATTCGAGACGGCCTGTCGCCTTCGAGGCGACGGATGCCTTGCGTTGCGCGACGACGTACCCGGTCGCGTTCAGCAGTGTCAGCGCTTGTGACGGATAGACAGAATAGACGACTGCGGTCTCGACGGCGATCTGCGCATGCCGGCGCCACACCCATGTTGCGGCCCCGATGCCGACAAGCATGGCGAGTAGAAGGACCCGCACCAGGATGCGGCGCAATTGTCTGCGACGCCGCGAGCCAGCGCTACGGTCGATCGCAAGCGCGGATAGATCGGAGGCGGCGGGTACGTCATCGCTCAGGGCTTGGGGCAGAGTCATAGTCTCATCATGGATTTCCGAGCAATGCAGCTCAGATTCTGAAAAAAAATCTCGTTGCGAAACGCCGTGAGCAATGCGCTTGACGACTGTCAATTAGCATTAAAGGCGACTCTTGACATCCATGATTTCGTATTCTCCAATCTTCTTTCAACTCTGAAATAAAGCCGACGGCACCCACACCAAAGCGATTGCCATAACCTAGACCGCGAAAACCGGAGCGGGACCATAAAGTTCGCCGTCGCAGTACACGGGACGCGAGGAGACATCGAACCCGCGGCTGTGGTTGCACGTGAGCTGCAGCGCCGCGGTCACGAAGTCCGTATGGCCGTGCCTCCCAATCTCGTCGGGTTCGCCGAGTCGGCTGGTTTATTTTCGGTGGATTCTTACGGCCCGGACTCCCAACAGCAACTGGAGGCGGAGGTTTTCCACGACTGGTTTAAGTTGCGCAATCCCATCAAGGTCCTGCGGCAGGCTCGAGAGTACCTCACCGACGGCTGGGCGGAAATGAGCGAGACTCTAACCAAGCTGGCAGTCGGCGTTGATGTGATATTGAGCGGTACTACTTATCAAGAGTTAGCCGCCAACGTTGCCGAGGCCCAAGGGGTCCCGTTTGCCGCCCTGCATTACTTCCCCGTCAGGGCGAACAACCACATCCTGCCGGTTCGATTGCCCCCGAGTTTGATCGAACCCCTGTGGTCAGTCGCAGAGTGGTCGCACTGGCGCCTGTTGAAGCCGGCCTACGATGAACAGCGCCAGGCCTTGGGACTTCCGGAGTCCAAAACTCGTGCCGTGCGCCGACTCGTCGAATATGGCGCGCTGGAGATTCAAGCCTACGACAAGGTGTTCTTTCCCGGGCTTGAGGAGCAATGGGGCTGGAAGAGACCTTTGGTCGGCGCGATGACCCTGGAATTCGCCACCCATTCCGACGCTTCCGTGAATTCCTGGATCGGAGCTGGCCGCCCCCCGATTTACTTCGGGTTCGGCAGTATGCCGGTCGACAAACCGGCCGAGATCGTCGCGCTGATTATGAATACGTGCCAGGAGCTCGGCGAGCGTGCACTGATCTGTTCAGGAGTCTTGCCCCTTGAATGCATAGCCCCCACGAACGAAGTCATGATCGTGCCCTCGGTCAACCACGCCGAGTTCTTGCCGCGCTGCCGGGCCATCGTTCACCATGGCGGCGCCGGCACCACTGCTGCCAGCGTGCGCTCCGGCGTCCCAACTCTCGTACTCTGGGTGGGCGCCGACCAGCCGGTGTGGGCTACGCAGATCAAACGCCTGGGGGTCGGCACCTCGCGTCGTTTCTCCGCCGTGACGCGGGAGACCCTTCACGATGACCTGCGGACCGTTCTGGGGGCAGGATGCGCCGCTCGGGCGCGCGAGGTGGGCAAGCAGATGACGCCGCCGAACCAGAGCCTGACAACCACTGTAGCCCTCCTCGAAGGGCTGGCCGCCAAGCACGCGTGATGTTGATCTGCAGAAGTTGAGCCGGCATTTCGGCCGATCGGAGCTCCTGCATCGGAGCGGCGGATGACTCAAGGTGTGCGACTGGCAAGTCATTGATTGTTCATGGCCCGTGGCTGACCGCTTAATGAGCAGGGCATTCTTGCAACTGCACCAACAATGGCTCAATGGTGCTGTGAGCGACGATCGCTCCGCCGGTTTTGGCAGTCTGGGCGAAGACGTTCTTGTGGCGCGCGATGCACACGTGGATCTGAGTGAGGATACCGATGACAAATCAGCTCGACATGAATTTCTCTTTGCCGCCGCAGGTCTCCGAGTTTGCGGAGCAGGTCAGGGCGTTCGTCAAGGAGAGCGTCGTACCGTTCGAGAACGACAAGCGCTGGACCACCCACGGGCCGACCGACGAGCTGCGCCGCGAGCTCAATGCGCTGGCGCGCGACGCCGGCGTGTTTGCGCCGCATGCGCCCGCCGAATATGGCGGCCGCAAGTTGTCCCATCTCGGCCGATCGGCCGTGTTCACGGCTGCTGGCTACTCCATGCTCGGCCCGGTCGCGCTGCATTGCGCTGCTCCGGACGAAGGCAACATCCACCTGCTCGACGTCGTCGCGCGTCCCGATCAGCGCGAGCGATACCTGAAGCCGCTGGCGACAGGGCAGGTGCGGTCCTGCTTCTGCATGACGGAGCCCGCTCCCGGCGCCGGCTCCGATCCCTCGATGTTGCGGACACGTGCCCGGCGAAGCGGCGACGGGTGGATCATCGATGGCGAAAAATGGTTGATCACCGGCGCTGAAGGTTCCGCCTTCGCCATCATCATGGCCCTCGCCGAGGGTGAGGGCATGAATGGCGCCGCGACCATGTTTCTTGCCGACATGTCGGATCCCGCCATCTCGATCGAGCGGACTCTCGACACGATGGATTCCAGCTTCGTCGGCGGCCATGCGGTCGTCCGCTTCAACGGGCTTCGCGTTTCGGCCGATGCCGTTCTCGGCGAGATCGGCCAGGGTTTCCGCCATGCGCAGGTGCGGTTGGCGCCGGCGAGATTGACGCATTGCATGCGCTGGCTCGGATCGGCGATGCGTGCGCACGAGATCGCAACCGACTACGCCCGGCGGCGTTCCGCCTTTGGCCGTCCGCTCGGCGAGCACGAAGGCGTGTCGTTCATGCTGGCCGACAACGCACTGGATATCCATCAGGCGCAATTGACCATCTGGCACACGGCCTGGGTGCTCGACAAAGGCGAGCGCGCCTCCACCGAGAGCTCGATGGCCAAGGTGATCTGTTCCGAAGCTGTTGCGCGCGTGGTCGATCGTTCGCTGCAAATTCTCGGCGGAATGGGACTGACGCGCGACACGGTCGTGGAGCGCATCTACAGGGACGTCCGCGCGTTTCGTATCTACGATGGCCCTTCAGAGGTGCACAGATGGGCAATCGGAAGAAAGATCGTCAGCCAGTCCGGAAAATGAGCTCGAAATTGTTCTGCAGTTTTGCTGGCGAACTGCCGACATTGCGATCGTTCCCGTTGTGTCTTGAAGCATCGCAGGAGTGAACCGCCGACGCGAGAACGCGGCGTGGTTCATGGTCGAGCGCTCGCAGCTTCGTACTTCATTTACCAAATCACGGCGATATCGTCCGCCGGAGGGAACGGTGATGTTTCGAAGACGGAAGAGCACAGCACGTGATGCGCAGCTTGCAGTGCAGCGGCGCGAGCGCAACCAGAGTTCCGGCGGGGACATCCCGGCTTCCATCGCTGAGTTGAGAAGCGTGCCGCGGGAAAAACTCGCGGATGCGGTGTTCCTGCTTTCGATGGCGGCGAAGCAGCAAAGCAATCAGATACGACGGTCGATCGATGAATGCGCCGGGGGCGCGTTCGAGTTTGAACCGCCACCGAATGGAGACCTGGCCGATTATCTTGCGGCGGAGGTAGTTTCGGTTTTGCGCCACCATCAGGCTGATGTGCCGAAGCTCGTGGATCTCCTGGCTCAGCGATCGCCTGACGTCGACTTCACGGTCGATCAAAGAGAGGCCGCTTCAATGCTTGCCGCGACGATCCGGGAGCAGCGGCTCGAAGGCATTCTGGAAGGTCTCAGACTTGCCGGCCTTCTGAACGAGTCCTCGAAGGATCGTCATGCCGCTTTTGGTTCATAGGCGCGGGGCGATTTAACGCAATCTCCGGCCGTGGCAGATCGCGCGCGCGTGTTTTCGGCGCGCCAAGTTTCGTGCAGCCGGGAGCCGGTACGGCTGGACTACGCTCGTCTAGATTAGCCAGCGGGCAGGTGTGCCGTTCTGTTACGCGGACACGAGAAAATGGGCGCTGTGGAAAACTTTTTCATTTTTCGCTTGCAGTCACATGAGCGAGCGTCTATCCCTCCAACCACTGAGCGCGGCGCCGCCGGGTCACTGACCAGGGCGAGCGAACGCGCCGCTGATGCTCCTCACCTTGTTGAGTGAACGCAACAACTGACAGTCGTCGGTTGGGGTTCATTCTTCGTCGGTAAGGGTATCGGAACCCTTCCTCTCGGGAAGGTTGGGACCTCCAAGGTCCCGGGCTGTTTGACAAGTGAAGATGAAGAAAGAGAAACGTGGACGGCGGAGT
>JAEYRD010000084.1 GCA_023435725.1 Pseudomonadota bacterium | reverse complement strand
CTGACGGGACCGTCACGGTCTCGGCCGGCGACACCGCAAAGCCGCTGGCAACCGGCGTCGCCTCTAAGAAGGATGCCGGCCTGCCGCCGACATTCCCGCGCAACAGTGTGCCGCCGCCGCCATTCGCGACGGCGCCTGCAAGCCCGGATGCATCGCAGGCCGCGCCCCAGGCGACTGCGCAGAGCGGAATTCTTCAGGGACTCGACTGGCTCGACAGCCTGAGCATGACCGGCCTCGATGGCCAGAACCTCAACGAGATCGGCCTCAAGAACGGCAACCTGATCGTCGACGATCAGCAGCGCGGCGGAAAATGGACGTTCGAGAACATCACGCTCAGCCTGCGCCGGCCGAGCCGCGGCGGCGTCACGCTCAGTCTGGGCGAGGAGGGCGCGCGCCCGTGGATGCTGCGTGCCACGATCGGCCCCGCCGAGAACGGCGTGCGCTCGGTCGATATCCGCGCCGACAAGGTCTCGACCTCCAACATCCTGCTGGCGATGCGGGTCAAGGATCTCACCTACACGGCCGACCTGCCGCTGACTGGCGAGCTCAAGGGCGAGCTCGGCCGTGACGGCGTGCCGACCTTCTTCCGCGGCAAGATCGTAGCCGGTGCGGGCAGCATCATCGACACCGACACGCCGGACTATCCGATGGCGATCGACTCGGCCGAGATCAATGTCGAGTGGGATTCGAGCCGCCGCGTGCTGGTCGCGCCATTCAAGATTCTCTCGGGCGCCAACCGCCTGACGCTCCTGGCGCATCTCGAACCGCCGAATGGCAACATCAATGACTGGCAGCTCGGCTTCAGCGGTGGATCGATCCTTCTCGGCGGTATCGACAACGAGCCGCCACTGGTCTTCAACCGTATCGCAATCGGCTTCCGCTTCGATACCGACCACAAGCGTCTGCTGCTGACGCAGGCCGATATCTCCAACGGCGAGATCGGCGTCGCCGGCACCGGCGCCATCGACTATTCGGGCGAGCCGCGGCTGACGCTGGGCTTTGCGGGAACGCCGATGTCGGCCTCCGCGCTGAAACGGATGTGGCCGACGCTCGTCGTTCCGGAAGTGCGTCAATGGGTGATCGAGCGGATCGAGCGCGGCACGCTCCAACGCGTAGAGATCGGTGTCAATTCGCCGGTGAAGAACCTTCCGCGCAAGGGGCCGCCGATTCCCGACGACGGTCTCTCCGTCAACATTGTCGCGAGTGGCGTCGCGGTCCGCCCGGTGGACGGCATGCCCGTGGTGCACGATGCCGACCTCAAGGCGCGCGTGACCGGGCGCACCGCGACCGTGAACATCGGGCAGGGCATCGCCGACACGCCCGCCGGCCGCAAGGTCACGATCTCCGACTTCACCTTCGAGGTGCCGGACATGGCGCCCAAGCCGTCGCCATCGCGGACCAGGTTCCGTGTCGACGGGCCGGTGCCGGCTGCGGCCGAAATGCTCTCCAACGATCGCTTGAGCGATCTGTCATCGACCGTCATCGATCCCAACACCAGCAAGGGAACGTTCTCGGCGAACGTCCAGCTTAACATGCCGGTCAAGGGTGAGCTTACCAAGGCCGATACTACTTACGCCTTCACCGCCGATCTCAACGGCTTTGCCGCCGACAAGCTGGTGATGAACCAGAAGCTGGAGGCCAACAACCTCAAGATCGCCGCCAACAACCAGGGCTACCAGGTCAAGGGCGACGTCAAGATCAACGGGCAGGCGGCCTCGCTCGACTATCGCAAACCGGCCGAGGGTGATGCGGACGTCAAATTGCAGGCGACGCTGGACGATGCGAGCCGTGCGCGCCTCGGCTTCGACCTCGGTCCCGCCGTCAGCGGGGCGCTGCCGATCAAGCTCTCTGGCAAGATCGCCGGCGGACCGGACCAGACGACCAAGCTCGGCGTCGAGGCCGACCTGACCTCGGTCAAGCTCGACAACATCCTCCCTGGCTGGGTCAAGCTACCGGGCAAGTCGGGCAAGGCCAGCTTCAAGGTGGTGCCTACCGCGCAATCGACGCGCCTCGAGGATATCGTTATCGAAGGCGGCAGCGCCTCGATCAAGGGTACGGTGGAGATCGATCAGAACGGCGACCTCATGAACGCGAGCTTCCCGACCTATTCGCCGTCTGACGGCGACAAGGCTTCGCTGAAGGTCGAGCGCGGCCAGGACGGTGTCCTCAGGGGCACTATGCGCGGCGACGTCTTCGACGGCCGCGGCTTCCTGAAGTCGGCGATCTCAGGCAATTCCAAGGACGACGCCAAGAACAAGATGAAGAACGTCGACTTCGACATCGACGTGAAACTCGGCGCCGTCGCTGGTTTCAACGGCGAGGCGATGCGCAGCGTCGACGCCAAGATGTCGAAACGCAATGGCGCCATCAAGGCTTTCGCCCTGAGCGGCAAGATCGGCAAAGACACGCCGGTGGCCGCCGACCTGCGTGGCGGCCGCGCCCAGGGCAACCGCGAGGTAATCTACCTCCAGACCAACGATGCCGGCGCGCTGCTGCGTTTCACCGACACTTACACCAAGGCGGTCGGCGGCCAGATGGTGGTGGCGATGGAGCCGCCGACGTCCGAACCGAACACGTCGCGCGAGGGCCTCATCAACGTGCGTGACTTCACGGTGAAGGGCGAGGCACAGCTCGAGCGCGTTGCCGCGGGCGCGCCCAACGGGACCGGGAACGGCGTCTCTTTCAGCGCGTTGCGGGCCGAGTTTACCCGGCAGAACGGCGCACTCACGATCCGCGATGGCGTGGTCAAGGGCCCGATGATCGGCGCCACCATCGAGGGGTCGATCGACTATCCGGGCAACCAGGTATGCATGAGCGGCACGTTCGTGCCGATGTATGGCGTCAACAACATTTTCGGCCAGATCCCGTTGTTCGGCATCTTCCTCGGCGGCGGCAACAATGAGGGATTGATCGGCGTGACCTACGAGGTCGTCGGCACGCCGGCGGCTCCCGTGATGCGCGTCAATCCGATCTCCGCGATGGCGCCCGGTCTGTTCCGCAAGATATTTGAATTCAACACCGGCAAGCAGAACTCGTTGTTCGAAGAATTCCCATCGCAATCGAACGACGGCTCGGCTGGACCAACGCGTCAGCTATCGAGCGGTTGCAGCCCCACGCGGCGATAGCTGCAGAGCTGCAGAGATCATCACACGTTCTTCACGCCGCGTGGCGAAGCCGTGGATGGCCGGGACTAGCCCGGCCACGAGGATTGTGGAGAAGCTTTAGAACCCAACTTCTCGGGCCGTAAGCGCGGCTTACGCCGCGCGCACGCCGGCTAGGAAAGTGCCGACTTCGCCGGAGAGCTGTTCAGCCTGCTTGGAGAGGCTCGACGCGGCGGAGAGGACCATGCCCGCGGCGTTGCCGGTCTCGTTGGCCGCGGTGCTGACGCCGCCGATGTTGGTGGTGACCTCCTTGGTCGCCTCCGCCGTCTGCGAGACACTGCGGGCGATCTCGGCGGTCGCGGCGCCTTGCTCCTCGATGGCCGCGCCGATCGATGTAGCGATGCGGCTCACTTCCTCGATGGTGGCGGTGATGCCGCCGATGGCGTCCACGGCCTCCTTGGTCGCGCCCTGGATCTGGGCGATCTTGTCGCCGATCTCGCGGGTGGCTTCGGCGGTCTGGCTCGCGAGCGACTTCACCTCTGTTGCGACGACGGCAAAGCCGCGGCCGGCTTCACCGGCGCGCGCGGCCTCGATGGTGGCGTTGAGCGCGAGCAGGTTGGTCTGCGCCGCGATGTTGGAGATCAGCTCGGCGACGTGCTCGATCTGCTGCGCGCCGTCAGACAGTGCACGCACGATGGTGTCGGTGCGGCGCGCGCTCTCCACCGCGCGGCCGGTGACTTCGGCGGACTGAGCAACCTGGCGGCTGATCTCGGTGATGGAGGAGGAGAGCTCCTCGGCGGCGGCCGCCACCGTCTGGACGCGTTGGCTGGCTTCGGTCGCGGCCGAGCCGACCACGGCGGCGCGGCGGTTGGTGCCCTCGGCGGTGGACGACATCGACTTGGCGGTGTTCTCCAGCTCGCCGGAACCCGAGGCCATCAGGCCGACGAGCTGGCCGACGGAGGCATCGAACCGGTCGGCGAGAGCGATCAAGGCGTCGCGCTTCTCCTGCTCGCTGCGGGTCTTGTTGGCGGCCTGCTCGGCTTCGAGCGTGCGTGCCGTCAAAGCGGTCTGCCTCAGCACTTCGAGGGTCTCGGCCATGCGGCCGATCTCGTCGCCGCGGTCGGTCTCCTCGACCGGCTTGTCGATGGCGCCTTCGGAAATCTCCTGCATGCGGGTCTTCTGGCGGTCGAGCGCGCTGAGCACGTCGCGGGCGATCAGCCAGGACAGCGTGGCCATCAGCAGCATCAGGCCGAGGCCGACCGCGGCGAGCTCGAACGTGAGCGCGCGGACGTCGGCGTCGATGTCATCGACATAGAGACCGTAGCTGATCGTCGCGTTCCAGGGGGCGAATTTGCGCGCGAACACGGTCTTGCGCACGGGCTCGGTCTGGCCGGGGCGGGCGTAGAGATAGGAGGTGACGCCGCCCCCGTTTTGATCGCCGGCCTTGATGATCGCGTCAGCGATGAGGACGCCGTTGGAATCGACCGCACCGGTGATCTTGCCCTCGAGCTGCTGATTGGCGCCGTTGACGAGGAGCGAGGTGTCGGCGTTGTAGACGACCGGATAACCCTGGTTGCCGTTGAAGGTCATGCGCCGTCCGCGCACGTGGAACTGGGCCTTGGCCTCGGCCAGCGTCAGCTTGCCGGCGGTGACGTCGTCCTGGACCGACTGGGCGAGGCTGTAGAGCATGTCGACCGCGGTCTTCATCTGCTGGACCCGGTCCTCCATCATGCGGCTCTTGCTGAGGAAGGCCGATACCGCGATGATGGCCGTGACTGTGAGCGCCGCAAGGCAGACCATGCTGGTGAGCTTGGTGCGGATCTTCAAATGACTCAGCAACTTCATCGCAGCCCCTACGGAATGGTTGTTATTGCTCCCACCGCTACCATGAAGTTCTTACCAATCATGAAGATAGGCGTGCGGTCACCTGTCGCGCCGGAGTGCGTTTGCAGCCTCATGCGCAATTGTGCAGGCAGACCACCATGCGCCGGTGGGCGCCGGTCCGCATGCCCTGGAAAAATGCTGTTAGACTTTGGTGGTCATCGAGCGCGGCGGCAGTGGCAATGAACCGATTCGTCCACCGCCTCATCATGTCCGTGCTGCTCGTCGCGGCCCTCGTCCTTATCTGGAAGGTGCTGGGCTCCCGCTGAGGCGGCACCGGCAAACCGCCGGGGCCGCCTCCGTTACTTGCGGGTTAATTGCGAGTGCGTCAGCGCCGCGCGTAGGCGCCGCCCGGCGCGTCGCTCTCCTTGCCCATCAGCGCATCAACGCTGACCGAGCCGCCGCCGGCCGCCGAGATGTACAGGCAGGCGAAGCAGAACAGGATCGCGGCGGTGCCGTTGTTGAGCAGCGGCAGGAACACCGGCGTGCCGGTCTTGAACATGTGGCCCATGAAGTAGGCGAAAGCCATTTCGCCCGACAGGATGAAGGCCGAGAGGCGGGTGAACAGGCCGAGCATCAGGGTCGCGCCGAGCACGAGCTCAAGCGTACCGGCCGCGTAGATCAACGGCGGGATGTCGGCGAAGTAGGGCAGCGCCGGAAACTTGAACAGCTTGGCGACGCCATACTGGAACAGCAAGAGGCCGGTGATGAAGCGAAACAGGCTCAGGAGAACCGGCTGAAAGCGAGTGAGATAGGGAAAGTTCATTGGTTTGCCCTCCATCCAATGCAGCGACTTGGACCGCATTCGGTTCCGCCTCGCAAGCCACCCAGGATCAATTCCGCGCTGACATTTTCGTCATGTAGGACAAAACACCGCGGTTCGTCCCTTCACTCCGGTTGTGCCGGATATTTTCTCACGCGGTGCCTCGTGTGTCGTCCGTAATTTTCCGGTGACACCGATGGATGCAGGTTACGTCGGGGACACCTACTCCCGCAAGGCGGGGACGACCAGGAATGGAATCATCCCGAGGATCACGCTCGCAAGTGCGAAGGCGAGCAGGAGATCGTAGCCGTGCGTGAAGTCGTGGATGAGGCCGCCGCTCCATGAGCCGAACGCCGAGCCCAAGCCGCTGCCGATGGAGATGGTGCCGAAGATGGTTCCGACCCGTTTTCCACGGAAGATCTTCATCGCGGTCGCGGTGATGAGAGGACCGCGCGAGCCCATCATGCTGCCGAAGCAGACGACGAAGCCGGTGAGCAGGATGATGTTCGGATAGTACTGCAAGAGCCAGAGCAGGAAGATGCCGAGGATCGAGATCGCGTAGCTGAGCAGCACGGACGGCCGGCGCCCGATCAGTCCGTCGAGCGCGGACACGCCGAGCATGCCGAACACCAGCACGACGCCCGAAAAGCCCCAGGCCGTCGCGGCCTGGAGCGGCGGGAACCCGGCATCGATCAGATACGCGACGATCTGCGCGGCGATCGCATACATGCCGATGGCGGTGAAAAAGAAGGTGGAGAACAATGCCCAGAAGGCGTGGTGGCGCATCGCGCTCGGAAGTGTCCAGCCATTGTCGATGAAATGAGGATCGGTCCTCTTGGTCACATGCGGCGAGCCGGCCGCGAACATGCGCCAGGGCAGAAGCAATAGCGGCACCAGCAGGCCGAGCGCGGCGAAGCCGTATATCTGGTAGGTCTCGCGCCAGCCGAGATGATCGATCAAGAGCTGCGAGGTCGGCAGCAGAGCCAGCACGCCGCCGCCCATCGCCGAATAGACCACCGCCATCGCGGTCGGCAGCCGGGGCCCGAACCAGCGGCCGAGCAGGATCGAGTTCGGCACGTTGCCGATGAAGGCAACGCCGATCCCGACGCAGAGTCCGATCGAGAGCTGGAATTGCCAGAGCGCCTGCGCGCTGCCGGCGATCAGGAACGCGGAGCCGAGCAGGAGCAGTCCGAGTGCGTAGACGATGCGCGGGCCGGAATGGTCGAACAGGCGCCCGACGAAGGGAGCAGTCAGGCCGCTGATCAACCAGGTCAGCGAATAGATCGACACGACCTGGGCGCGGTCCCAGCCGAAATCCTGCGAGATCGGCTTGAGGAACACGGTGAAGCTTTCGCTCAGGCCGCGACCGAGAACCGCGAGCGTGAAGCACAGCGCGAGCACGACCAGGGCAGTGCGCGCGGCCTCCCGCTGCGTGCTTGCGGCGTGTTCCTTCGACGCTGCCGCTGTCGATTCCCTTGGAGTGTTCTTGTCCATTGCCGGTCAGGGAGCGCGCTTCGGCGCGCCCTGACAAGCATCAAAAGCTCATACGCCTATGCAGGCCTGATGAGGACGTGCTTCTTCTTGCCGAAGGACAGCTTGATCACGCCTTCCGGCGTGAGGTTGCCCGCCGAGAGTGCCATCTTTTCGTCGGTGACCGGCTCGTCGTTGACGCGCAGACCGCCGCCCTTGATCTGGCGCCGCGCCTCGCCGTTGGATGCGACGAGGCCCGCCTTGACGAAGGCGTTGAGCACGCCGACGCCGGCGTCCAGCTCGCCGCGCGGAATCTCCACCGTCGGCAGGCTCTCGGCCAGCGCGCCTTCCTCGAAGGTGCGGCGCGCGGTTTCGGCGGCCTCAACGGCAGCATCGCGGCCGTGCAGCAGCGCCGTCGCCTCGGTGGCGAGCACCTTCTTGGCCTCGTTGATCTCCGATCCGCCGAGCGCCTCGAGCTTGTTGATCTCGCTCATCGGCAGCGTCGTGAACAGCTTCAGGAATTTGCCGACATCGGCGTCCTCGGTGTTACGCCAGTACTGCCAGAAGTCGTACGGCGAGAACTGGTCGGCGTTGAGCCACACCGCGCCTTGCGCGGTCTTGCCCATCTTGGCGCCCGAGGCCGTCGTCAGCAGCGGTGTCGTCAGCGCGAAGAGCTGGTGGGTGCCCATGCGGCGGCCGAGATCGACGCCCATGATGATGTTGCCCCACTGGTCGGAGCCGCCCATCTGCAGGCGGCAGCCGGTGCGCTTGGCGAGCTCGACGAAGTCGTAGGCCTGGCAGACCATGTAGTTGAACTCGATGAAGCTCATCTCCTGCTCGCGCTCGAGGCGCAGGCGCACGGAGTCCATGGTCAGCATGCGGTTGACCGAGAAATGCCGGCCGACGTCGCGCAGCATCTCGATCCAGTTCAGCTTGGTCAGCCACTCCGCATTGTCGAGCATCACGGCGTCGCTCTTGCCGTCGCCATAGCGCAGCACTTTTGCGAACACGCCGCGGATCGAGGCCTTGTTCGCTTCGATCTCGGCGACGGTGCGCATCGCGCGCGTCTCGTCCTTGCCGGAGGGATCGCCGACCATGGTGGTGCCGCCACCCATCAGCGTGATCGGCTTGTTGCCGGACTGCTGCAGCCAGTACAGCATCATCATGGTCAGGTAGTTGCCGATATGCAGCGAGCGGGCGGTGCAATCGTAGCCGACATAGGCCATCGCCTCGCCCTTGGCGGCGAGCGCGTCCAGCCCCTCGAAATCGGAGCACTGGTGGATGAATCCCCGTTCCCTTAGGGTATTGAGGAAATCCGATTTAAATGCAGTCATCTGTCGGCGAGCCTGATCATTCTTATTTTACGTTAGTTGCCGCAAGTTGCGGAACCCGTGCCCTTCGGGCTGCCGCAGCATGGCGCGCTGTGGCATTATAAGATGTGTTTGTTTGATACAAGTCAGGCGTCGGGGCAGGGGGCGTCGAGGCTGACTACGATGATGTTGACGGCACTCGGTTTGATGAGCGGTACCTCGCTGGATGGGGTGGATGTCGCGCTGATCGAAACCGATGGAAAGCAGGTGAAAGCGTTCGGACCGTCCGGTTACCGGCCCTACAGCCCGGCCGAGCGCAATCTGCTGCGCCTGGCGCTGAGCGAGGCTGCGCACCTGTCGCAACGCGATGCTCGGCCCGGGATTCTGGCCGAGGCCGAGCGCGCGGTGACGCTGGCCCATGCCGAGGCGGTCGCCGCCTTCGTCGCCCAGAACCGGATGAAGCCGGAGGATATCGACATCGTCGGTTTCCACGGCCAGACGGTGCTGCACCGTCCCGAGAAGCGGCTGACGGTACAGATCGGTGATGCGCCGGCGTTGGCCAAGGCGATCCATATCCCCGTGATGCACGATTTCCGCGCCGCCGATGTCGAGGCCGGCGGGCAGGGCGCGCCACTCGTACCGGTCTACCACCGGGCGCTCGCCCATTCGCTGGAGCGCGAGGGGCCGATCGTCGTGGTCAATATCGGTGGTGTCTCCAACATCACCTATATCGATGGCAACGACACGCTGATCGCCTGCGACACCGGGCCCGGCAACGCGCTGCTCGACGATTTCATGTACCGCACCATGAACCAGGCGTTCGACGCGGAAGGCAAGTTCGCGGCGCTCGGCAAGGTCGATGAAGCCTGGATCGCGCAGGCGTTGGAGCTGCCGTTCTTCGCGCTGCCGCCGCCGAAATCGCTCGACCGCAACGATTTTGCTGCGCTCAAGCTCGGCGAGGTGGCGCCGGCCGACGGCGCCGCGACGCTCACTGCTTTCACCGCGGCCGCGATCGCCCGCATCATCCCGCTGTTGCCGCGGCGGCCGCGGAGCTGGATCGTCTGCGGCGGCGGCGCCCGCAACCTCACCATGCTACGCATGCTGCGAGATCGGGTGGGCTCGGCCAGCGTCGAGGCCGCCGAGACACTCGGCTGGGCCTCCGACGCCATCGAGGCGCAGGCCTTCGGCTTCCTCGCCGCCCGCGGCCTGAAAGGCCTGCCGCTGTCCTATCCGGCCACCACGGGCGTGCCGATGCCGATGACGGGCGGAGTGATCGCGCGGCCCTGAGGTCACGGCCGATTGATGCAGATGCATCGATCTTGACGGATATATGCAAATGCATCTATCTTGGATGCAGTTGCATCCAACCGCCGGGATTCCTTGTCATGACCGCAGCCCTGAAACTGATCAGCCACAAGCTTTGTCCCTATGTGCAGCGCGCGGTGATTGCGCTCAAAGAGAAGGGCGTGCCGTTCGAACGGATCGACATCGATCTCGCCAACAAGCCCGACTGGTTCCTGAAGCTCTCGCCGCTCGGCAAGGTCCCGGTGCTGGTGGTGACGACAGACAAAGGCGAGGTCGCGCTGTTCGAGAGCAATGTGATCTGCGAATACATCGAGGAGACGCAAGACGGTGCGAAGCTGCACCCGGCTGATGCGCTCAAGCGTGCCGAGCATCGCGCCTGGATGGAGTTCGGCTCGGCGATCCTCGGCGACCTCTGGGGATTGGAGACCACGACCGATCCGGCGACATTCGAGAGCAAGCGCCAGGCGCTCGCGGCGAAATTCACGCGGGTTGAAGCTGCGCTTGGTGAAGATCCGTATTTCGCGGGCGCCGCGTTCAGCCTGGTCGACGCGGTGTTCGCTCCGATCTTCCGCTATTTCGATGTGTTCGATGAGCTGACGGAGCTCGGCATCTTCACCGATCTGCCGAAGGTGCGCGCGTGGCGCGCTGAGCTAGCAAAGCGTCCGAGCGTACGCTCGGCCGTCGGCGCGGACTATCCACAATTGCTGCGCGCCTTCCTGGTGCGGCACGACGCGCATCTGCTCAAGCTTGCGGCCTGAGCAAACCGCGCGACGTCCGACGGGAATCGCCGCGCTCAAGCTGGCTTAAGCCGTGCTCGTCAGTTTCGTAGCCCGGATGGAGCGAAGCGCAATCCGGGGGGCTTGCATACGCGGATGGAGTTTCCCGGATTTCGCTTCGCTCCATCCGGGCTACAAGGCTTTAGCGCACGTTGGCGAGACGCATGTCGAGATAGGCGGTGATGGTTTCCATCAGCGGCTCGAGCTTGGCGTCGAAGAAGTGGTTGGCGCCGGGAATGATCTGCTGGTCGATCACGATGCCCTTCTGCGTCTTCAGCTTCTCGACCAGCGTGTTGACGTCCTTCGGCGGCACCACCGCATCCTTCTCGCCGTGCACGATGAGCCCTGAGGAGGGGCAGGGCGCAAGGAACGAGAAGTCGTAGAGATTGGCCGGCGGCGCGATCGAGATGAAGCCCTCGACCTCCGGGCGGCGCATCAGGAGCTGCATGCCGATCCAGGCGCCGAAGGAGAAGCCGGCGACCCAGCAGGCGCGCGCTTCGGGATTGATGGTCTGCGCCCAGTCGAGCGCGGCAGCCGCATCCGACAATTCGCCGGTGCCGTGGTCGAACGAGCCCTGGCTGCGGCCGACGCCGCGGAAATTGAAGCGCAGCACCGAGAAGCCGCGATGCGCGAAGGCGTAGTAGCACTGGTACACGATCTGATGGTTCATCGTGCCGTGAAACTGCGGATGCGGATGCAGGATCATCGCGATCGGCGCGTTCTTCTGCTTGGCCGGGTGATAGCGGCCTTCAAGGCGGCCAGCGGGGCCGGCGAAAATGACTTCAGGCATCGATGATCTCTTGATTGATTTCCTGGAGAGGTGATCCTCGTCAATCAACCGATTGTGGCCCTCATCGACGGCGATGCCGACGAAAGCGCGAATGGAAGGATGAGAAGGCGTGCGCCTCGCGGTGATGCGCAATTGGCGCGCGGTGACTTGACGCGGGCGTTCTAACATAGGCTTAGGGTCAAAAAGCAAGCATCTTGAACATCAGCCAATGGGCTCAAGATGTTAGCCTGTCACGGCCGCGTCATCGCGGGCCGCGGATCCGGAATCATGGTTGCCAAGCGCGCGACCGCGGCCCATCTCGGCGGAGAGGCAGGCCAAATAGACCCAGCGATATGAGGTAATATATTACTTAATGACGAGGCGCGTCTATCTCGACTGGAATGCGACCACACCGCTGCGTGCCGAAGCACGAGGCGCGATGCTCGCTGCGTACGACCTGATCGGCAATCCGTCTTCTGTTCACGCCGAGGGGCGGGAGGCGCGGCGGCTGGTCGAGGAGGCCCGCGCCACGCTTGCGGCGGCAGTGGGAGCGCTGCCGCGAAACGTCGTCTTTACCTCCGCCGGAACCGAGGCCAACGCCCTGGCGCTGTCGCCCGGCCTTCGTGGCTCGGCCGGGCGGCCAGTCGAGCGGCTGCTGGTCTCGGCCATCGAGCATGCCTCGGTTCTGGCCGGCGGGCGGTTCCCGGCGGATAGGATCGGCCAGATTCGGGTCGCGCGCTCCGGCGTGATCGACCTTGACCATCTGAAGGCGCTGCTCAGCGATGGCCCTCCGGCGCTGGTGTCCATCATGGCGGCCAACAACGAGACCGGCGCGCTCCAGCCGGTCGTCGAGGCTGGACGGATCGTTCACGAGGCCGGTGGCCTCCTGCATGTCGATGCGATCCAGGCTTTGGCGAAAATCCCGTTCGATATCAGGGTGATAGGCGCGGACCTTGCGACCTTTTCTGGGCACAAGATCGGTGGCCCCAAGGGCATTGGTGCGCTGGTCATCGCCGAGGAGCTTGCTGGATTGGAGCCGGTGCTACGGGGCGGCGGGCAGGAACTCAACCGTCGCGCTGGAACCGAGAATGTCGCGGGCATCGCCGGCTTCGGCGCGGCGCTGAAAGCCGCGCTTCAGGCTTTGCCAAAGGATGCGGACCGGATGGCAACCCTTAGAGATCGCTTGGAAAATGGTCTTCGAACGGTCGCTGGTGCGACCGTGTTCTCCGACGACGTCAGGCGGTTACCAAATACTGTCTTGTTCACCGCACCCGGCCTAAAGGCGGAGACCGCGGTGATCGGCTTCGACCTCGAAGGCGTCGCGGTGTCCTCAGGTTCGGCCTGTTCCTCCGGAAAGGTCCAGCCGTCCCATGTGCTTTCGGCCATGGGATTCGACCCAGGAGTCGCCCAGGGAGCGGTGCGCCTCAGTCTTGGCTGGTCCACCGAACTAGAGGACATCAATAGGGCGTTGGAGGCTTGGCGAAAGCTGGGTAATACCCTACTTAAGAGCTAAGCGACGAAACACGGCTTGAATGGTTCTAAGCACGTGCTTTCCGCAAAAAAACATCGTAATAGTCGTCCGAGTTTGATCCACCGCGGTCCTTGAAACCGCGAGCGGAGGATGGAATGCCAGCCGTACAAGAGACGGTCGAGCGCGTGAAGCGTATCGACGTCGACCAATATCGTTATGGGTTTGAGACCCTGATCGACACCGAAAAGGCCCCCAAGGGGCTGTCGGAAGAGATCGTAAAATTCATCTCACAGAAAAAGAACGAACCCGCCTGGATGCTCCAGTGGCGGCTCGAGGCCTATCGGCGCTGGCTGACCATGACCGAGCCGACCTGGGCGCGCGTCGAGTATCCCAAGATCGACTTCCAGG
>JAEYRD010000118.1 GCA_023435725.1 Pseudomonadota bacterium | reverse complement strand
TCACCCTCCGATGTCAGAGGGCGCAGGGAAGACCGGGTGCCGGCCGGGCACCCACGGTCCACTGTGCGAAAGATGCGCTACGAAAAGTTGCACAGCGGCATACAGGTGAAGCCACAACAACCGGCCTTCCCTGCGCAGTGGTTTGACGGCTTATGCCGAGCTCTCCCCGGGGAGCGATGCACTATTGCCCCCGTCGCCTTGCGGATGGCTGATACGCGCGCCCGGTCGGGCCGCCACATCACCGCAAGACTTGGCGCACAGGCTCCGGGCGCCAGGACGACACGGTTTTGCCGTACGCAGACCGCACCGGTCGTGCGCGCGCTGGCTGTCGCTCACGGTTTCCCGCCCCGCGATGCCCTTCGCGCCGGTGTGGCCTGCGTCCACCACGGCTCACCCCGCGTTTCGTAACGATCGCGATACGCCCCTCTGACCGGGATGAGGTGGCGGAAGAATGCGATAAAGCCGAAATTCTGTAAAGGCGAATATTTTCGCGGACCGCAATTGACCCGGCGCTCGTGTGTTTTGCCGTCGGGCTGCGCAAGAGATTGTAGGTGCGTCGGGTGGATTAGCCGAAGGCGTAATCCACCACTTCTTTCACGGTGGAAACAGGCGAGATGGATTACGCCAGCGGACTGCGCCTTGGCGCAGCCGCAGGCAGATCCACCCTACGGACCTGCAGACCGTTTCGCTTCCGCGCGCACTGGAACGAAACTAATTCCAAGCAGCCCGCTGTTTGTTCCAGCGCAAACAGATTCACGGGGCCAGCGATGAGCTTTGCGCGAGCTCGAGGCGACAGGCCGCGGGAAAAGTGGGGGGGCGCGGAAATATGTCGGCGTCGAGCGCGATGCGCAGGCGGCGGCGTGGACGATGCAGCAGCTTCAGTGCTGCTGGAAGATGTCGGCTTTCGCGTCGAAACGATGGAATTCGCGCCGATGCATCTGCTGCGGCCGCGTCGCCTCGTGCAGGACGAGGGCCTGTTCGGCGCGTTGAGGCTCGCCAAGAACTTATTGCTCGATCGCGCGGCACGGCGTCGGGTGTTGGCGATGCGCCGGGTGTTCGAACGGCATCGCGCCAATCTGGCTGCGATCCGCGTGATCGCTCGCAAGCCGTAAGCGAGACGCTCAGCCCCGCGGCGATCGCGGCGGCCTGCGCTTCACCGCATGCTGGCGCGGCGAGCGAGTCACGCGCGGGCGCAGGCGGCTTGCGGCGGTACGGCGTGGCTTGACCTGGGCCTGCGGGCCACGGGCGAGGTCCATCAGCATACGTAGCGCCTCGACCACGGAGCGCTGGCGCACGGCGGTGCGGCCGATCGCGCCGAAGCGATGCTCGCGGTGGATGATGCGGCCGTCGCGCGCGGCGGCCGCGAAATGCACGAGACCGACGGGCTTGCCGGGCGTGGCGCCGCCGGGGCCGGCAATGCCGGTGATGGCAACTGCAAGGTCGACGCCGGCGCGCTCGAGCGCGCCGACGGCCATCGCGGTCGCGGTCTCCTTGCTGACGGCGCCGAAATTGGTGAGCGTGCTGGCCTCGACCCCGAGCATCGCGCGCTTGGCGTCATTGGAATAGGTGACGAAGCCGCGGTCAATGACGTCAGATGAGCCGGGGATGTCGGTCAGCGCGCCGGCGACGAGGCCGCCGGTGCAGGACTCGGCGGTCGCGATCGTCAGCTTGCGCATCCGGCACAGGTCGAGCAGCGAGCGGGAGAGGGCGCGTGCGTCGCTGCCGCCCATGGTCTAGACGCTCCAGGGCAGGCGGATGGTGGCGCTCGCGGTGGCCGCGATGCCTTCCTCGCGGCCGGTGAAGCCGAGCCGCTCGCTGGTCGTCGCCTTCACCGCGACGCGGGACATGTCGACGCCGGAAATCTCGGCGATGCGCGCGCGCATGGTGTCGCGCAGGGGGCCGATCTTCGGCCGCTCACAGATCAGAGTGACTTCAAGGTTGGCGACGCGGCCGCCGCGCTGCGCGACGCGGTCGATAGCGTATTTCAGGAACTGGTCGGAGGAGGCGCCCTTCCACTTCGCATCGCTCGGCGGGAAGTGCGAGCCGATGTCGCCGTCGGCGAGCGCGCCGAGAATGGCGTCGACCAGCGCATGCAGGCCGACATCACCGTCGGAATGCGCCAGGAAGCCCTTGCTGTGCGGCACGCGCACGCCGCAGATCATGACGTGATCGCCCTCGCCGAAGGCGTGCACGTCGTAGCCCGTGCCGGTCCTGATGTCGCCGAGCAGGCTGGCCAGCCGCGCTTCCTCGCGCACGAAATCCTCGGGGGTGGTGAGCTTCATATTGGCAACATCGCCTTCAAAGGTCGCAACCGTCAATCCCGCCCATTCGGCGATCGCGGCATCGTCGGTGAAATCAGAGCGTCCATCCTTTGCCGCGCGACGATGCGCCTCCAGGATGACGTTGAAACGAAAGGATTGCGGCGTCTGCGCGATTCGCAAGCGCGCGCGGTCCGGCGTGTCCTCGACATCGCCGCTCTCGCCGGTGACCTTGATGGTATCGGTCACGGGGACGACGGGGATCGCGGCGCCCGTGCGGCTTGCCGCCTCGATCGCGCGCGAGATCACGCCTTCCGAGACGAAGGGCCGCGCGGCGTCATGGATCAGGACGATGTCCGGCTTGTGCTTTGCGAGCGCTTCGAGACCGGCGAGTACCGAGGCCTGGCGCGTCGCGCCGCCATTGGTCGGCGCCTCGTGCTTCAATCCTTCGACCGCTGCCGTGAACATGGCGCTGTCGTCGGGGTTCACCACCGGCTGCACGGCGAAGACATCGGGATGGCGGCTGAACGCTTCCATGGCGCGGTAGATCACGGGCACGCCGCCGATCTGGCGATATTGCTTCGGGCCGCCAGCGCCTGCGCGCAGGCCGCGACCTGCCGCGACAAGAACGACTGCGGTGCGCTGTGATTTCGCCATAGGATTCAAATGTCAGTTGGTGATGAAGAGTCGGGAGGGTGATGATTTCTGGAATGCCTCTAGCACGGCAGGCCCGCAAAAAAAGGGGGTTTCCCCGGATTGTGGGAAACAGCATTTTGCTGCACTGCACTTGAAAGATCTGCAGAACTGTCTAAACTGTAGGCATGACGCTTGACTGCACAAGAATTGTGCGCAAGATAGGTCATGGCAGGCGCGATGAGGCCCTGCCTAGTCAACGAGACCCCTGTGACCGGCTCGGCAGTGTCAGGCTCTAAAGCTTTGAAAATAGGTGACATTAATGTCGCCACCCCGGTTTTCCTGGCGCCGATGTCGGGGGTGACTGACTCGCCTGTACGGCGGTTGGCCGCCGAACTCGGGGCCGGTCTGGTCGTGTCCGAAATGACTGCGAGTGATGAGCTCGCCAACGGCCACCGGATGTCGCGGTTGCGCTGCGAAGCGACCGGGATCGGCCCGCACGTGGTCCAGCTGGCCGGTTGCGAAACGCACTGGATGGCCGAAGGCGCCCGGATCGCCGAAGCCGAAGGCGCCGACATCATCGATATCAACATGGGCTGTCCGGCCCGCCACGTCACCGGCGGCCAGTCCGGCTCCGCGCTGATGCGGGATCTCGACCATGCCGTCAGCTTGATCCATGCGACGATCACCGCGGTGAAGGTGCCTGTGACGCTGAAGATGCGGCTCGGCTGGGACGACCGCACCCGCAACGCGCCCGAATTGGCCCGGCGCGCGGAAGCGGCTGGCGTCAAGCTCGTCACCGTGCATGGCCGCACCCGCTGTCAGTTCTACAAGGGCGAGGCCGATTGGGACGCGATCCGCGCAGTGCGCGAGGCGATCTCCATTCCGCTCGTCGTCAATGGCGACATCACATCCTACGAAAAAGCGCGCGCGGCGCTCGGGGCTTCCGGCGCCGATGCCGTGATGATCGGCCGCGGCGCGCAGGGGCAGCCCTGGCTGCCCGGCCAGATCGGCCGCCGCCTGAACGGTGGGGCAGCGGAGGCCACGCCGTCGCTCGCGACGCAACTCCATTATGTCCGCATGCTCTATGAGGGCGTCTGCGCGCTCTACGGTCTACGCATCGGCCTCAAACATGCGCGAAAGCATCTCGGTTGGGCGCTCGACGTCGCTGCGGATGCGAGCGGCGCGCCGGTCGATAAACTGAAGGGATGGCGCCGGAAGATCCTCACCTCGGAGGATCCGCGCCGCGTCCACCAGTCACTGCAAGATGCCTTCGACGACTTCGCATGGAGCGCTGCTGCATGAGCTCAGCCGCTGACCATCGTCGGCCGCTACTGTCCGACAGCGACGCGATCCTGGATGCGTTGCCCAATCCCGTGCTGATGATCGGGCCGGACGGCAAGATCGTCGCAGCCAATATCGCGACCGAGGCCTTTTTCGAGATCTCGACGCAGTTCTTGAAGCGGCAGTCGCTGAAAGAGCTGGTGCCGTTCGGCAGTCCCTTGCTGGCGCTGATCGATCAGGTGCGCTCGTCGAACTCGCCGGTCAACGAATACAAGGTCGATCTGGGCACGCCGCGCATGGGCGGCGACCGCCAGGTCGATCTGCATGTCGCTCCGCTGACGGAGCGGCCGGGTCATATCGTGGTGATGCTCCAGGAACGCACCATCGCCGACAAGATGGACCGCCAGCTCACCCATCGCAGCGCCGCGCGCTCGGTGATCGCGCTGGCGGCCATGCTGGCGCACGAGATCAAGAACCCGCTCTCCGGCATACGCGGTGCAGCGCAGCTTCTGGAGCAGCAAGCCTCGTCCGAGGACCGCATGCTGACGCGGCTGATCTGCGACGAGGCCGACCGCATCGTCACACTGGTCGATCGCATGGAGGTGTTCGGCGACGAGCGGCCCGTGGTGCGCGGTCCCGTCAACATCCATTCGGTGCTCGACCACGTGAAGCGGCTGGCGCAGTCCGGCTTTGCCCGCAACATCCGCTTCATCGAGGACTACGATCCCTCGCTGCCGCCGGTGCTGGCGAACCAGGACCAGCTCATCCAGGTGTTCCTCAATCTCGTGAAGAACGCCGCCGAAGCCCTGATCGACGTTCCCGACGCCGAGATCCAGCTCACCACCGCGTTCCGCCCCGGCGTGCGCCTGTCAGTGCCCGGTCAAAAATCCCGGGTATCCCTGCCGCTCGAGTTCTGCGTGAAGGACAATGGACCAGGCGTGCCGGACGATCTTCTGCCCAACCTGTTCGATCCCTTCGTGACCACCAAGCAGACCGGCTCGGGTCTGGGGCTGGCGCTGGTCGCCAAGATCGTCGGCGATCACGGGGGCATTATCGAATGCGAGTCTCAGCCGCGCAAGACCACATTCCGCGTGCTGATGCCGATGTATTCCACATCGGTCAAACATGCCGATCACAGCAGTCGCGACGGCTCTGCCGGGAAGTCGTCGTCTGCGTCACAGGGGGCAAAATGAGGATTAACGATGCCCGCAGGTAGCATTCTCGTAGCTGATGACGATACCGCCATCCGCACCGTTCTCAATCAGGCACTGTCCCGCGCCGGCTATGAGGTCAGGCTTACCGGGAATGCCGCAACGCTGTGGCGCTGGGTGAGCCAGGGGGAGGGCGATCTCGTCATCACCGACGTGGTGATGCCGGACGAGAACGCTTTCGACCTGTTGCCGCGGATCAAGAAGATGCGGCCGAATCTGCCGGTCATCGTCATGAGCGCGCAGAACACGTTCATGACGGCGATCCGCGCTTCCGAGCGAGGGGCGTACGAATATCTGCCAAAGCCCTTCGACCTGAAGGAACTCATCGCCATCGTCGGCCGTGCGCTGGCCGAGCCGAAGGAGCGGACCTCGACGCCGGACGATGATGCCGAGATGGAGGCGATCCCGCTGGTCGGCCGCTCGCCGGCGATGCAGGAAATCTACCGCTTGCTGGCGCGCCTGATGCAGACCGACCTCACCGTGATGATCACGGGCGAGTCCGGTACCGGCAAGGAACTGGTGGCGCGTGCGCTGCACGATTACGGCAAACGCCGCAACGGTCCGTTCGTCGCCGTCAACATGGCGGCGATCCCGCGCGACCTGATCGAGTCCGAGCTGTTCGGCCATGAGCGCGGTGCCTTCACTGGGGCCAACACGCGCGCCTCGGGCCGGTTCGAGCAGGCCGAGGGCGGCACGCTGTTTCTCGATGAGATCGGCGACATGCCGATGGAAGCGCAGACCCGCCTGCTGCGCGTGCTTCAGCAGGGCGAGTACACCACCGTCGGCGGCCGCACCCCGATCAAGACCGACGTGCGCATTGTCGCGGCCTCGAACAAGGATCTGCGCGTGCTGATCCAGCAGGGCCTGTTCCGCGAAGATCTGTTCTTCCGCCTCAACGTCGTGCCGCTGCGGCTGCCTCCCTTGCGGGAACGCATCGAGGACCTGCCCGATCTCGTGCGTCATTTCTTCACCCTGGCCGAGAAGGATGGCCTGCCGCCGAAGAAGCTCGACGCGCTGGCGCTGGAGCGGCTGAAGCAGCACCGCTGGCCCGGCAACGTGCGCGAGCTCGAAAACCTCGCGCGACGCCTCGCAGCGCTCTATCCGCAGGACGTGATCACGGCCTCGGTCATTGACGGCGAGCTTGCGCCGCCCTCGGTCAGCCCGGGTGCTGCGGTCCAGCAGGGCGTCGACAATCTTGGCGGCGCGGTCGAGGCGTATCTGTCCTCGCACTTCCAGGGCTTCCCGAACGGCGTGCCGCCGCCCGGCCTCTATCACCGCATCCTCAAGGAGATCGAGGTGCCGCTGCTCACGGCCGCACTGGCCGCCACCCGCGGCAACCAGATCCGGGCCGCGGACCTGCTCGGCCTCAACCGCAACACGCTGCGGAAGAAGATCCGGGATCTCGACATCCAGGTCTATCGCAGCGGGGGTTAGTCTTTCGGACGGTGGCTCAGCTCCCCCTACCAAAGCGGAGCTGAGCCTGTCCGGATCGCGCTGACCGTTGTGGCTGACGCGGTGAGCAGAAGTCCGAAGCGGCCGAGATGTTCCTCGGCCGCGAAAGGATGAGACATTCAGCCGCCGCGGAACACATTCATCTGACAAGCCGCCCCGTGGACGGCAGCACGCGGGCGACATCCGCTGACGGCTCCTGCAAGCCGGGGCCGTTGACCAGCAGGTCTGAAGCCACGATCAGCAGCAGAACCGCGGAAATCATGATCGCAAGGAAGAACCTATCCATTCGGGTCAAGCCGCGGCGGTGCCAAACCGTTCCCGTAGGCTGTAGCGGCGGCATCCACATTTGGTGTTGTGGGGCGAATGCGACGGCTGGATTCCGCCGGCAGATCTTCGCATGATGGCCGAGGCGATGCCGGACTGTCGCCTCGTGACCGTGCCCGGCATTGGACATTCGATGAACCTCGAACGGCCGGTGCTCTATGTCGGCTATTTCGGCGCCTGGTTCGGAGGGCTTTCTGCGTAACTGCCAAACCTTGAAGGGAGATATGCCATGGCGGAGACCAATTCATCCATTGAGAGCGTACGCGCGACATTGACCGAGGCGCTCGGTCGCTTGCGCAAGGCCAATACCGAATACTTCCAGTTGCTGGAGAAGGGGCTCGGTACATCGTCGCTGCCGGTCGCGAACCAGGCCAAGGAGTTCTGCAGCTTCATGGAGCGCAACGTCAGCGCGACGTTCGATCTCGGCGACAAGCTGATCCACGCCAAGGACATGCAGGACGCGCTCAAGCTTCAGGGCGAGTTCTTCCAGGACCAGATGCGGGCGCTGACCGACCAGGCCCGAACCATGGGCGAGTCGGCGATGAAGGCAGCGGGCGGCTTGTTCGGCCCGAAAAGCTGAAACGCGGCCGCGGCGGTCGAGTTGGGGGAGCCCGATCCCGGGGCAACGTGGCGGCTCGGGTTCTCCCTTCGGCGCTTGGCGCGGTTGCGATGCATCTACCGGCGACCTCCCCAGAGCGCGACTCATCCAGGAGGAGGCGGAACTCGCAGGCGCCAATTGCGCCGGAGCGGTCGCGCCGCATTGGCCATCGAATCCTCGACCTCCGTACTTTGCTAAAACATGGCCAAAAGAAGAAGTTGAAATAGGTAAGTAACTGATATTTCGTAGCTATTTGACACTGTCGCGTCTCGGCAACAATGTGGTACGAATACATCAGTAGCCGCCCGCCGCGGACCCGTTTTCAGCACCACCATTGCCGGAATGACCAGCGCAGATACCTCGGCCGCACACTTCGACACGGCCCCAGCAGAAGAGCCCCGGCGTTGGTCGGTGCGACGCTGGCTGGCACCCTTTGCCGTGGCACTGGCGCTGCTGTCGGCCTTCCTGACCTTCCTGGTCCTGACCGGCCTCACGAAGATCGAGCCGACGCCCGAGGTCGTCCGCTCGTTCTATCTGATCAATGCGGGCACGATCTTGCTTCTGGTCGGAATCATCATTCGCGAGCTCTGGCAGCTGATTCTTGCCCGCCGGCGGGGCAGGGCGGCGGCGCGCCTTCATGTCCAGATCGTGAGCCTGTTCTCGATCGTGGCGGTGCTGCCGGCGGTGCTGGTTGCCGTCGTTGCCAACGTCACCATCGAGCGCGGCCTCGACCGGTTGTTCTCCGGGCCGACCAAGGAGGTGATCCAGAATTCGCTGACGATCGCGCGGGCCTATATGCAGGACCACGCCCAATTGATCCGCGGCGATATTCTCGGCATGGCCAACGACATCGCGCATGCCCGGCCACTCTACGACCAGGACCGCCGCTCGTTCCGCGAGCTGCTGACGGCCAGCGCCGGCTCCCGCAACTTGCCGGGGGCGATGATCATCGACAAGAACACCAACATCCTGGAATCGGCCGACACCGGCATGCGGCTGGCCTATTCGCCGCCGGCACCGGACTTCCTCAGCAACGTCAACGAATCCGAGCCCGAGATCGCGGTGCTGCCGGATGCGAGCTTCGTCGCCGCCGTGATCCGCCTGCGTGCCTTCAACGACACCTTCCTCTATGTCGCGCGGCCGCTCGATCCGAACGTCGTCAACCAGCTCAAGCAGACCGAGGTCAGCGTTGCTGAATACGCCCAGATCGAGTCGCGGCGGCTCGGTATCCAGGTCGCCTTCGCGCTGATGTTCGCTGTGATCGCACTGACCATCCTGATGGCTTCGGTGCTGATCGGCCTGAATTTCGCCAACTCGCTGGTATCGCCGATCCGGCGGCTGATGAACGCGGCTCATACGGTCTCGACCGGCGATCTGCACGTCCAGGTGCCCGTGCACCAGTCGGAAGGCGACCTCGCCCAGCTGGGTGAGACGTTCAACAAGATGACGCAGGAATTGCGCAGCCAGCGCGACGAGCTCGTCAACGCCAGCGATCTCATCGACAGCCGCCGACGCTTCATCGAGGCCGTGCTGTCCTCGGCGAGCGCCGGCATCATCGGCGTCGATGCCTCGGGCAGCGTCGGTATCCTCAACCGCTCGGCCGAGAAGCTGATCGGTCACGCCGAGTCCGAGACGCTCGGCCATCCGCTGTCGGACGTGCTGCCCGAGCTCGACGAGATGATGAAGACAGCGCGGGAAGGGACCCAGCGCCTGGTGCAGGGCCAGATCACGATCACCCGCGACGGCACCGAGCGCAATCTCTCGGTCCGCGTCAGCGCCGAGAAGACCAGCCAGCCGCGCGACAGCTACATCATCACGCTCGACGACATCACCGAACTCGTGTCGGCGCAGCGCACCTCGGCCTGGGGCGACGTGGCACGCCGCATCGCTCATGAGATCAAGAACCCGCTGACGCCGATCCAGCTCTCGGCCGAGCGCATTCGCCGCAAGTTCGGCAAGACCATCACCGAGACCAAGGACAAGCAGATCTTCGACCAGTGCACCGATACCATCGTGCGTCAGGTCGACGACATCCGCCGCATGGTCGACGAGTTCTCGCGCTTTGCGCGCATGCCGAAGCCCGTGATGGAGGGCGAGGACGTGGCCGACACCGTGCGGCAGGCGGTGTTCCTGATGAAGGTCGCCCACCCTGAGATCGATATCGTGGCGGAGTTCAAGGAAGATCCGTTCCGCGCCCAGTTCGATCGGCGGCTGATCTCCCAGGCGGTCACCAATATCGTCAAGAACGCCACGGAGGCGATCGAGCAGGTCCCGCCGGAGGAGCTTGGCAAGGGGCGTATCGACGTCGTGGTGTCGCGCGAGGGCGAGGACGTGCTGATCGACGTCATCGACAACGGCATCGGCCTGCCCAAGGTCGCACGCTCGCGCCTGCTCGAGCCCTACGTCACGACGCGGGCCAAGGGCACCGGTCTTGGCCTGGCCATCGTCGGCCGCGTGCTGGAAGACCATGGCGGGCGCATCGAACTGAAGGACGCCTCCGATTTCCGCGAAGGCCAGCGCGGCGCCTGGATGCGGATGCGCTTTGCGATGTCAGGCCATCCCGCGAAGTCCGGGACAGCCGAAACGGCGCCGGCGGCCAAGGAAGTTGTGAAGGAAGCGGCAGGCGCACCGGCCGAGGATTCAGCTAGGGATCCGGTCAAGGACCAGGAAACAAAAGAGCCGGCGGCCGAAACCAAAGAGCCGGCTGAAAAGACCAATGATTCAACGAAAATCGAAGCCTCAACAGGCAGCTGACAAGACAGGCGCGACCCATGGCAAGTGAAATTCTGATTGTCGATGATGAGGCCGATATTCGGGATCTCGTTGCGGGCATTCTCGAGGACGAGGGATTCGTCACCCGGACTGCGCGCGACAGCGACTCGGCGCTGGCCGAGATCGCCAATCGCAGGCCGCACCTGGTGTTTCTCGACATCTGGCTGCAAGGTTCGAAGCTCGATGGCCTGCAGCTGCTGGAGCAGGTCAAGAAGGACAACGCCGATCTGCCGGTCGTGATGATCTCAGGGCACGGCAACATCGAGACCGCGGTCGCGGCGATCAAGCGCGGCGCCTACGACTTCATCGAGAAGCCGTTCAAGGCCGACCGTCTCATCCTGGTCGCGACCCGCGCGCTGGAGAACTCGCGGCTCAAGCGCGAAGTGAAGGAGCTGAAGCAGCTCGCGCCGAGCGCAAGCCAGCTGGTCGGCCGCTCGCCCAGCATGAACCAGCTGCGCCAGACCATCGAACGCGCGGCGAAAGCCAACAGCCGCATCCTGATCGTCGGCCCCGCCGGCGCCGGCAAGGAACTGACCGCGCGCACATTGCATACGGCCTCGGGCCGCGCCGACGGCCCCTTCGTCGTCATCAACGCCGCCGCGATTACGCCGGAGCGGATGGAGCACGAGCTGTTCGGCGTCGAGCAGTCCAACGGCGAGCAGCCGCGCAAGCCGGGCGCGCTCGAGGAAGCGCATGGCGGCACGCTGTTCATCGACGAGATCGCGGACATGCCGCGCGAGACCCAGAACAAGATCCTGCGCGTGCTGGTCGAGCAGTCGTTCCAGCGCGTCGGCGGCACTGCCAAGGTGCAGGTCGACGTCCGCATCATCTCCTCGACCGCGCGCAATCTCGAAGAGGAGATCGCGGCTGGCCATTTCCGCGAGGACCTCTATCATCGGCTCTCGGTGGTGCCGATCCGCGTGCCCGCGCTCTCGGAGCGGCGCGAGGACATTCCTGAATTGATCGACTACTTCATGGAGCAGATCTCGGCCGGAAGCGGCCTGCCCAGGCGCCAGATCGGACAGGACGCGATGGCGGTGCTGCAATCGCATGTCTGGCCGGGCAATGTGCGCCAGCTCCGTAATAACGTTGAGAGAGTCATGATTCTGGCTGCCGGCGGTCCGGAGGTGATCATCACCGCCGACATGCTGCCGCAGGACGTCGGCTCCATGGTGCCGGCGATGCCGACCAGCAACAACGGTGAGCACATCATGGGCCTGCCCCTGCGCGAGGCACGCGAGGTGTTCGAGCGCGACTATTTGATTGCACAGATCAGCCGTTTTTCAGGAAATATTTCTCGAACGGCCGAGTTCGTTGGCATGGAACGCTCGGCGTTGCACCGGAAGTTGAAGGCGCTCGGCGTCGGATGACGCCGCGGCGTCGCGGCCACACCTAGGGAAAAGCGAGGGAAATCATCGATTTCCGTAGTTTTTCGGAGGAAACGGGTGGGCTGTGCCGCGTGAAGCGGCTTGCCTAATAACCCGACCTGTCCTCTAATTGTAATGCTGTTCCTTCCGAGGGGGATCTCATGAGGAACGGCAACCGGAAGAGGCCCCAACAACAAAAGAGGGCCGCAACCGGCGCAATAACAAGAAACTCAAAGCGAGAAAAAAACAATGGCGGCAGACCGCGCACAAAACCTACAGGACACTTTCCTCAATCACGTTCGCAAAACCAAGACGCCACTGACGATCTTTCTGGTCAACGGAGTGAAGCTCCAGGGTATCGTGACCTGGTTCGACAACTTCTGTTTGCTGCTTCGGCGCGACGGCCACTCGCAGCTCGTCTACAAGCATGCGATTTCGACCATCATGCCAGGCGCTCCGATCCAGCTGTTCGAAGGCGGCGAGGATCAGCCGGCTTGAGAGTGATCTGATTGGAACCCCGGAATTTCGAGGGGGATGCCGACCGTCCGCGGTCGGCAGGGGCTAAGCAGACGGGGCGGGTGCTTGTCATCGGCCCCTACTTGCGAATGCGTGCCGGAAATGCCGACGCGCAATCGGAAGTTCATGCCCAACGCGACGCCGAGGCCCGGCTCGACGAAGCCGCAGGCCTCGCGCGTGCGATCGATCTCGTCATTGCGGACGCCATCATCGCACCGATCAGCCAGATCCGCCCTGCCACTTACATCGGCAAGGGCAAGGTCGAGGAGATCGCTGCGCTGGCCAAAAGCCTCGACGTCGAACTTGTGGTGATGGATTGCGCGCTGGCGCCGATTCAGCAGCGCAATCTCGAGAAGGAGCTACATGCCAAGGTGCTCGATCGCACCGGCCTGATCCTGGAAATCTTCGGCCGCCGCGCCAAGACCAGGGAAGGCTCGCTCCAGGTCGAGCTCGCGCATCTCAACTACCAGCGCTCGCGCCTGGTGCGTTCGTGGACCCATCTCGAACGCCAGCGCGGCGGTTTCGGATTCATGGGCGGTCCCGGCGAGACGCAGATCGAAGCCGACCGCCGTCTGATTCAGGAGCGCATCTCAAAACTCGAGAGCGAACTGAAGAAGGTTCAGGCGACGCGGCGGCTGCATCGCGCCGGACGCCAGCGCGTGCCGTATCGCGTGGTCGCACTCGTCGGCTACACCAATGCCGGCAAGTCGACGCTGTTCAACCGCCTGACGCGCGCCGACGTGCAGGCCGCCGACAAGCTGTTCGCCACCCTCGATCCGACCCTGCGCGCGCTCACTTTGCCGCATGGCGGCAAGGCGATGCTGTCGGACACAGTCGGCTTCATCTCGAATCTGCCGACGCAGCTCGTCGCCGCCTTTCGCGCCACGCTGGAAGAGGTGCTGGAAGCCGACGTCATCCTGCACGTCCGCGACATATCGCACGAGGATGCAGAGGCGCAGCAAAGCGACGTCGACGCCGTGCTGCGCCAGCTCGGTATCAACCCCGATGACTCAGGCCGCATCATCGAGGTCTGGAACAAGATCGACCGCTTCGACGCCGAGCAGCGCGAAGAGCTGCTCAACATCGCCGCGCGCCGGCCGGAAGATCATCCGGCGATGCTGGTCTCGGCGGTGTCAGGCGAGGGCATCGACGCCCTGCTTGCCGCGATCGAGCAACGGCTTGCTGCAAAGCGCACCACGCTCGATCTCTCCATCGACGCCGCCGACGGCGCCGGCATCAGCTGGCTGCACCGCAATTCCGAGGTGCTGGCAAAAGAGCTTCACGACGGCCGCTTCGATATGACCGTGCGGGTCGATGAGACCAAGCGGGACATCGTGGTGAACCGCTTCGATGCCGTGCCGCGCGTGGCGTGATTCAAGGCCTTCGGGGCTCGCGACCAATCCGCAGGCTAAGAGATCAATCGGACAGGTCGAGGCTCATGAACTGGTTGTGCGGGCTGTCCCGATAGTCGCCGAACGGCTCACAGGGTACGAAGCCGACGGTGCGGTAGAGTGAGACGGCCGCAGCGTGCAGTGGCGTGGTACCAGTCTCCAGGCTGAGACGCGAATATCCGCGCTTTCGGCTTTCCGCGATGATGTGGTGCAGAATTGCTCGTCCGACCCCGGTGCGCCGCGCCGTGGGCGAAGCGCGCATCGATTTCACTTCGCCATGCGTCTCGTCCAGTTGCTTCAGGGCACCAAATCCAGCCAGCACATCGCCCTGCCAGACCGTCCAGAACGTCACGGTCGAAGCCGAAAGACCACTCGCGTCCAGTGCTTGCGCATGCTCGCCCATCACGCTGCGCAGCTCCTCCAGGTGATGTGCCAACAAGTCGGCGACATAGGGCGCCCTGGGATCGTCCTGCCTGATGTCCACTTCGCATCCTACTCTAGCAGCTAGCGGTCTTCGCCTCGTTCCACAACGCGTCCATCTCTTCCAGCGATGCGTCCTCCAGCGAACGTCCCTTTGCGGCGAGTGCCCGCTCGATATAGGCAAAGCGCCGCTCGAACTTTGCATTCGTCGCGCGCAGTGCGGTTTCCGGATCGGCATCGACATGGCGTGCGAGGTTGACCAGCGCGAACATCAGGTCGCCGGTCTCTTCCGCCAGTTCCTGCTTGTCGTTGCGGTCGAGCGCGGCCTCGATCTCGTCGGCTTCCTCGCGGATTTTTGCCAGCACCGCGCGCGGGTCGTTCCAATCGAAGCCGACCGTGGAGGCCTTGCGCTGGAGTTCCATGGCGCGTGTCAGCGCCGGCTGGCCGGCCTTGACGCCCGACAGCAGAGATCTGTGTGAGTTCGTTTCCTCCGGTGGGCGGCGCGCGGCGCGCTCGGCTTTCTCCTCGGCCTTGATGCGGTCCCAGACTTCCTTGACGTGGGAGGAGGCGAGATTGCCGTCCTTGTCGGCGAAGACATGGGGATGCCGGCGGATCATCTTGCGGGTGATGGCCTCGACGACGTCACCAAACGCAAAAGCGTTCTGCTCCTCGGCCATCTGGGCGTGGTACACGACCTGCAGCAGCAGGTCGCCAAGCTCCTCGCGAAGATCGTCGAGATCGCCGCGGCTGATCGCGTCGACCACCTCATAGGCTTCCTCGATCGTGTAGGGCGCGATCGTCGCGAAATCCTGCTCGAGGTCCCAGGGGCAGCCGCCTTCCGGCGCTCGCAGGGCAGCCATGATCTCGATCAGGCGGGAAATGTCGCGGGAAGGGGTCATTGCGGGGGCGTCTCCTGGCTCTCAAGCCTTATGCCAAAAGCGGCCCGCCGTTCCCAGCGGGACGCGGTGGAACGGGCCGATTTCCACCGATTGGCGGGTCCGTCCTGCAGTGCTAAAGCGCGGGCCATGAGCGACGCATTTTCATCCGAAACCGCGCTGGTGCTGTTCTCCGGCGGCCAGGATTCCACCACCTGCCTTGCCTGGGCCCTGAGCCGCTTCGCACACGTGGAGACCCTGGGTTTTGAGTACGGCCAGCGCCACGCCATCGAGCTTGCCTGCCGCGACCGCTTGTTCGACGGCATCAAGGGCCTCCGCGCGGACTGGGCTAGCAGGCTCGGCGAGAGCCACACGCTGTCGATCCCGACGTTGGCTGCCGTGTCCGAAACAGCATTGACGCGCGATGTCGCGATCGCGATGGGGGCAGACGGCCTGCCGAACACCTTCGTGCCGGGCCGCAATTTGGTGTTCCTGACCTTTGCCGCAGCGCTGGCCTACCGGCGCGGCATCACCCACATCGTCGGCGGCATGTGCGAGACCGACTATTCCGGCTATCCCGATTGCCGCGACGAGACCATCCGCGCCATGCAGGCCGCGCTGTCGCTCGGCATGGCCAGGAAGTTCGAGCTGCATACCCCTCTGATGTGGATCGACAAGGCCGCGACCTGGCAACTCGCGCATGACCTCGGCGGCGAGGAACTGGTCGACCTCATCCGCGAGCAGTCGCACACCTGCTATCTCGGTGAACGCGGCGCGCAGCATGACTGGGGCTATGGGTGCGGGGAATGCCCGGCGTGCAGTTTACGGGCGAAGGGGTGGCGGGAGTTTGTGGCACGCGGATAGCGCGGCTTGCTCCGCCGGCATTGCGAGGAGCGCAGCGACGAAGCAATCCAGACTGCCTCTGCGGAAAGACTCTGGATTGCCTTCGCTACGCTCGCAATGACGGAGGATTACCGAAAATCCTCCGGCCTGAGCTCGATCGGCTTGCCGTGCGGGGTGCGATCCGCCGCGTGATCCCAGGCGTCGCGGTAGCGGTGCAGTGTCTCCGTCGATGCGACGCCCTTGCGCGCCACCAGTCCCTCCAGCGTGGCGAGCCAGTGTAGATAGTAGGTCTCGCCCGTATCGGGGTCGCCGGCAGCCTGCGCACGCTTGATCTCGTCGGCGAGCGCTGCGGCCCATTCCGGCCAGGTGAACACGCCGCGCCCGTGCAGGGTCAGCGCCATGGCGAAGGCATGCGCCTCCCAGGGCGCGCGGAACACCGGGCCATCGTCATCGCGCGGGATGCTCGGGATGGCCGCCGTGGCGGTCGCCGCTGCTGTGCTGCTCATCACGCCGGGTCCAGATAGGGCTCGAACGCGTCGATCGAGACCTTCGAGGTTGGATCGCCGTCCGGGCCCCAGAGGTCGCTGCCTTCGAACACCACCGTGTAGAGCCATTGCGGATTCTCGCCGAGCTCCATCGCCGCCGAATCCGGAAACACGTGGCAGGCGTGGTTCAGCTCGACAACGCCGACATGGCCGCGCACATAGCGCGGCAACCGTGTGTGCGTCGCCGGATGAATGTTCTTCGCGCGCACGCGGTCACCGATTTTGAACTTGGCGGGCGCCGGGGCGGGGCGGGCGAACTTGCCGCGCACCATCACACGCTCGACGTCGTCGAGATCGAACTTGCCGTGCTTGAGCGCCTTCGCCGGCTGAACCGCGTGGCCAGCGGCGACCTCCTCCCTCGTGAGGTAGCCTTTCTCGATCAGCATCTCCTCGAGTCCGAGGAACCATTTCTTGTAGTAGGAGCTCGACAGATAGACGTGCGGAGGGAGCGTCTCCCGGTAGAAGCGCGAGGTGTCGATGTTGTAGGCGCCGGCGGCTCCCATGGCGCGCACCATCGCAAGAACGCGCGCTTCCCAGTCCGCATGGAACATCGGCTCGTTCGGCTCTGGCTCGACCTTGCCGAACCCGTCCATGCCGCCCATGTCGTGTACGCCGTTCATGACGGCGCTCCCGGCTTCCTCGGAAATCCGGTGCCGATCATGGAGTCGCGGGTCACGAGCTCGGCGAGCTGCTCCTCGCTCCAGCCTTCGGTGCCTTCGGGCCGCATCGGCAGCACCAGAAAGCGCGTCTCGGCGGTGGAGTCCCACACCCGGATTTCCATGTCCTTCGGCAGCGTGACGTCGAAATCGGCGAGCACGCCGCGTGGGTCCTTCACAGCACGGGAGCGGTAAGGCGCGGCCTTGTACCAGACCGGCGGGAGGCCGAGCATTTCCCAAGGGTAGCAGGAGCACAGCGTGCACACGACCATGTTGTGACGCTGCGGCGTGTTCTCGACCACGACGAGATGGTCGCCGACGCGGCTGACGTGGCCGAGCGTGCCGATCGCCTTGCTGCCGTCCTCCAGCAGTGCTTTCCTGAAGGCCGGATCGGTCCAGGCCTTGGCGACGACGCGGGCGCCGTTATGAGGGCCGATCTTGGTCTCATAGGCCTGGATGATGGCATCGAGCGCGGCCGGCTCGACATAGCCTTTTTCGGTCAGGATCGTCTCGAGCGCGCGTACCCGCAGCTCGGTCTCGGACAGCTCCGAATGATCGTGATCGTGGTGATGATGGTGGTCGTGATCGTGGCTCATGGCGCGAAAGATAGGCGCAATGGTCCCTGCCTGTCGAGTATGCGCTGGGGCGCAACCGGGTCCCATATTCGTGAGGCCGGATGTAAGCTAGCATCGCCGCGAAGCAGACCGGGAGAAACAGGTGACGGGCTACGTTAAAATCGAGAAAGGCCTCGGGCCGGAGGGACGGATTGCGGTGGTGCGATTCGACCGTGGCGACGGCATCAATGCACTCTCGCCGGAGGCGCTGCGACAGCTCACAGCGGCCGCGCGCAGCTTCGAGGACGATGCAGCGACCTCCGTCGTGGTGCTCACGGGCAGCGGAGACGCGTTCAGTGCCGGCTTCGACCTCAAGGATGCCGAAGGGCGTTCGCGCAAGGACATGGACCTCGGCACACTGCGGCGGCACCTCAAGCTCGGCCCGCGTCTCACCCATGCCTGGCAGGAGATGGAGCAGGTCACGATCGCGGCGATCGAAGGCTTCTGCGTCGGCGGCGGCGTGGCGCTGGCGGTCGCGCTCGACTTTCGCGTCATGGGCAGCGATGCACATTTGCGCGTGCCCGAGATCGGGCTCGGCATGAACATGAGCTGGCAGAGCATCCCGCGCATGCTGCACCTGATCGGGCCGGCCCGCACCAAGCAGGCGGTGATCCTGGCCGATCAGCGCATCAGTGCGGATGAAGCCTACGAATGGGGCCTGGTCGAGCAGGTCGTCGATCCCGGCAAAGCCTTCGATGCCGCGATGGAGCTCGCCCGCAAGGTGGCCGCGCAGCCGCCGCTCTCGGTCGCCATGACCAAGCTCACCGTCAACCGGCTCGCGCATGCGCTGGACGATCTCGCCAGCCACATGGACGTCGACCAGTTCGCGCTTGCGAGCCTCAGCGAGGACCACAAGGAGGGCGTCGAGGCATTTCTCGGTCGCCGCAAGCCGCGGTTCAGGGGACGGTAGAACGAGGGGCAGGCCATTGATCGCGCCGCGGACAGTCCGTATACGCCGCACGAGAAAGCCGATGCGGCTCGGCCAACGGGCCGGCCAATTGCGATGGACATCGAGGGCGAGGGCTCATGACCGCTGGTTCGCAGGCGCCTGAAGCGAAAGGGTTTCGCTGGAAGCTGATCGCCCCGCTCGTGGTGTGGCTGGTGATCTATCTGTGGCCAGTGCCGGCTGGGCTCAATGTCAATCAGTGGCATTATTTTGCCGTGTTCGCGGCGGTCATCACCGGCCTCATTCTGGAATCGATGCCGGTCGGCGCGGTCGGCCTGATCGGGCTCACGGTCGCCGGCGTCGGCGGCTATATCGATGCCGATCCGAACAAGTCGCTGCGCTGGATGCTGGCGGGCTTCGCCGAGAGCACGGTCTGGCTGATCGTCGGCGCCTTCGTGTTCTCGATCGGCTATCGCAAGAGCCAGCTTGGCCGGCGCATCGCGCTGGTGCTGGTGCAGCGGCTCGGCCGCAACACGCTTGGCCTTGGCTATGCGGTCGCGATGTCGGACTTCCTGCTCGCGCCGGCGACGCCGTCCAACACCGCGCGCAGCGGCGGCATCGTTTACCCCATCATCAGCAACATCCCGCGCATCTACGGCTCCGAGCCGGGACCGACTGCCGGAAAGATCGGCACGTACGTGATGTGGACGGCGTTTGCGGCCACGGCCGTGACCAGCTCGCTGTTCTTCACGGCGCTCGCGCCCAATGCGGCGGCGCTGGCGATCGCCAAGAAGACGGTCGGGGTCGAGGTGAGCTGGGCGCAGTGGTTCATGGGCTTTGCACCGCTCGGCATTCTCCTGATGCTGCTGGTGCCCTTGCTCAGCTATCTCGTGTGCCGGCCGGAGGTGAAGCGAAGCCCGGAAATCTCCGAATGGGCGGCGAAGGAACTCAGCGCGATGGGCCCGATGTCGCGCAACGAGTGGATCATGCTGGCGCTGATCCTGCTCGCGATGTTCCTGTGGATCGCGGGCTCGAGCCCGGACATCCACGTGCCGGTTCTCGGCTCGAACTTCGTCAACGCCACCACTGTCGTCTTCATCGTGATCTCGCTGATGCTGGTAACCGGCGTGATCGAGTTTGCCGACATCGTCAGCGAGAAGAGCGCCTGGGAGGTGTTCTTCTATTTCACCTCGCTGTTGACCCTCGCCTCGGGCCTCAATGAGATCGGCTTCATCAAATGGTTCGCGACCGAATACGCCAAGCCGCTCGCGGGGCTGTCGCCGTCGACCGCGATGATCCTGCTGGTCGCACTGTTCTTCTGGATCCACTATTTCTTCTCGAGCATCACCTCGCACGCGGCCGCCGTACTGCCGGTGGTGCTCGCGGTCGGATCGGGCATCGCCGGCCTGCCGGTCACGACGCTCGCCATGCTCTGCATGTATTCGCTCGGCCTGATGGGCGTCATTTCACCTTACGCGACGGGCCCCGCGCCGATGTATTTCGGCAGCGGCTATATCGGGAAGGGCCAGTTCTGGGGCTTCGGCCTGATCTTCGGGCTGCTCTATTTCGCAGGACTCCTGTTGATCGTGCTGCCCTGGCTGCAGCTTCGATGAGCCCGACCGGAGGCTGATACCCCCGGAAGACGAATTTTCTTCCCCGGGGCGAGTTTCGGAAATCTTCGTCCAACTCCCCGCAAATATCTGAAATTGCAAGAAAGACCTGAAAGGGCGATGGTGCGTGCTGCAGTGCAGCGCGCTTCACCCGGGCGCTCTCAGCCGCTGTTCCTCTTCCCGTCGCTCGATGCGACCTGCCGTACGCCCTGAGGGCATGCGGCAAGCGAACTATTGTGCATGAAGGCCGCCTCCATGAACGCCCACCAATCGCTCGCGATCGGACAGCCGGTCGAAACGCTTGAAGCGATTTCACCTGCTGCGACTGATGCGGACGCGATGGTCCGCTTCGAAGGCATCTCGAAGACCTATCCGGCCTATCGCGGCAAGCCCGGCGTCAACGCGCTGCAAAAGATCGACTTCGCAATTCCGCGCGGCTCCATCACCGGCGTGATCGGCCGCTCCGGCGCCGGCAAATCGAGCCTCGTCCGGCTCATCAACGGGCTGGAGAAGCCGACCTCCGGACGCGTGATCGTCGATAACAGAGACATCTCGGCGCTGGCCGGCCACGAACTGCGGCTGGCGCAGCGCTCGATCGGTATGATCTTCCAGCACTTCAATCTGCTGTCATCGCGCACCGCGGCCGATAACATCGCGTTGCCGCTCGAGATCGCCGGCTGGACCAAGGCCGACATCAAGGCCCGCGTCACTGAGCTGCTCGCGCTGGTCGGCATCGCCGACAAGCACGACCGCTATCCTTCAGAACTCTCCGGCGGCCAGAAGCAGCGCGTCGGCATCGCCCGGGCGTTGGCGACGCGTCCGAGCGTGCTGCTGTCGGACGAGGCGACGTCTGCGCTCGATCCACAGACCACGCGCGCGATCCTCGACCTGCTCGCGAACATCAATCGCGAGCTTGGGGTGACTATCGTGCTGATCACCCACGAAATGTCGGTGGTGCGCCAGCTTGCGAAGGAAGTCGTGGTGCTCGACGCCGGCCATGTCGTCGAAAGCGGCCATGTCGCCGACATCTTCACCCACCCGAAGCATCCCATCACGCAGTCGTTCCTCGCCGAGGTGATCGGCGACAGCCTGCCGGTCTCACTGGCGAGCCGGATCGTGCCGGAACCGGTCGCGGGCGGCCTTGCAGTCGTTCGCGTCCAGGTGCGCGGGGCAGGGGCCGGCGACACGCTGGTGGCGCGGCTTGCACGCGAGCTCGGCCTCGACGTATCGCTGATGTCGGCGCGCATCGACGAGATCGGCGGCCAGCATGTGGGCTCCCTCACTCTCGGCATTCCCGGCAGCGAGGACGCGGCCGCGCGGACGCTCGCCTGGCTCTCTCAATATCAATTCTCGGCGGAGCGTCTCGGCTATGTCGCCTGAACTCATCAACCTGATCATCCAGGCCACCGGCGAGAGCCTTTACATGGTCGGCATCGCGGCGCTGCTCGGCACTGCCTTCGGCCTGCCGCTCGGCGTCTTCCTCGCAACCAGCCGGAAGGGGGAGCTGTTCGCGGCCCCCGCCATCAACGGCGTGCTCGGCATCATCGTCAACGCCACCCGTTCCACGCCCTTCATCATCCTGGTCGTTGCCATCATCCCGTTCACGCGCCTCGTCGCCGGTACGTCGATCGGTTCGACGGCAGCGATCGTGCCGCTGACGATCGCATCGACGCCGTTCATCGCGCGCCTCGTCGAAGCTGCGATCCGCGAGGTGGATGGCGGCCTGATCGAAACCGCGTCCTCGTTCGGGGCCTCGCCGATCCAGATCGTGTTCAAGGTCCTGATCCCCGAGGCGCTGCCCGGCCTCCTGCTGGCCCTGACGCTCGCGGTGGTCAGCCTGCTCGGCTACTCCGCCATGGTCGGCGCCGTCGGCGGCGGGGGTCTCGGCGATCTCGGCATCCGCTACGGCTACCAGCGTTTCATGCCCGAGATGATGCTGGCCGTCGTTGTCGTGCTGATCGCGCTGGTGCAGCTCGTTCAGAGCGCAGGCGACTATCTCGCGCGCCGGGTCAACCGCCGGCTGCGTAATCGCTGACACGGATTTTCTGACATTGGAGAGATTGATGCGTTTTCTGGCAACCCTTGCGGCTGCAGCCTTCCTGCTTGCCAACACGGCCGAGGCCGACACAATCCGCGTCGGCGTGACCGCAGGCCCCCATGCCGAGATCATGGAGGTCGTGAAGAAGGTCGGCGCCGAGCGCGGCGTCGACATCAAGGTGGTCGAGTTCACCGACTACGTGATCCCGAACCAGGCGCTGGCGCTGAAGGATCTGGAGGCGAACTCGTTCCAGCACGAGCCCTACCTGAAGAACCAGATTTCCAAGACCGGCTGGAAGATCGTCAAGGTCGCGAACACGATCGGCTCGCCGCAGGGCGTCTATTCGCTGAAGTACAAGAAGCTCGCCGACCTGCCGGAGGGCGCCCGCGTGGCCATCGCCAACGATCCCTCCAACGGCGCGCGCGGCCTGATGATCCTGGCGCTGCACGGCGTGATCAAGCTGAAAGATCCGAACAACGTCGCCTCGACCGTCGCCGACATCACCGACAACCCGAAGAAGCTCCGCTTCGTCGAACTCGATGCCGCCCAGCTTCCGCGGTCGCTCCAGGACGTCGACGTCGTCTCGATCAACAATAATTACGCCGTCCAGGCCGGACTCAATCCGGCTGTCGATGCGATCGCCCGCGAAGACGCCGACGGTCCCTGGGTCAACATCCTCGCCGTCCGCGAGGAGGACAAGGACAAGCCGTGGGTGAAGCAGCTGATCGAGGTCTATCACTCCGATCCGGTGAAGGCGTTTCTGGAGACGCGCTTCAAGGGCACCTATCTGCCGACCTGGTGAGCGCAAGACAGGCGCGTCAGGCAGCTAACCTGGCGCGCCGCAGCGTCTCCGAGGGCAGCTCGGAGAAGTGGCGCTTGTAGTCGAGCGAGAACTGGCTGAAGTGCCAGAAGCCGTGCTGCACGGCGACGTCGTAGACGGATGCCTCGCTATCGCCGGCGCGTTTCAGATCGCGCCGCACGCCATTCAGGCGCATCGCGCGCCAGTAGTGCATCGGGCTCGTGCCCACGACCTCCTGGAAGCAATAGCCGAGCTTGCGCGGGCTGGCGCCGACCGCCTTGCAGACCTCCAGCAGCGACAGCGCGCGATCGCCGCTCCCGTGCATCAGCTCGCGGGCGCGGTCGACGGTGCGCTTGCGTGCGGCGGAGCTGCGGCCGGGATCGCTCGGGCGCGCCGTCGGCAGCATGTCCATGATCTCGACGAGGAGGGCGTCTTCCAGCGCCTGCCGGGCGGCCGGATCGTCAATCCGCTCGGGCGCAGCGGCGATGGTCTCATGGATGACGGCAAGATGGGCGCGCAGCCGGGCAACGGGCGCCTCCGCCATTTCGATCACGCGCAACTGGTGCCAGACGCTACGCGGCAGCTCGATGTCGAGGCTGGCGGCCAGCTCCTCGATCAGCGCCGCACTGGTGACGACGCCACGAAACTCAAACGCCTTCGGCGTGCACATGTCGACCTCGGCATCGATGCAGGCGATGACCTTGGCTCCTGCAGCGCTGGCGCCGCTGCAATTGACCTCGCCTTCACCGTGCCAGGGCAGGCCGATGCCAAAACTGCCGGCACCCAGCTGGCCGTATTGGCGCACCTGCTGGCTGGTGATCTCGCGGAACACTTCGAGCCGCGGCAGCGAGAGCTGCGTGAAACTGCCCTCGAAGGCACCGGCGCTGATCTGGTCGTAGCTGAGCCGCCAGCGGCCGAGCGCGGCGCAGTGCTCATCGACGTCCGTGCTGGTCGCCTGGAACAGGCTTGCTGGCGAATTCAAAGTCGGAAGAGTTGCGCTTAAGGCCATGACAGCACGTCAGAATCTATAAGCCGAGCAGCTAGCAAGAACCACGCCAGACTGGCACGACCTGCGGCCGTGTCCAGCAAAATATTGCCGGATCTCGATAACGTCCGGCGACGCCGGGGTGCAGGCTTGCTCCCGTACAGGTCCGACATCGCAGTCGGGATAGCCTTGCGGAGGATCGAAATGCGACCGACCGAGATCATGCGCGGCAGCCCGGCCGCGCCCGAGGCCCGGGTGACCCGCGCCAACTGGCGTACTTTTCCCGCTATCCGCTGGGGCTTCACCCACACCCGCGAGGTGCTGCCGACCGCGGAAGTGCGCCGCTCGGTCCATCCGACGCCAATGCCAAGCGCGCCGCGCGAGCTGACAAGGCTTGGCTTCACCACTCCCGACGGCGAGCCGACGACGATCGAGGCCACGCTGCGCGAGACCTTCGCCGATGCGCTCCTCGTCATGCACAAGGGCACGCTGATCCACGAATGGTACGGCGACGGCATGAGCTTGACCACGCCGCACCTGATCTGCTCGATCAGCAAGTCGATCGCCGGCACGCTTGGTGGGGTGCTGGCCGCGCGCAGGCTGCTCGATCCGGAGGCGAGGGTGGTGCGCTACGTGCCTGAGCTCGAGCCCTCGGTTTACGGCACCTGCACCGTCCGCAACGTCCTCGACATGGCGGTCGCGATCAACTTCGAGGAGGACTACGAGGACCCCGCCGGCGACGTCGCGCGCTACCGCTTCTCTTCGGGCTGGGACGTGCCGCCGCCGGGCGTCGAGCCCGGCCACCAGCGCGCCTATCTCACGACGCTGCGCGGGACCGGCAAGCCGCACGGCAAGGTGTTCCACTACGTCTCGACGAACACGGAAGTCCTCGGCTGGGTCTATGAGCGCGCCTGCGGCATGCCATACCCGCGCATCCTCTCCGAATGTCTCTGGCAGCCGATGGGCGCCGAGGAAGACGGCTCCCTCACGCTCGACAGCCACGGCATGGGCCGCGTCGCAGGAGGTCTCTCGGTCACCGCGCGCGATCTCCTGCGCTTCGGCGAGATGATCCGCTGCCGCGGTGTGGTCGAGGGACGGCAGGTGGTGCCGGGCTGGTGGATCGACGACATTCACGAGAATGGCGATCCCACGGCGTGGGCCGACGGCGATCTCGCCGACATCTTCCCGGGCGCCCGCTACCGCAGCAAATGGTACACGATCGATCCGTCGCGCAACGACCTCGCCGCTATCGGCATCCACGGCCAGTGGCTCTATGTCGATGCAGCCACCGACACCGTCATCGTCAAGCTCGCGACCCAGCCGAAGGCGATGGACGTGCCGCTCGACCTTCGCTGGCTTGCCGCCTTCCGCGCCATCACCGCCCATCTCGCTCCGCGCTGACGCCAGGACCTCATCATGCTCGACACCGTCAAAGCCAAATCGCCGACGCAGACGGCGACACCGCACCCGCTCGATCCACTGACGGCTGAGGAGATTACGGCCGCCTGCACCCTGGTGCGTGCGGCCGCGACCTCGCCGGAAAACTGCCGCTTCCCGACGGTACGGTTGGAAGAGCCGACCAAGCAGGAGCTGGCTGCTGATGGGGCAGGGCTGCCGCGCCGCGCCTTCGCGCTGACGCTCGACGTGACGACGGGCGAGGCGATTGAGCATGTCGTCGATCTCGGCCGCAACCAAATCGTATCGCGAAAGATCGTGCCAAACCGCGAGGCGCCCTACGGGCAGCCGCCGGTGATGCTGGAAGAATTCTTCAAGTGCGAGGCCGTGGTGAAGGCCGATCCTGGCTGGCGCGCGGCGATGCATCGCCGCGGCCTCACCGACAAGGACATCGAGCTGGTCCAGGTCGATCCGTTCTCCTCGGGCTTCTTCGATTTCGAGTACGAGCGCGGGGCGCGCATCGTGCGCGCCGTCAGCTTTTTCCGTGAGCATCTCCAGGACAACGGCTACGCCCACCCGATCGAGGGCGTGGTCGCCGTCGTCGACCTGATCGGCGGCAAGATCATTGATCTCACGGACGCAGATCCGATCGTGCCAATCCCGCGCAAGAAGCGGAACTACGGCGCGCATGAAGTCACGAACCCGCGCACCGACATCAAGCCGCTGCATATCGAGCAGCCCGAGGGCGCGAGTTTCAAGGTCGACGGCTGGAAGGTCGACTGGCAGAAATGGAGTTTTCGCGTCGGCTTCACGCCGCGCGAAGGCTTGGTGCTGCATCAGCTGAGCTATCAGGACGGGATGCGCAAGCGCTCGCTGATCCATCGCGCCAGCGTCACCGAGATGGTAGTGCCTTACGCCGATCCAACCGCCAACCATTTCTGGAAATCGGCCTTCGACGCCGGCGAATATGGCCTCGGCATGCTTGCGAACGCGCTCGAGCTCGGCTGCGACTGCCTCGGCAACATCCATTATTTCGACGTGCCGGCCGCCGACAACAAGGGCGCGCCCTTCGTCATGCAGAACGCCATCTGCATGCATGAAGAAGATTATGGAATTGCCTGGAAACACTACGAATTCCGCAACGGCCTGTTCGAGGTCCGCAGATCCCGGCGGCTTGTCATCTCGTTCTTCGCGACCGTCGGCAATTACGACTATGGCTTCTACTGGTATCTGTACCAGGACGGCACGATCCAGTTGGAGACCAAGCTCACCGGCATCATCCAGACCGCCGCCGTACAGCCCGGCCAAAAATACAAATGGGGCGGCATGGTCGATGACAATCTGGGCGGGCCGACGCACCAGCACTTCTTCAACGTACGCCTGCATATGGATCTCGACGGCGGAGGCAACACCGTCACCGAGCACGATTTCGTGCCGCGGCCCTGGGGCCACGACAATCCCCACGGCAACGTGTTCGACACCACCACGCGCGTCTTGTCGCGCGAACGCGATGCTGCGGCCGTCGCCAATGGCGAGACCGGCCGGTTCTGGAAGATCAGCAATCCCAACGAGACCAACTCTGTTGGCGGCGCGCCGGCCTACAAGCTCGTGGTCAATCCGAGCCCACTGATGCTGGCGCAGGAGGGCAGCTACGTTCGCAAGCGCGGCGGGTTCGCCACGAAGCACGTCTGGGTCACGGCGTTCGATAGAGACGAGAAATATGCCAGTGGCGACTATCCCAACGTCCATGCGGGCGGCGACGGCCTGCCGCGTTACGCTGCGCAGAACCGTAACATCGAGAATGCCGACATCGTGGTGTGGCACTCCTTTGGCCACACCCATGTCTGCAAGCCCGAGGACTTTCCGATCATGCCGGTCGAATATGCCGGCTTCATGCTGAAGCCAACGGGCTTCTTCGCGGCGAACGCAGCTGGTGACATCCCGCCGGACCGCAATAGCCGCAGCGTGCTTGCGGGCGAGAAGAGCGCCAGCGCCGGATCCTGCTGTCACGCAGGCAAGACGTAACTTTCACGCGCGGTCAAATCCCGGCATCGAGGCTGATCGTGCCGATGCCGGGACTCGAAGTGATCGTGCTGCGCGCGCCGAGTTTCGTCTCCCTGCAAGCGCCGCGCGCGCATCCGCGTGCGTGAGACCACTGCATTACGGCTGAGCCGGCAGCTGACGCCGGCCGAGTAGGGCTCCGCGCGGCTCTCGCGGATGAACCTTCCAGCCCGGCACCGGCACAAAGACTGGAGATCGCTCCCAGTTGGCGGAAAATCGCAATGAGATCGCTTGCCTTGCTCTGCCTGCTCCTCTTCGGCACGTGCGCCCATGCGGCGCCTGCCGAGCAGCACTATTTCGATCTGCGCGACCGCTACATCGCGAAATTCTCCAAAGCCGCCGAGAACGACGAGACCATCAAGCAGCACGATGCGGCGCTCAACGAGCTGGCGGGCGTGCTGCATGCCCTGGTGGGGCCGGTCACGATCAAGGGACTGCCGGCAGAGGGCAAGTCGAACGTCGACACGCTCTTCAAGGGCGACATCGGTTTCGGCCATCTCGACGGGCTCGGTTTCGCCTCCGAGGGCGACAAGACGCAAGCCGTGGTGACCACGACCGCGTTGCTCAAGCACTGGCTTGCCGAGCACCGCGAGGATGGCATGCCCCAGGAGACCGCAGCCGCGTTCAAGTCGGACCGCTTCTATTATTACGCGATTCAGGACGCCGCCTTCGCCAAATATGCCGAGCTGCCGATCACCAAGCCCGCAGGTGCGAATGCCGCCGTCGCCGTGCTCGGCGTACGCGGCAATGGCGATCTGAAGGGGCCGCCGCATGAGATCGACGTTGTCGTGGTCCAGGGCGAGACGGCCTACTTCCTCGCCACAAGCGATGCCGTAAAGACCGCAGATATTCCTGCCTGCGAGCGTGTGTGGAAGCAGATGATGGCCAGGCCGGTCAACAAGAGGGACCCGCGGGGCGACATGGCCCGTGAAGACCAGGCGATGGACGCATATACAAAATGTTTCGCCAAGGAAGCGCCAAGCCAGAGCTGGTTCGATGCGGCCGTCAAGAAGGCTCAAAGCCAGCTTGAGCTGCTGCCGCTGCGCTAATGCGCACCACCGCCAAAGCTATTGATCGTTCAGGAGATGGTCCCAAATTCTCTTGCTCGCGTTCTGATAGTCTGCAATCGCCTGCGCAAGCTCCCGAAGCTGCGGGCCCTTCAAGATTTCGGAAGGCAAGAGCGGGTCACGCATGACGCTACCAATAAGCTCGCGGCCAACCAAGAGAGATTCGCGAGCCGCGGCTTCGGGACGTAGCTCCAGCAAGCGCCGCTGACCGTCCTTTGCGCGCGCCAGAAGCCTCTCGTAGCTCCGTCGCAAGACAGGGATGTTCCATAGTCCCAGAATCTCAGCCGTTTGTTGCTGGCAGAAGTCTCCGGCGACGAACAATTCGGCGCCCTTGGCGAGGCCGAGCTCGCTCAGTTGGACACGCAACGATGCGGCCCCTCCCGCCAGATTGTTCGGCCGAAGATAAAGACCTTGCTTCCACTTCTGGAGACCCCGCAACAACAACGCGCGCTGATGTCTGCGCAGACTGGTCTTGTCCGAGCGGTCCGTCGTGCCATCGTGGACAATGATCCAATCCCCACGCCAGGGAACTATCCACGCAACGCGCTCGCGCCAGTTTTCAATTTCGAGCTGCAGGCGATTGCCTTGGGTGTTGAGAGAATATGAGGCGCGCTCATGCTTCTCGATTTTCTCCTGCTGAGCCAGGCGCGTAAGCGCCACCCGTATCGTGGCGTCGCTGTATCCCATGATCGCCCCTGCGCGGCACAACTCCTGTGCCGACCTCCGCCGATGGGACGTGGCGGCAAGCATATCAAGGACCAGGATGGCGGCGCTCGGCATTTTCGATGTCATGTGGAAGATATGCCGCACTTGACAGTCACAACGCAATATTACATCGTTACGTCCAAATGGACAAAATATGAAATGGAGCTGAAATGCAGGGACGAAGCGCGGTCCGGATCGAGCGGGAAGGCGCCATCACCACGATCATCATGGATCGGCCAGGTCGCAGGAACGCGGTCGATGGTCCGATGGCCTCTGAGCTTCGAAAAGCCTTTCGAGAATTTGAGGCGGACGATAGTCAAAAGGTCGCCGTCCTCTGGGGGGAGCACGGAGTGTTCTGCGCGGGAGCCGACTTGACGGCCGTAAATGATCCCGTTCGCACACACGAATTGGACATAGACGGCGGAGGGGATGGCCCAATGGGGCCGTCACGTATGAACCTGTCAAAGCCGCTGATTGCAGCAGTGGCAGGTTACGCTGTCGCTGGAGGGCTTGAACTATCGCTCCTTGCGGACATGCGCGTGGCGGAGGAAGGCGCGACCTTCGGCGTGTTCTGCCGCCGGTGGGGAGTGCCTCTGATCGACGGGGGAACGGTGAGATTGCCGCGTATCATCGGGATTGGCCGCGCACTTGACATGATCCTGACGGGCCGTCCCGTAGGGGCGCAGGAAGCTCTCGCCATGGGGTTAGCCAACCGGGTGGTGCCGAACGGGCAGTCTCGGCCTGCCGCGGAGCAGCTGGCGCGTGAGATCGCCTCATTTCCACAGGAATGCATGAAAGCCGATCGCCGCTCGGCGTACATGCAGTGGGACCTTTCGTTGGCCGATGCAATACGCCAGGAGGGCCGCTGGGGGGCGCCGATCGTGGCGATTGAAGGTAAGGCGGGCGCCAAACGGTTTGAAAACGGGGCGGGCCGCCATGGCCAGTTCGGCGAGTAAAGGACTGAGCATGTCTCACAGCGGAGCAACTTATCTCGAGCTCATTGAACGCGGTGCGCGTCAGAATGCCGACCGCATTGCTGTCGTTTTTGGTGATGAACAGCAGACATTCGCTGAAGTGAACGCACGCGCCAACCAATTCGCGCAAGCGTTCGCATCGTTAGGTGTGAGCCCGCGCACACGCGTAGCTCTACTCGTCAACAACAGCCTCCTGAGCATCCCGCTCGATTTCGGTTGCGTGAAGGCGGGCGTCAACCGTGTGCCGTTGAATTCGCGCCTGTCCGCTCAAGAGCACGTACGGATGCTCCAGGATTCGCAATGCTCGGTCTTGATATTCGGTCCTGATCTCGTTGAAAGAGCAACTGAAATCAGGGCAGCTCTCCCGGACTTGCGCTGCTTTGGACTCGGTACCGAAATCGCAAAGGGGGGAGACTTTCTCTCGATCGCCGAACAGCAGCCAACCGAAGCTCCGCAAACCGCCATTGAACCACATGACATCGTTCTGACGCTCTATACGTCCGGCACTACGGGCGTTCTAAAGGCGGCGCAACACACGCAGGCGTCATACGCAGGAATCTGTAGAAACGTTCTCCTGAATTTGTTTCCGGTCCTGCCGACAGATTCGATGCTTCACGCCGCCTCAATGATCCATGCCAGCGGCACCTTCGTTCTTCCATTCTGGCTACGAGGCGCAAAAACGGTCGTTCTCCCCGGCTTTGCACCCGCCGCATTTTTGGAAGCAATCGAACGGCACCGTGTTACTGCAGTCAATCTCGTCCCAACGATGCTGCAGATGTTGCTCGAATCTCCTGATATCGAGAACCGGAATCTTTCATCTATCGAGCGGATCATCTACGGCGCTTCCCCGATGCCTCGCTCGGTCATCAATCGCGCGATCGCCAAGTTTGGGCAGGGTCGTTTCTGGCAGTATTACGGTCAGACTGAAGCGCCCCTGTGCCTTGCGGTGCTGCGACCCGAAGATCATCACGGGGATCTGCTTGGCGCCTGCGGCCGTCCCGCGCTGGATGCCGAAATCCGCCTGGTCGATGAACAGGGCAGGGATGTACGGCCCGGCGAGCCCGGCGAAATCGTCGTCCGCGGCCCAATGACCGTGGCTGGATATTTCAACGCACCTTCATTGACGTCGGAGACGTTCCGCGAAGATGGCTGGGTTCACACCAGAGACGTTGGTGTCTTCGACGAAAGAGGTTTCTTGCATCTCCGCGACCGCACGTCAGACATGATCATCTCGGGCGGATACAACGTTTATCCTCGGGAGGTCGAGGACGCGTTATTGGCGCATCCCGCCGTGCTTGAATGTGCCGTTGTCGGCGCGCCCGACGAAAAATGGGTCGAAGCAGTCACGGCATTCGTCATTCTGCGGCCGGGCCAAGCCGTAAAGGAGTCGGAGCTCATCGCTTTCGCAAGTTCGAAAATCGCTTCCTACAAGAAGCCACATCGGATCGTCTTCACACAGGACATCCCAAAGACCGCGGTAGGCAAGCTGGACCGCAAGGTTCTCCGGAACCGGTTAAAGCAGACGCCCTTTTCCTAGGAATCCGCGCCATCGCGATTCAGAGCACCGCTCAAAACCGCTTCGCCATCTCGGCGAGGCGGCGGTGTGCGGTCTCGCGGGCGGCGCGGATCGGCTCGGATGGACCTGCCGTCGGTCCGATCGGAACGAATCTGACATCGCTGACGCCGATGAAGCGGAGCGCCTCGCGCAAATAGGGCGTCGCCATGTCGATGCGGCCGCGGTTCATGCCGGTGGTAAAGTCGCCGCCCGAGGCGAGAATGACGATGGTCGGCCGGTCCTTCAGCAGCGGAAGATAGCCCTGCGTTGGGTCGAAGCGGAACGTCAGCCCGGGCTGGATGACGATGTCGAACCACTGCTTCAGCTTGTAGGGGATGCCGAAATTCCACATCGGGGTCGAGATCAGCACGCGATCGGCCAGTGAAAAGCGGAGCGCCATTCGCTCGGCCTCGGCAAAGCTGTCGCGCTGGGCGTCGTTGAAGGCTTGCGCTTTCAGGCGTGCATATTTGGCCTCGACGATGGGGCCGACGAATTCCGGCAGCCGCTCGCGCCAGACATCCACTACGTCGACGTCCCAATCCGGCCGGGCCTGGCGAAATCCGTCAAGGAAGACACGAGCGCCGGCACTCGATTCGGAATCGGCGCGGGGCGAACAGGACAAGTGCAAGAGCTTTGCCACCGCTCATCCCAGCGCTCTGATGACGGCGTCTGCCCGCGTGACGATTGCGACGTTCTGCATGGCAAAATTGATCGAGGCAGAGTGCCAGTCGGCGTTCATGGTCGAGCAGCAGTCCTCCGGCACGATCATGAAGTAGCCCTTGTCGGCGCCGGTGCGCGCGGTGTGCTCGACGGACATATTGGTCCACGCGCCGGTATTGATGATCATGTCGCGGCCGGTTGCCTTCAGAATCGTTTCCAGCCGCGTGCCTTCCCAGGCGCTCATCCGCATCTTCTCGACGACGAAATCGCCGGGCCGCGGCTCGAGGCCGGCGACCGGCGCAGCACCCCAGCTTCCACGGACCATCGCCTTGCTGTCGACGAGACCCTCGAACAATGGCGCGTTCAGCGTCACGCCGGGTGCGCCGGGCTCGACCACGAACCAGACATGGATGATCGCAACCCCGCGGGCCCGCGCAGCCTCCGCAAGACGCCGGACATTCTCGACGACATGTTGCTGCTTCGCGTGGCCTGGCGCACCGGACTCCGCGAATGCGCCGCCGTCCATGATGACGTCATTCTGAAGATCCTGGATGATCATGGCGCAACGCTGCGGATCGAGCCGCATCTCGCCGTCGGCGATGATCGGAGCTGGGGCCGCGGGGCCGGCGCTTGCGGCGCCGATGCCGCGCTTGCCGCTCATATAGGGCTCGTGGCGCGGCCCGGCCTTGGTCGGGATGGCGTAGACCGAATGCGTCGAGGTCAAATAGAGCGTGCGGAAGTCCGGCCCGCCCCAGGCGAGGTTGGCGACGAGTTCGGGCACGCGAACTTTTCCGAGCAGCTCGCCGCGCGGCGAGTAGACCCAGACGCCGCCGGGCGCGGTGACCCAGACATTGCCGTGCTGGTCGCACTTCATGCCGTCGGGCACGCCCGGCTCGAGCTCGGAGCGAATGCCGCTTGCGAACACGCGCGCATTCGACAGCGTGCCGTCGGCATTGGCATCAAAGACGCGGATCAGCGCCTGCACCGTGTCGTTGACGTAGAGCAGGCGCTCGTCCGGCGAGAAGCACAGGCCGTTCGGCTGGTCGAACAGATTGCGGTCGACCACGAGCTGAGGCTCGCCGCCGGGCACGACGCGATAGACGCCCTGGAAGCCGAGCTGGCGCGGCCGTTCGACGCCATAGACCGGCATGCGGCCATACCAGGGATCCGAGAAATAGATCGCGCCTGAGGAGTGCACGCAGACGTCGTTGGGGCTGTTGAGCTCCTGGCCCCCAAAGTGCGAGGCCAGCACTTCGCGCCGCCCGTCCGGCCGTTCGCGGACCAGAGACGATGTCGCGTGCTCGCAGACGATCAGGTTGAGATCGGCGTCATAAGTCATGCCGTTGCATTTGTTCGCGGGACGCTTGACCTCGGCGACGCCGCGCCGCGCGTCCCAGCGTCGGCGCACGTCGCCAGGCATGTCCGAGAACAGAAGGTAATGATCGACCGGATGCCAGATCGGTCCTTCCGTGAAGTCAAAACCTGTGCCGACCTGCGCGACTGGCGCATAAGGATCGATCAGGGTCTCGAATTCGGAGCGCAAGGTGACGTGCGTCATCGGTCGTTCCTCGAGATCATCTCAGGCTGGGAACCAGTTCCGCGCGGGCAGGGATTGCACGATCGGGCCGGGGACCTGATCATGCAACCGGCCGACAACATTGCCGCCTTCGATCCTGGCGGGACGGTCGTGCACCGGCAGCAGATAGCGCGAGTTGCTGAGCAGCTTCTTGATCGCGGCCTTTTCCGCGCGCTTGCTGGTGCCGTGATTGCCTGTGGTGCGCGGCTCCCAGTCATGGATCTCGTTGAAGGGCGTGACGATCTGGTCGTTGAAGTCGTAGATCACGTCGCCGCAGATGGTGGCGATGCCGTCGGCGGTCTCGACGATGATGTTCATCGACCCTTCGGTGTGGGCGTTGGCGGCATCGCAATACACGCCGGGCATCAGCTCGATCGGGCCGGTGATCTCGAGGTCGAGGAATCGCAACGCGCTCTTGGTGTGCAGGCGGTCGATCAGGTGCTTGATGTCGGGCGCCGGATACTGCGGATGCATCAGGCCTGAAACGGAGTATTCGAGCTCCTTGCGGTTGAGGACCACCGTCGTGTTCATCGGGAACAGATCGTCCTTGCCGGCGTGGTCGATGTGCAGGTGGGTGTGACAGACGAAGCGGACGTCGCCCATGCGCACGCCGTGGCGGGCGAGCTGGTTCTCGATCATGTTCTCGTGGTACTGCAACCCGCGCATGCCCAGCGTTTCCATGATCTGGTTGGAGCGGTAGCCGGTATCGACCACGACCGGATATTTGCCGCCGAGGATCAAAAAGCCGAGCGTGAGGACGCGGCGGGTGCGGCCGCAGTCACGGCCGAGAACCAGAAAACTCGATTCCAGCTCGATATCGCCGTAATCCAGGATCTTGATCTCCAGCGCCATTCGTTTCCCTCCCTCATCTGTTTCTTGTCCGTCAAAGCCGATAGACGCGTGTCGCGGTGCCTCTGAAAATCGCGTCCTGTTGCTCGCTGCTCAGCGGCGTAGTCGCCGCGCGAAACGCGTCGACGAGCTCGCGGTAACTGGTCCACAGTTTCTCGATCGGAAAGTTGGAGCCGAACAGGCAGCGCTCGGCGCCGAAGATCGCGACGGTGTCAACGACCACGGCGGCGATATGCGCGGGATCGTTGCGATGGATGAAGGTGCCGAGCCCGGACAGCTTTGAGACCACATTCGGACAGGCCGCGAGGCGGGACATCCCGGCGCGCCAGGCCGCGCGTCCCGAAGGCGAGGGATCTTCAAGCATGCCGGCATGTTGAAGGATGAAGGTTACCGCAGGGCAGGATTCGACGAGCTGCGCCGCGTCCGGCATCTGCGGCGTGAAGACCTGCAGATCAAAGCTCCAGCCGTAGTCGGCGAGGTGCGCAACGTTGCGGCGGACCATGGGATCGATGCAGAGGTCGGGGCGGGCCGCGAAGCGGTAGAGCGGGCTCTCATGCCAATGCAGCTGCATCCGCACGCCGCGCACCAGCGGATAGCGCTTGAGGCGGTCGAGCTGCGGGCGCACGTCCTCCACGGCAAAGTTGGCATAAGCGACGATCGCGTGCGGCCAGCCGTGCTCGTCGGCAGTGTTCTGGACCCAGTCTGCCTCGTCCTCGAAACGGTCGTTGGCCCAGTTGGTCTGGACATAGACCGAACGGGTAACGCCGGTGTCCTTGAGGTCGTCGAGATATTCCTGGATTGGATAATCGCGCCGGATCGGCTCGTAGGGTCCAAAGATGCGGGGCTGCATGGGACCGATCAGCCAGGGCAGGTCGGCCTGCCGCCAGATATGATGATGCCCGTCGACAATCTCGGTCACGCAACTCTCCTTCGTCCCAGTGCCAGTACATGCGCGACGATCGACGCGCTCGATCCGCCATCGACGAGGTCGTCGACATGGCGTGCGATCTCAATGAGGGCTTCGGTCTGCGGACGAAAGCCGGGGCCCGTCGTGAGCGGCGTCAGCCAGCTCACGCGCCAGGCCCGCCGCGACAGTCTTGCCACCGCGTCGCGTAGCGCATCAGGCTCGCCCCGCTCCAGGCCGTCCGAAACCACGACCACGGCCGCCCCGCGCGCATAGCCGCCAAAGCGGGGCACCGCGAGGAACGCCTGCAGCGCGTCGCCGATACGGGTGCCGCCGTCCCAGTCGCTGACGAGATGAGCGGCCGCGTTGAGCGCCTGCTCGCGACGCTTCAGCCGCATCGCGCGGGTGATACGGGTGAGCCGGGTGCCGAAGGTGAAGACCTCGACATTGGGCGCGGCCTGCACCAGCGCATGGGCGAGCTTCACGTTCTCCTCGGTGCGGCTCTTCATCGAACCAGAGACGTCGATCAGCAGCAGGAACTTTCGCGGGCGCTGGCGCAGCTTCATGTGGCCGAGCCGCAAGATCTCGCCGTCGCTGCGGACGCTGTCGCGCAAGGTGCGGCGAAGATCGGCGAAGGGACCGCGGCGGGCGCGCATGCGGCGGTGACCGCGCCGTCTCGGCAGGCGCTTTGGCGCTTCGCGCGCCAGGCGTCGGAGCGCATCGGTTGTGGAGAGCTGCGCGAAGCGGCGTTCGACCAGAGCTTCGCTACGCGTCGCAGTCAGGCCAGATTCGTTGGCCTCGTCCGAGAGCAGCGGCTCCTCGTCGCCGCGGCCTTCTTCCTGGAGCCGGACGGTCTCGTCGTCCTCGCCGTCGTCGGTGTGCGCGATGGCCTCGCTGCCGCGGAAATGCAGATCGAACAGGCGGTCGAAGGTTGCGCGGCGCTCGGGGAGCGGGGCGAGGGTGGCTAGCGCCGCCTGCTTGATATCCCTGATATCGCGCGGGCCGAGCAGCTCGATCGCGGTGAGGAACGCGGTGGTCTGCTCCGGCGCGACGGCAAAGCCGTTGGCGCGCAGCAGTGCGACGAAGGAGACGAACACGCGGGCGGCGCGCGGAAGCTGCGGCTCGGCGCTCATGCAGTTGCCTCCGCGAGCATCGCGTCGAGCCGGGGGGAGATGAAGTGAAGGTCCTCCTCATCTTTCAACGCCACGCCGATCGAGCGCCTGAAGGCGTCTGGCCAGCGCGCGCCGCCCTTGTGCAACAAGGTTGCGGCCTCGGCCCAATCGACGGCCTCGGCGATGCCGGGCGCCTTGCTGAGCGGCTCGCGCCGAAGCCTGCCGACGGCCGCGACGACAGCTCGCGCGGTTGCCTCCGCAACGCTCGAGGCCCGCAGCATCACGATCCGCGCTTCGCGCTCTTCCGTGGGATAGTCGATCCAGTGATAGACGCAGCGGCGGCGCAGGGCCTCGTGCAGGTCGCGCGTGCGGTTCGAGGTGAGCACGACGACGGGGCGTTCGGCGGCGCGCACCGTGCCGCGCTCGGGGATCGAGATCTGGAAGTCGGAGAGGAATTCGAGCAGGAAGGCCTCGAATTCCTGGTCGGCGCGGTCGATTTCGTCGATCAGCAGCACGGTCGAGTCCGGTGCGCGCAGCGCCGCCAGCATCGGCCGCTCGATCAGGAAGGTCTCGCCATAAATGTCGATGCTCTCGTCGCCGGCCTGGCGGATCGCGAGCATCTGGCGCGGATAGTTCCACTCGTAGAGCGCAGCAGAGGCGTCGATGCCCTCGTAGCATTGCAGGCGGATCAGCCGGCGACCGAGCACGGCGGCGATGGCCTTTGCCGCTTCCGTCTTCCCGACCCCCGGTGCGCCCTCCAGCAGCAGCGGCTTGCCGAGCGCGAGGCCGAGATAGGCAGCGGTCGCAAGGCCCTCGTCGGCAAGGTAATAGGCCGCGCGAAGCGCTCTCTCCAGCGCCTCCGGGCTATCGATGCCGACGATGTTGCTGCGGACCGCCATGGACGAAGACCTTTAGCGCCGCGGCTGCGGCCGCGCGCCGCCTTGGGCCTTGATCGCGCGCAGCACCTTTTCCGGGGTAATCGGTAAATCGTCGATGCGCACGCCGACCGCGTTGAAGATCGCATTGGCGACGGCCGGCAGCACCGGGTTCGCGCACATTTCACCGGGGCCCTTGGCGCCGAAAGGGCCGTCAGGGGCGGGGCGTTCCAGCACGGCGATATCGTGCGGGCAGATGTCGCCGGGGCCGGGCATCAGGTATTCGACGAAGTCGCGCGGGCCGTGAATGGGGTCGGGATAGTACGGCTCGGGGGTCTCATACAGCGCGTGGCTGACGCCCATCCAGGCGCCGCCGACGAGCTGCTGCTCGACCAGGCGCGGATTGAGCGCGCGGCCGAGCTCGTAGGCCGAGTCCATCCGCACCATCGCGACCTCGCCGGTCTCGTCATCGACTTCGACCTCGGCGACCATGCAGGCATGGGCGTAGCAGGTCGCGGGCGACATCTCGCCGGTCTCCGGGTCGACATCCGAGAGCGGCACCAGAAAGATGCCGCGGCCGGAGATCGTCTTGCCCTGCCTGAACTGCGCGGCGATCGCGACGTCCTTGGTCGAGATCGAGCGGTGCGGGGCGCCCTTGACGTGGATGTTGCCGCGCCCATCGGTCTCGAGGTCAGCGGCGTTGACCTCCAGCTCCTCGGCTGCCGCCTCCATCATGACGCCGCGCGCTTCGCGGGCCGCCGCCATCACCGCATTGCCGACGCGATGGGTGCCGCGCGAGGCGAACGAGCCCATGCAGTGCGGGCCGGTGTCGGAATCCGCAGTGTCGACATAGACGTCCTCGACCGGTACGCCCAGCGTCTCCGCGCAGATCTGCCGCGTGACCGACTTCATGCCCTGGCCGAGGTCGATGGACGACAGTGCCACGGTGAACTTGCCGCTCGGGTTGGAATGCACCAGCGCCTGGCTGGGGTCTCCGCCGAGATTCATGCCGATGGGGTAGTTGATCGACGCGATGCCGCGTCCGCGATGCCTGGTCATCTAGCGCCTCCTGGTGCCGAAGACGGAGGAGAAGCGGGTCGCGCCGTGCGATGGCGCGGTTGGCCGCGGCGAGGGCGGCGGCGGTGCAGCTGGCGGTGGCTCACGCGGCGGTTCGCGGGTGACGGCGGGCGGAAGCCGATCGTAGGTGGTGCGCTGCTGGGTCGGTACTGCTGGCCGCGCGCGCGAATCCGTCGGCGTCGGCGGGATCACGGCGCGGCTGCCGCCGCCGTCCTTGCGCGAGGATGCCCGCTTGAACTCCTCACGGATCGGCCATTTCGCCTTCTCGGCTGCGACCTGGACGCATTCGATCAGCGCCGTGTTCTTGGCCTCGCGCCGGTGCGCCTTCATGTCGCCGTCGCGATAGGCGTTGAGGATCCGGAACTCCATCGGGTCCATGCCCACGAGGTGCGCCAGCTTGTCCATTTGGCACTCGATGGCAAAGTCCATCGCGGTGACGCCGAAGCCGCGCATGGCGGTGGCCGGCGTGCGGTTGGTGAAGACGCAATAGACGTCGCCATAGACGTTCGGGATGGTGTAGGGGCCCGGCAGATGCGCGGCACATTTCACGGCGGCGTAGCTGGACAGCCTTGTATAGGCGCCGCTGTCAAAATAAGCCCGGATCTTTCGCGCGACGACGCGGCCGTCGCGCATCACGCCGTCCTTGATGTAGATGCGCTCGGCGCCGCGCGGCGGGCCGTACTGCATTTCCTCCTCGCGCCCGAATACGTAGCGGACGGGACGCCCAGTCAGCATCGCGCCGAGGATTGCAAGCGGCTCGGTCAGCGTGTCGACCTTGCCGCCAAAGCCGCCGCCGACCGTGCCGCCGATGAAGTGGAAGGTGTTGGAAGGCACGTCCAGAATCTTTGCGCAGGTGTCGACAGAGAAGAAAAGCGCCTGCGTCGAGGTGTAGACGACATAGCGGCCGTTGGTGTCGGGCGCAGCGATCGCACCGTTGGTCTCGGTCGGTGCGTGCTCAATCGGCGACATCTGGTAGCGCTGCTCGAGCACGTGATCGGCTGTGGCCAGCGCCGCATCGGCGTCGCCGAAGCGCAGCTTCTGGTGGTCGTAGACGTCGTGATAGGTGAAAGTGTTCTTGGGGTAGGTCTCGTTGACCACGGGCGCGCCAGGCTCGAGCGCGTCCTCGACGTCGAACACGGCCGGCAGCGGCTCGTAGTCGATCCTGACTTTTGCGGCCGCCTCGAACGCTTCGCGCTCGCTGTCGGCGACGATGGCGACGATCGGCTCGCCCTTGTAGCGAACCTTGTCGACCGCCAGTGACGGTTCGTCGTCCTTGCCGAAATTGATCAGGCTGAGAAGCGTGTTGAGGTTGCGCGGCACGTCGGCACCGCGAATGATCCGGCGCACGCCGGCGGAGCGCTCGGCCTCCGTAGTGTCGATACGGCGCAGCCGTGCATGGGCCTGCGTCGAGCGCACGACCTTCAGATGGAGCATGCCCTGAAGCTTGTGGTCGTTGAAGTAGCTCGACGTGCCCGTGACATGCCCGAGCATGTCCTGGCGCTGGGTGCCCTTGCCGATCTCCTTCAGATTGTCATCGCGCTCGTCGGCAAAAATATCCTTGCGCAGCTCCAGCATGGTGGCGTCCCTCAGGCGCTGGCCCGGCCGCCTGCGACGGCCAGGATGGCATTGATGATCGGTTCATAGCCGGTGCAGCGGCAGATGTTGCCGGAGATCGCCTCAATGACCTCGTCGCGGCTGGGCGAGGGGTTGCGGTCGAGCAGGGCTTTTGCGGCCATCAGCATGCCGGGCGTGCAATAGCCGCACTGGGCGGCAAAATTGTCGGCAAAGGCGCGCTGGAGCGGATGCAGGTTCGGGCCCTGCTTCATGCCGTCGAGCGTCTCGATGGAGCGGCCGGCGACAGTTTCGGCCAGCGTCAGGCAGGACAGGTGAAGCTCGCCATCGATCAGCACGCTGCAGGTGCCGCAGCCGCCCTGGCCACAACCGAATTTGGGCGTCATATCGCCGATCAGCTCGCGCAGCGCGACCAGCAGATTGGTGCCGCCGTCGACGAAGATCGCGACGTCGCGGCCGTTGTGACGAAATTGCAGGGGTATTTTGGACATGACGGTCTATTCCTGTCCGGACAGCAGACGCCGCAGGTGCACGCCGACGATCTCGCGGCGATACCAGGCGCTGCCGAGCGCGTTGTCGGATGGCGATGTTCCTTCGGTCGCTGCCGATGCCGCAGCCGCGATGGTCGCGGCATCGAGCGAGCGGCCCTCGAGCGCGCGCTCGGCGGCGCGGGCTCGGATCTGCGTCGGCGCCATCGACCCCAGCGCGATGCGAGCGCCGGCAATCCGGCCGCCGCTGATCGGCAGATGCGCCGCAAGCGTGATGACCGAGCCGCCCTTCGGCTTGATGCGCGCGATCTTGCGATAGCGGAACGCCTCGGTGCTCGCCGGCCGGGTGCAGGAGACTGACAGCACCAGTGTGCCGGTCTGCCGCTCGCGTGCCTGCAGGAACTCCTCAATCGGGACGTCCCGCGAGCCGAAGCCGCCTTGCACGGCCACGGTGGCATCGAGGGCGAGCAGCGCGACGGTGAAATCACCATAGGGATTTTGGGCGAAGAGATTGCCGCCGACCGTGCCCATGTTGCGCACCGCAGGGCCGCCGATCGAGCGGGCAGGGGCGTGCAGGAAGGCGAGGTCCCGTTCGGCGAGGACGCGCGCGAAGGTGACACCGGCTCCGAGAGTAATGCGGGGCCCGGATGCGTCGATCCGGGTCAGCGCCTGGTCGTTGGCGCGGACCACGGTCGAGATCGAGACATCGCCCTCGTTCAGCGCTCGCATCACCAGCGTGCCGCCGCCGAGATAGCGCGCGCCGCGGTCCGAGGACAGCGCCCCCGCGGCCTCACTGGCGCTTGCAAAGGTCTTTACCGTCACGGCCATGGCTTAAGCGGCCTCCTTCAGATGCCGGCGGATTGCGTCGAACCCGGCTTGATAAATATCTTCCGCGACCATGTGGGTGATCCGTTCCCGGTCCTCGGGCCTTGTCGTAAAGCGCGACTCCCAGTGCCAGAAGGTACGGTCGCCGTCGGTCACCGGCAGCAGGCGGACATGGGCGACGTAGTTGAACATCGGGATCGGGGTATCGAGCAGGCAATAGCTGAAGCTCTGTTCGAGGTCGGAAAGCGCCAGCAATTGCTCGCGCAGCTCCGAGCCGTCCTTCAGCTTGAACCGCCTGACGCAGCCGATCTTGTCCGAGGCATGCGCGCGCTCGATCGATGAGGTCGCAACCGCGGGATGCCAGCGGTCGTGCCCGTTGAAATCGCGTAGCATCGACCACGCCGTATCCGTAGGCGCGTCCAGAATCGTGCTTTTGACGATATGCGGCACGAGCGTCAGCCTCCGAACACGCGCTTCAGCGCATCAAAGCCGCCCTGGAACACGCCGCCGCCGATGTTGCTGACGAGCTCGGTCTCCCGTTCCGGCGCGCAGTCGAACTCCGCAGTCCATTCCACAAAGGTCTGGTCGCCATCGGTAACCGGCGTCAGCCGCAAGGTCGCGACGTAGTTCTCGACGCCCATCGGGGATTCCAGGATCGAGTAGGTGCAGAACATGTCGTAGTCGGACAGGCCCAGGAGCTTCTCGCGGATGCGGTCGCCGTTGCGCAGGCGGAAGTCCCTGACACAGCCGATCTTGTCGGCGGGCTCGCCGCCCTCGATACGGCTTTCGGCGATCGCAGGATGCCAGTTCGGCAGGCCGTTGAAATCGCGCACCCGCGCCCAGACGCGATCGTTGCGCGCATTGACGACGGTGGAGACGTAGACGCGGGGCATGGGTCAGACCTCAGCTCTTCTTCCGCGGACCGCGTTCGGCCGGCGGTTCACCGCCGCCCTCGGTCGCAGGCGGGGAGGCCGCCGGCTTGTCGCCGCCACCGCCGCTCTTCCGCGCGGAATCCTTGATCCCCTGCATGTCGCGGGCCTCGCGGATCAGGCCCGGCATCTTTGCCAGGCTGCCGCCCTCGACGCCGATGTCGGACAGGATGGAGTCGATCAGCGGCGCCTGCACGCGGTAGCGCAGCGCCGAATCGATCACCTCGTCGGTGGCGCTGCGGCCGCCATTGCCGCCATGGCCGTTGCCGTTGAGGCCGTCGACCTGGAGGATGCGGATTCCCTCGATCTTTTCCATGGGCTTGACGCTTTCGCGCACGATGCCCTCGATACGGTCGAGCAGCTTTCGGCGGAACAGCGAGTAGCGCGCCTGGTCGGTGAGCACGTTCTCGGCCTCGTTGAGCATCCGCTGCGCTTCCGCCTCGACGGCGGCGCGGACACGCTCGGCCTCGGCGGCGATACGCGTCTCCTCGGCCTGCTTCTCGGCGAGCAACACCTCGACCGTCTTGCGGCGCTTTGCGATCTCGCTCTCGCGCGCGGTGACCACGCGTTCGGCGGCTTCGGTTGCCCGCATGCGAGCTTCTTCGGCCGCGACCCGCGCCGCGGACTCTTCGAGCGACTTCTGATGAATGGCAATTGCCTTCTCCATTAGAACCGTCTCGACCTCCTTCTCACGGTTGACCTCGAGCTTGCGCAGCTCACGCTCGCGGCCGATACGGGCCTCGTCGAGGCCCCGGTCGGAGGCGATGCGCGCACGCTCCACCTCCTCGCGGGAGGCGATCTCGGCCTCCTGCAGCGACTGGACGCGGGCGACTTCGAGCTGCTCGATGGCGCGGCGTCGCTCGAGGCGGGCTGCTTCCAGCGCCTGCTCGCGCGAGACGTCCGTGGTCTCGACCTCCTTGCGGGCGACGATCTCGGCTTGCCGGACCTGGCGGTCGGCATCGATCCGCTCGGACTTCTTGGCGGAGAGGGCGATGACGCGGTCTTCGTCCGCGATTTCGATCGCCTTCTTCTGCTCGATGTTGAGCACCTCGCGCTTCTTGGAGGAATTAATCCGCTCGGCTTCCAGCGCGAGATCGACCGTAATGCGCTGGCGCTCGATGGCGTCGCGCCGCTTCAGCTCGGCTGCCTCCAAGATTCCCGTCCGCTCGATTTCCAGCGAGCGTGTGTCGCGCTCGGCCTGGATGCGTTCGGCGGCGACGGCCTTCTCCTGGGCAATGCGGGCTGCCTCGATCGCCTCGCGGGAGGCGATGTCGGCTTCCTCGACTGCGCGGTTGCGGGCGATCTCCAGCGAGCGAACGCGCTCCTCCTGGGCGATGCGCGAGGCCTCTGTGGTCTCGCGCGCGGCGATGCCGGCAACCTCGAGCGTCTGGTTACGCTCGATCTCGAGCTGCCGCGTATTCTGCTCGGCGGCAATCCGCTCGGCGGCGAGCGTCCGCTCGCGGGCGATGCGGGCGGCCTCGACGGCGCGCTGTGCCTCGATCTCGGCCTCCTGGATGGTGCGGACCTGCTGGATTTCCAGCGCGCGGGTGCGCTCGTCGGAGGAGATACGCTCGACATTGACAATCATCGTCTGGGCGATGCGGGCCTTTTCGGTGGCTTCGCGGGCAGCGATTTCGGCCTCGTCGACAGCGCGGGTGCGCTCGATCTCGCGGCGCCGCGTTTCCTCCTCGTTGGCGATGCGGGCGTCGGTGACGACGCGGTCCTGCTGGATCCGGGCCTTCTCGATCGCCTCGCGTGCGGCGATCTCGGCTTCCTCGACGGTTCGCATCCGCTCGATCTCACGCTGGCGAACCTCGCGCTCGGACGCAATCCGCGCGGTGTCGATCGAGCGCTGATTGGTGATCCGGGTCTTCTCGATCTCCTCGCGCGCCAGTAGCTCCTTTTCCTCGATGGTACGGGTGCGCTCGATCTCCTTCTGGCGGGTCTCGCGCTCGGAGGCGATGCGGGCCTCCGCGATCGCCTGCTCATTGGCGATCCGGGAGCGCTCAATTGCTTCGCGCGCCGAGATCTGGGCCTGCTCGGCCTCGGTCTCGCGCAGCGCACGTTCGCGGGCGACTTCCGTGCGCTGGAGCGCGCGACGCATCTCGATGTCGCGTTCCTGCTCCAGTCGCGCGGTCTCGCTCTCGCGCTCGATGTCGAGCGCCTGCCGCTCGGCTTCCAGATTGCGGGTGCGGATCTTGATCATCGAGTCCTGCTCGATGTCGTTGCGGAGCTTGCGCCTGGCCTCGATGTCCTCCATCAGCCGCGTCAAGCCTTCGGCGTCGAAGCGGTTCGAGGGGTTGAAGAATTCGAGGTCGGTCTGGTCGAGATCGGTAATGGCGACCGACTCGAGCTCGAGGCCGTTCTGGGCGAGCGCCTCGGCGGCATTGGTCTTGACCCGCGCGACATAATCGCCGCGCCGCTCGTGCATTTCCTCCATGGTCATTTCGGAAGCGACCGACCGGATCGCGGAGATGAACTTGCCGGCCAGCAACGCGTGGAGCTGCTCCGGCTCCATGGTGCGGCGTCCCAGGGTGGCGGCCGCAATCGAGACGGCCTCTCGGATCGGCTGCACGCGGACATAGAAGTCGGCTTCGATGTCGACGCGCATGCGGTCGCGGGTGATCACGGCGTCCTGCCGCGAACGCACGATGCCCATTGGCAGCACGTTCATGTTGACTGGGGTGTAAGCGTGGATGAAGGGCAGCACGAAGGCGCCGCCGTTGATCACGACGCGTTCGCCGAGGAACCCGGTCCGGACGAACGACACCTCCTTGGAGGAGCGGTGATAGAGCCAGTTGACGATGTAGACGCCGACCACGATCACGATGATCGCGACGATCAGCCAGAGGATGAGCTCGCCGACCAGGATCCCTGACATGTTTCCCTCCCTCGATCTAACAGGCGTTATCGCGCGCCGATCGCCTTGAATTTGCGTACCTGGTCCGTCAATGCCCGCTCCACCGGCAGCCGCTCCATCGAGGAGGCGCCGTAGAAGCCGTGGCAGTAACGGGTGTTCTTCATGATGAAATCGGCATCCGCGGGATCCGCGATCGGCCCGCCATGGGCGAGCACGAGGATATCCGGATTGACGCTGAGCGCGGCCGACGCCCAGGTGTCGATGCGTGCCGGACAGTCTTTCAGTTTCAGCGCGGTCTGCGCCCCGATCGTGCCGCCGGTGGTGAGCCCTAAGTGGCAGACGATGATGTCGGCGCCGGCGATCGCCATCGCGGCGGCTTCCTTCTCGCTGAAGACGTAGGGCGTCGTCAGCAGGTCCTTCTCGCGCGCCTTGGCGATCATGTCGATCTCCAGCGCATAGGACATGCCGGTCTCTTCGAGATTGGCGCGGAATACTCCGTCGATCAGGCCGACGGTCGGAAAGTTCTGCACGCCGGCGAAGCCGAGCGTCTTGAGCTGGTCCAGGAACACGTCCATGTCGCGGAACGGATCGGTTGCGTTGACGCCGGCGAGCACCGGCGTCCTGCTGACGACGGGTAGAACTTCGCCGGCCATTTCCAGCACAATGGCGTTGGCGTCGCCATAGGGCATGAGACCCGCAAGCGAGCCGCGGCCGGCCATGCGGTAGCGGCCGGAATTGTAGATGACGATGAGATCGACGCCGCCGGCTTCTTCGCACTTGGCCGACAGGCCGGTGCCGGCGCCGCCGCCGACGATGGGCTCGCCGCGCTTCGCCATCTCGCGAAATCGCTTCAGGAGTGCTGCGCGTTCAAACCGGGCCATCGGTCACCTCGCCAGTCTCCGGCGCGCCCCGGTGCGGCCGAACAGCGTTCGGAACGCAGCTACGATGGTCGAGGCGAACTCGGGATCGTTGATGTTCTGGTTGATGCGGATCAGTTGCCGGTTCCCGGTCTGCCGCACCGTGCGCTCCAGCGCGCGGAACAGGGCGGCGTCGGCCTCGGGATCCCAGAACGGCTGACCGCGGGCATCGAGCGCGGAGACGCCCCCCTCGGGCAGGAAGAAGCGCACCGGCCCGTCCATCTGGTTGAGCCGCTCGCCGATCCAGCGGCCCATGCGCTCGTTCTCGTCCGCCGTGGTCCGCATCAAGGTCACCTGCGGATTGTGGACGTGGAATTTGCGGCTGCGATAGCGCTCGGGGATGGTGTCGGGCGCACCGAAATTGACCATGTCGAGCGCGCCGACCGAGCCGATATAGGGCACGCGGGTGCGGATGATCGCGCCAAAGCGATCGTCGGTCGCGGGAAATACGCCGCCCATCAGGAGGTCGCAGATCTCGGTCGTGGTAAGATCGATGACGCCGGCGAGTTGGCCGGAGTCGACGAGCTTCTCCATCGAGCGGCCGCCAACGCCGGTGGCGTGGAAGACCAGGCATTCGAAGTCACCGCGCAAATCGGCTGCGATCTTCTGCACCGCTGGTGTCGTGACGCCGAACATGGTGATGCCGACCGCAGGCAGCCCGGCGCCTGCGGCCCGCTCCTTGGCCTCGTGCTGATCGAGCCGTGCCTTGACCATGCCGGCGATGGCGTTGGCGCCGTTCGACAGCACCGCGCGGGAGATCGAATTGAGCCCCTGCACGTCGGTGACCGAATACATCATGGTGATGTCGGCAGGGCCGACATAGGGCGCGACGTCGCCGGAGGCGACCGAGGAGATGATCAGCTTTGGAACGCCGACGGGGAGGGTGCGCATTCCGGGCGCGACCAGCGATGCCGCGCCCGAGCCGCCTGCCGCAATCATGCCGGCGATATTGCCCTGGCGCCGCACCCAATTGGCGAACGCATCCGCCATCGCCGTCACCGCGGCGCCGCGGTCCGGGCCGAACACGGCCGAACCGCCTCGGCCATGGTTCAACGCGATCTCCTGCGCCGAGACATCGCAAGTCGCGTGCTTGCCACTGGTGGAGACGTCGACCAGCCGCGTGCGCAATCCGCTTTCGGCGATGATGTCGCGGATGAAGCGAAGTTCTGTTCCCTTGGTGTCGAGCGTGCCGACAACCAGCACCACCGGCGGGCCCGACGTTTGCGCAGTTATCGGTTCGCGCTTGCGCCGTGCGGTCTCGTCGAGACGCGCGATCTGCGTCGACAACGTGCGTGCGGCGGCTTCGATGCGCCCGATCGGGACCGGCTGCGACCAGCGCGTCGGCGGAGTGGGATTGGAGATGTAGATCCGGATCGGCCCGCTGGCGCGTGCGGGCTGCACAGGCGGCTTCGCTTCGCCGCCGGCGGCTGGCGCATCGATATCGGGTTCAAGCTCGGCGTGCAGTCCGACGCCGAGCAGGCGCTGTTGCAGCTCACGATCGGCGGCGAGCCGCACGGAGTCGATGATGCGATTGATGCGACCATTGACCATGATCGCGACATTGCGCGACACCGCGGTCGCGACGCCTATGTTTTGCTCGATTACGAGCACGGACATGTCGCCGTCCTCGCCGAGTTGCAGCAGCATCTCCTCGACCTGGGCGACGATGACAGGCGCAAGCCCCTCGGTCGGCTCGTCCATGATCAGCAGATGCGGATTGGTGAGCAGCGCGCGTGAGATTGCGAGCATCTGCTGCTCGCCGCCGGAGAGCTGGCCGCCGCCGTGGTCCTTGCGCTCGGCGAGCCGCGGAAAGGTGTCGTAGATGCGCTCCACGGTCCAGGCGCCGGACCGCATGCCACCGGCGAGCCGCAGATGCTCGTCGACGC